>CAZAOB010000042.1:0-24120 GCA_964486635.1 uncultured Caulobacterales bacterium | reverse complement strand
CCGCCAAAGCCGACAGAGGCGTATAAAGCGGCTGTGATGAAGAATAAAAAAACGAGGACTAACGGCATGTGTTTCCTGCCAGAATTCGCTTTTGTTTTAGACCATGTCGAAGGAAAGTGAAGCGCCGCGAATCGCGCTCATTCTGGCCGGCGGCGCGGCGCGGCGGATGGGCGGCGTTGACAAAGGCGCAATTGAACTGGGCTGCATGCGGTTATTCGATCGTGTGATTGAGCGTCTCTCGCCACAGGTTGACCGGATAGTCGTTTCAGGAACCCATGATTACGATTCCGGATATTCGGTGATAGCCGACCTTGAGGACGGTCCGCACGGTCCGGCCGCTGGACTGTGGGCGATGCTGGAATGGTTACGAGCTCATCATGCCGACGATGAAGGATTCCTCACTGTTCCCATCGACGCCCCCTTTCTTCCACTGGATTTGTACGAGCGCCTGCATAGCTCCGAGCATTCTTCGATCGCTTGTGACGCCAATGGAGCGCACCCCACTTTTGCCTACTGGAGATGCGATGCATTGCGCGCGGCGCTTCAAGGCGCGTCAAACCATTACGGCCTTCCGCTGAAGGAACTCGCCAAAAGCGTGAACGCCAGGCGCATCCGGTTCGACACAGCGGGCGAATTTGAAAACATCAATACGCCGGATGATTTGCAGCGGGCAGCGGCCCGACTACGCAGCTAGAGAAAGCGCGCGACGACGTCCTTGTACGAACGCGACAATTTCAGCTCCGCCCCGTTGTCCAGAATGATGAAGTACTCACCGTTCGAGTGAGGATGGAGCTCCTTGACGCGATCAATATTTACAATAGCCGATCGGTGAATGCGCTGAAAGCGGACCGGATCCAGCCGGGTTTGCAGCGCTTTCATGGTCTCGCGAATAATGTGGGTTTTCCCGCTCGCGTGGATGCACATGTAATCGCCGGCGGCGTCGATCCACTCGATCTCATGCGAGTCTAGCATCACCACCTTTGACCCATCCTTGAAGGAAAGCCGCTCGGTGTAACGCTGCTTTTCCGTCCATTCCGGATCGTTGATCAGTTCCTTGATGCGGTCGCGATCATCATCGGAAAGCGACGCCAGCATTTCGACCAGTTTCGATTCACGGCTCGCAGCGGCCTTGCTCTTCAGCGCTTCGCGGGCGCGATGCAGCGCATCTTTTAGACGTTCTTCCTCGACCGGCTTCACGATGTAATCGAGCGCGTTCGCCTCGAATGCATCGATGGCGTATTTGTCGTATGCGGTCACGAAAATGAAAAGCGGCGCAGGTCCGCCGATCATCGCGCGCACGACGCCAAAGCCGTCGAGCCCGGGCATCTGAATGTCCAGGAACACCAGGTCCGGCGATTGCGCTTTGATCTCTTTGACTGCTTCGCGGCCATTGGCGCATTCGCCGATGATCTCGACTTCCGGAAACGCCTGCAGGCGAAGTTTGAGGCCGCGCAAAGCCAGTGGCTCATCATCGACTAGGATGACGCGGATTTTATCGTCGCTCATTTTCTTATCCCCGTGTTTCGAAAGGTATGCGCAGGGAAACACACAGCCCCTGCGGCTCGACATGACGCAAGCGGAACTCGCCTCGATCTTGGTAGAGGTATGTCAGGCGGTCACGCATATTGACCAGCCCGACCCCGGTTTTGACGTTCTTCAGCAGTGCGTTCGGGTCCTCCGGTGCGTTGGGACCGTTATCGCAAACTGTCATGGCGAGCGCCCCGCCTTCGCGTTTCGCTGTGATACGGATTTCCCCGCCCGACTCCATCTGGGCGATTGCGTATTTGATCGCGTTTTCAATAGCCGGCTGAAGGATCAAGGACGGGACATAGGCGCCCATCGTGTTTTCATCGATTTCAAAGGTCACCGTCAGACGATCGGCAAAGCGCGTTTTCTCGATAGCGAGATAGAGTTCGAGCGCGCGAACTTCCTCGGCCAGCGTTGTCTTCTGTAAGGGATCGCTGTCGAGAGAGTAACGAAGAAAGGCCGAGAGCTGTGTCAGCATGGAGTTCGCCTGCTTGCCGTCCTGCTCAAGCACAAGCGTCGAAATCGCGTTCAGCGTATTGAAGAGGAAATGCGGATTGAGTTGATAGCGCAGCATTTTGAGCTGCGCCTGATCGGCGAGGCGGGCAGACAAAATTGCGCGCTCCATCTCGCTACGAAGTTTCAGATAGTAATTGATGCCGAAATAGAACCCGGCCCACGAACCGAGCAGGAACAGGTTGGCCGGGAGGTCCGGCACGATCAACAATAGAAGGTTTGTTGTGCCGAGACTGGCGCCGCGCAAATCCATCCAGCCATTGCCGAACAAAATCCCGAAGGTGTAGGCCTTCATCACCGACATGCCGACCGCCATCAATATGGCGGAGGTCAAAACGATCGCCAGCAGCACTGCTGGTCCCTGCCGGCGCGCGAACCGATAGATCGGCCGCGCCAGCATGCTGGTGGTCAGAAATCCGATCAGCGAAGAAGCGACTGAATAAAGCAGGGAATCGGTTGAGCGCCCGGCGACGAACGTGGAAACGCTCAAAATGTGCAAGGCGAAAAAGCCGAGCCATCCCGCTACCTGCAAGATCCAGAACATCCGCGCCTTGTCGGCGAATATCCAGTTCATCCACGCGCGGGTGCGGCCCTGCGCTGCGATGAACGGACCGCTCTCGGCGGCTGCGATCTGGACGGTCGACATTCTGGCTGTCTCGGGTTTGTTCATTCAATAAGCCTGCGGGCGAAAATGACCTGTCCCGGCCTTTGGGCCAAGCGTGCTGCGGCAAAGCGCCCTTTGGCTGCGATGAATGTCGCAGTCTGCGCTCGATGGACCGCCAGTGTAGCCTTATTCGCCCAGAGACAACAATCTGACGTCGCCGCCGGCGGCGGTCGTATTGATGGTTAAGGTCCGTTCGGTTGCAAATCGCCAGGGCGCATCGGCGCTCGAAAGGAGAGGGATGATTGGCCCTTTGCGTTCGGCCAGAACCTTCTCGATTTGAGCGCGCGCATCTGAGCCGCCATCGAACGCGACCAGTCGCACGCGCTTGTCGAGAAGCATGCCGTGAGATGCGTCAGGACCAATAATCGAGAGCAGACCTTTGGGTGCGTCAGTTTCAGCAAGCGCGGCAGCGAGGGTTTTCGATGCCGGGCTGTCGATCGCGACTACAGGGTTGCCTGCGGCCAAGGAGATGAGCATCTGTCGATACATATCGCCGCCGCCGAGACATAGGGCGACGCCGCGTCCGCGAAGCTTTAGCGTATTGGATTCGCCGGTCGGGCCGGGGAGCTCCAAGTTTGTGGTGAGCTCGTTGAGCGCGTTCTCGACGTCATTCGCCAGAGATGGTTTGACGTCGGAAAGCTTTTTCATGGCTTGCATGAGAATGTTGCGACGTTCGCTCGCGCTCCAGTCGCCGTAACATCGCCATGCCTCGTCGGCAGCGGCTTTTTCGAGCGACATAATTTCAGCTTCTATTAGCGGCGCGCGAGCATCGTTTTCGATGCGCTGGCGTTTTGTCAGAGCGGAAAGGTAGTGAGGGCCGCCCGCTTTCGGTCCGGTGCCCGAAAGTCCTTCGCCGCCAAATGGCTGCACGCCGACGACAGCGCCGATCTGGTTGCGGTTCACATAGATGTTGCCGATCCGCGCGCGCCGTGCAACGCGCTCCATGGTTTCATCGATGCGCGTGTGAATGCCGAGCGTCAGGCCATAGCCGAGCGAGTTGATCTCGTTCACGAGCGCGTCGAGCTTGTCTGCGCCGAATCGGACTACATGCAAGACTGGTCCGAAGATTTCTTGTTTGATCGCCGATAGGGATTTCACCTCATACGCGGCGGGCCGGATAAAGGTTCCATCGATGCCAGATTCGATCTCTTGCGCGCGAGCAATAAGCGTCGCCTCGACATTCAGCCGGTCGAGGTTGCGTTGGATATTGTCGCGCGCCTCAATGTCAATGACTGGACCGACATCGGTGAACAAGCTCGCCGGGTCGCCGACCGCCAGCTCCGCCATCGCGCCCGAAAGCATTTCATTGAACTTGTCGGCGACGTCTTCCTGAATGCAGACGACGCGGCAGGCTGAACAGCGCTGGCCGGCGCTTTGAAATGCAGAAGAAACAACGTCTGTCACTGCCTGCTCGAGCAGGGCTGTAGAATCAATGATCATGACATTGATGCCGCCAGTTTCGGCGATCAGTGCGGCGTCGTGTTTGCCAGCTTTGACCAGGCTCTTTTTGATGATCTGCGCGACTTCTGTGGACCCGGTGAAAACTACACCGTCGACACCGGGATGCGTGACCAGCGGCGCGCCGATAGTCGGGCCGTCGCCGGGCAGATAGTGAAGCGCTCTGCCGGGAACACCAGCTTCGTGCAGTAGCTTCACGGCCTCAAATGCAATGAGCGGTGTTTGTTCGGCGGGCTTTGCAATGACGCAATTTCCTGAGGCGAGCGCTGCGCTGACCTGCCCGAGGAAAATCGCCAGCGGGAAGTTCCACGGGCTGATGCAGGCGATGACGCCGAGGGGTTCGCCGCCAAGCTGCTCCGACCTGTCCGCATAATAACGCAGAAAATCCACGGCTTCGCGAATCTCAGCGATAGCGTCGGGCCAGCTTTTGCCTGCTTCGAAAACCGCGAGCGCCATGAAATCTTCGCCGCGCTGTTCGAGCAGCTCTGCCGCATTGCGCATTACGGTTGCGCGAGTTGAGACGGGCGTCGAGGCCCACTCCGATGCAAACGCCGCCGCCGCCGCACATGCTCGGTCAACATCCTCAGATGTCGCATGCTCGACAGCGCCAATTCTGTCGCTGGTCACGGCCGGGCTGAAAACGGGCGCTGCGTTGCGCTGCAATTCTTCGCCATCAACGATTGGGCGGGCGGTGACCGGCGTCAGTTCAGCGCGCACGCGCGGCGTCATGGTCTGGGCGACAGGCACATGAGTTTCATCCCAGCCGTGCGCCGAAAGGCGCTCGCCACGCAGGCAATCGCGCGGCGCGGGGATGTTCGGGTTTGGATAAGATTTGATGTCGGCCACTTCCTCCAGCGGGTCGGCGACGACATCATCGACAGACAAGTCCGGGTCGATCAGTTGGTTGACGAAGGAGGAATTGGCGCCGTTCTCAAGCAAACGGCGAACCAGATAGGGCAGCAATTCGCGGTGCCCGCCGACCGGAGCGTAAATGCGCGAGCGCGCGCCGGTCTCCAACAGGCTGTCGTGGAGCGCTTCGCCCATGCCGTGCAGACGCTGCAGTTCGTAATCTTGATAGTCACCCGCCATTTCCCGGACCATCGCAGCGGAGAGCGCGTTGTGGGTCGCGAATTGCGGAAAGAAGACATCGCGATTGTCGAACAGCTTCCGGGCGCAGGCGAGATAGCTCACATCAGTCAATACTTTGCGCGTGAACACCGGATAGGACTCTAGACCCATTACCTGCGCGCGTTTAATTTCGCTGTCCCAATATGCCCCCTTGACGAGGCGCACCATAATCCGGCGGCCGGTATCACGCGATAACGCCGCGAGCCAGTCGAGCACCGGCATCGCACGGCGCTGATAGGCTTGGACAACAACGCCAAACCCATTCCAGCCAGCGAGCGCCGGATCGCGCATCAACTGCTCGATGAGATCGAGCGATAAATCCAGGCGGTTTGCCTCTTCCGCGTCAATGTTGAATCCCATATTTGCGGCTTTGGCTTGCAGCGCCAGTTCGCGGACCCTACCGCCCAGCTCGGTTAGTACGCGCGCCTTTTTGCCGTATTCATATCGCGGATGCAGTGCGGAGAGCTTGACCGAGATACCCGGATTGTCCGGCGCATAGTCGTGAGTTGAATGTTTAGCGATGGCGGCGATGGCGTTCTTGTAGTCGTCGAAATATTTCAGCGCGTCTTTTTCGGTGTGCGCCGCCTCGCCAAGCATATCGAAGGAAAAAACATATCCCTTTTCCGCAAACTTTTTCGCCCTTCGCATAGCGCTGTCGATGGTCTCGCCGAGGACAAAGTGCTCGCCCATGATGCGCATGGCCTGTCCGACTGAAGCCCGGATGACCGGTTCGCCCAAACGATCGAGCACGTCCTTGGTCGCCTTCGCCATCCGGCGCAGCGGATCCTTCGCCTCAATGTCGTCGAGCCATGCGGCGGTAAGCATCAGCGCACGGGTGGAAAAGTTCACCAGCGGGAAGGGACTCTTGCCCTTGTGAGAGGACCAGTCGCCCGCCTCAATCTTGTCCTCGATCAGGGCGTCCGCCGTTGCCGCATCCGGCGTTCTGAGAAGCGCTTCGGCGAGACGCATCAGAGTGACCCCTTCGGCAGTTGAGAGGCCATATTCCTGCAGGAACTTGTCGATCAGGCCGGAACGCTCCGCATTTTCCCGCGCCGCTGTGACGAATTCCGCCGCCCGAGCCTGCGCATCATCGCGCGCCTGCTCGTCCATGCCGACCGCGCTGATCAGGGCCGGGACCAGCTTGTCCTCCGGCTTCAGGTAAAAGTTGCGGATTTGATTGCGGACTTCTTCGAGGGAAGCTGTGTTTGGCATGACCATCCCAGAGGCGTTGTTTGCGGCGGGCTTAGCGCATCTGAGGCCCGTTGGGAATTGTGCTACCGGGCCGTTTTGCCGCTGCTGCGTTGCGCCATTGCGTCCGTCCGGCGCGGGTTCTAACTAATGAGGTGAGTGCGCCGCCGCATCGACAGCGGCAGGTGCGGCGATAGTGACATGACCTTGGTTCGAAAGGACGCTCCCCATGACGGAAGCCTACATTTATGACGCAGTGCGCACCCCGCGCGGCAAAGGCAAATCGGACGGTTCGCTTCATGAAGTGACGCCCGTTCAACTGGCCACTCAGGTGCTGTCGGCGATTCGCGACCGCAGCGAGATTGACAGCGCGGAAATCGAGGATGTCGCATTTGGCTGCGTCTCGCCGGTTGGCGAGCAGGGAGCGGTCGTGACCCGTACGGCGATTTTGAATGCGGGCTTTGCGGAAACGACATCGGGCATTCAGGTGAACCGGTTCTGCGCGTCCGGCCTTGAAGCAATCAATATCGCGGCCGCCAAGGTCAAGGCGGGCGAGGCGGACCTCACCATCGGCGGCGGCGTCGAATGTATGTCGCGCGTGCCCATGGGTTCGGATGGCGGCGCCTGGCCGACAGATCCGACGACGGCCTTCAAGACCTATTTCGTACCGCAGGGGATTTCCGCAGACCTGATCGCGACTAAATATGGCTTCTCCCGCGATGACGTGGATGCCTACGCGGTCGAAAGCCAAAAGCGCGCGGCGCAAAGCTGGAAAGAAAAGCGCTTCGAGAAGTCGATTATGCCGGTCAAGGATGTGATCGGCGATGTGCTGCTCGACCATGACGAGACCGTTCGCGCAGACACCAACATGCAGTCTTTGGGCGCGCTTAATCCATCCTTCGCCATGCTCGGGGAGTTTCCGGGTTTTGACGCTGTAGCGCTGCAGAAATATGCGGACCTTGAGAGAATCAACCACGTACACCACGCCGGCAACTCTTCCGGCATCGTCGACGGCGCCGCCGCCGTCCTGATTGGCAATGAAGAGATCGGCAAGAAACTGGGGATCAAGCCCCGCGCGCGTATTCGGTCCATGGCGTCGATCGGGTCTGAACCGACGATCATGCTGACGGGGCCGGAATTTGCCGCCGAAAAAGCGTTGAAGCGCGCCGGTATGTCAAAGAAAGATATCGATCTTTGGGAGCTGAACGAAGCCTTCGCGTCGGTCGTGCTGCGCTTCATGCAGGCGCTCGACATCGATCACTCGGACATCAACGTTAATGGCGGCGCCATCGCTATGGGCCACCCGCTGGGAGCAACCGGCGCGATGATCATGGGCACAATGGTCGATGAGCTTGAGCGCTCCGGCAAGTCGACGGCGCTCGTGACGCTCTGCATCGGCGCCGGTATGGGAACGGCGACGATTATCGAACGCGTTTAGTTTTCAGATTTCGGACGGATAGAGAACATGACCTATAAAGCTTTGAAAATCGAGAAAGATGCCGACGGCATTGCGTTGGTCACCATCGACCTTCCCGGCAAGTCCATGAATGTGTGGGACGCCGACCTCATGGAAGACTTCGCCAAATGGGTGGACGAGTTTATCGCTGACGACAGCGTTAAAGGTGCGGTGATCACATCAGGGAAAGCGTCTGGATTCTTGGCGGGCGCCGACCTCAACATGCTGGGCGGCGGCGGCGTTGGCCGCGGCAAGCCGCAGTCGAAGAAGGAACAGTTTGAATCCGCTTTCACCTTAAACAGCGTGTTGCGGAAACTGGAAACCGGCGGGCATTCGCCCAAGGCCCTGCTTAAAGGCGAAGCGGCGGCGAAACCAGTTGCCGCGGCCGTCAACGGCCTCGCGCTGGGCGGCGGGCTTGAGCTTGTGCTCGCCTGTCATCACCGGGTCGTGGCCGACAATCCGAAAATCCAGCTCGGCGTTCCCGAAGTGCAAGTTGGTCTATTGCCAGGCGCCGGCGGCACGCAGCGGCTTCCGCGTCTCGCCGGCCTGCAAAACGCCGCCATGATGGCGACGCAGGGCAAGCCGATCGATCCGGCGACCGCAAAAGCTCAGGGCATCGTGCAAGACGTAGTCCCTGCAGATCAGTTGATCGCGAAGGCAAAGGAATGGGTGAAAGCCAACCCGAAAGTGACGCAGCCCTGGGACAAAAAAGGATTTAAGTTTCCGGGCGGCGGCGGCGCAATGGACCCGCGCGCCGTTCAGTTTTTCATTGGCGCCAACGCCATGGCGCAGAAAGAAACGAACCACAATTACCCTGCGATTCAATATATCCTATCGTGTCTATATGAGGGCTCGATAGTTCCTTTCGACACGGCAATCCGTATCGAGTCCAAATATTTCCTCAAGCTTCTTTCCTCGCCGCAATCGCGCAACATGATCCGCACCTTGTTCATCAACAAACAGGCGGCGGAGAAAGGCGAACAGCGTCCGAAAGACGTGCCGCCGACCCAGCTCAAAAAAGTCGGCGTTCTTGGCGCTGGCATGATGGGCGCGGGGATTGCCTATGTGACGGCCAAGGGCGGCATGGACGTTGTCCTGCTCGACCGCGACATTGAGTATGCGCAAAAGGGCAAGGGATATTCCCAAAAGATCGTCGAGAAAGGTGTCTCAAAGGGTAAAGTGACGAAAGAAAAGGGTGACGAACTGCTCGCGCGCATCACGCCGACGACCGATTATAACGACCTCAAAGATGTCGACATGATCATCGAGGCGGTGTTTGAAGATCCCGACGTCAAGAAGGACGTGATCCAGAAAACTGAGGCAGTGATTGGCAAGGACGTCATCTTCGCGTCGAATACGTCGACCCTGCCGATCACCGGCCTCGCTAAAAATTCTGAACGTCCCGACCAGTTCATCGGAATTCATTTCTTCTCGCCGGTCGACAAGATGCCGCTGGTTGAAATCATTCCCGGCGAAAAATCCGGCGACCGTTCGCTCGCGGCGGCGCTCGATTATGTTCGCATGATCAAGAAAACGCCGATCGTCGTCAAAGACACGCGCGGCTTCTACACCAACCGCGTCGTGCCGCCTTATCTCGGCGAAGCGATGATTATGGTGCAGGAAGGCATTAAACCCGCGCTAATTGAGAATGCGGCGAAAGTGCTCGGCATGCCGGTCGGTCCGCTGGCGTTGACGGATGAGACGTCGCTATCGCTCGGTCACATGCTGATGCAATCGACCAAGAAAGAACTGGGCGACAAATACAAGCCTTCCGGCAATGAAGAACTGTTGGAGAAAATGGTCGTTGGTCTCGGTCGTCACGGCCGTAAGTCCGGCGGCGGGTTTTACGAGTATCCTGAAGGCGGCAAGAAGTACCTGTGGGCGGGCCTTTCGGAGCATTTCCCGCTGGCGGAGCAGCAGCCGTCTGTCGACGAGGTCAAAGAGCGCCTTCTTTACGCACAGCTCATTCCGGCGGCGCAGTGTTACGCCGAAGGCATCGTCTTCGATCCGCAATCGGCTGATCTCGGCGCGATATTCGGCTGGGGCTTTGCGCCGTGGACCGGCGGTCCCATGAGCCATATCGACACGATCGGCATGGAAACTTTCGTACGCAAAGCCGAAAGCCTCGCGCAGAAATACGGCGCGCGCTTCAGTCCGCCGGAGAAATTCCGCGACATGGCGAAGGCCGGAGAGAAGCTGTACGGCAAGGCCGCCTAGGCTTCACAAGTGCTTTGAGAATGCGCCAGAGGCGGCCTGCGGGCCGCCTTTTTGGTTTTAGCTTGCCGCAGTGCACAAGCGTTGCTAGGAACCCCGCCAGCACCGCAATTGCCAGAACAGTGGAGGACTGACCCATGGCGCTCGAGCGCACATTTGCCGTCCTCAAACCGGACGCGACACGCCGCAACCTGACCGGCAAGATCATCGCCAAATTCGAAGAAGGCGGTCTGCGCGTCGTCGCTTCCAAGCGTATCCGTATGTCGCGCGAGCAGGCGGAAGGCTTTTACGCCGTCCACAAAGAGCGCCCGTTCTTTGGCGAACTGGTAGAGTTCATGATGTCAGAGCCAGTAGTGGTGCAGGTTCTGGAGGGCGAGAACGCCATCGCGAAGAACCGCGAAATTATGGGCGCGACCAATCCCGCGGAAGCCGCACCTGGCACAATCCGCAAGGAATTTGCGGTTTCAATCGGCGAGAACTCCGTGCACGGTTCCGATGCGCCGGAGACCGCAGCGCAGGAAATCGAATTCTTCTTCTCGAAAGACGAGATCGTCGGCTAAGTTCGCCTCACGGTTATGTGACCTGAACGGCGCGCCATTTGGCGCGCCGTTTTCGTTTTTTGGGCCGGCTCTTCAGGTGATCAGTGAGGGGAATTGCTTTAACGTCGCCCTCAAACTGAATGATACTGGGAGGGAACAACATGCAGAGAAACCTTTTGGCTGCGAGTGCGTTTGGATTAGCGTTTTTAGGTGCCTCCGTGTGCGCGCAGCAAATCGCGCCACCCAAGACCTGCGAATACGGAACGATGCATCCGAATGCGCCTGCGCAAACACAAGAATTTGCGTTCTTGATTGGCGACTACAGGATCAACCTCCACGCGTGGCAAGGTGAAGACTGGTCTCCGGCGCAGCCCGGCGTAACTGCGCGATGGAACGGATACTATGGCCTGGGCGGGATGGCGATTGTCGATGAGTGGTTCCATCCCGATACGGCGCAAGATCCGGATTCCTCGCGCGGCATCAATGTGCGCATGTACGACGAAGAAGCAGGCGAGTGGGACATGATGTGGGTCGCCACCGGCGCCCATCAAGTGCAGGATTTGCGAGCCAAGGTGATCGACGGCGTGCTGACCATGTGGCAAGTCTATCCTGAGCGCGCCGACTTCAAGGCCACATTCCACGTCGATGATGAAGATCACTGGTCGCGCATCGCCTATAAAAAGGACGAAAGCAGAGGCTGGGTGAAGACCTTCAAGCTCGCGGCGACGCGGATCCCTTGCGAGAATTAGGCGGGGCAAGGCATAAGGGGCTCCTGAAACGCTAGGAGCCCATGTTGGTGGTCAGCAATCTAGTTCTGGAATCGCTGATTTCTCTGTCCGCCATCGCGGTGATGGTCGGGTTGGCTTGGCTCATATTCAGAACCCCGTCGCCCGTTGTGACCGAAGACCTGGCGCGCGAACGGCTCGCTTTTGATGAACCCGACTTCACCCCCATCGGGTGGCTGATTGATCGCGATGGTCGGGCTGTGCTGGCCGAGGGTGCGGATGGTGATTTTGCGCTGGTCTCGCGGCTCGGTCTTGATCTGGTGACGCGGCGCTATCCTCCCGCCGCGCTGAAAGTATCGGAGCAAGGCGGCGTCTTGTCGGTCGCTCCGCTTGATCCCGGCGCTCGCAGGGTGGATCTCGCCGCAGGCGAGGCTGCGCAATGGGCTCGAAAATTTTCTGGCGCAGTGGCATCATAAAGCGATGGAGTTTCCGGATATCATCTCTTACGCGGTGCCGGCGTTTCTGGTGCTTGTAATTGTCGAAATCGTCGCCGTGCGGCTCATGAAGCGAGGGCGGTATGACGCGCGCGACTCTGCGTCCAGCCTGATTATGGGGTTCGGCAGCGAAATCGCACCGCTTTTCGGCGGGGCGGCGCTTGTCGCAGCGGCGTTTACCGCGGCTTATGAGTTTCGGCTGACCACAATTCCCAATGCATGGTGGGCGGTGCTGTTATGCTTCACGCTCGACGATCTGCGGTATTATTGGTGGCATCGCATCAGTCATGAGCGCAGATGGTTCTGGGCGAGCCATGTGGTTCACCACTCCTCACAGCACTACAATCTTACGACGGCGCTTCGACAGACATGGACGGGGCAAATCATCGGCACGATCCTGTTCCGCACGCCGCTGATCTTCCTCGGCTTTCATCCGGCCATGGTGCTTTTTGTTGGCGCGATTAATCTGCTTTATCAGTTCTGGATCCACACCGAACTGATCAATCGGATGGGGCCGTTTGAGTGGATCATGAACACGCCGAGCCACCACCGGGTGCATCATGCGACGAATCCGAAATATCTCGACGCCAACTACGCCGGCACGCTGATCATCTGGGACCGGATATTCGGAACCTTTGTTGAAGAAGATCAATACGAGAAGCCGCGCTACGGCATCGTCAAAAATCTTGGCACTTTCAATCCGCTGGTGATTTCCTTTCACGAATGGATCGGCATCGCCAAAGATGTATTCAAAGCCAAGTCGCTTAAAGATGTCCTCGGATATACGTTTGGGCCGCCTGGCTGGTCGCCGGACGGATCACGCCTCACGTCAGCCATGATCAAGGAACGCTGGGCGCGGGTTCATGGAGGTGACGAAGCTCGTTCGGACGCCGTTGCCCAGCAGGCCCCGCAGCCAGCGGAGTAGGCTTTGCAGCGTCCCGCATCCACCGGTTGCATTTACCTTAAAGTCGCCTCAATCGCCCCAATTCCGCCGTTTCCGCCCGCGTAAATCCTTGATTCCTCCGAAGATCGGCCCCGCTTCGCGCTCATGGTGACCAGGAGAGAAAGAGGAGGGGCCCATGCCCGCTACGATTTTCATGAACACCGCCACTGCAGTATTTGCCTCGCTGGCTGTCGCCGCAGCTTCATTTGTGGGAATCCAGTCGCCCGCCGCGTATAGCGATGGCGCTCTCACAAAGCTTTCACAGGAGGAAGCGTCCGCGTACGCGCAAATGGCATTCGAGCGAGCCGACAGAAATGGCGACGCTGTCCTCAATGTTGATGAATTCGCTGCGTTGACGGTGGTCACCGCAGAGCTTGCCAATCTCAATGGCTTTGTTTCGGTCGAAAAGTCCGGCGCTGTGCAAACAATTGCACTGCCGATTAGCGCGCCGTTAGCGCTGGGCGACGCGGAGCAAACACGTATCGACGCCGTTGCACGTCACACCTTCTACGCGTTCGCCGGAACCGACGGAAAAATGCAGCAGGGGGAATATATCAGTTTGCAAGATGCAATCTTTGCATCCTCAGATCTGAATGCAAATGGCGCGCTGACCCGCGCTGAACTCTCAATCTACGCACAGCGTCAGGCTTATTTACGCCCCAACGCCTGACGCCCTCCGGCGGCCGCTGTCTGTCCACGCCCTAGATGGACAGCGGCCATCCGGGTGACTGCTTCATGGCTGACAGCACAAAATTCGATGTAGAGTCTTTCACGCCCGGTAAGCGGGCTAATTTTTTGAGCGCGACATTCGCAAAGCCATCCATGTCGCGCGCGATCACCTGCAATATGTAATCGCCGCCGCCGGACACAGCGTAGCAGGAAACCACTTCGTCGATCAGATTCACTTGCTTCTCGAATGATGCGAGATGCTCTTCCGTGTGCGAGTCGAGTTTGACAAATACATAGGCAAGTACGTTCAGACCCGCCGCAGCCCTGCTGACATTCGCCGTGTAACCGGTGATCACGCCGGTTTCCTCCAACTGCTTTACTCGCCGGTGCGCGGCCGACACAGACAGGCCAACCCGTTCCGCGATTTCAGCGTTCGTGAGGCGCCCGTCCCGTTGGAGGAGGCTAAGGATTTTCGTGTCGGTTTGATCGATCATGCAATTATTTCCCGATTATCAAGAATATACGGGAAAATTTGCAATAATTCCTTATCTTTGCGCCAATTCTGGCAAGAAATTTTCACTAAGAGGGTCTAAATACAACCTATGAGCGATTTGAACCCCACATCTGTCCAGCGGCCAGCCAACCCATTCGCGGCGAACACCAGCCATGCGCTGCGTGGCGACTACGAACATATGCGCGCTGACTACACAGTCGAGCAGCCCTACGAGCGTTATACTGAGGCCGAACAAGTACGCTGGCGTTTTCTGTATGAAAGACAAAAGGCGCTGCTGCCGGGTTTCGCGGCGAAGGAGTTCATGGACGGCCTCGAAGCGCTGAATGCCGGCGATGCCATTCCTCGCCTTGAAGACGCCAACAAAGTGTTGATGGACGCCACAGGCTGGCAGTTGATCGCCGTCCCCGGCCTCATTCCGGACGATGTCTTTTTCGACCATTTGGCGAACCGCCGATTTCCGGTTGCCTGGTGGATGCGTGGAGAACATGAGCTCGATTATCTTGTAGAACCCGACATCTTCCATGATTTTTTTGGACACGTGCCGCTGCTCTCCAATCCGGTCTTTGCTGAGTACATGCGTAAATATGGCAAGGGTGGTCCAAAAGCGATTGAGCATGGCGCACAGAAAATGCTGGCGCGGCTCTACTGGTATATCGTCGAGTTCGGTCTGATAAACACGCCTGACGGATTGCGCGCGTTCGGCGCCGGGATGCTGTCGTCCAAAGATGAAACTATATATTCTGTGCAGAGCCCCAAGCCGAACCGGATCGCGTTCGATCTCGAGCGAGTGCTGAACACCGCCTACATGGTTGATGATTTCCAGAAAACGTACTTCGTGATCGACAGTTTTGAGCAACTGTTCGAGATCTGTGATTGCGATTTCACCCCGTTCTATCAACGAGGCGCGGGCAATGAACCGATCAATCCGGAAACGGTGCTGACGACTGATCGCGTGATTAATCGCGGATCGTTTTAGGCCGCATTCATGCCGCTTTGAAGTTTCCCCTGAGTTAGGCTACGCATCGGGCATGAACTATTCCTTCGACACGTGGCGCATCAATCCGAGGCTGGACCTCGCTTACTTTGCGGAAACTTACGCGAGGCGAGGGATGGTGCAAATCCCGGTTTTTCTTGAGCCGGATTCGGCGGAAGCCCTGCATGGCGTCTTGTCGGGATCGGTGCCGTGGCGGCTGCTGCTGACCGACAGCAACGACAAGCCTGTTCATTTTACGCGCGCCGAACTGGATGCGATGGACAGGTCCAAGCGTGACGCCATGTTCGCCGACATGATACAGCGAGCGCGAAAAAATCGCGGTTTTTGTTATCACACCTATCCGATGATCGAGGCGTATATGCGCGGCTGGGATCAGGGCCACCCGCTGCACAGCGTCACCGAGTTTATCAACGGCCCCGACTTCCTGGAGCTCGGCAGGCGAGTGACAGGCGTGCCGGGAATCGTAAAAGCCGACGCCCATGCCACCGCCTACGGTCCGTCACACTACCTGACGCGTCATCTCGACTATGGTGAAGATCGTGAACGTCGAGCAGCTTACGTTTTGGGCATGTCAAAAGACTGGCAACCTGACTGGGGCGGATTGTTGTTGTTCCTCGATGACAAGCAGGACATCACTGAAGGATATCTGCCGCGGTTTAATTTGCTGACGATCTTCGACATCAAGTTTCTGCATACCGTGACGCAAGTATCGACATTCGCCGGCGATATTCGCCGCTCCGTTACAGGATGGTTCCGCGACGACCCCGCGCCAGAAAAGCAGTAATTAGTTTGCTTTCCGGTCGGCGATGAGGTCGTGTTTTCGCACGAGCCCGCGAATTTGATCATATGTCAGTGAGAGATAGTCGGCGGCTTTACGTTGGTTGCTCCCATGCCTGTCAAGCGCCTCAGCGACAAGGTCTCTTTCGATCTCATTGAGATGCGCGCGCAGATCATACGCTTCATTAGTTGTTTTTGGCGCCAAGCGTGGTTCACTAGACGAGTTCTGAGGATCCTCAATTTTGTCGGCGGGGCCGAATGCGCGCTCAAACGGGTCGATGATAATCTTGTCGATCGGCGCACCGGAGTCCTCGTGCGCCCAGTGAAACACCGCGCGCTCCGCAGCATTCTTTAGTTCTCGGACATTGCCGCGCCAGTCGTGTATCTTGAGCGCTGCGGCTGCTTGCTGAGAGAAACCAGGAAACGAAATTCCCAGTTCACCGGCGGCGGCGGATGCAAAATGCGCAGCCAACAACATAATGTCTTCGCGGCGCTCACGCAGTGGTGGGGCGGCAACAACATCGAAGGCGAGCCGGTCAAGCAAATCTGCACGGAACTCGCCCTTTTCGGCCTTCACGCGCAAGTCAACATTTGCAGCCGCAATGATACGCACGTCGGCGATGCGTGTTTGCTCTCCGCCAATCCGTTCGTATTCGCCGTATTCGATGACGCGCAGCAATTTCTCCTGCACCCGCAGCGACGCGGAAGCGATCTCATCGAGAAACAGCGTGCCGCCTTCGGCGCGTTCAAAGCGGCCGTAATGTTTTTTTGTTGCACCCGTAAACGCGCCGGCCTCGTGACCGAATAACTCGCTCTCCAAAAGCGCTTCGTTCATGGCCGCGCAGTTGAGCTTCACGAGCGGTCCGTCCCACCGTTTTGACAGGTAGTGAATGCGAGCAGCGAAGAGTTCTTTGCCGGCGCCGCGTTCGCCCATGACTAGCACTGGCCGATCTACAGAGGCGATCCGTGACGCGTGATCGAGCGCGTCGAGAAATGTTCGCGATTGGCCGATCAGTTCTGGAGGCGAAGGTTGAGGGGGCATGGTGAATTATACCATATTGATTTGGTAAAAATAGCCTAAAAAATGGCATAATATGCCGATGAATTTACCTGCGATTTCTCTTAGTCACCAGAATTATCTAATATAAACAATATACTATGCGTTTTGCATCAAGTTGGCACAGTTTTGGCAAAAGGAGGAGCAGACGGGGTTAATCAACAACCCAATGCCAAGGAGAGTGCAATGAGCCGATACAGATATGGTGACAGAGCCGGACATCGCGATGACTGGGATCAACGGTTCAGTCACGCCATGCGCAGCCGCTCAGGCTTTGCCTGGGGTGCATTCTTCATCGGTTTCATCCTTGGCGGGATCATTTTCTAGGAGTTATCGACATGGGCGTTTTTTCAAGACTGAGTGACATTGTAAATTCCAACCTCAACGCAATGCTCGACAAGGCTGAGGATCCCGAAAAGGTCGTCCGGCTAATCATCCAGGAGATGGAGGACACGCTGGTCGAAGTCCGTACCAACGCGGCGCGAGCGCTGGCCGACCGCAAAGAGGTAGGCCGGAAAAAGGAAGAATTCGCTCGCCGTGCGAATGAGTGGGAGTCGAAAGCCGAACTGGCGCTCGCCAAGGGACGCGAAGATCTCGCGCGCGGCGCGGTCGCAGCCAAACGTAAGGCCGAAGAGATGATCGGCTATCTCGACCAAGAGCTCGCCGCCATCGATGAAACGGTTGGCAAGACTAATGACGATCTCGCGCGGCTGCAGGCCAAGCTGAAGGAAGCGCGCGCCAAGCAGCGTTCTCTGGAAATCCGCCGCAATGCGGCATCGGATGCGGTTCGCGTTAGTCGCCAAGTCAATGACAGCCGCATCGAAGAAGCGCTCGCCCGTTTCGACCGCTATGAGCGCCGTATCGATGAACTGGAGGCGGAAGCTGAAAGCTGGGCGCTGGGCCGCCCGCGAACGTTGGAAGACGAATTTGCCGAGCTAGAGGCCGAAGATGCGGTGAAAGCCGACCTCGAAGCCTTGAAACAGCGCATGGCAAATCGCACTTCTACGGGCGGGCAAGGTTAAAGAGAGGCAAAGGGGCGTCAGCCATGGAAGATTTCATCGGACCAATCGCGATAGTGGCGATCATATTTGTCGCGATGCCGGCCGTGTTCCTGCACTACCAGACTGAGTTGAGAAAGACGAAGTCGATTTCGACGGACGACGAACGTCTAGTAGATGATCTCTGGAAAACCGCGCAGCGTCTCGAGCGCCGCGTTGACGCTCTGGAGACCATTCTCGACAAAGAGGCGCCCGATTGGCGCCGTGATTATCCGGAGCGCCCCCATGCCTAAGCATCATCACTACCATCATCACCATTGGCGGGATCGCGACCGCGATAGCTACGCCTATCGCGCAGGGCGGCCAGGGCCTGGGCCGAATTTCCACCGGCTACGGAGGAATACGCGTCGTGGCAAGATTGCCGGTGTCTGCGCTGGCTTTGCAGAATACTTCGGCTGGAATCTGAAATGGGTGCGGATCATCGCCGTAATTGCAACGATATTTTTTGTGCCGCCGACTCTAGCGTTTGTTTATCTCGGTTTTGCAATTTTCCTGAAGGCCGATACCGACGGGCCGCCGCAAACTGAGTTTCGCGATACCGAAGAAGAACGTTTCTGGCGGACTTTTTCGACAAGACCGAAGGCGACATTTTCTGAGTTGAAACATCGTTTCCGCGCCCTCGATGCACGTATCGGCGATCTCGAACACGCTGTGACTTCAAATGAATATGGACTGAGAAAAGCATTCCGCGACCTCGAACGCGGCGCCTGAGCCAAAAGATAGGTTGGGACGACTATAGAAGAAGCCCTTCGCCGGGCCGAAACGGGGAATTTGCGTCTAGCCCGCAGGGGAAGCACGCAAGGATGGAGAGAGAAATGACTGCACTCTTGTTGCTTGCAAAAGGCATAATGTTGGTAGTGGCCTCGGTGATTGCTTTTGCTGCTTTGGCCTGGATACTCGGATTTGAGCCAGTTGCCGCGCAGGACGAGGCGTCTGGCTGCGGCGCCCGGCCGGCGCCAATTTGCATGTTTACGATCATCTGACCGCTCGCACTCTGAGCAGCTCTGCAAGCTTGCTGCATGCTGCGTCACCGGCTAGGGTCTCCTTCACATCAGAGTCCTGACGGGCTCCAGCGAGGACGCAGATGATGAGGGAAGGCAAGCGCAATCGGCGCGACGACAGCGATGCGCGCGCCGGCTCCCCAGGGAAGACTAATCCATCATTTGGTGCAAGCTCACCCGGACAGGCCGCAAAGCCCGAAAACCAATCGACTAAGAGGGGCAGTGGGAGGAGGCGGCCGGTACGTCTCGCTGCACTTGATCTTGGTACGAATAATTGCAGGCTGCTCGTGGCCGCTCTGCATGGTGAAGATTTGCGGATTGTGGATGCGTACTCAAAAATCGTTCGTTTAGGAGAGGGGGTGTCGCAAAGCGGGGTTCTCTCGCAAGAAGCGATGGCGCGGACCGAAGCTGCATTGAACGTTTGTGCGGAAAAAATTCAGCGACGTGGCGTGACGCATATGAGATGTATCGCGACCCAAGCGTGCCGTGGCGCAGAAAACGGAGAAGAGTTTCTTGCTCGCATGACGCAGTCGACCGGGCTGGCATTTGACATTATTTCCACTGAAGAAGAGTCGCGCCTTGCTGTGTCGGGCTGCGCGGACTTGCTGGACCAAAAGTCCGAAGCAGGACTGATCTTCGACATAGGGGGCGGATCGACGGAGCTTTCGTGGGTGCGCCCACGTTCGCGCGGCGCAGGCGGCGATATTGTCGCCTGGGCGTCCCTGCCATTTGGGGTTGTCTCCTTGGCGGAAAGGTGGGGCGGCGTGGAAATGTCGGCCGAGACTTACTCTGCCATTGTGGAAGACGTACGTGCGGAAGTAGCGCGGGTTGGAGATCATGCGAACCTAAAGTCAATTTTCCAAGCTGATCGCGCTCATCTGTTGGGAACGTCTGGCACGGTGACGTCTATCGCAGGAGTGCATCTTGGTTTGACGCGCTACCGTCGTGATAGAGTGGACGGGCTTTGGTTGAGTATCGACGATGCGCGGAACGTGACGGACAAGTTACGCGGTATGAGTTTTGAGGAACGGGCCAACGAACCTTGCATCGGCGCTGATCGCGCTGATCTCGTGGTCAGCGGTTGCGCGATCCTCGAAGCATTGCAGCTCGAGTGGCCAGCTACCCGAATTCGCGTCGCCGACCGTGGCCTGCGCGAAGGCATACTCGCGGATCTTGCCTTGCAAGCGCGCAATGAGCGCCGTCGTGGAAGATTGTGAAATTGGGTGCGGGGAGAGGATTTGAACCTCTGACCTTCAGGTTATGAGGTTTGCCCCGGCGCGTTTTCGCTTCCTTGCTCGTACCTACGTTGGGTTGCGAAAAAGCCCAGCTTTTCATTGGGTTAAAGGTGGGATATACTGCGCTGGCCTGCGACCCGTTTCGTTGCGTTTTGACACAGGTTGCTTCCTATATGCTTCCAGTTTTCGGGCGCACAAATCGCAATGAACCTGACAAAACGCATCATCGATAATCTGGCGCCGAACGCGAAAGATGCGATTTACTTTGACGACAGACTTAGCGGCTTTGGCGTGCGCGTTGCTCCCACCGGGCGCAAGACGTTCATCGTTCAGTATCGCGCCGGTGGCCGGACTCGGCGTTTGGGTCTCGGCGTTTTCGGGGCCGTGACCTGCGATCAGGCGAGGGCTCTTGCAAAAGAAGCATTGGGCGAGGTCGCGAAAGGAGGGGATCCGTCGCGCGACCGCAATGAAATGCGCAAAGCGCCGACGGTGCGCGGTCTGGCGGACCGCTTTCTGGAGCAGCACGTCGCAACACAGTGCAAACCTGGCACTGCGGTTGAGTATAAGCATGCACTTAATGCCTACATTGTTCCCGCAATTGGCTCCTTTAAGGTGAAGGATGTTCGCCGATCCGATCTTGCCAATTTGCACCACGAAATGCGGACAACTCCTTATCAGGCAAACAGGACCCTAGGTGTCGCGTCGAAAATGTTCAGTCTTGCAGAAGTCTGGGGCTTAATTGATCCGGGGACAAACCCATGTCGGCTGATTTCGAAATACAAAGAACACAAGCGTGAGCGGTTTCTCAACGAGGATGAGCTTGCCCGGCTATGGATGACTCTCGCGGAACGAGAAGTGCAGGGATTGGAGAGTCCGCATCTGACTGGCGCGCTTCGACTGCTTATGCTCACGGGGTGCCGCCTTTCCGAAATTCAGACACTGAAATGGCGTTACATTGTTGACGGCGCCATATGCTTGCCGGACTCTAAGACTGGCGCGCGCCGCATCCCATTGTCTGATTCTGCAATCAATGTTTTGCAGGAGATACCGGAATCGCCCGGTAATCCCTATGTGATAGCCGGAAAAAGTGAGGGAGCGTATTTGACGGATCTGCAGCGACCATGGCGCAGAATTAAGATCGCGGCAGGCCTGGAAGGTGTGAGAATTCACGACCTCCGCCACACCTTTGCGTCCCACGCGGTTCGAAAAGGGGTTTCTCTGCCGCTCCTTGGAAAGCTGCTTGGGCATAGCCAGATCCAGACGACCATGCGCTATGCGCATCTGGCCGATGAAAGCGTTCGCGAAGCCGCGAATACCGTTGCAGTCGCTCTGGCCGAGGGCGCCGAGAAGGCGAATGAACGGTTTCGATTGGTTCCCGGCAGGGCGGCGTGAGGTCGTCGCACAATCCGTTCGATACCGGTTTTCGCTATCATCCGAAATTTCGGCGCGCGCTTAGCCCAGCGACGGTCGCACTCGAGGTCGCCGGCGATATTTTGACCGTGGGAATGCTGCCTGAAGAATGGCAGCCAGCTCCTGATGAAGTTTTGTCAGCCGCTGCCGAATTCAAATCGTTTGCGGAGTCTCTTCCTGTAAATCCGATGTATTCGGCCATGCGTGATGGAGATCAGGCAATTGGATATGTGCTTGGTGCGCCTTACATTGAACGTGGGCAGCGGCACATTGTTGCACTCTCTCGCGCCTATGAGGCAGCGGATGCATTGGCTTGGCGCCGTGCGGAGGAATTGCGTCTCGGCCGGCGTGCGCGGAAAGTTGGAAGACAAGTGGCTGATGTCGCGAATGGACGACCGAATATCCGCGGTATTCGAAGGCAAAGAGTCGTCGCAGAGGCAGTACGTATCCTTGAGAGGCTTCGAACGGATGATATCCAAGTCGTTGAACAGCGGCGCTTAGCATTCGCCGAATGGAATGTTGAGGCTCTGCTGACCGGCGCCCGCCAACTGCAGGGCCTTGCTGGGCAATATTCGATAGCTGGGCCGAAGAATCATGTTTTTTTACATTTTTTCGTGCGGCGTCTCACCGAGATATATTGCCTTTCAACGGGGCTTAAAGCCGTGTTTTCGGATTCACGTAGTATAGATCGGGCTCAGAAGGAATATGAGAATTGGCAGATTTCCTACCTTCGCCTTGCCTTCGCCGCGGTAGGACTTCCTGCTCAGTCTAGTTTTGACCACTTGCTGCGGGAAATGGGCAAAGCAGGCGGCCTGATAAATCAGAATGCAAAACGGTCTCCAAGTGAGCCGTTCGAAATCAAATACAGTTCGCTACCCTCCGTAGGACTGCTAATCGATTACTCTCTGCGAGCGTTTTATCGGCCCAAACTTTATCCCCCGTCATTTTCGCGGCCGGCCGCACGCTTCGACGCTCGACTTCGTCAACCCTTCACCTGATTGCATCGCAGCCACGCGGTTTAGGAAACAATAAACCGCCCGCAATTATCCCGGAATACTCCAGCAGTGCGATGCCTTATGGCTCGGTCGTACGCGATAGAATCTGATGGGAGCCATTGTCATGTCATCTGCGTCTTACAACGGCCGATTGCTGACTGAGTCGGACGTCGCCCAACTCCTCAGTATTTCGATTAGAACCTTGCAGGCTTGGAGGATCCGCGGTGGCGGGCCTGCTTTCCTGAAGATCGGCCGGGTGGTGCGGTACAGTCCGCACGAGATCGAGGATTGGTTGGCCAGTCGGCACCGGTGTTCCACCAGCGAATAGGAGCGTATCCAGGTACCGCATTGATGAATCTTGGAGCAAATTTCCAGGGGTTTTACCTTCTCCGTCGCGGCTGGATGGTGAACGAGGTTTTCATCACTTCCGCCTTTTGCCGGCGCGCAGCCTGGGTATGGTTAATCGAGCACGCCAGCTATGTCGACAACGAGTTCCTTCGTCGTGGTGAGCTTCTCGCCTCTTACGACTCGCTCGCAACAGAGTGGGGCTGGTCGAAGGACAAGGTAGCACGCTTCATGAGGGCGCTACGGACGCAGGGAATGATCCGCATCGAAACTCGGGGTAAACGACCGTCACTGATAACGGTCTGTAATTACTCGAATATGCAGACGCCACCGAAGGCGCAAGCAGTATCCGATGAAGAGCATTTCGAACAATTGGGGACGCTTCACCGCCACGCTACCGCCACGCCATGTAATGAATTGAAAAATAATGAAGATACAACACAATTGTCTTTGAAAGAGATGCAACATGTTGAGCAGCTCTTTGCGATTCTTCATGGGGTGATTCAAAACCCGAGAGATTACCCGGCGTTGCACGACATGACGGAGCTCGAACGGTGGAAGCGAACGTACGACTGGGATAGGTTTGTTGTGCCTACCCTTACAGAGTGGACGGTGAAAAACCGACAGAAAGCCAATCCAACTCTCATCACATCGTATCGGTATCTGACAAAAATTCTGGAATCGAAGGCGAAGCCAAAAAGGACGCGGAAGTACTTGTTTCGATAGGGTTTCTTTGGGAGATTCCGTTTGCAGATGGCGCTGTTCGAATATCATCCGCTTTGCGGGTCCTTCCGGAGGTACAGTCAGATGGGTAGTTCCATCCCTGTCGACTTTTCAGGCACGTACTTTCGAAAATGGTTTAGGGTTTAGAGATCAGGGTTAAGGGTTTAGTGTACTGGTTAACCTCTCCGTCACGACAACGATCCCTCACGACTGTCGCGGAGTCATATTGCGAAATTGGTCCACTGCAACGATCAAAACTGCCCCTCGACCGAGAGTACAATAAACATCCCCCGCCTGCGGTCGATCAGCTCTCGGCCTGTGAACGCGCCGGTTCGATCCGGAGCGAAAAAGCGACGATCGACGACATAGTCGCGGCCACCAATCCCGCGCAGCGTCGCTCGCGCCTTCAGACCTTTGAGTCGCGTAGTTTCGACAAAGTGACCGGGGTTCATTGAGTGGTCCAGCCTGAGCGTTAGAGTCTGGCCGCACTTTC
>CAZAOB010000041.1:27337-29615 GCA_964486635.1 uncultured Caulobacterales bacterium | reverse complement strand
TAGTCCTTCGTCGGACCAAAGATGCGGGCGCAGAACAGCCCGTCCCGCTCCGGCTTGAAGGTGCGGTAGTTGATGGTTTCGGGCTTCTTGATCTCGCCGAACGACCAGGAGAGAATTTTCTCCGGGCTCGCAAGCGAAATTCGGATCTTGTTGAACGTCTGCGCGGGGGCAGTCGGGTTGAAAACGTTCAGCAGTTCCTGTGACATGGGCGCCTCTTACATTCGGAGCGGATGATCAGTCCGCAATTCATTCAGTTTAGTGGAACGGGTGCGCGAAGCGCGTCACCCGTTCTGGAGCTCGACATTGAGGCCGAGCGAACGCATCTCTTTCACGAGCACGTTGAAGCTTTCCGGAATGCCTGCTTCGAAGCTGTCGTCGCCGCGGACGATGGCTTCGTAGACTTTCGTGCGGCCGGCAACGTCGTCCGACTTCACGGTGAGCATTTCCTGCAGCGTGTAGGCTGCGCCGTAAGCTTCGAGCGCCCAGACTTCCATCTCGCCGAAGCGCTGGCCGCCGAACTGGGCCTTGCCGCCCAGCGGCTGCTGCGTAACGAGCGAGTACGGGCCAATGGAACGCGCGTGAATCTTGTCGTCGACCAGGTGGTGCAGCTTCAACAGGTACTTGTAGCCAACCGTTACCTGACGCTTGAAGGTCTCACCCGTGCGGCCGTCATACAGCGTGACCTGACCTGACTCTTTCAGCCCTGCCTTTTCAAGCATGTTGACGATTTCCGCTTCGCGCGCGCCGTCAAACACTGGCGTCGCGATCGGAACGCCGCGAACAAGGTTTCCGCCCAGCTCTTTGAGCTCTTCGTTTGAACGCGGCAGGACTTGATCCTCGCCGTAAACATCCTTGAGCTTTGCGATCAGATCGTCGCGGGTCGCGTTGTTCGTGTCCCACTGCTCGAGCAGATCGTCGATCTGACGTCCCAGACCGCGACACGCCCATCCAAGGTGCGTTTCGAGAATCTGACCGACGTTCATGCGCGACGGCACGCCCAGCGGGTTGAGCACGATATCGACCGCCGTGCCGTCTTCGAGAAACGGCATGTCTTCCATAGGCGCGATTTTCGAGATCACACCCTTGTTGCCGTGACGGCCGGCCATTTTGTCGCCCGGCTGCAGCTTGCGCTTCACTGCGACGAAAACCTTGACCATCTTCATCACGCCCGGCGGGAGTTCGTCGCCGCGCTTCAGCTTGTCGACCTTGTCCTCAAAGCGGGCTTCGAGCCGCGCTTTTGACTCATCGAACTGCTTCTTGATGGCTTCGATCTCGGCCATGACCTTGTCGTCGGCGACACCGATCTTCCACCACTGACCTTTCGACAGCTGGTTCTCGAGCACTTCTTCGGTCACCTTGCCTTTGTCGAAACCTTTCGGTCCGGAGACAGCGTCCTTGCCCATCAACAGCGGCTTCAAACGGCCATAAACGTTACGCTCAAGAATCGCGAGTTCGTCGTCGCGGTCTTTTGCGAGCCGTTCGATTTCTTCGCGCTCAATCGCAATAGCGCGCTCGTCCTTGTCGACGCCATGACGGTTAAACACGCGGACTTCAACGACCGTGCCAGCAACCCCCGGCGGCAGTTTCAGCGAGGTGTCGCGAACATCAGAAGCTTTCTCACCGAAAATGGCGCGCAGCAGTTTTTCTTCCGGCGTCATCGGGCTTTCGCCTTTCGGCGTGATCTTGCCGACAAGGATGTCGCCAGGATGCACTTCGGCGCCGATAGCGACGATGCCGGCTTCGTCGAGATTGCGCAGCGCTTCTTCCGAAACGTTCGGAATATCGCGCGTTATTTCTTCCGGCCCGAGCTTGGTGTCGCGCGCCATCACTTCGAACTCTTCGAGGTGGATGGAAGTGAACACGTCATCGCGCACGATGCGTTCAGAAATGAGGATCGAGTCCTCAAAGTTGTAGCCGTTCCAAGGCATGAACGCGACGAGCACGTTCTTGCCCAGCGCCAGCTCGCCAAGATCCGTCGACGGACCGTCGGCGATGATATCGCCTTCACGAACCTGATCGCCGATTTTCACCAGCGGGCGCTGGTTGATGCAGGTGTTTTGGTTCGAGCGCTGGAACTTGCGCAGATTGAAGATGTCAACGCCCGGCTTGGTGGGGTCTTTCTCTTCAGTTGCGCGGATAACGATGCGCTGTGCGTCAACCTGCTCAACGACGCCCGGACGGCGAGCAGCCACAGCGGCGCCAGAGTCGCGCGCCACGATCGCTTCCATGCCGGTGCCGACAAACGGGGCCTCAGCCTGGAGAAGCGGCACGGCCTGAC
>CAZAOB010000041.1:26995-27327 GCA_964486635.1 uncultured Caulobacterales bacterium | reverse complement strand
GCATGTTCGAACCCATCAGCGCGCGGTTGGCGTCGTCATTTTCAAGGAACGGAATGAGCGCGGCCGCAACCGACACAAGCTGCTTCGGCGAGACGTCGATATACGCCACGTCTTCACGAGGAACGAGAGTCGCATCACCGCCGACTCGGCAGTTCACGAACTCGTTCATCAACTTGCCATTGCCATCAACTTCTGCGTTCGCCTGAGCAATCGCGAAGCGCTGCTCTTCCATGGCTGACAGGTAGACGACGTCGTCCGTCACCTTGCCATCGATTACGCGGCGATATGGGCTTTCAATAAAGCCGTATTTGTTGACTTGTGCGTGCGTGGCG
>CAZAOB010000041.1:0-26950 GCA_964486635.1 uncultured Caulobacterales bacterium | reverse complement strand
CCGGCGCGTTCACGCGTCAGACCGCCCGGCCCGAGCGCTGAAAGGCGGCGCTTGTGGGTGATTTCCGACAGAGGGTTGGTCTGGTCCATGAACTGCGACAGCTGCGACGACCCGAAGAATTCGCGAACCGCTGCGGCGGCTGGTTTCGCGTTGATCAGGTCATGTGGCATCAATGTGTCGAGCTCAGCTGAAGACATGCGTTCCTTGATCGCGCGCTCCATGCGCAACAGGCCGATGCGATACTGATTTTCCATCAGCTCGCCGACAGAGCGCACGCGGCGGTTGCCGAGATTGTCGATGTCGTCAATGTCGCCGCGCCCGTCGCGAAGATTCACGAGGGTCTTCAGCACTGAAAGGATGTCTTCCTTCCGCAGCGTGCGGAGCGTGTCCTCGGTTTCAAATCCGAGGCGAATGTTCATTTTCACCCGGCCGACCGATGAAAGGTCATAGCGCTCAGGGTCGAAGAACAGCGAATAGAACAGACCTTCCGCCGTTTCGAGTGTCGGCGGCTCGCCCGGACGCATCACGCGATAAATATCGATCAGCGCCATTTCGCGATTGCGGTTTTTGTCCGCATGCAGCGAATTGCGAATGTAGCCGCCGATATTGATGTGGTCGACATCGATCGTGTCGAATGCGTTGATGCCGATCTCTTCGAACGTCTCGAGGTGATCTGCGGTAATCTCTTCGCCGGCCTCGGCGTAGATTTCGCCATTGTCGAAGTTGACAAGGTCGGACGCGAAATAGCGGCCGATCATTTCTTCATCAGACAGCAACAAGTCTTTCAAGCCGTCTTCGGCGAGCTTTTTGGCGGAACGCGCGGTGAGCTTCTTGCCAGCCTCGAGAACGACCTCACCGTTTTTCGCGTTGATCAGATCGCGCTCAATCTTAACGCCTTTCCAGCGCTCCGGATTGTAGGGCATGATCCAGCCGGTCTTGATCTTCTTGTGCGACACGCGTGTGTAGAACTCGTCGAGGATCTCTTCCTGATCCATGCCGAGCGCATAAAGCAGCGTTGTCGCCGGCAATTTGCGGCGGCGGTCGATGCGCACATTAACGATGTCTTTCGGGTCGAATTCAAAGTCGAGCCAGGAACCGCGATACGGAATGATGCGCGCTGCGAACAGCAGTTTGCCCGACGAGTGGCTCTTGCCCTTGTCGTGATCAAAGAATACACCCGGCGAACGGTGCATCTGAGAGACGATCACTCGCTCGGTGCCATTGACGATGAAGGTGCCGTTGTCCGTCATGAGCGGCATGTCGCCCATGTAGACTTCTTGTTCTTTGATGTCCTTGACGGACTTGGCGCCGGTTTCCTCGTCCACTTCGAACACGATCAGGCGCAACGTCACCTTGAGCGGCGCGGCGTAGGTCATATCGCGCTGCTGGCACTCTTCGGTGTCGTATTTCGGCTCTTCGAATTCGTAGGATACGTATTCCAACGTCGCCGTTTCGGTGAAATCCGAAATCGGGAAAACAGACCGGAACACCGCTTCCAGGCCGTCGATCTTCCGATCTTCCGGCTTTGCAAAGCGCTGCAGGAACTGCTCGTAGGAATCCTTTTGAACCTGGATCAGGTTCGGCATCGGCGCCGCGTCCCCAATCCTGCCGAAATTTTTACGAATGCGTTTCTTCTCTACGAAGGATTGCGCCATCTTATCCTCACAAGCGGATGTCAGCCGTCCGAACACGCTTGATAACCCTGGCGACAAACAGGGTTAACGCATGCACAAAAACCCCGTCGGCCGGACACACGTTCGACCGCGGGTAGCGGGTGACTAAATTTTGATCTCGATTATTAGAAGCACGTCGCCGCAAAACCTGAAGCCGCCGACGGGTACCGTCGGCGGCGAAGGGGTGTAATAGGCGCGCCTGTTCCTTGCCGCAACCCCTGCGACCGGGAAAATTCACGCCTTTTAGGCATTTTCGCCAAACTACTTGAGTTCGACTTTCGCGCCAGCTGCTTCCAGCTTTTTCTTGATCTCTTCGGCCTCTGACTTCGCAGCGGCTTCTTTGACGGCCTTGCCGCCAGCTTCGACGAGATCTTTGGCTTCTTTCAGGCCAAGACCGGTAATCGCGCGTACTTCCTTGATTACTTCGATCTTTTTCGCGCCGGCATCGACGAGAATGACGTCGAATTCAGTCTTTTCTTCTGCAGCCTCAGCAGCAGCAGCCGGTCCAGCAGCGGCAACGACAGCGCCAGCAGCCGGCTCAATGCCGTACTCGTCTTTCAGGATGTTTTTCAGTTCAGACGCTTCGAGAAGGGTCAGGCCAACAAGCTCTTCAGCCAGTTTCTTCAGATCAGCCATGGTAAATAGTTCCTAGTTCTTTGATTGGGTTACAAAAATCGGTGCGAAGTTACGCTGCTTCGCGTTTCTCCAGTGTCTCCAGAATTCCGGCGATGTTCGACGCCGGAGCGCCGATGGCGCCGGCGAGTTGTGCGCCAGGAGACGAAATGGTCAGGACGATGGAGGCCAGAAGCTCTTCGCGCGACGGCATGGAGGCAAGCGCTTCCACTCCTTTGACGTCGAAGATTTCCTCTCCCATCGCGCCGCCAAGGATGGTGAGCTTTTCATTGCCCTTGGCGAATTCCTTGACGGCTTTCGCCGCCGCGACCGGATCTTCGGAGAACGCAATGGCAGTCGGTCCCTGGAAGAGTTCGCTGAGCTTTTCGCTCGGCTTTCCAGAGATCGCGATCTTGGCGAGGCGATTCTTGACGATTTTCATGTTGGCGCCCGACTTACGCAGTTCCCCGCGCAGTTTTTCGAACTCGGAAACCGACAGGCCTCCGTTCGCCACCACGACAACCGTGTTCGCATCGAACACGCCGCCGATCCATTCGACCATTTCCGCCTTTTGGGTTCTGTCCATGAGGCAGGTCCTTTGGTTCAAACAAGGCCAGACAAAGCGCCCGGCCCCAACAATCCCCGCTTTCGCAGGGGGCTTCGATCTATGCGGATGAAAATCGGAAACCAAAAAGGCTCCCGCGTTCACCGCAGAGAGCCTGCCCCAGAAGGTCTCATGGACAATCAGGCGATCCGCCTGAATGATCCTTTTCCCTCTGTCTATGCAGGGAATTAAGCGCCGAAGCGCACCCGCAGTCTCGGACAGGTTTTCGCCGCCAGAAGGCGACGAAGGCCGTGCTCTTACCGGCTTTTTTCCGGAAAGCAAGCCCCGGGGCCAAATTCCCTCGCCTTTGACCTTGGCGAACAGCGTGACCAGCTACTTGAGCTTCTAGCGCGGGTCCGCTGCGTCGCCGGACGGCAATGGTGCCTTCGACCCTAGAGAGCAGCTTTCACTGATTGAACGTGCGTGCGAGCATCGATGCAGTAGCGCTCCCCGTCAATCTTCCGGACGACACCCCTCACCCGACCTTTGATCCGGCTCCATCCTTCATCACCGGGACCGAGCTATCATGGGGCGCCATAACGTCCTCGTGACTTGCTTATACCCTATAGGGGTATATATGAGGGGCAATCGCAATCACAATCCAAAACACAACCTTGCTTGCCAGCTAATCCCAGGGAGAAGCCCCATGACCAATGATCAATCCTGTCACGCAAGCGCTCACGACCATAAAGCCCGCGGCAGCGCACACAGTACGAACCCTGTCGTGACCTCGGCGCAGGCGACACTGCACTGCCTCACCGGTTGCGTCATTGGCGAAGTTGCCGGCCTGGCCATTGGCGTGACTCTCGGCATCGGCGTCTGGCCGACGATTATTCTCGCGACCACTCTTGCCTATGTCTCCGGGTTTTCTCTCGGCCTTCTGCCCGTCATGCGCCGTCAAAACAAAACCTTCATGGAGGCGTTGAAGCTCATCTGGATCGGCGAAGCGATTTCTATCGGCGTCATGGAGATCGCCATGAATGGCGCTGACTACATGGTGGGCGGCATGACTTCAGGATCGGTTCTTTCACCCATGTTTTGGATAGGGTTGGCGGTTGCTGTGCCTGCAGGTTTTATGGCGGCCTGGCCGGTCAACTGGTGGCTATTGAGCCGCGACCTCAAAAAATGTCACTGATTGAGCGCCAGAACGTGTGCGCTAAATGACCGGCGCAGCCTGAGCTGCCGACAGATCATCAGGCGGCGGAGCATCCATCCCCGCAAGGCTCAATTCATGATGATGGCCGTGAGGCGTCGCGACAGCCGGTTGTGATGACGAACCCGTCATATCGGCGCCGCTCGCATCGCCCAGATCTCCGGACGAAGCGACTTCCATCGTATCCACCATGTTCAAATCGTGCGTCAGGGCGTTGATGAACCCGGTCAGTTCGTCATGCTCGTCAGAATTCATGACGTGCATCTCATGGGCCGGCGCCGCCGGCGCGTTATGGCCAGCATGCACAGTCTGCGCGACGTCCTTCACATGATGTCCGGCATGCGCAGAGGCAGAATCAAGATCGGCATCATCGCCGCCATGCCCTGTGTGCGCGGTGTCGGTCGACGCAACTGGGCTTTCCTCGTGATGGCGGGTTTGCTGAGTGACGGCATGCCCCTTGTGACCGGCGCTATGTTGCGCATGCCCGGACGGCGACATCGCACCCGTCACCGAGGTTGAGTGTTGCGAATGCATTGAGCCATGCAATGACGGCACATTTTCTACGCCTACAAGCCTCGATTGGTGGCCGGCATGGGGAGCCGAAACACCGGTAGCATACTGTGAGGCAAAAGGGTCATCGAGATAGAACGGCCGTCCATGACTTCCCGCATGGGAAAACAGCCGACCATACTGCTCATGATCATGTGGCTCGTCGCCAGCGTAGGCACTCGCCGGAAGGCAAATCTCTTCGGTGAAAGCAGAGAGGTCATCGACTGTAGCGAGCCCCGCCAGCGGATCTTCATCCAGCTCCTTCGCCGCGGCCGATACAAGCGATGCGCTAATCACCCCAGACAAACTCAGAACTGGCGAGGTCCCGCGCTTCAGGCAATTTTCCAACGTTCGCTTTTTTCGCCCCGCCTTAATTGCATCGGCAAGTGCGGTAAAATCGATATCAATCAGGTCAAGCTTTTCGGGAAATGGCTTGGACGGATGCATCACGCGCCTCTTTTGTGCTTACCCAGCCTAACTCAACGATGATGATTATTCCGCCAGCACTGCTCTGGAAATTTGTGTAAAATTTTATCGATCCGCCGCGATCGCAAGGCGAAAAAAAAGCGGCCCCGAAGGGCCGCCCTTAATAGGGTGTCGCGTCAGATCAACCTATGCCGCGCCTGCAGTGTCGATCTTAAGGCCAGGTCCCATCGTCGAAGACAAAGAAATCTTCTTCAGAAACGTGCCCTTGGCGCCAGCAGGTTTTGCTTTCGTCACTGCATCGATGAACGCTTTGACGTTCTCTGCGATGGCTTTCTCGTCGAAACTCGCTTTGCCGATGCCAGCATGAATGATGCCGGCTTTTTCAACGCGGAATTCCACCGCGCCGCCTTTGGAATCTTTCACGGCTTGCGCAACGTTTGGCGTCACGGTGCCAACCTTCGGGTTCGGCATCAGGCCGCGCGGGCCGAGAACCTTACCCAAACGCCCGACAACGCCCATCATGTCCGGGGTCGCGATCACGCGGTCGAAATCCATGAAGCCGTTCTGGATTTTTTCCATGAGGTCTTCTGCGCCAACGATGTCAGCGCCTGCGGCGGTTGCTTCTTCGGCCTTTTTGTCTTTTGCGAAAACAGCAACGCGCACCGAGCGGCCCGTGCCGTTCGGCAATGAGACAACGCCGCGAACCATCTGGTCTGCGTGGCGCGGGTCGACGCCAAGGTTCATGGCGATTTCGATCGACTCGTCGAACTTGGCGTTGGCGTTCGCTTTGATCGCCTTCACAGCTTCTTCAACGGAATAGAACTTGTTGCGATCAACGCCTTCGCGCGCCTTGCGGATTCTTTTACCTGGTTTTGTCATCGGATTACCCTTGCACTTCCAGGCCCATGGCCCGCGCTGAACCCATGATGATCTTTGTCGCCGCGTCGAGATCGTTGGCGTTGAGATCTTTCATTTTCGCTTCGGCGATTTCGCGGCACTGCGCAGTTGTCACCGTGCCGGCGACGGCTTTGCCAGGCGTTTGACCGCCCTTTTGCAGCTTCGCCGCTTTCTTCAGGAAGTAAGACGCGGGCGGCGTCTTGGTCGCAAAAGTAAACGATTTGTCGGAGTAAATCGTGATGATGGTCGGGATTGGCATCCCTTTTTCCATCTCCTGCGTTTTCGCATTAAACGATTTGCAGAATTCCATGATGTTGAGACCGCGCTGGCCGAGCGCCGGACCGATCGGGGGCGACGGTGTCGCTGATCCCGCCGGCACCTGAAGCTTCAGGTAGCCTGAGATTTTCTTCGCCATGTTGTAGCCTTCTCGTTTATGGCGGCGGCGCCGATTTAACGGAACCGCCCGTTGAAGGGTCGCGGTGCGGCTCGGCCTGGACTTGGACCGGAAACCTCCCGCGAAGGCGCGCCTGATAGACCGGATGATCCGGCTTCGCAAGCGCGAAATGTGAGGAAATTGGCCATTCAGGCAAAAGAAAACGGGCGGCCACTATGGGGGACTTGTGAACCGCCCGTTTCCAAAACTCTACGCTACGAAACTGGTACGCTACAAATCTTGTGGGAGAACAACGAAACGCCGTCCCCTCGTGATGTTATAAACTTACACCCCGCAAGATGCAAGACAAAACAAAATTCCCCTCAGAGGGGAGAGAGATCTGAGGGGAATTGATCGGTGAAACCGAATTCTGGGCGGCGAGGCCGGTTCAGCACGGGGGAGAGAGAAGGCTGCCCGCCTCGCCTACGCAAGAATACACAACGCCCTGCGATGAGCAGAATATTGCAACTAATTGGCCAGAAGTCGCGGCGGAATTGTGTTCTTTTTGCGATGCATCATCACAAAATGTTATGATCTGTGACGGCCGAGTTACCCAAGACAATCATATCTCATTGATTTAAAACAGTATTTCAATTTCCGCTGCATAATCAGACATCAGCAGACCTCTGTAACAATTCGCGACCGCAATATCGCCGCTAGAGCAGCATCGCCGCGGGTTCTTCGATGAAGGCCTTGAAGGCGGCGAGGAATTGCGCCCCTACAGCGCCGTCGACGACCCGGTGATCGCAGGTCAGGGTCACCGTCATCATGGTGCGGATGACGATCGCGCCGTCGCGGACCACCGCCCGCTCCTCTCCGGCGCCCACCGACATGATGGCGCCGTGCGGTTGGTTCACGATCGAGGCAAAGCTGGTGATCCCGAACATGCCGAGATTGGAGACCGAGAAGGTCCCGCCCTGATATTCCTCGGGCTTGAGCTTCTTGGCCTTCGCGCGGGCCGCCATGTCTTTGACCTCGGCCGAAATCTGCTTGAGGCCTTTTTCCTCGGCCTTCCAGACGATCGGCGTGATCAGCCCGCCATCAATGGCGACGGCGACGCCGATATCGGCGTGCTTGTGCAACAGGATCGCTTCATCGGTGAAAGTCGCGTTCGCCGCCGGCACGGCTTTCAGCGCCATAGCGGATGCTTTGAGAATGAAATCGTTCACCGACAGTTTGAAGGCGCCGTCTCCATCCTTTGGCGAGGTCGCGTTGATGCGCCCCCGCGCCGCCAGAAGATTGGTCAACTCAATATCAACATTGAGCGGGAAGTGCGGCACTTCCTGGTTGAAGCTCTGGGTCAGGCGTTTGGCGATGACCTTGCGCATGCCATCGAGTTTGACCGCGGTGTAGCTGTCGGCCGGATAAAGCCGCGCATCGACCGTCGCCGGTGCGATTTGCGCCGCTTGCGCTGCAGCCGGTCTGGCGCCGCCGGAGGCTTTTGCTTTTTCCACATCGGCTTTGACGATGCGCCCGCGCGGGCCCGTGCCCGTCACGCCGGAAAGATCGATGCCTTCGAGTTTGGCGATGCGTTTCGCCAGCGGCGAAGCCATGATGCGGCCGTTCGACTTCGGCGCAGGTGAAGCTTCTGCTTTCGCGACCGGCGCTGCGGCGCCGTTCGCCGGTTTGGTTTCCTGCTTCGGGGCCGAGTCAGACGCGGGTTTTGCGGCTGGCGCACCACCGAGCGAACCCACATCGACATCGCCCATGCTCTCACCATCATCGAGCAGCACAGCGATCGGTTCGTTGACCCTTACGTTTTCCGTTCCGGCCTGAATGATAATCTTGCCGACAACGCCCTCGTCCACCGCCTCCACTTCCATGGTCGCCTTGTCAGTTTCGATCTCGGCGATCACGTCGCCGGAGGAAACCTTGTCGCCCTCTTTCACATTCCATTTCGAAAGCGTGCCCTCTTCCATGGTTGGAGACAGCGCGGGCATGAGGATCGGGGTTGGCATCGTCAATTCTCTCTTCGAGGTTGTTGGGGCGGGAGTACCACGGGGCCGCCATTATTCAAAGGCATAGGGCGCAACGCCAAAATGCGCACGCAGCCAGTCCGACTGACGCTGATAAATCGCACGTGGCTTCATTTCGATAAAATGCGCCACCGAGGTCTCATGCTGAACCCAACCCTTCGCCCAGAAGCGGTTGAGCAGCCGGAACCCGGTCGGTTTTTTCAGCTTGCCGACGCCATTTTCAACATCGAAGACGACATCCTTCGCCTGCCAGGTGGTGGCCATGATGGTTCCCTCTTCGGCAGTGTAGGAAATCGGCATGACCTTGTTGCGCGCCATGGCGGCGGCGAAGAATGTCTGATCGGACAAGCCGTCGCCCCGGCGCACCCGCTCATCGAGCAGATCGGGGTGACGCGCATCGAGCATGTTTCGCGCATCCTCAAACACCTTTTCGGCGCGCGGTGATTTACGGAAGAAAATCACGCCTGCGTTCATATGGATGTAATAGTCGATATCGACCGCATTCATGATTTTTTGCGCATGCCCGCTCTTCGTTTCGTCGCGCCTTTCAATGTCGCCGGAAATCATGAAGTCTTCCGCGCCGTACTTCGCCCAGTGACGGTCCATATCGCGTTTGACGATCAGGCAGTCAGCGTCCACATACAGTGTCTCCTCATAGGGGGACGGTTCGTATATGCCGATCTTGATGGTGACGCCGGGATAGCGCTCAAGATTTTCAAATGGCGCGCAATGATCGAAATGCTGGGCTGCGCCTTCGGGCAGTTCCGACTTGTCTTTATAGAGCAGCGTTATCGGCCGTGCAGGATCGTTGAGTTTCACTGACAGCGCGAGATTGACCGCCATCTCGAAAAACTTTCGCGGCCCATACGCCATAGTGACGTAGCCTTGACGGCCAGTTTTTTGAATTGCGCCCGTCATCGATCACGCGCGGCTTTGCGGTCATCGCCTCCATCGGCGCGCCAATCAACCAAGCTTCTTCTCCAATTGCGCATGCATTTTCTGCGACTCTGTGCAGAGAGATTCAAAGTCGGATATCAATTGGCCCGTTGCCCGGTCGAGGCGCACGCCGACGGGCAAACTCTCGTCGCCCAACACGTCGTAAAATTGAGCGTCAGGGCTTTGCTCTTTGAAAATTTCCAGTGCAAACAGAGAGCGGTCTACATATGAAGGCGATGCTTCGCGCTCAGCCTTCACCTTTTCCCATTCTTTTGCGAACGCCGCCGGGTCGTCGGCGTATTTAGGATTGGCTTGTAATCTCGCCTTGGCGCTTTCCAGCCCTTGCTTGAGGTTTCGCTCACGGTTCATTTCGTCGCGCGCCAGACTGGAGATCAGCATGGCATTCGGCGTCAGCCCGCGATTCACTTTGTGTTCGATGTAGGTGATCATGTCTTCGCTTAGGGCCGAAGACATGTTCGGATCGTAAAGCATCCCGGCGATATGAAACGCAGGCTTCGTGAGCTTTTCGCCGACTTTGTGTTGGGCGATCTTGTCACGCTCCGCAAGGACGGCCTTGCACTGAACGCCGGCGATCCGCAGACTCGCGAGCGCGTTCTTCAACCCTTCAAAATCCGCGTCATACTCGTTCACGACGACGCCGCCAGACTGGATGGTGACTTCATCGCCCACGCCGACGATCGTGCCGGAATTATCCTTGATCGTGTTGCGCGTTTTTTCCGATGTATTGCCAATGAAAGTGAATATGCCCCCGCCCAAAATCGCCGTAATGGCGCTGAGGCCAGCTAGCGTATTCCTGTGTTTTCGGAAAAATCCCTCGTTCACTGTGGCGCTCCCCTTTTGTCGTCCGGTTTTAGTCCCTGTACATCACCGTCTTGACGGCTTTTACAATTTTGTCCGCATTCGGAAGGCTCAGCGCCTCGAGATTTGCTGCGTAGGGCAGCGGCGCGTCTTCTTGCGTCACGCGCGCCGGCGGCGCGTCCAGATAATCGAACGCATGATTGGTCACCAGCCAGCCGATCTCTGCGCCGACGCCGCAGGGCGCCCAGCCTTCTTCGACCGTGACGACGCGGTTTGTTTTCCTCACCGACTCCAGCACCGTCTCGGCGTCGAGCGGACGCAAGGTGCGCAGATCGATCACTTCTGCTGATATCCCCTCGCCCGCCAAAGCCTCGGCCGCTTCGAGCGAAAACTTCACGCCGCGCGAATAGGAAACGATAGTGACGTCGGCGCCTTCGCGCGCAACTTTCGCCTTGCCGATGGGCAACACCCAATCCTCGACCGCCGGCACATCCATCGTATCGCCATAGAGCAATTCATGTTCCAGAAAGACCACCGGGTTCGGATTGCGGATCGCAGCTTTCAGCAGTCCTTTTGCATCTGAGGCGGAGTAAGGCGAAATCACGATCAAACCGGGCACGTTCATGTACCAGGCGGCGTAATCCTGTGAGTGTTGCGCGGCGACGCGCGAAGCGGCGGCGTTCGGGCCGCGGAACACGATGGGCGATCCCATCTGACCGCCGGACATGTAACGGGTCTTCGCCGCCGAGTCGATAATGTGGTCAATCGCCTGCATGGCGAAGTTCCAGGTCATGAATTCGACAATCGGCTTCAGACCGGCGAACGCTGCGCCGACCCCGAGACCGGCGAAACCATATTCGGTGATCGGCGTGTCGACGACGCGTCGCTCGCCGAACTCCTCAAGCAGGCCGCGCGAGACTTTATAGGCGCCCTGATACTCGGCCACTTCCTCGCCCATCAGGAAAACGTCTTCATCGCGGCGCATTTCTTCGGCCATCGCGTCGCGCAGGGCGTCGCGGATCGTTGTCGGAACCATTTCCACGTCGGCCGGGAGTTCGGGATCGGAAGCAGCCGTCACCACCGCCTGAGGCGCGGCTGCCTTCTCTTCAGGCTCTTTCGGCGCAGGCGCTTCGTCGGGCGTCGCCTCGGCTTTCGGCGCGGCGCCCGCATCGAAATCATCGGCGCTTTCGCCTTCTTCGACCAGAACGGCGATGGGATCGTTGACCTTCACATTCTCTGTGCCCTCGGCCACCAGGATCTTGCCGACGATCCCTTCATCCACCGCTTCCACTTCCATGGTCGCCTTGTCCGTCTCGATTTCAGCGATCACGTCGCCGGACGAAACCTTGTCTCCCTCCTTCACATTCCATTTGGATAGTGTGCCCTCTTCCATGGTGGGCGACAGCGCAGGCATAAGGATCGGCGTTGGCATTTGATATGTCTCGACTTTCCGGAATGGGACAAAGACGGGCGATGAGCGGCTCCTTCCTAGCCGGAGCGCGCCATCGGGAACAAGAGCGAATTCGCCAGGCTGCGTCCATGTTTGCGACGCTGGGGGCGAGGTTGCGATGCAAAACATCCTGATTTTGGGACGAAAGTCCCGATTGACGCGGCGGGGCGAACTCGCCATTGCATCGAAACGGCGCCATATTTCCGGCGCGGGGGAAGAATGTAAATCTGATTAGAGGGGCGAATCTCATGCGGATTCTGGGCAAGATTTTTGGCGGGCTTCTGGCGCTCGTCCTGCTCGCCATTGGCGGGCTTTCGATGTGGTTCTGGTTCACGCCGGTCGGCATCAACAACTACGTCAACAAGGCGATGATCAAACTGGCGATCGACTCGCCGGAGCTGCTGACCGGGCTCGGCATGATCGACAACACGCCGCTCGACTTCCACTCGGGTAAACTCGCCGACTACACCAAAGCCCAGGACGATATTTCTCTCGACAAGCTGAAGAAAGGCCGCGCCGGTCTCGACAACTACGGACCGGAAGGTCTCGAGGGACAGGAACTGCTGACCTACAAGATTACCGCATGGTTCCTCGACGACATCATTCGTCAGAGCGAGTACGAATATAGCGGTTACCGCGTCGTTCAGAATTCCGGCGTCACCGTCGACTTGCCGGAGTTTCTCACCGACACTCACGTCATCAAGAACGAAAAGAGCGTGAAGCGCTACATTTCGCGCATCCAGGAATTCGGCCGTGTGCTCGCCGAAGTTGAAGCACGCGTTGAAGACGATCGCGATCATGGCGTTGTGGCGCCTGACTTTATCATCGAGAAATCCATCGGCGTCATGGAAGCCTTCATCGAAGGCGGCGCTGCGGAAAACCCGCTGGTGACGACCATGCCGCGCAAGCTCGATGAGATCGACGGCATGACCGAAGAAAAGAAAGCCGCTTACCTCGCCGAGATCGAGGCTGCGGTCGCAGAACACGTCATCCCCGGCTACCAGTCGATGATCGCGCTGCATCAGGAGCTGCTCGCCACCGCGACCCATGACGCGGGTATCTGGCGCATTCCCGATGGAGACAAGATCTACGCCAATGCGCTGAAGTCGTTCACCACGACCGACATGACGGCGGACGAAATCCACAATGTGGGTCTCTCCGAAGTTGCGCGCATCGAGCAGGAAATGGACGCTATTCTGGCGTCGCAAGGCTACACCGAAGGTTCGGTCACCGACCGCATCAAGGTGCTGATGGCGGCGCCGGAACAGAACTATCCGAACACCGACGAAGGCCGCCAGCAGATGCTCGACTATCTGGTGGAGCTGAATGAAGAAGTGATGGCGAAGGCCGGCGAATATTTCGTCACCCTGCCGCCGCAGCCGCTCGAAATCGTGCGCGTGCCGGAATACTCGCAGGATTCTGCGCCGGGCGGTTACTACAATCAGGCCGCCATGGACGGATCGCGTCCGGGCCGGTTCTACATCAATCTGAAAAACACCACCGACAATCCGCGCTGGACGCTGCCGACGCTGCTCTATCACGAAGCCGCGCCGGGCCATCACTTCCAGATCTCGGTTGCGCAGAAAATGAAGAACGTGCCGATCCTGCGCACGCTTTCTCCTTTCTCCGCCTACACCGAAGGCTGGGCGCTTTATGCCGAACGCCTCGCCGCGCTCGACATGGGCATGTATGCGGACGATCCGCTTGGCGATCTCGGCCGCCTGCAGGCGGAAATGTTCCGCGCTGTGCGTCTCGTCGTCGACACCGGCATGCACGCCAAGAAATGGTCGCGTGAAGAAGCGATCGCCTACATGATCGAAAAAACCGGCAACACCGAAGACGAAGTCACGCGCGAGATCGAGCGTTACGTTGTCTGGCCGGGTCAGGCGACCGCCTATAAAACCGGCCAGCTTGCGATCCTCGACATCCGCGCCCGAGCAGAGGCTGAACTCGGCGACAAGTTCAATCTCCGCGACTTCAACGAGATGATCCTGATCAACGGCGCCATGCCGCTCTCGATCCTCAGCGATATGGCGGACGCATGGATTGCGGAGCAGAAGGCCGCATAAGCCCACGCGGGCATGGAGGGTGAGATGAAACGCATTGTTCTTTGGACTGTCGTTTTCGGTGTCGCCCTCAATATTTTCGGATGGCTGGGCAACAATCTGTTGCTCGGCGATCTCTGGGATCAGGCGAATGCGGATGTGAAGGCGGGGTTTGCTGCGCCGTGGCCGGGTGTGGTGCGCGAAATCATCACCATCATCTCCGACTTCATCTTCGCCTTCGCCATGGTCTGGGTCTTTTCCAATGCGCAGACCAAATCCGTCGGCTTCGCGCTGAAGCTGGCGATCGTGATCTGGGTGGCCGGGCCAGCGTTGTTTTATCTCGTGATGGTCAATGCCGGTTTCCTGCCGGTGGAGATTTCCGTCAAAACGTCGATCCTCGCGCTTTCGACCTTTCTCGTCGCCGCGCCTTTGCTGCCTGCAGTCTTCAAAGAGCCGCGGGGCGGCGCTTAACGACTTCTTTGATCCGCACGCACTATCCATGTCCGCCCGGCCTGTATTATGCAGGCCGGGCGGCATTCGTATATGCAGCAGGCATTTGCGCAGCGGGACAGCGAATTCATGGCCTATCTTCCTTCGAACCCCGGCGATCCGGCCCTGTTCGACTATGAGACAGTCAAAGAGCTCGGCAAGGAACTGCATCCAGCCTATGCGACGGGCGACCCGTTTCCGCATGTCGCCATTGACGATTTCCTTTCGGAAGACCTTCTCAATCTGTGTCTTGAAAAATTTCCGGCCCGCCCCGACCCGGACAGCCAGACGTTCGACCGCGATCAGGAGCGGTTCAAGACGAGCTATCACCCGGATCATATGGAGCCGGCGCTGCGACAGCTGTTCTATGCGTTCAACTCGCGGCCGTTCATCAAGCTGGTTGAGAACATTACCGGCATCAAGGGCCTGATCCCCGACCCTTACTATCTTGGCGGCGGCTTTCATGAGATCGGCAATGGCGGGCATTTGTCGATGCACGCCGACTTCAATCACCACAAGCCCATGAATCTGGAACGCCGGGTGAATGTGCTGATCTATCTTAATCGCGACTGGAAAGAAGAATATGGCGGGCAGCTTGAGCTGTGGAAGACCGACATGTCCGAGCGCGTCAAATCCTACGCCCCGGTCGCCAATCGCTGCGTCATGTTCACCACAACGCAACAGTCCATGCACGGCAATCCGAACCCTGTCGCGCATCCCGATGGCGTCACCCGCAAATCGATCGCGCTTTATTACTACACCTCGACCTGGGACGAGACGAAGCCGTCCAAGACCACGCAGTTCCGCCCGCGCCCCGGAACCGGCGACAAACCCGACTGGCAGGTCAAACAACGCGAGTTGCTGGACGATCTGCTGCCGCCGATTCTCGTCCGCCAGATCGCACGGGCCGGAAGGCTGCTGGCGCGTCTTCGCTCGCGCTAGGTCCCGCCCCCGCCAATCTCCGCCAAGCCCTTGCAGAACCGGGGGGTTTCCGTTATCTCCCGCCCCCTTCGCCGGGACGCGCTTTGACATGGCGCGACCGCTTCCTAAATAGAGCCCGCCGGCCCCGAGCCCTGCAGGAGTTCGGGACCCCAGAGGGACAGAGAGCTTTTTCATGACCGCCGTCATTTTGACCATCCACTCCATCATCGTGCTCGCTCTGATCGGCGTGGTGCTGCTGCAGCGTTCTGACGGCGGCGCGCTTGGCCTCGGCGGCGGCGGTGGCGGCGGCTTCATGACCGGGCGCGGCGCGGCCAATGCGCTGACCCGCACCACATCCATTCTTGCCGCGGGCTTTTTCGCCACCTCGCTCCTCTTGGCGATTCGCGCCGGCGGCGGAGAAGACGAAGATCGGGTAATCGACGAACTTACCGGCGCCCACAGCCAGGCCGTGGAAGAACCGGTGGATGCGGGCGACCTTAGCGCTGATGACCTCTTGAACTCGCTCAGCGCAGAAGAAAACGTCGATCCGGCGGCAAGCACCGAACAGCTCATCGAAGAGCTGGGCGTTGACGCGCCCGCGGCGGAATCGGCGCCGGCGGAAACCCAGGAATCGCCGACGGACGCGCCTGCGGCGGAAGACGATACGCCGCCCTCCGAAGGTGAAACGCCCAACGAATAAGCGGCGTTTCGGCGCATTTCCCGCCGCATTAAATTTAGCGTTTGATTAGACCTGAATCTTCGGTAAGACGGGCTTCCATGGCGCGGTACATATTCATTACCGGCGGCGTGGTGTCGTCTCTCGGAAAAGGTGTTGCTTCGGCGGCGTTGGGCGCGCTCCTTCAGGCGCGCGGCTACAAGGTGCGTTTGCGCAAGCTCGACCCTTACCTGAACGTCGATCCCGGCACTATGTCGCCCTATCAGCACGGCGAAGTCTTTGTCACCGATGACGGGGCGGAGACCGATCTCGATCTCGGACATTACGAACGCTTCACCGGCGTTTCGGCGTCGAAATCGGACAACGTCACCACCGGACAGATTTATTCGAGCATTCTCGAAAAGGAACGGCGCGGCGATTATCTCGGCGCCACGGTGCAGGTCATTCCGCATGTCACGGACGCCATCAAGAACTTCGTCCTCTCCGATGCTGGCGGCGCAGACTTTGTGCTGTGCGAAATCGGCGGCACGGTCGGCGACATCGAAGCGCTTCCGTTCTTCGAGGCGATCCGCCAGCTCGGCAACGAACTGCCGCGCGGCGACGCGGTTTATGTTCACCTGACCCTGATGCCGTTCATTCCGTCCGCCGGCGAGCTCAAGACAAAGCCGACCCAGCATTCTGTGCGCGAGCTGCGCGCCATCGGCATTCAGCCGGATGTTTTGCTGGTGCGCGCCGACCGCGACATACCCGAAAGCGAGCGCAAAAAGATCGCCCTCTTCTGTAATGTCCGTTCGTCGGCTGTGGTGCAGGCGCTCGACTGCCGCACGATTTACGAAGTGCCGCTCACCTATCACCGCGAAGGCTTTGACAGCGAAGTGCTCGCCGCCTTCGGCGTGAAGAATCCGCCCGAGCCAAAACTCGAAGGCTGGGAAGAAATCGTTCACCGCGTCACCCAACCCGACGGCGAGGTCACCATCGCTGTGGTCGGCAAATACACCGTTCTGAAAGACGCCTATAAATCGCTGATCGAAGCGATCGCCCATGGCGGCATCGCCAACAATGTCCGCGTCAATATTGAGTGGATCGAAAGCGACGTCTTCGAGAAAGAAGAAGAAGCGATCTCCGCGCTCGAAGGAGTACACGGCATTCTGGTGCCCGGCGGCTTTGGCGAGCGCGGCGCAGAAGGCAAGATCAAGGCCGCGAAATTCGCGCGTGAAAAAGAAATTCCATATTTCGGCATTTGCTTCGGCATGCAGATGGCGATCATCGAGGCGGCGCGCAATCTCGCCGGCGAGACCGGGGCCAGTTCCTCCGAGTTTTCCAAATGCGGCACACCGATTGTCGGCCTGATGACTGAATGGGTGCGCGGCAACCAGACCGAAACCCGCAGCGCAGGCGGCGATCTCGGCGGCACCATGCGTCTCGGCGCCTATCCGGCGAAACTGAAGCCCGGCAGCCGCGTCGCCGAAGCCTATGGCGCCACAGAAATCTCCGAACGGCATCGCCACCGCTTTGAAGTGGATATCGCCTGGGCCGAACGGCTCGCTGAGCATGGCGTTGTCTTTTCCGGCACATCGCCCGATGGCGAACTGCCCGAGATCATGGAGATCCCGGCCCATCCCTGGTTCATTGGCGTGCAGTACCACCCGGAACTGAAATCCCGGCCGTTCGATCCGCATCCGCTTTTCGCGTCGTTCATCGACGCCGCTATGAAGCGCTCGCGGCTGGTCTAACCCCACAGCGCTCGTCGCGCGGGAGTCAACAACATGCACCAATCCGTACTCATCACCGGCGCGTCGAGCGGCATTGGCGAGGAATGCGCGGTCTTTCTCGCCCATAAGGGCTTTCGCGTTTTCGCCGCCGCACGGCGCATCGAAAAACTGAACGATTTGACTGCAGTTGGCGGGGGCAAGATCACGCCGATCCAGATGGATGTCACGGACGCCGCCTCTATCGCCTCTGCAATGGCGCGCATCAAAGACGAAGGCGTTACGCTGTACGGGCTCGTCAACAATGCCGGCGCGTCGGCCATGGGGCCGATTGAAAAACTTCCGCTCGATGAATGGCGCGCGCTGTTCGAGACCAACATCTTCGGTCTCGTCGCGATGACCCAAGCCGTTTTGCCGCAAATGCGCAGCGCCGGGCGCGGGCGCATCGTCAATGTGGGTTCGCTCACGGGACGAATCGCCTCGCCGTTTCAGGGCGCCTACGCCGCGTCCAAGCACGCGGTCGAGGGCCTGTCGGACTCGCTCCGCCGCGAACTCGTTCCTTACGGCGTTCATGTCTCCGTGGTTCGCCCCGGCGCCATCAATACGCCCTTCGGCGCCCATGAAGTCGAGATGCTTGAGCCTTACGAGACGGACGAGCCATACGGCGATCAGGTGAAAGCCTACAAAGCCTGGTTCGAGCGCCAGCACCCCGCCGCACCCTCGCCCGTTGTGGTCGCCGAAGCCGTTCATCACGCGCTCACCGCCGACGCGCCGCATTCTCGATATACCGCGCCATTCAAAATGACATATGCGCTCGCCTTGCGGAATCTGCTGCCGTCCGCCGTGACCGACCGCATTCTCGAGCGCGTCAACGGCACCGGCAAATTCCGCAAGTAACGACTCTTCTTTCCTGTCTGTGTTTTTCTGACCCGCTTGTTTGCTGGGCTGGCGGCGAATCTGGCGCCATTTGGCATTTTCTTCCACCCGCCATCCAAGGCGAAGTCCGGCGCCGGAGACGGGTATCGTCCCTGTACGGATATGTTGGCGGTACTCTTCAAGACAGACTCCGGGCGTTCGCCGCGAAACTGTTTCTGCGGCGTCATGCAAAACAAAACTGATCCAGAGGATAAACCCGCCCCGAAAGCGGTGGATAACTATTCACCAACACTGGGTTTGGTGAAAGATTTCAACAGAAATGATGAAAAATTTCGCACCGCGCTCGCTTCATGCGTGTGCGCTAGTCCTCGTAAATCTCACCCGCCGCCGCATCAAATGTCGCCGCCAGTGACACAAGCCTGCGGTGCGGCGATTCACCCATCAGCGCCTGTCGGTCCGACGGCGCGCGGAAGATGACGTCGCTGCCCGTGAACTCAAGACTGCAGCCCTTGAGCGCTGATGGCGCCTTCGGCGCAATCGCCGCGACAAACCGCAAGGCGAGCCCGAACTGCGTCGCGCGCAGCTGCGCCTCCGGCGAGAGCAGCGCCATGGCGTTTTCGTTGGGCGGCGGCGCGGAGCGGCCTTGGTGGCGGCGGAACAGCGCCATCGCCACCCAAAGCCGTTCGGCGTGACTGACGGAAGCGAACGGGGCGCGCAGCGCAGTATCGAAAGCGTGGCGCCCGCGCAGATCGGGGTGAAAATAGGCGCCGATGTCACAGAGCAGGCAGGCGCCGTACCGCAACCGCGCGCCATCGGGATCGATGCCGGCGAATAACGGTTCGATGACGTCAAACGCCGCCGGACCGAATTGCTGATTGGGCGCCAGCATACCGGCGTAAAAGCCGCAGGCCGACAGGAAAGGATCCTCGCGGCGGGCGTCAGCCGACAGATCGCGATATAACAAGCCTTCGCGCACGCCGCCCGACGACATCACAACCTTTTTCGCTTTCATCCGTGTGATGACGGCCTTCATCACCATTGACGCCAGCGGCAGCGTGTCGATGCGGCGGCGCGGAATGCCGGGAATTTCTTCCAGCGACTTGCGGCTTTGATGAGACAGGAGATCGCAGACCTCGATCGTCTGCGCCGCCGTCAACTCGTAGTGGTGCAAGACCGGCAGCGGATAGTTTTTGATATTCATGTGAATGCGCGCGAGCGCCCGCCAGGCTCCGCCAACCGCATAAAGAGTATCGAACGATTTCGGCTTCAGGAAATCAACGCTGTCGAGTTGTTGCTCGACGATCTTCATGGCGGCTTTCATGTCGCCTTTGGCGTCATGCATCAGATGCAGCGGGCCGATGGGCAGGCTGAGACGGTCTTCGACGTCGCCTTCATTGAGTATGGCGAGCTCAAGCGAGCTTCCGCCCATGTCGCCCACAAGGCCCGACGCCAGCGGTTCGACCGACGCCACGCCGTAGGCGGCGAGCTCTCCCTCTTCGGCGCCGGAAATGACATCGACATCAAAGCCGATCGTTTTCGCCGCTTCGACAAAACGCGGTCCGTCTGTCGCCTCGCGCACCGCAGCGGTTGCAATCGCGCGCACAGGCGGGCGGCCGAGATCGTCGAGCACATGCCGGAATCGCGCCAGCGTCGCCAGCGCATCGGCGACGGCAGACGGATTGAGCCCGCCCTCGTCGCTCATATCGCGGCCAAGACCGCACAACGCTTTTTCGTTGCAGATCGGAATCGGCGCGCGCGGCGGGCCGTCATAGACCACGAGGCGCACGGAATTGGAGCCGATATCGACCACCGCCCGGCGCTCGCCATGTTCCGTTGAGTCTATGCCGAGTTTCATGCCGTCTTGCGTACACCAATGGCCCGGGCGGAAACAGCCCGCCATACCCTTTCGCGATTCGGGTGTGTGGCCACGCCGCGCATCCTTGAGCGAACCCCCTCCTAACCTCCCCCTTTTTTAAGGGGGAGGGATTCTGTCGCCAAAGAGGAAACCGCATTCCCTCCCCTTTCTAAGGGGAGGGTGAGGGTGGGGTTCGCCAATTAAATCTGTTGCGCTCCGTTGCGCCGCTACTTTCGCCGCTTGATTTCACGCGGCGCGTTGAGCTCGATGGCGCCGCCGCGCCCCGAAAGCGACGGATTGGTCATCATATACGTGTGGACGTTGAACGCCTCGCCCTCGCCGCTCGGGCTGATCCGTTCATAGGCGCCATCGGGCTTGAGCTTCCAGCTTTGCGCCTCATCATTGAGATTGGCGACCATGATGTAATCGAGGATCTGGCTGTGGACGGTCGGGTTCTCCACTGGACAGAAAACCTCCACCCGCCGGTTGAGATTGCGCGGCATAAGATCCGCAGAAGAAACATAAACCTTGGCGCGCGGGTTAGGCAGGCTGTCGCCGGCGCCGAAGCAGTAAATGCGCGCGTGTTCCAGAAACCTGCCAATCACGCTTTTAACGCGAATGTTTTCGGAAAGACCGGGAACGCCGGGACGCAAACAACACACGCCGCGCACAATTAAATCAATCTGCACCCCGGCCCGCGACGCTTCATAAAGCTTGTCGATGATGGCGCCGTCGACCAGCGCATTCATCTTCATCCAGATGGCCGCCGGCTTTCCTTTGCCGCTGTTGCGAATTTCCTTGTCGATCAGCTTCAGCATGTGCTCGCGCGCATTGAGCGGCGCAACAGCGAACTTTTCGAAAGATTCCGGGGCCGCATAACCGGTGATGAAGTTGAACACCTTCGCCGCGTCGCGCCCGATCGCCGGATCGCAGGTAAAGAGCGACAAGTCCGTGTAAATTTTTGCGGTGATCGGATGATAGTTGCCGGTGCCCACATGCACATAAGTGCGTGCGCCGCTCTCTTCTTGCCGGACGACAAGCGAGAGCTTTGCGTGGGTTTTGTACTCCAGAAAACCGTATACCACGTTGACGCCGGCGCGCTCCAGCGCCCGCGCCCATCTGATATTGGCTTCTTCATCGAAGCGCGCCTTCAGCTCGACCAGCGCCGTGACGTTTTTGCCGGCTTCGGCCGCCTCGATCAGCGCTTCAACAATCGGCGACTGCTTGGAGGTTCGATAGAGCGTCTGCTTGATTGCAACGACACGCGGATCGGCCGCCGCCTGCTTCAGGAACTGCACCACCACATCGAAAGACTCGTAAGGGTGGTGAACAACAATATCCTTGGCGCGAATGGCGGAAAAGCAATCGCCGCCGTGATCGCGAATACGCTCGGGAAAGCGCGGCTCGTAAGGCGCAAACTGCAAGTCTGGGCGCTCCGCCGGGATGAGCTCGTTCGACTGGGCAAGCCCCAAAATGCCGTCAACGTAAATCGTGTCTTGCGCCGTCGCCTGCAGCCGCTCGCGGATCAATTCGCGCAAATGCTCCGGCGTCTTCGCATCGATCTTTACACGGATCACATCGCCGCGACGACGGCGCTTCAGCATGGACTCAAAGACGCGCACCAGATCTTCAGCTTCTTCCTCAATCTCGACGTCGCTGTCGCGCAGCACGCGAAAGGCGCCGTGGGCGGCGATCTCAAAACCCGGAAAAACGCTGCTGATGAACCGTACGATCGTGCGCTCGAGTGAAATGAATCTGGCGGGCGAACGTGCGTCGTCCAGCGCGGGCGCATCGGGAAGGCGAATGAACCGTCCGATCTTGACCGGCACCGGCAGCAGCGCCTCCATCGAAGATCCGTCGTTACGGATCAGTTCAAAGCACAGCACAAAACCCAGATTGGGAACGAATGGAAACGGATGCGCCGGGTCGAGCGCCAGCGGCGTCAGGATCGGAAAAATGTTCGACTGAAACTCCTGTTCCAGCCAGGCCGCTTCTGCGTCGGTCAGTTCCGCTTCGTCGACCACCGCGACACCGGCGTCGCGCATGAGCGGCGTCAGCTCGCGCCAGCAGCGCTGCTGTTCTTCCATCAGCGCCACGGCGCGTTCCGATAGTATGGAAAGTTGTTCCTGCGGCGACAGCCCTTCCTGGCTCAGCGCCGAGACGCCTTCGCGCACCTGACCGCGCAGGCCAGCCACGCGCACCATGAAGAACTCGTCCAGATTGCTCGCGGATATCGAGAGAAACCTCAGACGCTCAAGCACCGGATGATTGGCGTTAAACGCTTCTTCAAGCACGCGATTGTTGAAGGCGAGCCAGGAAAGTTCGCGATTGATGTATCGCGAAGGCGCGTCGGCGGCGATCAGCGCCGCACCCGCAGAGTCTTTCCTTACGCCATCATCCGCCACTTGCCGGTCCTTTCGCTCAGGGTCGAGAAGTCTTTTATGCCGCCGGATCGCCTTCAGAAAGGTTATCAATGAGTTTTTGAACGAATGGCGTCGTAATTCTGCGCTTTTCTTCAAGCGCGGCCCGATCAGCAAGCGCAACAAATGCGCGCGCAGCGGCGAATGTGCGCGGAAGGCGCGGCGCCGCGAATTCAATAACCGCCGGCGCCACCGCCAGCTGACGGTCGTGGAACCCCTTGGCGATCACCGCGCGGATCAGGTCTTCGTCCGGGTCCGCCAGCGCAGCGCGCGGCGCAGCTTCCAGCCTTGTGCGCAAATCCTTTAATCCGAGCGACCACACGGAAGGATGCCCCTCGCCCACCAGCACAAAACGCCTTTGCGAGCCAATGCCGTTTTCAAGCGCCGTCATAAAAGCGCGCGGGTCACCGGCGGGCATGTCGTCGACAATTGACAACGCCGCATCCGGCGGCCCCGATTGCGCGAAGGCGTCAGCGCCGGAAACCTCGAAGTCCAGTCCCTGTAGTAAGGCGTGTGCGAAATGCGTTTTTCCCGCGCCGGCGGGACCGCATACAACGAGCGCCGGTTCGTTGGAGTTGAGCCATGCTTCGCCGGCGCGCCAGGCGGCGTCGTTGGCGTCGGCGCGCAGGAATGAACTGCGATCATAGCGCGGAGGCGCGCCCGGCAGCTCTAGCGGCAATTGTCGGAACGGCGATGACATCTTCAGGACCGCGAGGTTTGCGCTACGGGCGCCGCGCGCTCAATACTGGCCGTCGCTTTCGCCTTGCTCGTATGCGGCGGGCTGAACCGGCGAAGCGCCCGGATAGTCATTGGCGTCGCCGTAGCGGCGGCTACCGCGGCGGCGGTTTTGTCCGCGCACTTGCTGCGCTGTGGCGGGCGTTGCGATCAACCAGCGTTCGCCGTCTTCGCTCCACAGTGCGAGCCCCTGCGACTCCATAGCGACAATCAGCTTGTCCGGATCGCCATAGGCGCGCACCAGCATCTCGGCGCCTTGCCGCGAGAGCGACCGCACCTGAACCGAGCCGACCAGCGGCGTGGAAATCAGTGCCGAACGGATTTTCGCCCACTCGCCCAGCGAGCGGAAATAGGCGCTCGCCTCCAGCACTGCAGCTTCGGTGTGGTCGATCAGTGTCTGTTCTTTCCAGGGTTTTGCGTGCTTGGCGATGACGACTTCGATCGCCTCTTCGGCGAGCGTTGGAAAATTGCCGGCCGGACGATTGAACCACGACTCCGCGAGCACATCGCCGACTTTGGCGGGTATGAACGAGTTGGTTCCGGGGCCCTGCACGGTGCTGGGGCCGAAATCCGATACGCCGTCCGCGTTCACGCGCGTCAAGATATCGTCTTCGCCGAGTTCCGCCGATTCACGGAACGCATTGATAAGGCGCACACGCAATTTGTGTTCGCCATTTTCCTGGCGGAGATAAGCGTGAGCGACGATCACCTGGCTGACCGAATAACGCTCCGCCATGGAGGCAATGGATGCAGTATCGAGCGCCAGCGCCTGCCGCGCGGAGATCGCAGCGGAATCTTCAAGGTCGCCAAGCGGCGCGGTCATCGGCGTCAGCTCGTTGTTGTAAGGGCGCACTCTCCACGCGGCCATCCACGGATTGTTGTCTTCCCAAAGATACAGGCCGTTCTCCGTTTGAAGGACCGGCAGCACCAGCGCCGTGCGGGTCTGCGCTTCTGAATAGGGAATTTGCGCATCGCGCAGCAGCCGACGAACCGAACCGGGCTTGAAACGGTAGGTGATGTAGGCGCGATAAGTCGATGCCGAACTCTTCTCGTTGTAGACTTCGAAACCGGACTCCAGCTCCTCAAGGTCGCGGTGCGTGAGTGAAATGACATTCCGCTCCAGATGACCCGGACTGAGGATGCCCGAAGCCGCTGCGCCCGCGCCCGCTGCCTCGGGCGTTTCCGTTTCGTCGGCGCCGACGCGCGGCAAATACGGCCAATCGTCTTCGATGGTCAGACGGCGCAGCAGGATTTCCATGGCGCGGCGGCGTCCATTGCGCTGGGCGATGGTCTTCGCCGCTGTGGCGTTGTCGGCCTGGGCCTGAACCGTAACGCGCGGCACCACGAACACATCGTCGCCAGCCGCAAAGGCTGCGCCAATGCTCACAATCATCGCCGCGCCAAACGCCGCTGCAAACCGCACCAAATTCATCCAACTCTCCGTTTTCCGGCCTGAGGCGAGTATAGCCGCCGAATTCGGCGTTTTATAGCCGCGTCCGCCCGCCGAAACGACCCCAATTCTCCCGCCTTTACGATATTTCAGCCCATTTCCCACATGCTTGACGGAACCGAGGCGCGCCCAGCATAACAGCCGCTTTGACGTTGGCGCTCGAACAGTGGAGTTACGCATGGGTAAACGGCCCGTAAGCATGTTGGTAGGCGTTTTGGCCGCCATTTTCTGCGGGAGTTCCAGCGCTTCCCTGGCCCAGGATGCCGCCCCCACCCAGCTCGCTCCTTTCGCCACCCCTAAAGCGCTCGCCGATTTACAGCTCGCTGAGCTCGATGAAACCCTTGAGCGCGCCATGGCGACCGGCGATTTTGTCGGCCTTGCGGTGGCGGTGGTGCGCGACGGCGATGTCGCCTTCATGCGCACCTATGGCGAAACGGAAATCGACAGCGGCGCGCCCGTGACGCCCGACACACTGTTCCGCCTCGCGTCCCTCTCCAAAGGGTTCGCGTCGAGCATGATCGGCCTCGCGGTCTCCGACGGAAAAATTTCGCTCGATACGCCAGCAACCGACTTCGCGCCGGAACTCGCCCTGTCAGGCGGCGCAGAAAAATCGCTGACCCTCGCGCATCTCCTTTCTCATCGCACCGGCCTTCCGCCAAACGCGTATGACAACCTACTCGAGGCCGGCATCGCGCCGGCAGATATCCTCCCGCAATATCGCAAGGTGAAACCGATCTGTCCGGTGGGCCAGTGTTACGCCTATCAGAACGTCACTTACGACATCTCGGCGCGGGCGCTTTCCAGCGTGTACGGCGAACCATTTTCTGACCTCGTGTCGGAACGACTATTCACGCCGCTGGGGATGCGAACCGCGTCCTATGGCGAGGATGCGCTCATTCAGAGCGTCGACTGGGCGCGCCCGCATAATCGCAAACGCCAGCGCGATCCTTCCCTGCCGCAGCATCCCTGGAAAGCGATCGACGTGAAGGCGCCGTATTACGGAACGCCGGCGGCGGGCGGCGTCAACGCATCGATCCGCGACATGGCGCAGTGGCTGAAAGCACAATTGGGCGATGCGCCTGAAGTCTTGTCGCCATCGGTTCTAGAGCTGATTCACACGCCGCAAGTCGCGACGCCGTCAGAAACGCGGCGCATGCGCAACGTCATGCCGAATTTGCGCTCATCACAATACGCCTATGGCTGGCGGGTGTATGAGTATGCCGGTCAGCGCGTGATCGCGCATGGCGGCTCGGTCGACGGCTACGGCGCGCATATTGTGTTTATCCCTGAGCAAAATGCAGGGATTGTCGTGCTGTCGAACACGCGCACGCGCCGTCTCTGGAGCATCGCGCCGATGTTCCTCGATTTGACCCTCGGCCAGCCGCACCAGGACTGGCTGGCGCTAGAGGAGTCGGGCAAAGTTTTCGCCGGCTCGAAATAAGCGGCGCGTCGCGCCGAATTCGGCGCCCCGCCTAGTTCACCCAGATGGGAATATAGGTCGCATTGTTGCTGCGGTTTCGATCTCCGCGAACAGAGCCCGTCTCATCGATCACGGTGCCAAACCACATCGGCGACGAACGAGGCAGATCTGCGGGCAAGCGTACAAAGAAGGTCCGCGTGTCTGGCGCGCCGGGGCATACGGTAAACGCGACCCCGCTAATCCGCCGGTCGAACACCGAGATCGTGTCATTACTGGAAAGATAAAATCCGACCGGAACCCGGTGACACGTCAGGCCCGTATTTTCGTAGGTGAACCGGAAAAACATCCACTGCCCAGGATTGACCACATACGGGTCTTCTCCGCTTCCGATATTGATCGTTGGCAATTCTCCGCCAGCGCCGATCAGTTCCGTTTTGCGATGCATGCTGTATTCGCCGGCGCGCGACAAGTATCGCCAGTGCGAAACGCTCACATCCTCCCAGTTCGCCTTAGGGCCGTAATGCGCCACGATGCCGCGACTGATGTCCTCTCCGAGATAGGCTCGCGCACGCGATCCGTTCACGTGCAAATGCGTGAAGTCCTCGCCCATGATGTTGTAATTGTAGTTGTTGTGGCTGAAGCCCATGCCGTGACCGACTTCGTGAAGAACCACGTTCTTGAACGGCCGCCGGCCGCCTCCGTAGAACCATAAATCGCGTTTATTTTCCGACAAGGTATAAGGTTCAGCCCGGTCATAGAGAACATCGACTTCATTGACGTAGTAGCCGTCCGTGATCCCGAAAAACCAGATGCAGATGTCCTGATA
>CAZAOB010000040.1:18634-31127 GCA_964486635.1 uncultured Caulobacterales bacterium | reverse complement strand
TGGCCCGGCGCATGGGCAAGACCCGGATCATCGCCGAGACCGGCGCCGGCCAGCATGGCGTCGCCACCGCGACCGTCTGCGCGCGCTTCGGCCTGCCCTGCGTCGTTTATATGGGCGCAACCGATGTGGAGCGGCAAAAGCCTAATGTCTTCCGCATGAAGCTGCTCGGCGCGGAGATCGTGCCGGTCACGTCCGGGCGCGGGACGTTGAAAGACGCCATGAATGACGCGCTACGCGACTGGGTCACCAATGTGGACTCAACTTTCTACATCATCGGCACGGCCGCCGGCCCGCACCCCTATCCGGAGCTGGTGCGCGACTTTCAGTCCGTCATCGGGACCGAGGCCAAGGAGCAGATGAAGGAAGCCGAAGGGCGCCTGCCCGACGTGATCATGGCCTGCATTGGCGGCGGTTCGAACGCCATCGGGCTGTTCCACCCGTTCCTCGACGACAAGGATGTGGAGATCATCGGCGTCGAGGCGGCGGGCCACGGCGTCGACACCGACAAACATGCGGCGAGCCTCACCGGCGGCAAGCCGGGCATCCTCCACGGCAACCGGACATACCTGCTGCAGGACGGGGATGGCCAGATTCAGGACGCTCATTCGATCTCCGCCGGGCTCGACTATCCCGGCATCGGCCCGGAGCATTCCTGGCTGCATGAGACCGGCAGGGTGAAATATGTCTCGGCGAAGGATGACGAGGCGCTGGCCGCGTTTCAGCTCTGCGCGAAACTCGAAGGCATCATCCCGGCGCTCGAACCTTCACATGCGCTCGCCCGCGCGGTGGAGAAGGCCAGCGAAATGGGCAGGGGCCAGATCCTCCTCCTCACTATGTGCGGGAGAGGGGACAAGGACATCTCCTCGGTGATGGATCATCTGGGGGCGGAATAGGACGGTCCGTCAGCCTCGCGCGGCGCCTTTGACGATGCATAGCGGCGAGGGCGTTGGGACGATCTCGTCAAAATCGAAACCGGCGCGATCGAACAATTCGCGAAATTCGCCGGCGGTGCGTTCGCGCCCGCCGGCCATGACCAGCATGTTGACGTCCATCCACTTGCCCATATCGAATTCGGCTGTCTCGGGGATGACCGACTCGACTACCATCAGAGCGGCGCCCGGTTTCGCGGCTTGCTTTATGTTTTGCAAAATCGCCAACGCCTTTTCATCGTCCCAGTCATGCAGGATCCAGCGCATCAAATAGGCGTCGGCCTGAGGAATAGCGGTGAAGAAATCGCCGCCAACGGTTTCCATTCGGGCTTGCTCCGGGGCTTCGGCCACCACTTGCGGCTGATCGAAAAGGATGCCGCGGCAATCTGCATGCGCCTCGAGGATGGCGAGCAGTTGGGCGCCGACGCCCCCGCCGAGATCTGCGATTACAGGAAACCGGCCCCAGTCAAATGAGGCGGCCACGGCCGGCGAGATCGCGGCGGAAAGATCGCGCATGGCGGCGTTGAAAACCGTTCCCTGCGCCGGAATATTCTGCATGTAGGTCCAGCCATCGCAGTCATGAAGCTGCTCAAACCCCGGCTCGCCGTTTCGAAGCGAGAGCATAAGTCCGCGCCAGCCTTCATTGACCATGCCATCAGAGCCGAGCGTCACGCGAATCCACGCCCATTGCGAACCGGGCGCGTTGCGGCGCAGGCATTCGCTGGCCGGCGTGTTGGCGAACACGCCGGGCGCGGTCTGCTTGAAGACGCCTGTGCATTCAAGGGCGCGCAACATGCGAAAAAGACTCGGCGCATGGGTTTCGCTGCGCTCTGCGAGCTGCTCTACGGAAAGCGGCCCGTCGTTCAGCAAGTCGGCGATTTCAAGTTGCGCCGCCGCGCCGACGGCGCAGCCCTGCCAGTAATTATTGACGATCCCCAGAATCTGTTCGTGCGGCGCTAAGGCGTCTGACATTTGTGGATTTCCCCCTGTTTGCGCATGTGCGGTTTGTGTCGCCACGTCAGTCTTATGCTACGCATGTCCGAATTCGCAAATCCGGAACACCGAACAGGAGAAAGCCATTGACCATTCTTGTTGTCGGCGCGTCGGGCGCAACCGGACGGCTGCTGGTTGAGCAATTGCTGGCGCGCGGCGAAACCGTGCGGGTGATCGTGCGCAGCGCCGAGAATTTCTCCGCTGAGCTTCGGCTGAACGAGAACCTCTCCATCATCAACGCCAGCCTGACCGCGATCACCGATGCGGAGCTCGCCCGGCTGGTGAAGGGCTGCACGGCCATCGCCTCCTGCCTCGGCCATAACATGACGTTCAAAGGCATGTTCGGACCGCCGCGCGCGCTGGTGACGGATGCGGCGCGGCGGCTATGCGCGGCGGCGAAAGCGAATGCGCCGGAGCGGCCGGTGAAATATGCGCTGATGTGTTCCTCGGGCGTCAGGAACCGCGATCTCGATGAGGAAATTTCCTTTGCGCAGAAAATTGTCGTCGGCTTGCTGCGCGCATTGCTGCCGCCCCATGCTGACAATGAAAACGCCGCGGAGTTTTTCCGCAGTGAGATCGGCCAGGACGATCGGCAAATCGATTGGGCGGCGGTGCGCCCGGATGGGCTTGTCGATGAGGACGCTGTCAGCGCCTATGACGCGCACCCTTCGCCGACCCGCAGCGCGATTTTCGACGCCGGCGAAGTCAGCCGCATCAATGTCGCGCATTTCATGGCCGAGCTGATCACCAATGAGGCGGTCTGGGAAAAATGGCGCGGCCGGATGCCGGTGCTCTACGGACGCAGCGGCGAAAATTCCTAAGGCATTGTTTTTCTTGAATTAAATGCGCAAATGGCCGGATCGGGACCGAACAAATTTTCACCCGAAGTTGCGATTGATTTTCATTAACAGCCCTGATACGGACCCCGAAACTGTATGTAAGGGGTCTTTTCATGCGCCTGGCGTCAACTTTCGCTTTCACTTCCGTTCTCGCTCTCGGGCTCGCAACCGCCGCCGCCGGCGCTGACAGCCTGCCCGACGAGATTGTCGTCAACGGCAAATTCCTGTCGATCGACAAGCTCAATGCGGTGAAGGCGCCGACGCCGATCATCGACGTGCCGCAGAGTCTGACGATCATTTCCGAAGACCAGATCGCCGAGCAATCCTTCACCAATATCGGCGACGTTCTGCGTTACACGCCGGGCCTGTCGATCAGCCAGGGCGAAGGCCATCGCGACGCGATCATCATTCGCGGCAATCAGACCACGGCGGATTTCTTTATCGACGGTCTGCGCGACGACGTTCAGTATTTCCGCCCGCTCTACAATGTGCAGCAGATTGAAATCCTGCGCGGTTCAAACGCGCTCCTGTTCGGTCGCGGCGGCGGCGGCGGCGTCGTCAACCGCGTCACCAAGATGCCGGTCATGGGCGAACAATTCACCGGCGCGTCCGCAAGCGTCGATACGTTCGGCGCCTACAGCCTCAGCGGCGATGTCAATTATTCCGCCGGCGACAGCGCCGGCTTCCGCCTCAATGCGTTCTACGAAGAGCTCAATAATCACCGCGATTTCTACGATGGCCGCCGTTTTGCGATCAATCCGACGGCCGCGTTCGACCTGACGCCGTCAACGTCGGTTCTGTTTTCGTATGAGTATGTGAATGACGACCGCGTCGTTGATCGCGGCGTTCCGTCCGTCAGCGCGGCGGGCGGCCCAGACGTCCCACTCGAAGGCTTCGACCGGACCTTTTTCGGTTCGCCGGATCAGAACTTTACAACCCTTGAAGCCCACATCGTCCGTACAAAGATCGATCACACGTTTTCGGATTTCCTGCGCGGCAATGTGACGGCGCAATTCGCCGATTACGACAAGCTTTACCAGAACATCTATACGGCCGGTTTCGACGCCGCGACCAACATGATTACCATGGACGGCTATCAGGATATGACCGAGCGTCAAAACCTGATTTTTCAGGGCAATCTGATCGGCGAATTCGACACTGGCGGGTTCGGCCACACTGTGTTGTTCGGCGCCGAATATGGCGATCAGGACACGGTGAATGCGCGCAACGATAATTTCTTCACCGACAGCGCCGACGATCAGATTACGTTTCTGTTCACCGATCCGTTGAACATTCCGGAATTCGCGTTCTCGACGCCGGTGCGCGGCACGGAGTCGGATGTCAAATTCACATCCGTTTATCTACAGGACCAGATCGATGTGACCGGCTGGCTGAAAATCGTCGCCGGCGTGCGCTTCGACCGTTTCGATCTCGACGTCGTGGACGCCTTCGAGGTCGCAGACGGCGATGCGGACGGCAATGACGGTTTCTTAAGTCGCGTTGACGAGGAATTCTCGCCGCGCTTCGGCGTTATTCTGAAGCCTTCGGAAAATGTCTCGTTCTATGGCAGCTACAGCGAGAGCTTCCTGCCGCGCTCGGGCGATCAGTTCCTGACGCTCAGCCTCACCGACGAGGCGTTGAAACCGCAATTCTTCAAGAACGCCGAGATCGGCGCCAAATGGGACATCACGCCTGCGCTGAGCCTCACCACTGCCCTGTTCCGGCTCGAACGCGAGAGCGTCACCACGGCCGATCCGCTCAATCCGGGCAATACACTCATCCTCGACGGCACCATCACCAAGGGCTTTGAGTTGCAGCTTTCAGGCGACGTCACCGACCGCTGGACCGTCAATGGCGGCGTCAGCGTTCTCGACGGTGAAGTTGATGGCGGCGGCGCCGACGGCAATGTCACCGCGCAAACCCCGGACTTCATGTTCTCGCTGTGGAACCATTATGATGTGACCGACCGCTTCGGTGTCGGCCTTGGCGTGACGCATCAATCGTCGATGTTTGTCGGCGTCGACAATGGCGTCGAACTACCGGGCTACACACGGGTCGATGCGGCGATTTTCTACGATGTCAGCGACGCCGTGCGGGTGCAGGTCAATCTCGAAAACCTGCTCGATGAAAGCTATTTCCCCGACGCGCACAGCAATGACAACATCTCCACCGGCGAGCCGCTCAATGCGCGCTTCACCGTCTCGGCGCGGTTCTAGGACGGCGTGATTGCTGGCCCGTTTCAACTGTGAAACGGGCCGCCGCGCCGCGCGCCGCATTGCAGCATTGCCTGCGGAAATGCACGGATTGCGTCGGCCCTGATGGCCGCCAATCATAATGCGCTACAAAATGTGAGGCTTGGCGATTTCCCTTGGCGCGCGAAACTGGTTAAGCAGGGCCTAAAAAAACCAGAGGGAATCCGTAAGCCGCGTTCACAGGACCGGCGCCGATCGTGAGTAAAACGAGTTTCATGCAAAACAGACTTCCTGCCGCCGTCTCCCGGAATTTCAATCGACTTCAGGAGGCCGCCGGACATGCGGCCCACAACCTGTCCGCGCGCGCCCATGACGCGAATGCTGCGCGCCAGGAAATGCTGCGCCGGATTGTGCAACACTGCAAAGAATTCCAGGGTGTGCATCTGCATCGCTCGATCGGACAGGCGGCGCTCTCGCTGGCGCTTTATGGCGGCGTCATCGCGATCATGATTGCGCTCGCTGCATTCGGCTATTGGCCGCTCGCGCTGTTGCTGTCGCCGCTTGCCGGCGGCTTGCTGATCAAGCTTTTCATCATCCAGCATGATTGCGGCCATGGCAGCTATTTTGAAAACAAGCGCGCCAATCAGCTGCTCGGTTTTTTCATTTCGATTCTGACCTTCACGCCCTTCGCTTTCTGGCGCGACGCCCATAACCGTCATCACGCCAGTTCCGGCGATCTCGACCGTCGCGGCGTCGGCGGCGTCGACACGCTCACCGTCGAGGAATATCGCGCATTGAGCCTTTCCAAGCGGATCATGTACCGGCTTTATCGTCATCCGGTGGTGATGATCGTCATCGGCGCGCCAGTCTATTTCTTCCTGCTGCAGCGCCTGCCGCTGGCCGGACCGATGCCGTTTGCGGAAGTCTATTCCGGCATGAAATTCCGCCAGGTGTGGAAGTCGGTCTTCGCGCTTAATCTAGCGCTGGTCGCGTTTTACGGCGCGCTGTCGATGATGCTCGGCTTTGGCGTTGTGGCCATGGCGATCATTCCGGCGGTGACCGTTGCGGCCTGGGGCGGGACCTGGCTGTTCTTTGTCCAGCACCAGTATGAAGACGCTTATTGGGCGCCGCGCGAGGAATGGAATTACGCCGAAGCCGCCGTGTTCGGGTCGTCCCACTACAAGCTGCCGGCGCCGTTGCGCTGGCTGACCGGCAATATCGGCCTGCACCACATTCATCATCTGGCGAGCCGCATCCCGAATTACCGGCTGATGGAATGTTATCGCGCCAGCGAGGACCTGCTCGCGCTGCCGGTGATGACGATCCGCGAATCGATCCGCTGCGCGCGGCTCGCGCTGTGGTGCACCGAGCGCCGCAAGATGGTCAGCTTCGCCGCTGCTTAATCCGGTTGGCGCGCCGCGCCGCTTTTGCCTATGGTCCCTCCCGAGCAGGAGAGGGGCGCTTCATGAAATTCCAGACCGTCACCATCGCCGCGCTGGCGTTCGTCGCCGCTTGCGTGCGGCAGGAAGCGCCGACCGCGCCGCCGGTCCCTGATGAAAACGCCGTGCGGATGACGGCGCAGGGCGAGGTGATCGGCTTTGTCACCGAAGACGGCGCCCATTCCTGGCGCGGACTTCCCTTCGCCGCGCCGCCGGTTGGCGAGCTGCGCTGGCGCGCGCCGCGCCCGGCGCTTCCATGGCAGGGCGCCCGGGTCGCAACAGAGTTCGGCGAACGCTGCGCGCAAATGTCGAACCGTCTCAACGCCCAGGAAAAGATCGAACCGGGCCTGCTGCTCGGCTCGGAAGACTGCCTCACGCTCGACATCTATGCGCCGCAGGATGCGCGCGGCAAAAACTTGCCCGTCATGGTCTGGATCCATGGCGGCTCGAATGTCTGGGGGCGGGGCTCTTCTTATGAAGGCTCACGCCTTGCTGTGAACGAAGACGTTATCGTCGTGCCGGTGCAATATCGCGTCGGCCCGTTCGGGTTTTTCTCCGATCCGATGCTGCGCGCGGATGCGGACATTCCCGAAGACGCGGCGGCGAATTTCGCCATTCTCGATCTTATTGCGGCGCTCCACTGGGTGCGCGAAAACATTGGCGAATTCGGCGGCGATCCCGGCAATATCACGATTTTCGGCGAGAGCGCCGGCGGCCACAATGTTGCAGCGCTCGTAGCCTCGCCGCTGGCGGAAAAGCTGTTCCAGCGGGCGATCCTGCAATCGGGCAGCTTCGACAGCGTGCCGGTGAGCGAGGCGGAAAGCGCAGACAGCCAACGCCGCAATCCGTCGGGCTCTATCGTACAAAAACTCGGCGCCGAAAGCGCGGCGGATTTGCGCGGCGTATCCGCAACGAAGGTGCTCGAAGCCTATGGCATGGGCGTCGAAGACCGCATCGAAATGCCCACGGTGATCGCCGACGGCGTGACGGTGCCGGCGGCCGGTCTGCGAGAGTCGCTGACGTCAGCGGAAACATTTAACCCTGTCCCCATCATCACCGGCGTCAATCGCGACGAAATGAAATTCTTTCATGTGGCGAGTCCGTTGCTCACCAAAAAGTTCCTCGGAATCTTTCTCGTCTCCCGCGACATGGATTTCTATGACGCGGTGGCGGAGTATCCGAGCCGGGTCTGGCGCATCCGTTCCGTCGATCAGCCCGCTGCGACCATGGCGGCGGCGGGCCATGAGGCGGTCTACGCCTATCGTTTCGACTGGGATGAAGGCGGGCGGTTCGGATTTTCCGATCTGTCGCATCTGATCGGCGCCGCTCACGCCATTGAAATTCCTTTTGTTTTCAACCGCTTCCAGCTTCTCGGCGATCTCGACAAAGTGATGTTCCGTAAAAAGACCGCCGCCTCTCGTGAAAAACTCTCCCGCGCCATGGGCGCCTACTGGGCGAGTTTCGCCCGCGACGGCGTCCCTTCTGCGGAAGGCTTTCCCGAATGGCCCGCCTATTCCTCCGCAAGCGGATCATTGATGCGCTTCGACAGCGACGCCGATGGCGGCGTTGAGGTGATGGAAAATGTCGACAGCCTCGAGAAACTGACCGCCGATCTCAAATCCGACCCGCGCCTCAACGCCGAAGAACGCTGTCTTGTCGTCGAGGCGATCCGCTATTGGCTCGACGGTCTCGCGCAGCAGATCAGCGAAGAGGTCGGCTGCGCCAAGTGATCCGATGAGTTTAATCCGTTCCAGACTGCAGAAAGGCCCTGCCATGAAACTCGCCGCCATCCTTCTCGCCGGAACTGCGCTGATCGCTGCGCCGGCATTCGCCCAGTCGTCGCTGAAAGCAGATATTGACGCGGATTACGAGGCCAATCTTGAAGCCCTGTTCCTGCATTTTCATCAAAACCCGGAGCTTTCCCATCGCGAGTTCAAGACCGCAAAGCGCCTCGCCGAAGAAATCCGGGCGCTCGGTTATGACGTCACCGAAGGTGTTGGCGGCACGGGTGTTGTGGCGGTGATGGAAAACGGCGAAGGCCCGACGGTGATGATCCGCGCCGATATGGACGGCTTGCCGGTGAAAGAGGATTCAGGTCTTTCCTACGCCTCGACCGCGATGCAGGAAGACATTGACGGGATTGTAAAACCGGTGATGCATGCCTGCGGCCACGATACGCACATTACGGGGCTGATCGGCGCTGCGCGGCAATTGGCGGCGCGCAAGGATCAATGGTCCGGCACGCTGGTGCTGATCGGCCAGCCGGCGGAAGAGCGCATCGCCGGCGCCCGGATGATGATGCAAGACGGGCTCTATAAACGCTTCCCGAAACCCGATTACGCGCTCGCCTTCCATGTCGGCGCCGATGTGCCGTCGGGCCGGATCGAAGCGCCGCTCGACATCGCTTATTCCAGTTCCGACAGCGTCGACATTATCGTTCACGGCGTCGGCGCCCATGGCGCTTCGCCGCATAAGGGGATCGATCCGGTGCTGGTCGCCTCACAGATCGTCGTTTCGCTGCAATCGGTGGTCTCACGCACCATCGCGCCGCTCGACGCCGGCGTGATCACCGTCGGCGCCATTCATGGCGGGACCAAGCACAACATTATCGGCGACAAGGTCGAGATGCAGCTCACCGTGCGCTCCGACAATCCGGAAGTGCGCGCCAAGCTGCTCGATTCGATCGACCGCGTCGCTGAAGGTGTTGCGATCTCCATGGGCGTGCCGAAAAAGCTGATGCCGGAAGTGATCCGCTCAAAGACGGAATCGACGCCGCCGACCATCAATGACCGCGCCACAGCGGAGCGGGTGCGCGCCGCCATCATCGCGGAAATGGGCGAGGGTGTGTTGTTCGAACAGCCGCGCCAGGGCATGGGCGCGGAGGATTTCGCCTATTTCATCGAGCCGGATACGGGCGTCAAAGGCGTTTATCTAAGCGTCGGCGGCACGCCGGAAAAAGACGTTGAAAGCGCGCCGTCGCACCATTCGCCGTTCTTCAAGATCGAGCCGGAACCGGCGATCAAGACCGGCGTCGAGGCGATGGTCGTGTCCGCCATCGCGCTCTTCGCCGGAGAGTAGCGCTAGTCGTCGTCGCCGTAATCGACGCCGCTGACGCGAATATCGCCGCGCCCGCGGGCGGTGACGGTTCCTTCATGGGAGCGAATGAAAACGCTCGCCGAATTATTGGCGCGGATGTCGGGATTGACGGCGACGCCGCCAAAGTCGAACCCGCCGGAGCCGTGCAGGTCGACCAGCAGGCTGTCGGCGCGCCCGCCGGCGATGTCGATATCGCCGGACCCATGAATGGCGGCGCGGCTTCCGCCTGCAACGCTCGCCAGCGTGATGTCGCCGGAGCCCTGGATCTTGACGTCGGCGCCGCCGCGCACATCCCCGGCGTCAATGTCGCCTGAGCCGTGAATGCTGGCGGAGAGCGGTCCGTTGATGTTCCCGATTTCGATGTCGCCGGAGCCGTGAATGTCGGCTGAGCTTGCAGCGCCGATATTCTTCACCGTGATATCGCCTGAGCCGTGAATTTTTGCAGCGAGCGATGCGGCGGCGCCGCCGATAAGGTCGCCCGAGCCGTGGATCGAAATGGCGAGCGGGCCGGCGACATCGCCGATCTTGAGATCGCCGGAACCGTGAATGCCGATATCGGCGCTTGCGAGATCGCCGAGATAGCCGTCCACATGACCGCCGGAAATTTTGAGCGCGCCCATGGTGTTGTCGGCGTCGAGCATGATGACGGCGCTTTCGAATTCGAGCGCGGTTCCCGCCGGTATGGTGAGGGTCAGGGTCGGATAGTCTTCAAGAAATCTCCGGAACGCGTCGTCATGATCGCGGCGCCAGTTGAGGCGGTCATGCCAACGGGTCTCGTCCGGGTCTTCGTCGCTATGGACGATCAGAACCGAGCCGTCTTCGCGCACGTCGAGCGGATAGGAAGCATCGTCGCCGGCGGTGCGATTGAGCCGGACATCGCCGCTAGCGACCGTGTTGATGTGAACCGTGCCGATGAAATCGGTGATCAGCACCGTGTCGGCGCCGGCGTGGCTGGTCTGCTGGGCGGCGGCGGGCGCGAGCATCGCGGCGCTGGCGCTGAGCGCGGCAAGAAGGACGGAGGTTCTCATGATCGGCTCCCCTGTTTGGTGGCGAATTTCCCGGAAAAGCCTAAGCCCCGGCGCCCGGCGGGGCAAATCGCCTGCGATGAGCTGCCGCAAATCCGCCATGAAATGACCCGGAAAAGACCTCCGCCGGTCGAGACGGGCGGCGGCCGGGCCCGCGTTTGATTGTCATGAGACGAGCGGGCTCGGGGCTTTGTCTCCCAGGAGTTGAGTTATGTTGAAGAAAGTTGCCGTAAGTGTTGTCGGGGCGGGCATGGTGATGTTGAGCGCGCAGGCCTTCGCCGGCGAGTGGAAGCTCAATCCGCGCGCCTGTCCCGACCTGGTGGAAGACCGCTGGGACCGTATCGAGGACCGCCGCGATGCGCGGTTCAATACCGGCCGCCGCGACCGCATCGAAGACCGTTACGACCGCCGCGAAAACCGCCGCGACGAGGCGATCACGATCTGCCCGATCCGCGCCTTTGAATATGTGCCGGACCGCCGCGAACTGCGCCGCGCCGATTATCGCGGCAAGGGAAACGCTTTCGGCCGCCACCGCGCCAATCTGCGCCCGCCGCTGAGCTATGACCGCCGGATGCGGATGTATTACCGCTACGACAATGGCCGCAAAATCTATGTGCGTGGCTAGTTCCTAGTTGCGCCGAAGCGCAGGAGAGGCGGCGTCTAAACGGGCGCCGCTTCTCTGCGCGCCATGTCGCCGCCAGATAAGCGCACGTTCTAAAAGCGCCGCCACCATTCCTTGTTGGTTGTGCACTCTCCGGCGCTGTGCATTTCCTTAAGAGCCGCCAGATCGTCGTCCGCAGCAGCGAGGGCGTCCGGCAAGCCTTCCGTCTGGTACGTCGCCCATTTGCCGCCTGAATGTATGTGCTCGATCTGCATAGCGGACCGCCGCAGATAGGCGATCACTTGCGCTGGCACATTGGCCGACGTGCTCGCATAGTCTGAGCGCAGCAACACGTTGAAGGCCGTTCCATCGGGGTTCTGCATGGTGAACTCACCGCTTTTGTAATTGTGCCAGATTTCAAGCACGGGCTGCGGATTTGCGCTCGAGTCATAAACGACGCCGAAGCCGAAATGCGTGCTGAATGTGCGCGAGACGTCCCACTTGCCGATCAAGAGCTCGCCGGATTGTTCCGCTTCGAGGGACGCGCTCACGCTCCATCCAGCGGCTTCACGCTCGCTCTCGCATAACGGCTTTTGTCCCGGCAGTTTTTGCGCAGCAGATGGCGCACATGTGAGAACAAAAGCGCCAAACGAGATGGCTGCGAGGTTGGCGCTGCGCCTACGTCTGTGCATCATCACGTTTCCCCATCCGGCCGCCGTGACTGAACGATGGCGTCCGCGTTGCGATCAGGCAACCCAAAAGTGACGCCGCCCCTTGCGTTCCGAGCCTCTGACCGTTAGCGCAAGGCCGTCATTTCAAAGGAGTCCGCGCGCCATGGCCAAGTTCACCGATGTCAAGAAAGTCGTTCTCGCCTATTCCGGCGGGCTTGATACGTCGGTCATTCTGAAATGGCTGAAAGTCGAATATGGCTGCGAAGTGGTGACGTTCACCGCCGATCTCGGGCAGGGCGAGGAACTTGAGCCCGCGCGCCGCAAGGCCGAACGCGCCGGCATCAAGGAAATCTACATTGAGGATTTGCGCGAGGAGTTCGTGCGCGACTTCGTCTTCCCGATGTTCCGCGCCAATGCGGTCTATGAAGGGCTTTATCTGCTCGGCACCTCGATTGCGCGCCCGCTGATCGCCAAGCGCCTGGTCGAGATCGCCCGCGAAACCGGCGCCGACGCCATTGCCCATGGCGCTACCGGCAAGGGTAATGATCAGGTCCGGTTCGAATTGAACGCATACGCCCTCAACCCCGATATTCGCGTCATCGCGCCCTGGCGCGAGTGGGATTTGAATTCCCGCGAAAAACTCATTGCCTGGGCGGAACAGCACCAGATCGAGATTCCGAAGGACAAGCGCGGCGAGGCGCCGTTCTC
>CAZAOB010000040.1:0-18624 GCA_964486635.1 uncultured Caulobacterales bacterium | reverse complement strand
GCTCAGGCGGCAGGCATTCTCATGTTGCGGCACACTTCTTCGGAAGGCAAAGTGCTGGAAGACCCTGCGGAAGAGGCTCCCGATTATGTTTATCAGCGTACGGTGGATCCGGAACAGGCGCCCGATACGCCGGAAGTGATCGAAGTCGGCTTCGATCGCGGCGATGCGATTTCGATCAATGGCAAGCCGCTCTCTCCCGCAGAATTGCTGACGCAACTGAATGAATATGGCCGCAAGCACGGCGTCGGACGGCTCGATCTTGTGGAGAACCGCTTCGTCGGGATGAAGTCGCGCGGCGTTTATGAAACGCCGGGCGGAACGATCCTGCTCGCCGCCCATCGCGGCATTGAGCAGATCACCCTTGATCGCGGCGCAGGGCATCTGAAAGATGAATTGATGCCGCGCTATGCGGAGCTGATCTATAACGGCTTCTGGTTCTCGCCCGAGCGTGAAATGCTGCAGGCGGCCATCGACAAGAGTCAGGAACATGTTTCCGGTACGGTGAAGCTCAAGCTCTATAAGGGCTCGGTCAATGTCATTGCGCGTTCGTCGCCCAATACGATTTACTCGATGGCGCATGTGACCTTTGAAGAAGATGCGGTCTACGATCAGAAAGACGCCGAAGGATTTATCAAGTTGAATGCGCTGCGGCTAAAACTGCTGGCGCGGCGAAACATGAAAGCCGATTAGATCATGGACCTTTCCAAAATCCCCGTCGGCGAAAACCCGCCCAAGGACGTCAATGTCGTGATCGAAGTGCCGCTTGGCGGTGATGCGATCAAATATGAAATCGACAAACCGTCCGGCGCGATGTTCGTCGACCGCTTTCTCTACACCGACATGCGTTACCCCTGTAATTACGGGTTCATTCCGGGCACGCTGTCCGATGATGGCGACGCCGTTGACGTGATGGTCGTTGGCAACCGCCCGCTGGTGCCGGGCTCGGTTGTCGGCGCGCGGCCCGTGGGCGTGTTGCTGATGGAAGACGAAGCCGGCATGGACGAGAAAATTCTCGCCGTGCCCTCGCCGCGGCTCACCGGCTATTACGACAAGATTCAAAGCTACACGGATTTGCCCGACATTCTGATCGAGCGGATCAGTCACTTTTTCCGGCATTACAAAGATCTTGAGCCGAACAAATGGGTCGAAATCGTTGGCTGGCGCGGCCGCGAAGAAGCCGAGGCGTTGATTTTGGCGGGCGTGCAAGCTGCAAAATAATGAAACCGCGCCGTTTGTCTCTTGCGTTGTGTCTGTTTGCGCTGGCGTCGCCGGGTATTGCGCATGCGCAGGACGATGACTTCCTCGCCTCCTACGACGATAGCGGCACGTTTACGTTCGTCTGGGAGAACGACTACTTCGCCAATACCGACCGCAACTACACCAACGGATTGCGGCTCGCTTACATCTCCGGGTTTAAGCAACCTCAAGGCGTATCGCGTTGGGTCGCCGACAATGTGTTGAGCGCGCGTGATGGCGCGGGCGTGCGGCGGGGCTTCGCGCTGGGTCACTCGATTTTTACGCCGCAGGACACAGCGGCTGCAACGCCGCTGCCCGACCAGCATCCTTATGCGGGCTGGCTGTACGGCGAGTACTCGGTCGTTGTCGAACAGGCTGACATTATCGATCAGTTCACGTTGCAGGCGGGGATCGTCGGACCAAGCGCGCAAGGAGAGTTCGTCCAGAACAACTGGCACGATCTGATCGGCGGCGATCCCGTCAATGGTTGGGCCAATCAAATTCCCAATGAGCCGGGACTGGTTATTTCCTATGACCGGAAATTTCGCGCCGTCATGTCGGGCGGCGGCGATGATTTCGGTTTTGACGTCACGCCCAGCTATGGTTTGTCGCTCGGCAATATCCAAACAGATGGCCGCGCGGGTTTGATGTTGCGCGTGGGCGCCGATCTGCAGAACGATTACGGCCCGCCGCGCGTTCGGCCCTCGCTCGCCGGGGGCGGCTATTTCTCGCCGCGCGACCGCTTCAGCTGGTACCTGTTCGCCGGCGCCGAAGGTCGCGCCGTCGCCCACAACATCTTTCTCGACGGAAGTCTCTTTCGCGATGGCGATCCGTCCGTCGACAGCCGCATCTGGATCGGCGACTTTCAGGTTGGCGTCGTGTTTCAGGTGCGCAGATTTCAGCTTGCCTACACCAATGTGATCCGCACCCGGGAATTCGCCACCCAGGACGGCGCCCAGCAATTCGGCGCGGTCAGCCTCTCCGTGAAATTCTGAAGCCGGATCGCCTTAAGGGCGAATTTCGGCCGCCGCGCCGGCCTGCGCGCCCTCCGGACTGCGCTTTAACACTTTTTTAAGCGGCCTCTTCAGGCTATCATAGGGAACGCGTTCGATGACCGGTTCGATGTCCATGGCGCGGGTGAGGGGTTCCGATGCGTAATATTGAAGCCATTTTTGGCGGGGTGCTGGCGCTGGTGGTGCTGGGCGTCGCGCTGTTTGCCGTGATGAACACCAATTTCGGGTCTGATGGCGGCGGCGGTGGTCCCGCAGTCACCACGACGACTACTTCCGGATCCGTAACGGCACCCACGCTGGCGGCTGTTTCGGGCCAGGATCTTGTGTGCGAGTGCTACGACGCGGCGTTTTCCATGGCTGGCCAGGTCGATGTGCTGTCACCCGAATACAGGACCGGTTTCCAGCAATGCCGTGCGCGCGGCGGGGTCGATGCGGGCGACGCCTGGACGGCCGGGTGGAACTCGCGTCTGTCGGGTCGCCCTTACGAGGCGAGCTGCCGCTCCTACAAACGCCGCCGCTAGACCTCGCGCCAGATGACGCTGATCTTCCGGACCTTGATCACGCTATGTGCGTTCGCCGCGATTGCCGGTGCGCGCGCCGCGGATCAGGCTCAATTCGAGCCTGCCGTCTCGACGCTTACCGGCCGGATCTTGAGCGAATATGTAATGGTTCCGGGCCGTGAGATGTCGAAAGGCGTCGCGTTGTGGCTTGATCCGGCGATCGCCATTGAAGGCAATCCTGACAGCCGGAAGAACAAGCGCTCCCTGCGCGATGTGCGCAAAATTCTGCTTAAAGCCGCCTCGCCCGACCTCGACCTAGCCGCCTATGCGGGGCAGACAGTGGATGTTGAGGGGCTCTTGTTTCGCGAGTACGCCGATATCTACCATACCGACGTGACCATGCAGGTGTCGCGAGTGGTGGCGCAGGACGCCGACAGCGATCCTTTCGGCAACTAGCTCTTCGGGAAATTGGCCATCACCGTCTTGAACGGAATGACGCTGACGTCCGCGAACAGGCCGGCCTTGTTGTAAGGGTCGGCACCTGCAATCGCCTTGGCTTCAGCGGCGTCCGCCGCTTCAACAATCAGCATCGATCCTGCTGGATTTCCGGCGTCGTCGAGCATGGGCCCGGCAAGATTGAGCTTATTTCCAAATTTCTGAAAATATTCGAGATGGGCGGGGCGTGTCTCCATGCGCAGCGCGATAGTATCCGCTTTGTCGCGGCAATACAGAATGAATTGGGGCATCGTTACGCTTCCGTTCTGAAGGGCCGCGCCATCAGCGCAGCAATAATCTGGTCTGCGGTCGCCGCGCCGCTGACGAGCGCGGCCACAGCCTCGCAGATCGGCGCGTCGACCCCGGCTTTCACCGCCAGCGCGTGAATGGCGCCGGCGGTCGCGACGCCTTCGCTGACCGTATTGCGCTCGTCGAGGATCTCACCGAGCGGACGGCCTTTGCCGAGCTCGACGCCGAGCGACATGTTGCGCGATTGCGGCGAGGACGCGGTCAGGATCAAGTCGCCCAATCCCGAAAGCCCGGCCATGGTCTGGGCTTCGGCGCCGAGCGCGATTCCGAGCCGCTGGAACTCGGCGAAGCCGCGGGCGATCAGCGCCGCCCGAGCGCTCTCGCCAAGGCCGCGTCCGTGGACGACCCCAGCAGCGATGGCGAGCACATTCTTGACCGCGCCGCCAAGTTCGGCGCCGGTGAGGTCGCCGGATAGATAGGGCCGAAAGTGCGGCGCGCCGACGGTCGCGACCCAACGCTCGCCCAGGGCGGGATCGGCGCAAGCCAGCGTGACGGCGGTGGGCAAACCCTTGGCGACGTCGCGCGCAAAGCTCGGTCCCGACAATACGGCGGGGACAGCCTCCGGCCATACCGCGCTCATCACCTCGGTCATCATCAAGCCGCTGTCGCGTTCGATGCCTTTTGAACAAAGCGCTACCGGAACCCGATTGCCGTTTGTGACCGTGCGTAGCTCGGCGAAGACCGGGCGGGCGAACTGCGCCGGGACGACGAAGAGTATGGCCTCGCAATCGCTGGCCATACCCAGTGATTCTGCGGCTTTCAGAGCGTCGGGCAGGGGAACGCCGGGCAGGAAGTCTGTGTTCTCATGAGCGCTGTTGATCGCGCGAATCACTGATTCTTCTCGCGCCCAGAGCGTTGTTGAAACACCGTTTGATGCGCACAAGGAAGCCAGCGCCGTGCCCCACGCGCCGCCACCGATAACGCCGAGAGAAGTGAACGGAAGTGCTGGCTTCATAGGTCTGGCGATCAATTGTGTTGTTGCGATGTGACGACTGAACGGTTTATAAAGAAGTCAGGATATATAGCAGTCAAGAATGCCGACGGAAAATCTCGACGAAACCGCCAAGCAGATCCTCGACGCCGCAAGCCGGCGTTTTCTGCATTATGGGTATGGCAAGACGACCATGTCGGAGATCGCCCAGGACTGCAATATGTCCACCGGCAACCTCTATCGCTACTTCCCGTCAAAGCTCGACATCGCGGAAATGTTCGTACGGGTCCTGCGCCGGGAGCAGGTGGCCAAGCTGCGCGCTGTTGCGGACGCGCCGGATCAGACACCGGCGGAAAAACTGCGGGCTTTCTTCCTGAAGAAATTCAAGCTCGCCTATGAGCGGTTTCACGACAAACCCAAAGCCTACGAGCTCTCCAGCGAATTGCTGACCTCGCGGCCAAAGGTCGGCATCGAATGGGAGAATGCCGAGGGGCGGGTGCTCGCCGAGATTCTCATTCAAGGTGACGAGGACGGCGCGTTCGCAGTGGAAAACCCGGCGGAAACCGCCAAAATCCTTCAAGACGCAGGCTATCGCTTCACCAGCCCGGCGGTGTTCCACGAAGGTGAGTTCGACGTCCTGGCGGCTGAACTCAATGGCGTTGTCGATCTGTTTCTCGACGGGTTTGCTTGGCGCGCCGCCAAAAAGGCCGCCCTTGAGAAGCGCAAGCCCGCCTGATTTCTAGCATAATCATGCAGCTCTCCGGTCACATGACCGTGAGGTGTCTTCGCTGACGCCTGCGATATGTGATGTAACTCATTGAAATACATTGACCTATTCATTGATTTAGAAAAATTACGATTTAACGATGAATAATAATGAATATGTTCATTGACAAGTCTTCAAGGCGAGCCTATCTCCCCGTGACCGATGGGAACGTCCCGCGGCACAGCGCCGAAGACCTGATGTCCTAAGCGCCAAGATCAAGAAACGAACCAAACAAAGAAAAGAGAAACCCAATGTCTGCCCTTCGCAATTTTGCCCTGCAAGCTGCTGCAACCCTGACCCTGACCGCCGCCCTCGGCGCGATCTTGTTCAACGTGGCCGATTTCGCCACTCGCGGCGTCATCGTTTCCTAAGACGCCTTATCTGACTGCCTGCTGCGGCCCGTCCCCACCCTGGACGCCCCTCCCTAGCCGCAGCAGTGTCCCCTGGCGCGGAAGCCTGCCCCGGTTTCCGCGCCTTTTTTATTGCGCAAAATTTGATGACGGTCCGTCGTTTAAATCGCAACTATGTCAGTTACACAAATACAATAAATTCGGCATATAGTCGGCGACCAGTTCCAAGGAGCGCTGAAATGCCCGGATCGACCCGTTTCGCCGCCGCCACGCATGTCATGGTGCTGCTCGCGATTGAACGCGAGCAGCCGCAGACCTCCGAAACGCTGGCGAAAAGCCTGTCCACCAATCCGGCTGTCGTGCGGCGTCTTCTCGGTGCGCTGACCCGGGCGGGACTGACGGCATCTCAACTCGGCAAAGGCGGCGGATCGCTGCTCGCCAGGGGGCCGAAGAAAATCACCCTCGCCGATATTTACCGCGCGGTCGAAGAGCCCGGACTGATCGCCCTGCCGCGGGCCGCGCCGGACCCGGCCTGTGCCGTTGGCGGCGGGATCGGCCCGGTGCTCAGTCAGGTCGGAGATGCGGCGGAAACCGCCTTCATGACGGTGCTGGAAGCAATGACGTTGAAGCAGGCCGTAAAGGAAATTGCTGCAAAAAATGCTGCAGCAAAAAGCGCAGCATAAATCCACAATGCTGCACACTATGTTGCGAACGGGGCCGCAAAAAAGTGTCAGGCTTTCGGCCCCTTTCGGCCGAAGCCAAGTTTGCCGCCATCCTTTGGCGCGGCGAGCGGCCAGCGCGCCCGCGGTGCCATGGCCATAGCCTCGGCGCGATCCATGACCAGCTCGGTGGCCAATCTTTCCGCCCCGGCCCAAGCGATCATCGCGCCGTTATCGGTGCAATATTTCGGCGGCGGCGCCAGCAGCTCCCAGGAAAATGCTGCGCACAATTGCTGCAGCATTTTTTTGACCGCACAGTTGGCCGCGACCCCGCCGGCGACCACCAATTGGCGCGCCTCGGGCATCAGCGCCATCGCCTTTTCCGTGCGTTGCGCGAGATGCCGCGCCGCGGCGAACTGGAACGAGGCGGCGAGATCGGCCACATCCTGACCCGTGGGGTTCTCCAGGCTTTCGGCCGCCTCGCGCACCGCCGTCTTCATGCCGGAGAAAGAAAAATCGCAGCCCTCATGTTTGAGGAGCGGGCGCGGCAGGTCGAAGCGGTCATGGCGGCCGCCGACCGAAGCGGATTCAACCCGCGGTCCCCCCGGGGCGCCGAGACCGAGCAATTTCGCGGTCTTGTCGAAGCACTCCCCGGCAGCGTCGTCGATGGTAGTGCCAAGGCGCTCATACTTGCCGACGCCGCTGACCCGGATCAGCTGGGTATGGCCGCCGGAAATCAGCAGCAGCAGGAAGGGGAATTTCGCCGGCTCGGTCATCCGCGCCGAAAGGGCGTGTCCTTCGAGATGGTTGAGCGGGACCAAAGTCAGATCATGGGCGAGGGCGATCGCCTTCGCGGTGGTCAGCCCGACCATCACCCCGCCGACGAGACCGGGCCCGGCGGTGGCGGCGACGGCATCGAGATCGGCAAAGCCCACCCCTGCCTTGCAAACCGCTTTTTCAATCGTCCCGTCGAGGCGCTCCACATGACTGCGCGCGGCGATCTCCGGCACCACCCCGCCATAGGCGGCGTGATCGTCATGCTGCGCCCAGACTTCATTGGACAGGATCTGGCACGAGCCGTCGGCGCGCCGGCGCACCACCGCAGCGGCGGTGTCGTCGCAGCTCGTCTCGATCCCGAGCACCAAAAGTTCGTCGATCTGCGCCATGTGCGCTGCTTGCCTATCGCTTCGCGTTTGCGTTAAGCCCGGTGGACAGCAAAGCCCGCCCGCTTGCAAGCCGGTTTTGCCACAGCGCGCCGGGAGAAAAAGTGGAATCCGGTTTTTCGTGAACCCGGCGCGCTCGCCAATTTGCTAGGGCGTCGGGCGATCCCTATTTATCGTCCTACGCCCTAGCCCTGTTCCGAAAGCAAAACGAGTGTCCGAAGACAAGCCTTTCGCCATCGCCAGCCGCCGTTCGCCGCTCGCGCTGGCGCAGGCGCGGCTGGTGCAGGCGATGATCGCGAAAACCGCGGGGATCGAGCCGGACGCCGCGCCGATCCGCGATTACGTCTCCAGCGGCGACCGCAATCTTAGCGGTTCGCTGGCGGACGTAGGCGGCAAGGGCCTGTTCACCAAGGAGATCGAGGACGCGCTTTTATCCGGCGTTGCGCGTTTCGCGGTCCACTCCATGAAGGACATGCCGCCGGAGAGCCCGCCGGGCCTCGTCACCGCCGCGATCCCGGCGCGCGAGGATCCGCGCGACGTCTTCATCAGTTCGGTTGCCGCTTCACCGTGGGACCTGCCGCAGGGTGCGCGAGTTGGAACGGCGTCGGTGCGCCGCGCCGCGCAGCTCCTGTCGCGCCGGCCGGACCTAAAGGTCGCGCCCTTGCGCGGCAATGTCGGCACGCGGCTTGAAAAACTTGAGCGCGGCGAGGCCGACGCGACGTTTCTGGCGCTTGCGGGGCTGAACCGGCTCGGCATGGCGCGCCACGCAACGAATATCATGAGTATCGACGAGATGCTTCCCGCCGCAGGTCAGGGCGCGCTGTGCGTTCAGGCCCGTGAAGATGACGAGGAAGCGCGCGCCGTCGCTGCGGCGTTCGATTGCAGCAAAACCAGCATTTGCGTCGCGATGGAGCGGGCATTCCTGGCGGGCCTCGACGGCTCCTGCCGCACGCCGATTGCGGCGCTTGCGGTTATTGAAGATGGCAAAATTCGTTTTCGCGGCGCGCTGTTGTCGCTCGACGGGGCGCAGGTATTTAGCGCGAAGCGTGACTTGCCGTATACGGATGAATGCGCCGGGGACGCCACGCGGGTTGGCGCCGAGGCCGCGGATGAAGTCCGTGCGCAGGCCGGCGACGACTTCTTCAAAGGACTGGGCGGCTGATGCGCGTCCTCGTCACCCGCGCCGAACCGGACGGACAAATCTTTGCCGACCAGCTCCGCGCCGCCGGGTTCGATCCGATCCTGGCGCCGGTGATGCGGATCGAGATCGCCAGGGCGGAAATCGATTTGAACGGCATAGGCGCCCTCGCCTTCACCTCGGCGAATGGGGTCCGCGCCTTCGCCGCCAATTGCGCCCGGCGCGATCTGCCGGTGTTCGCCGTGGGATCGGTGACGGCGGAAGCCGCGACGGCTTCAGGTTTTCCAAATGTCAGCGCCGCCGGCGGCGATGTCGGTAGTCTTGCCAATCATATCGCCTCCGAAAGCGCCGTTACAGGAAATGGCCTATTGCATGTGGCGGGCGAAGATCGCGCCGGCGACCTCGTGGCGCTCCTGGCGGAGAAGAACATCGCCGCCCGGCGCCAGACGCTCTACCGTGCCGCCCCAATCGAGACGCTTTCGCCTGCTGTCATCGCCATCATGGCTCAGGAAAGCGGCCTTTGGGTCACGCTATTTTCACCCCGAACCGCGACGCTGTTTCTCGAACTGGCCGATCGGGCCGGGCTGACGCCGAGGCTGGCGGTCATGCGCGCCGCCTGTCTCAGCGAGGCGGTCGCAGCGGCGGCGGCGCCAATCCGATGGGCCGGCGTCGGCGTGGCGCGAGATCGAACCGCGGCAGGGATCCTTGAATTACTAGCCGCGCAAGGGAAACGCGCTTGAGCGCAACCCCGGCCGACCCTATCTCTTCGGTCGGGTCTTGAGGTTTTGGCGTCCGAGTTAAGGAGCAATCGTGGCGGAGCATGGCGACAACCCGGAAAAGCGCGACGAGGAAGGGCTTCCAGAGGTGGAGGCGGAACTTGTCAGCGAGACGGCGCCGTCTTCGGACGCGTTTGAAGATGATGCGCCGGCGGCTGAGGCGTCGGCGGATGCTGATGCGGGTGAAACGCAGAGCGACGGGATAGCGCCGAAGCGATCGTCGACGTTAACCCCTGGCGTGATGCTGTTTCTCGGCTTTGCGGTCGTGGCCTTGGGCGCGTTTGGTCTCTGGCGCTTTCAACAGACGCCTGAACAGAGCGCTGAAGCGCCCGTGCAGGAAAGTGCGGCGCCGGTGGAAACCACGCCAGTTGCAGCCACGCCCGGAACCGTCAGCAACGAAGCGCCTGAACCTGACCGCGCGCGAGCCGAGAAACTTGAAAATGCGCCCGCCGAAATAATGAAGCGCGCGCCGGACCCGGTTTCAGATGACGAGGCCGGTTACCTTCCACCAGTTACTGAAGGCGGCGCATCAAAAATCTCCAACAGTGTTGAAGAAGGCGCCAAGGAAGCCATGCGCCGCTTTCGCGAATCCGAAACGCCAGTCGCGGAAAGCAGCGAGCCCGCGCCAGATACTCCGGACGCTGATCAAATTACCGGTTTCGAGATCGCGCCGAACGAAGCTGAGCCTTCTGCCGATCCAACCGAAACGCAGACTGAACCGGCCGCGACTGCGGAACAGGAGGCAACGCTAAGCGTTCAGCCTTCCGCAGATGAAGCTGCCGAACCAGCATCGCCAGCGCCTGATCTTGAAGCCGAGCGATCCGCCCTGGTTCAAGAATTTGCGATTGAAAAACAACAACTTGAGGCCTCGTTGGCGAATGAGCGGCAACGTGCGGACAATGAGGCGGAAGAGAATGCGCGCCTTCGCGCCGCGCTTGATGAAGCGATCCAGCGGGATCAAGCCGCTCAGGAAGAGTTGGCGGACCTGCGCGCTAGTCTCGACAAAGTCCGCAATGAAAACTCCAGCAGTAATGCGCGGCAACTGAAGGCCACATTCGCTCTGGCGGCGCTGTCGCGCGCCATTGATCAGGGCGATCCCTATACGGAGGAGTTGGCGGCGGTTGAACAGTTCGAGCCGGCTGCCGCCGCGCTCGAGGCGCATGCGGAAACCGGCGTCCCCAACGACGCGACATTGCGCTCGCGCTTTGACGCGGCCGCGCGCGCGGCGCTGGCGGCGGCGGCGCAGGAAAAAGCCGGCGGCGGCTTCGCCGGGGTCATGGCCCGCGCCCAAAATGTTATTAGTGTGCGGCCTGCCGAACCCGCGAGCGGCGATGGGGCCGGCGCCGTCCTGTCGCGCGCCGATCATGCGCTGGAACAGGGCGAGGTCGCGTTTGCGCTGCTGCAGCTTGAAGACCTGCCGCTGGTCGCGCAGGAAGCTATGTCCGGCTGGATCGCCGATGCGCGTGCGCGGGCCGAAGCGGAGTCGGCGCTCGCGGCTTTGTCGGCGCGCATCGCCAGTGAAACGGAATAGGGGCGCGTCATGATCCGTATTCTGATGTTTTTGCTCGGCGCCGTGTTTTTCGCTTTCGCGATCACCTATTTCGCCAGCCTCGACAGCCGCATCACCGGCGAAGCGTTCGGAACCCATTTTGACGGTCCATCGGGCCTGATCGTCGGCGGTGCGTTCGTTGTGCTGCTGATCGCGATCTACCTCACCCACAAGATCAAGGATATTCTCGCCATCCCGGCGAAAATCCGCGCCAAGGACGCGCAGACCAAACGCGAGCGCGGCATCGCAGCGCTCACCCGCGGGTTAGAAGCCGCCGCCGCCGGGGATGGCGACGACGCCGCTCATCATGCGCGCGTCGCCCGCCGCAATCTCGACGATGTGGCGTTGACCCGGCTCTTAACGGCGCAGGCGGCGCAACTCACCGGCGACCAGACGGCGGCGAAGGAAAGCTTTTCGGCCATGCTCGCCGCGCCCGAAACGGAGTTTCTGGGGCTAAAAGGTCTATATGCGCAGGCGATGAAGGCCGGCGAGATCGAGATTGCAAAAGGCTATGCTGAACGCGCCTTTCGCTTGCGTCCCAATGCGCAATGGGCGTTCCAGTCAGTGTTCGATCTCGGGCTTGAGCGCGGCGCCTGGCGCGAGACACGCGATGCGCTGGGGCAAGCGCAAAAGAACAAGCTGGTGGACGCCGCCGCCGCTGATCGCGCGCGCGCGGTGTTGCTCACCGCTGACGCCTATGCGGCGGCTGACAATGCCGCGGCGATGTCCGATCTCGATGCGGCGCTGAAACTGGCGCCCGGCTTTGCGCCGGCGGCGCTGCGCGCAGCGCGGATCGCGTCTGACGACGGAAAATCCGGCAAGGCGGCGAAGATCATCGAATCGGCGTTCGCCGCCGACCCCCATCCGGCGCTGATCAAGCTTTATGATCGTTTGTATAAGGATGAAATGCCCGAGCGGCGCGCGGAGAAGCTGCTCAAGCTGGCGGAAAAGAATGCCGACGCCGATGAAGCCGCGCTGCTGCGTGCGCGAGCCGCGACGCTGACCGAAGACTGGGCCGGCGCTGTCGACGCGCTCGAACCCGTGTTGGCGCGCTCGCCAAGTCCGGCGGCGTTTTCGCTGATGGCCAAGGCGGCGGCGGGCCTGCATGGCGAGGCGGCAGGGCAAGTCTGGCTTGAGCATGCGGCGAACGCAGCGCGCGATCCGCGCCCCGGCGCCGATGGCGAGTTTCACTTAACCCGCGACGGCTGGGCGCGGATGGTGCGCGATTATATGGAGTTTGCGCGCCTGTCGCCGCCGCCTCTCGAAGAGGCCTCGGGCGGCCTGTCGCAGGAAGAAGTGCGGTTATTGCTGGCGCCGCCGGCGGGCAAGGTTGAATCCGCCGCCGAGTTTGCCGAAGACGCGCATGTGGTTGCAGCGGATGCGCAAAAACCGGAACCAGCAAAGCCCGCGGTCAAGCGCGGCTCGCTCGACGAAGACGATCACATCCATGACGATGAAGAGGCCGAACGCGCCGCCAATGCCGCGCGCGGGGTGTCGTAACGCCGCGAAACATTTACTCCGCTGCGTCCTTGCGCTCACCGTTTTCGTCATTAGCGGGCGCGGGTGTCGCCGTTACAGGTTTTGACTCCGCCGGTTTCGCTTCCGCTTCTCCTGCTGCGTCTTTCGCCGCCGCCTTGGCCGCAAGTTTGGCTTCTTTTTCGAGACGTTTCTTTTCGTTCTTTTCGGCGGCCTCGCGTTTTTTCAGCTCTTTCCGGTCGAAAGCGGTCATCGGCTCGGCCGGCGATTGCGCCGCCGCTTCCGCCGCGATCAGCGCTTCTTCGGCAAGGGTTTTCACTTTCAGAAAATCGATCTTGCCGGTGCCGAGGACGGGGATCTCGTCAACCGACACGAGCTTTTTCGGCACAGCGATTTCCGGCACCCCATGGCTTTGCGCCCAGGCGAGCAGGAGCGAACGCTGCGCGTCCTGCTTGTCGGTGACGAGGATGACCTGCTCGCCCTTTTTCGGATCTGGCAGGATCGCCGCTGCGTGAAGATTGTCCGGCCAGACGGCGGAGGCGCAGTTTTCAACGACGGCGAGCGAGACCATTTCACCGGCGATCTTGGCGAAGCGTTTCAGCCGCCCGCGGATCGACATGTAGCCTTCATCATTGATGGAAACGATGTCGCCAGTGTCGTGCCAGCCATCGACCAGCGGCATGACGACGCCCGGATTATCCGGCGAGAGATAGCCTTTCATGATGTTCGGCCCACGGACGAACAGGCGCCCGGCGCCGTCAAGCCCTTCGACCGGCTCCAGCCGCCATTCAACTGCGGGAAGGAGCTTGCCGACCGTGCCGGAGCGAATGTCGCCCGGCTGGTTGGCGGCCAACACCGGCGAGCCTTCGGTGACGCCATAGCCTTCGAGCACTTCAAAGCCGAAGCGTTTTTCCGCCGCCTGGCGGGTTTCATCGCGCACGCGTTCCGCGCCGCAGACGGCAATGCGCAAGGACGACATTCCGCCATCGGGGCTTGCGCGCATATATTGCGAGAGAAACGTGTCGGTGGCGAAGAGCACGGTCGAACCGGTCTCGAAAATACGCTTCGGGATGATCTTGGTTTGCAGCGGCGAGGGGTGGAACACCACCGAATAGCCGTTGAGGATCGGCCACAGCGCCCCGGCGGTCAGGCCATAGCAATGGAAAGTGGGCAGCGGGTTGAAGAAGATATCCGTGGGGAGCAGCTCCACATGCTCGGAAATTTGCTCGATATTGGCGATGATATTGCGGTGAGAGAGGACGACGCCTTTCGGCGCGCCTTCGGTGCCGGACGTGAACAGGATTACGCCCGGGCTTTCCGGATCCGGCGTCGCCGCAAGGATGGTCGGGAAGATCGGTCCCAGAAGTGCCAGCGCCTTGTCGCGCGGTTTGATCTGCTCACGGACATCTTCGAGGTGAATAACTTCGAGCGTCGGCGACAACTCGCTGATGAGGTTTTCAAGGTTTGCAAGCTCAATGAATTTTTTCGCCGTCACGATCTTGGTGACCTCGGCGGCCTTGCAGGCGGCGAGCAGGTTCTTGGACCCTGCCGTGAAATTCAGCATCGCCGGCACGCGGCCGCGCGACAACAAGGCGAACAAGGCGATGATCGCCCCGGCGCCGGTGGGCAGAAGAATGCCGACGCGCTCGTCTTTCGCCGTCAGCCGGCCGAGCGCGCCGCCCAGGGCAAAGGCCCCGCGGGTGATCTCCTGCAAGGAGAGTTTGCGCCCGTCGCCGTCCGTGACCGCGAGCTTGTCGGATTTTTCTTTCCGCGCATTGTCGAGATAAGCCTGAAAGATCGCGCGCCGCGACCGGCGCTCAATGCGCTTGACCGGATCACCCATACCCTGTCGCCTTCCGCCCCAAAGTCTTGTTTTTATGCGTTCCCTGCCGCCAATCTAGGCCAGCGGGCGCAAAAAGGCCAGCAAGAGCAGGGGCCTAAGGAGGCGATTATCCGGGCGCAAAAAGGGGCTTTTCAAATGCGAACGCCGCCGCATGACAGGTTGCGGCGGCGTTGCGAGCGCCTCAGACGGGGGGCGGGCGCTCGGGGAGGTTGGGGGCGTCAGAAGTTGAAACGCAGGCCCGCTTCAATAACCGAAAACTGACTTTCAATTTCAAAGTCAGCAGCGAACAGGCTCGCGTCGACTGAAACATCCGATGTCGCCCGATAGCGATAGGCCATCAGGAGCTCGATGGAGGGCGAGACTTCGTATGCGAAACCTGCAATGCCCTGATAGGCGAACTCAGTCGCGCTATCCTGAATGACGGGCACGGCGGATGGCGAATAATCGACATCCGCAAATCCGATTCCGATGCCGGCGCCGAGGAAGGGCTTGATCCGGCCGCCGGCATTAAAGTCGTAATAGACATTCGCCATGACAAAAGTCGTCGAAACATCGCCCTGACCGTCTGCGACAAGGTCGCCGACCGTCACGCCGATATTGGGCGAGCCGGTGATCAATACGCCTGCGTCTTCTCCCGCAAGCGGGATCCCGGCAGCGGCGACGTCGCGATGAGTGTCGACGCCATTCTTCTGATAAGCGACTTCAAGCTCGCCGCGAAACGCGCCGTAGCGTTTTCCGAGCGCGCCCGACAGCGCAAAGCCCGTATCGAATTCCGTGGTCCAGCCGACAGCCGTGCCGTCAGGCAACACGGTTCCGGCGGGGATGGTCGTTCCTTCGCCCGTGGTGAAATCGCCGGCAAATGCGCCTTCATTGTCGGAATCGCCTAGCATCGAAACGCCGCCGGACAACGAAACATAATAGTCGGACGCATGTGATGCGCCGGAGAGGGCGACGGCCGCCGCCAGCGCAATGGAAATGGGCTTAAACGTAGACATCTTCTTATTCCTTTTCATGCGCGTGTCGCGCGATTGATCAGTTCCTGAACGCATTCGACGCCGAGGCGCCGTTCACCCCAAAAATGGAGTGAGCGGCGTTCTCCCGGACGCGTTAGTTGCTCGGCGGCAGCAGCACCGTGTCGATGACGTGGATGACGCCGTTGCTTGCTTTCACATCAGCGGAAACAACGGTTGCATTGTTGATCATGACTGCATCGCCTTTCACGGAAATGCTGACATCAGCGCCGTTTACGGTGGATGCGCTGTCGAGCTTGACGACGTCAGCGGCTTTCACTTTTCCAGCAACGACGTGATAGGTGAGGATTGCCGTCAGCTGATCTTTGTTTTCCGGCTTGAGCAGCGACTCAACCGTGCCAGCTGGAAGCTTGGCGAACGCATCGTCAGTGGGCGCAAACACCGTGAACGGGCCATCGCCTTTCAGCGTGTCGACGAGACCAGCGGCGCCGAGCGCGGCGGCCAGGGTTTCGAACTGGCCGGCAGCGACGGCGGTGTCGACAATGTCTTGCTTGTTCTTTGCGTAGTCGCCAGCGCAAGCCGGCGTAAGCGCCAGACCGAGTACGGCGGCGGCGGGTAGGGCGGTTTTTGCGAACAGTACTTTCATCGAAATTCTCCTTCATGTTTTGGGTGGCTCGCCAACTCTGCGACTGGCGCACTGGCGATGCTCCTTGCGCCTGCACGTTTTCATATAGGGATAATTAATTTGAATGAAATTACATTTTCGTGATGTGAACATTTTTGTTCTTGACAGTAGAAAGGAGGCATGGCGATTTTCGTGCGATGAAAAAAGGACGCAAAAATGCTCTCTGACACGCTGACCGAAGGGCTCGACCAATATGAGATCGGATCAAAAATCCGGTCGCTGCGCCTGAAGAAGGGGATGGGGCTGGTTCAGCTCGGCGAGCATTCCGGCCTGTCGACAGCGATGCTGTCCAAGATCGAGCGTGGCCAGAACTTTCCGACCCTGCCGACCTTGCTGCGCATCGCCATGGTGTTCGGCGTCGGCCTCGATCATTTTTTCGTGCAGGATCAGCAGCCCTATCTTTCGATCACCAGAAAGAAAGACCGGCTGCAAATGCCGGACAAACCGAATTCAAAAACGCCGGCCTATCGGTTCGAAAGTCTCAATTTCGCAGCGTCGGACCGGAAGGTGGAGGCCTATTTTGCAGAGTTTCCGGCGGGCGCCGAAGCCGCCGCCCATCATCAGCATGAAGGCGAGGAATTAATCTTCGTGATCAAGGGTCGGCTCATCGTCAATATTCACGATACAGATGAAAACCTCGACGCAGGCGATTCCATGTATTTCGACGCAAGCGCGCCGCACAGTTATCAGGGCGCGGGAACCAAACCCTGCACCGCGATCGTGGTCGTCACTTCGTAATCGCCGCTACAAGGCTTGCTCGATCTCATCCTGAATGGCGCGGGCGGCCAGCATCGGGTCATGCGCGTCGAGGATCGGCCGGCCCACCACCAGATGATCGGCGCCGGCGGCGATGGCGGCGGCGGGCGTGACAATGCGTTTCTGGTCGTCAGCGCTGGCGCCGGCGGGGCGCACGCCCGGTGTCACGATTTTGAGCGCATCGCCGAACCGCGCCTTGATCGCGGCGGCCTCTTTCGCAGAGGCGACAACGCCGTCGGCGCCGGCTTCGGCGGCGAACTCCGCGCGCTTCAAGACGAGATCGGCGACTGTCATATCGATGCCCATTTTCGTCAGGCTCGCCTGATCGAGGCTGGTGAGCACGGTGACGCCAAGAATTTTGAGACGCTTGTCATCGCCGCGCCCGGCAACGGCGCCCTTTAATACGTCGGGCTCTGCATGCACGGTAAGAAAGTCGCCGCCGAATTTGGCGACGCTGGCGACGCCGCGCTCGACTGTGGCGCCGATATCGTGAAACTTGAAATCGAGAAAGGTTTTCCTGCCCGAATCTGACAGCCGCTGCGCCAGATCAAGCCCGCCAATCGGCATCAGTTGATAACCGATCTTGTAGAATGTTCCTTCATCGCCGATGGCGTCGATAGCGCGTTGTGCGTCCTCCGTTGACGGAAGATCGAGCGCGATAATCAGGCGGTCTTTGGGGTTAGAGATAGGCAAGCGATTTTCTCCTGCTGCGAGCTAGAAATTCAACGTCATCAAATTCCCATGGATGGCGCGATACGGCCGTTCCCATGATTTCGAAATGGGGAGCCGCCATTTTGAACTGTTCGGCAATGGAAAACACCATTGCGAAGTAGCCATGGGCTTCCAGCGTCTCATGCGCCGGCCGTTCGGCGGCGTCAGCGAGCAATGTCTCGCTCGCTTCTGATATTTCGGACTGGATCGCCGGGTCATCAAAATATGCGGCTGCGCCGTCGGCGTCATCATCAATCCAGCGGAGATACATGTGCTTTTCGAAATGCGCCTCAGCGATCAGACCTGCATAGGAAGGGTGATTGGCGCCAGCATAGGTGTTGCGCGCAAACTCAAACATTTTGTCATGCGAGCCCAGCCATTTTTCGCAGGATGCGATCAGATAGCTGACTTCGCCGAAGAAGCTTGGCTGGCCCGTCGCTTTTAGCCGCGCGTGCATTGCGTCAATGTCGTCCCATTCTGCGCTGAGGCCCATGAGCGTACGGATCGCGCGCGCGGGCGCCTCAATGATGTCGGGATTGGTATTCATCGCCGCGGTGAGCGAATCTAATGATTCTTCGAGTGCGTCGTAAAATTTCGGCCAGCGCTGTTCCTCGACGTCGTCGGCGCGGCCATATCCCCGACACACCCAGGCTCGCTTCAACAATAACGACCCACGCAGCAAATGCGGCAGGTAGTAACCGCGGCTTTTCTCGCACCACTCGTCGAAGAATGCGTCATCCTTGATGATTTCGCTCAGCCCCTCGGTAATCAAATGAGTTTGAAAATGATCAAGGCTTTCATAGAGGCGGCCAAGCTCGCGCCATTGGCGCCCGTCGCAATAAGCGACCGCCGTTGCGACCTGCGGATGTAAATTATAGGGATTGAATTCGAATATCTCCGGCGCGATGCGATCGACAAGCTTGCCAAGGAATCCGAGGAGGCTCACTTTGCGGTCCTTTTTTGCGCACGAAGCTTCGGCTTGGCCGCGAGTTTCTTTTTCGACACGGGCTTTTTCTTCACCGTCGTCCTCTTTTTCGCAGCAGGTTTCGGTTTGGTATTCTTGGGCGAATTGGGCGACAGCACCTTGTCCTTGAAACCGCACCGTTCCGCAATCTCGCAGCGCCAGCATTCGGGCTTGCGCGCCTTGCAGACATACCGCCCATGCAGGATCAGCCAATGATGGGCGTGCAGCATGAACTCGTCTGGGACGATCTTCTCAAGGCCAAGCTCGACCGCAAGCGGCGTCTTGCCCGGCGCGAGCCCGGTGCGGTTGCCGACGCGGAAGATATGCGTGTCG
>CAZAOB010000039.1:31363-31703 GCA_964486635.1 uncultured Caulobacterales bacterium | reverse complement strand
ATTGGTATGCTTGCCCTGCCAGCCCACGCCAGCTTGCATGGCGAGCGGCTTTTCCATGACTGGAGCGGTATCGACGAAAACTTTTACTGCCGCATCAGTTTCCTGGACAATCTGCCGGGCGACCTGCTTCAACCGCTTTTTCACGAGGTCATGGTAGTCACGATTTTGGGCATAGACGGAAATTGTCCCGCTTGAAGTTCGCTTCAACGCTTCAAGAGGGCTCGTCGCCGGGCCATAGTTCATACCAAGAACGATGGCGCTTCTCGCTTTGGGCCACAACGATTGAGGGTGAGCTCGTTGATCGGCGCGTTCCTGTAACCACCCCATATCGCCATGTCGG
>CAZAOB010000039.1:0-31353 GCA_964486635.1 uncultured Caulobacterales bacterium | reverse complement strand
CATGTCGGCCAAGTGAAAGAAACTCTAGCAACCGCTCGCGATATTGATCCGGTAGTTGCGCGCCTGTGAACCCGACGGCGTCAAAGCCTGCCGTTTTCGCGTGCTGGCGAATGCGATCACTTGGTGAGCTATTGCCCGGCATCAAAAATCTGGATCATCGTAGTGCGCGGGAGGCGGCAGACCTTCGATCCGATCGCGTAATACTGGACGCATAGATGGTCGCGACTTAATGCGCGCGTACCAGTCTTTGACCGTCGCAAATTTCTCCCAAGGTACAAAATCGATATAATCCAATGCGGAAAGCTGTGCGGCTGCTGCGATATCGGCGGCGCTCATGCGATCGCCGGCAAGCCAATACCGCTGGTCGAGCAACCAGGCGGTATAGTCGAGGTGCCATGCGAGTGACTCTGCGCCAGCTTTCAACAGCTCATAATCGGGTTGACCTCGTCGCATTAATCGCTTGTCGACTCGTTCACGCAAAGTGAGCGCGGCGACTTCCATTTCGAACTTGTCGAGGAACCAGTGACAAAGCCGGCGCGTTTCGGCCCGAGTTGCGGATGTGGCGGGAAGCATGGCTTCGCTTGAGTAAGCTTCCTCTAGATACTCGATGATCGCCATGGCCGGCGAAATTGTCACTTCTCCGCCGGTTGGGGGTTCGTCCAGCAAAACGGGGATCGTCGCGGCAGGGTTGACGGCGGCCAGAGCGCCTTGTTCGTCCGCCCAGGGTCGCTTTTCGATCATTTGGGCGGGAAGTCCCTTTTCGGCCAGCAGGATACGAATTGCTCGGGAGGCGGGGTCGAGCGGCATGTGAAATAGGGTGCGCATGGCGTGAGACCATAGCAGCGCTGCGGCGCAGGCAAAGCTGGAATCGGCGGAATCTCGCGGTTTTCCCGTTTAAGGCGAGCGAACGGCAGGCGACTTGCAATGGCCATGTTAAGGGTTTCCGCCGAGGGGCCGGATCCGACCTGAATGTGAGCAAAGGTTGTCCCAAATGAACACAACGCGCTGCGCTGATCATGAGTTTGAAAGCCGTCCGGCCTGGAGGGCTGAGGCGCCGAGGGCCAGGCGGGTGGCGATGACGTTGTTCTCGTGGATTGATCCCGGCCGGGCGATGCTCTGGGCGGTGGTTGCATCTTCCGTGTTTGTTGCGGCCGCGGCGCTATCTCCCGCTCTACTGAGTTTGACGCCAACAGTCGACATGTTGGCGCCGGTGGCGGAAGCGCGCGCCGTGTTGGCGGAAGAAGCCAGGCTCGCCGATCAGGCAGCCCCGCTTCATTTGTTACTGTTGATGGCTGCCGACCTCTTTGCGGACACGCCGGGACGCGTTCACTTGGTTGCGAAGGCAATCGCGGCAGCACTCGTGATGGCTCCATTCGCGTACCTTTCGTCCTCGCGTTTTCCGAGCTTGTTCACCACCTTTGCAACCGCGGCGCTCGCTGCGTTCGCTGCTGCGCCATTCTCTGGCATGGAAGAAATCGGTCTTGCGTTGTTTCTCGTCTGCGGGCTTTCGTTCGTAACCATGTCGGCCGACGACACCGGGTCGCGGGCGCGGGCCGAAGGCGCCATTGGCGGCACAATCCTCTTTGCTCTCTGGTTATTGAACCCAGCATTTGCACTGGTCGGATTTATCATGCTGTCGGCGTGCCCATTCTTGACGGGACGGTTTGGTCTTTGGCGCTACGCAACCGCGCTCTGCGCATTTGTATTGCTGGCGACACTTACGGAAATCTCCAACCCCGGCGTGAACGCCGCCCGCGCTATGGCCGCGCCACAAGTGCTGCAGCTTGGAGCGCTCTTCTCAGGGGGAGAGAGTGCGATGGGGCTCAGCGGCGCGGCATTGGCCGCCGTCATTGTGATTATTTCCAGCGCGGTCTTCGGCGGTGGTTCTACATGGCGCAACTGGGGAGCCGCGTCAGCCTTGCTAGTCGCAGGGTTTGTCGTCGCGCGCCTGACGGGGGCCAATTCGCTCCTCGTGTTTGCACTGCCAGCAGGAATTGCTTGTTTCTCGGTCTCGTCGCCATTTTACGACGGCCTCTTCCGGGACCATGATCGCGGAAGCGTTGCCATCGCTCTTTGCGCAGCAGCGCTTACGTTATTTTGGACGGCGGCGATATCAGTTCATTCGATCGGACAGTTCTCGCTTCAATATCACGCTGCGAAGAATGCGCCGGAAAACATTCGCAGTGAGTTGGCGCTGGTGCAACCCGGCGGACCAACTATCGCAAAATGGGTCGAAGAAGGACGCTTTTCGACACCGGAGGCGCGAGAGTTCTTTGCGCTGACCCCGATCGATCAGTCCGCCATGTTGTTGGAAGCGGCGTCCCGCGCGCGAAAGTTGACGGCGGAAGGGCTGGATGTCGCGTTCCTTACGGGCGCTGACACGGCTTGTGTTTTGGCGGAAGATCGTGAGTGCCAAGCGAATGGCAACGCGGCGGCGAACAAGGCGAGCGTGATATTTGTCCCCCGACTGGAAATGGATCCAAAAACCACCGAAGCGAAAGGACGCGCAGAAGCGCTGCTCTACACGCAGTTCAAAATGGTCGAACGCACGGCGTTGTGGGAGATCTGGGTGCGACGCGATTCAGCTGCGCCCGCCAACCTGTTTCAAATGTCAGACGTTCTGTACCGATAGAAACTATCGCACACCCCAGGCAATAAAGTGGGGATTGTCAAAGCCGCGTTGTCTCTTGCCATACTTGAGCGCCGCGCCTTCGGGATGGGTAAGGACCTGGCCGCCGGCTGCTTCTAGGACAGCTTGGCCCGCGGCTGTATCCCATTCCATTGTACGACCGAAACGCGGGTAAACATCCGCCACGCCTTCTGCGAGCAGGCAGAATTTCAGCGAAGATCCCGCCGCCTTAAAATCCGCAACGTCAAGCGTGTTCAGGTAGGCGTCGGTTTCGGGAGAGCGGTGCGATCGGCTGGCAACCGCAACAAGACCTGCGGCAGGCGACGGTCGTGCGCGAATGGCCTGCTTTTCCTTTATGGAGCCATCAGCGTCTACATTTGCGCTCCAGGCGCCGCTTCGCTCGCCCACAAACAATTTATTCAACGCCGGCGCGAACACTACACCCAGAACGGGGCGACCCAACTCAATCAGCGCGATGTTGACGGTGAACTCGCCAGTCTTGGAGATGAATTCCTTGGTGCCGTCCAGAGGATCTACGAGAAAGAAGCGCTCGCCCAGATCAGCCGGAATGTTTCCTTCGGACGCACTTTCTTCTGCGAGCACGGGGATGTGGGGCGCGAAATCCGACAGACCGGCCAAAATAATTGCCTCGCCTAGCCGGTCCGCCTCGGTGACAGGGGATGCGTCTGCTTTCGACTGCGAGACGATTTCCTGGGCGTACACGGTCATCGCGGCCGCGCCTGCTTTTACCGCAAGCTGAGTGAGCGCCTCGCAGAGCGCGTCATCAGTAGTAGGACTTGAATGTGTTGGTGGCGCCATCAGAACTCCATGCCGGGCAGGGAGCAGATTGGCAAATGGCGATTTGCCGCGCCTTATCTGAACGCGACGATGGTGAATGCACACGTCTGGCGCGGCGTCAGGCCTGTTGCAGCGATAATCTCCTGGACGATCCAGCCCTCGTCAGCCAGTTGATTCAGCCGAATCTGCAGCGCCGCAGCCGCAGCGCGGCCGTAATCGCGCTCATCTGCGACTAGCCCAAGCGGGCGGACTTTGGCGTCGCGCCAACTGACGTGGAAAGTCGCGAACTGTTTCGACATGGGACAGGTAACCCTTTTGACGCAAAATAGCCTTATTGCTAGGGCTTGAACATTCAAACATCGGGCCGTTTCAAACGATTAGACAAGGCCCGCCGTTTGCTTGGAAGCAGCTGCAGATTACCAAAAAAGAATCTTGCGAGCACAAGTGGAGTGGGAGAAAAGAGCCGCCATGGCGGATCCGGGCCTCAGCAGCGATGTAGATAGTTTCTCCACAGACGGCGTCCGTCGTCGGGGACCCGTCGCGCGTGTGCTCATTGGCGACATAATCCAGTTCATAGATTTTATTCTGGTCATAATCACTGCCGTGCTCGTTGCTTATGCCTACCACGCATATGCGTTACAGGCCGAGTTTGATTTTCAGAGCTATGCAACGGCCGGAATTATGGGGGCGACAGGGCTGACTGCACTTATGCGCAGGGATGGCTTCTATGAGTTCGACCAGATCGCTACGTTTGAAAAATCCATCAGCGCCATCGTTTCGCGGTGGGCGCTGGTGCTCCTGGGGTTATTGGCCTTCGCGTTCGCACTGAAAATTTCTGACAACTTTTCTCGTGTCTGGCTGACCGGTTGGAGCGGGGCGGCAGTGGTTTCCGTGATTGCAACCCGATTTGCGGCGAGCAATTTCGTGCGGCGCATGACCAAAGAGGGAGGTGTTTTCGCGCGACGCGTTGCGGTTGTTGGTGCGACATCATTAGGGACGAAATTCGCCAACTACGCCAAAGCCTCACCCGCCGGTATCTCGATTGTGGGCGTATATGACGCCGGATTGGTCAACAGCGGCGACGCCAGCGAGGGCAGTGCGGATGGAGATCTCAACGATCTGGCTTTTGCTGCGCGAAATGGCGAAATTGATGACATCGTCATCGCAGTGCCGCGAGCATCAGGCGAAGACATGGCGAAACTTGTTCGCCGGCTTTCAATCCTTCCAGTGTCGATCGCGATTTGTCCGAATATACATTGGCTGGACCATTTAGGAGGCGCGATCGCAGATGTCGGTGGCGTGCGCGTATTGTCACTCTATCGCCGGCCGCTCGAAGGCTGGGGCGGCGTGATAAAAACGCTCGAAGACTACTTGTTAGGCGCACTGGCGCTCGTTGCGCTGACGCCGGCGATGTTGATCATCGCAGCGCTGATCAAGGCGCAAGGCAAGGGACCGATATTATTTGCCCAGAAGCGGCACGGGTTTAACAACGCCGTTTTTCGTGTGTACAAGTTTCGAACGATGACGGTCGCCGAGGACGGCGAGCAGGTGACGCAGGCCAAACCCGGAGATGCGCGAATAACTCCGCTGGGGGCCATCCTGAGGCGGTACAGTCTCGACGAGCTTCCGCAACTCATAAACGTGATCAAGGGGGAGATGTCGCTTGTCGGACCGCGCCCGCATGCATTGGCCCATAACCACCAGTATGCGCGGGCCATCGAAAACTATTCCGGCCGACACAAGGTCAAGCCGGGCATCACAGGCTGGGCGCAGGTAAACGGGTTTCGCGGTGAAACCTCGGAAAACGAGCAAATGGAGGACCGAGTCCGCTACGACCTGGCCTATGTCGACAACTGGTCACTTTGGTTTGACGTGAAAATACTGCTCATGACCGTGAAGGCGGTGGTTTTTCCCAAAAACGCCGTTTAATACCTGCGGTCACAAGACAATTGCTCTCTTAAAGTGAGCCCGCGCCCTGCGGCCGGGCGCGTTGACCGAAGGAAAATTCAACATGCGCGTCACCATGATTGGAACTGGCTATGTAGGGCTCGTTTCCGGTGCTTGCTTCGCTGACTTTGGACATGACGTTGTCTGTGTGGACAAGGACCGCGCCAAGATCGCCAAGCTCGAAGCGGGCGAGATTCCGATCTATGAGCCGGGCCTTGAAGCGCTGGTCGCAGAGAATGTGAAAGCAGGGCGCCTGTCCTTCAGTCTGGATCTCGCAGCATCAACGCCAAATGCGGACGCCGTTTTCATCGCAGTCGGTACGCCCTCGCGAAGAGGGGATGGATTTGCCGACCTTTCGTACGTTCACAAAGCGGCCGAGGAAATCGCTGAAGTCATGTCAGGCTATACTGTGGTCGTGACCAAATCGACGGTGCCTGTCGGTACCGGAACTGAAGTCGAAAACATCATTCGGCGCACGCGGCCGGATGCTGATTTTTCGGTAGTGTCTAATCCGGAGTTTCTGCGCGAGGGCGCTGCGATCATGGATTTTAAAAAGCCTGATCGCGTCGTGGTGGGCGCTGAAGATGAGCGCGCAAAAAAGGTGATGCGCGAGCTCTACCGACCACTCTACCTCAACGAAACACCCATCGTGTTTACAAACCGGGCCACTTCCGAGCTGATCAAGTACGCAGCCAATGCGTTTCTCGCGACCAAGATTACATTTATCAATGAGATGGCTGATATTTGCGAGAAAGTTGGCGCAAATGTTCAAGAAGTTGCCAAGGGCATTGGATTGGATGGCCGCATCGGCTCGAAATTTCTGCATGCGGGACCGGGTTACGGCGGCTCGTGCTTTCCCAAAGATACACTCGCGTTGGTGAGAACCGCTCAGGTTCACGAAGCGCCGACGCGCATTGTCGAAGCTGTCGTCGAAATTAACGATGCAAGAAAGAAAAAAATGGCTGCGCGTGTCATCGAGGCATGCGGAGGGTCGTTGTCGAACAAAGTGATTGCTGTTCTGGGCTTAACGTTTAAGCCGAACACAGACGACATGCGCGACGCGCCGTCTCTCGACATTATTCCAGCATTGCAAAGGGCCGGCGCCAAGATACAGGCATTCGATCCCGCGGGCATGCATGAAGCACAAAGCTTGTTCAAAGACATCGAGTACAAGGACGGTCCGTATTCAGCGCTCGATGGCGCCGATGCGGTTGTGATCATCACGGAGTGGGATGAGTTTAGGGCGCTAGATATAGATCGCGTGAAGTCTCTGCTGAAGTCGCCAGTGATGATCGATCTGCGCAATATTTACCGGCCGGACGAAATGCGGGAGGCCGGGGTGGCTTATCATTCGATAGGCCGCAGCAGCTAGACTTCAGGCGGCGCGAAGCTTTTTCAAAACATCGTTTTTTCTGGCGCGGGTTCCGCGCGCGGGAGAAGCGATGTTCAGTCTTGCCCGACGCAAAATATCGGTGGTCACCATGGGCGCTTCACTGCGGAACACGGTTTTGCCGTCGTCATCAACGTAGATCAGGTAAAAGCCGTCTTCTGCATTGAGGGCGTGACGCAACAGCGCCGGATCGAGCCAATCGATCGGGTCGCCGTTCTGGCGCGGCGTGGCTTCACCATAGACCTCCATCACCGACACGTCTTCGCGGATCAGTGCGGCAATGGCAGGCTTCAACAGGCGCCGCTGCATCCTGCACGCTGGATGATTTGCGCTGGCGCCAATGATGAACAATGTGTTCCGAGGCGAAAACTTCTTGACCGTCTCGGTGTTGCGCAAACTGGATCCTATTTCAGGAATGAGGTTCGGACGAAAGGACGCGAGCGCGGCAATGAAGCCGAACACCAGACACGCAGCGATGATGGCGAAAGTGAGTTCCATACCTTGTGGAAAATACCTTTTTGTCCTTGCCGTCGCGTTAACTCATGCGCGCCAATCGCAAATTTCAGATCTGGTTCTACGCGTTCCGCCGAATTTCCACCCCGAGTTCCAGCGGGGTGGACCATTAACAAGATATGAATACCACAGGCCCGTTACCCGAAGAAGCGTTTTGCGGAGAGCGGCTGGCACGGAACGGGAACACGCCATGGACTTAGCTGGCTGGCGTTAGGGAGCCTTCCAGCATCTCATCGTAAAGACCTTCGGCGAGCGTTGTCTTTCTGTAATACATAATGCCAGCAATAATGAGCATGGCGCCGCCGACCGCAATAAAGACCAGGCGCGGGTCCAATCCAGCCGCCGTGATGGCAAATACTGAAAGCGAACCAGGTATGGCGAACGCCGCATTGGCGAAAGCGCTGGCCGCCATGATCCGTGCTCTGACGGGTTTTGGCGCCCGACGCTGCATCGCCGCCTGCAGAGGTGCGAGATACATCCCGGCAAATGCGGAAGTAAGCACCAGCACGAGGGAAAGCGAAATACCCGATGCGCCTGAAAAGAAAGCGCTGATGCCGATGGGAGACGCCACATCTCCTGCGGCCACAGGAGTAATAAAATAGACGAGAAAACTGACGATCCCCGCGCAGGCAATTGTCAGGGCTGAAACTCCCAAGCTCGCTTGACCTTTCGGTAGAGCCGCAGCGGCGATAGCGCCCAATCCGGCGCCGATGGCGAACAGGCCATTTAACGCCGCCCAAACAATCGGTGTCGCATGGAGCGCGTCACGACCGTAAAATGGTATGGCTACGATGACGAAGGTCGATAAATAGTAGAACACACCGATTCCAAGGAGAGGTGGAGCAACTCCGCGAGAAGAAAGGACAAAGTTGAACAGCGCTCGGGTTTGCTCAAACCAATTGAAGTCTAGTCGAATCTTAGGTTCGTTTGCTTCCGCGAAGGGCGCCCTTAGCGCGGCCAACCATCCGATTAACGACGCAGCGATCAAGGCGCCGCCAGTCATCAAGCCGCCATTTTCTTGCAGGATCAAGGCGCTGCCTGTCATCGTGCCAAGAAGAATAAATGTGTAGAGCCCGGCATTGCACAGACCATTGCCGCGCACGAGCTCATTGGTTTGCAAGTATTTTGGCATGGCGCCGATACGAACGGGCGAGAAAAACGCGGACTGCGCTCCCATAGCGAAAAGCATCACAACCGCGAGCCAGCCAATGCCGCTAGCGAAGGCGACCGCTGCGACAACCATCAATAGCAGTTCGATGAACTTTGTTCGTCTGAACATCATGGATGTTTCAAACTTGTCGGCGAACTGGCCTGAAATCGACGAAAACACCATGATGGCGATCGGCAGAAACAAGCCGATGATCGGAACGGCGTTGTCGGCGTTCGACAAGAAAGGAATCTGAATAATCCCGGCCGGTATGCCGATGAGGAGCGCTTGCCGCAATGTATTGTCCGCAAACGTGCCGAAGGATAGGGCGGTCCACATTGGCCAGAAGCGCCGCTGAAAAAACAAGGGTGTCGAAGACTGCGAGTCGGGTGCGCTTGAATCAATCAACGGTCAGCTCCGGGGGTCAGGCAGGAGAGCGCCGATTTCGACGCCGTGAGGTGCTTCGCTGCCGAGGAGTTCAATTGAACGTGCTTCGATTGCTGCTTCAAGTTTCGCCATGAACGCATCCTTGTCGAGGCCGGCAGGGATGGGGTCAAGAAACTCGATGACCGCATCGCCAGGCGAGAGGCGCCAGTCTTGTTGCGGCCATCGCAGTCCGAGATTGGTCGCGACGGGCACGCACGCGCAACCATATGCCTGATACATGTGATAGACGCCTTTTTTGTACCGATAGTGCTGTCCCACCGGAGCCAAATGGCCTTCAGGATAAATCAGAATTCGGCGATCTTCGGCCTGGGCCTTTTTGAGTTCCTCATCGACCAGTCGGGCCCGGGCAAAGGCTCCGCCGCAATTGTCGACAACGATTGCGCCCATCTTGCGCAACAGCCCGCCGACCAAGGGGAAGTTCTCCAGATGATCGCCAGTGACGAATGCGAGATCGTCGAACTGCGAGAACATCAAAAACCCGTCGCCCCAACTTTGATGTTTGGCTGCGATGATTGACGGACCGTCCGGAACTTTTTCCCGCCCGATTACAATAATGTTCACGCCACCGAGTACTTGCATCCACATGCACATGGTGCGGGTGTACCAGCGTATCCAGAACATCAGAGGTTTGCGACCCGGGGCCGCCAGAAGCGGAATGGCTCCCAACACATAGAAAATCGATGTGACCCAATACGCGAGCTGAAATAGAAGTGACCGAATTGTCCTGACCATCACGGAGCCCCCATCAAGATTTCAGCACAGCGACAACGGCGTTTGCGAGTGCTTCCTCATGCAAACTGAGATCGCCCTGAATTCGCCCGTAATACTTATGCAACGCCGCCTGCAATACGACGCCCAGCGCTGACGCAGCTTTCAGGTTCGCCAGTCCCGACGGGATTTCACCGTTCTTCATTGCTTCGCTGACCACGCTCTCGACAATCGCTACAGGATTCTCAATTTCAGGGCTCTGCGCTAGCTGGGACGAGTAGGGCAGAAATCGATGAGTTGTCAGCAAGTGATAGGCGAAGAGGGGCCAATCCCGATCGGCGACGCTCACATACGCTGACACGATTGCACGGGCTTTGTCCTGCACAGCGCCGGCATTGCGAGCGGCCAGCGATATTTGTCGAGCGAGCCGGGAGTGAACGGCGAAGAACATCGCTTGTGCAAGCGCTTCTTTGCTGGGGTAGTGGCGATAGAGTGCGCCTTCTGAAATTTTGGCTGCGCCAGCGATTTCCCGAGTGGTCACGGCGTCCACGCCCCGTGCGCAGAAAAGCGTTACTGCAGCCCTCTCGATACGCGCTTTGCCGCCCGCCGCTCCCTCAGTGACGCCTTGCGGTTCAATTGCTTGCTTTGTCGACGTCATTGCTTCGCCTGCCAGAGCCGGCATGAATACGAGCCGGCGTCTGATGTGAGTGAGTGTTTACTTACTTCGAGATAGCAGTGAGTGCTTTCTCTGTCAAGTGAGCGCTCACTTACACTCAGAAATCTTCACAAGGGGTCGGAGATCACTCGAAGCGGCTTTCTGTGTGGGAGGGGGGCACCGTTGAGCGACCTTTCGCCCCGCAACGGTTCTGGAAGCAAGAGGCAAGGGAAAATCTAGTTGGCCGAAGCAGTGACGTAATCGACAACTGGAGCCGTTACATCTTCGGGGCGGAGTATCTCGCGGCTCGCCGACCCCTGCGGCTCCCAAAAGAATCCGGTGTCATTATGGTCGCCCGATCGTCCGGAGTGAGAAATTTCAATTTCACCGAAACGGTCTGAGATGATTTTTCGAATGTCGTTTGGCGTATCCGTGCGGTCCCATTCCACATACAAGTCAGGCAGATGATCAATATACGGACCATCATAAAGTTGAGGGACGCACACGACCCGCTTTACCAGCGGTCTTCCGGTCTCTGCATTTCGGAATGATTTTACGCCCTCTGCGATTTCGTTGATCACGGCGTCAAATTCGGCGCCGCGCTCAACGATACCAAATTTCTCTCGTCCTTTGACATTGACTCTTACCGCGCCAGAATTGTCGTTGTGCGGAATTGCGAAAAACCGCCTTCTTGAAAAGTCGCTTGCAGCAACCGTGCGTCGAACGGCGCGGGCCAGCGGAGCCAGTGTCCACCTTAGCTCTTTTGGAATCAGCGAATGATAAGATTTCTTGGCATTTTCGGCGGCGCTAAGCGGTGCGCCTACGCCAAGGTCAATCCGGCGGATCATTTCATCCATGGCGCCATTTGCGCTCACGAAGGCTTCCATGCCGGGGCCGCCATAAGCAAATACGCGCGCTTCAGGACCTGCTTCTTCTATGAGTTTCGCAACTTGTTCGTCAATTCGCCGATAGCATGCCCGTAAGGGTTCTTTTACCTGCGAAGCTAGGTCGTGATCATACAATTCATGAACAGGGTCACAAAGATTATAAAAGTAGTGTCCAACATCATGCGCGTCCGAGAAGCACGCTATGAACAAATCCCAATTGCCGCTTCGCAATTGATCGGCGCAAAAATTCGCTTTTATTTCGACCCGATTGAACAGGTGATGAAGGTAATCGTTGAGCGCGGCCGCGGACTCGCGCGGTTTGCATGCAAATCCTCCGGCGATGGGATCGCCCTTGAAGTAGTTCGCACATACTTCCTCCATCGTACTAGGCGAGAAGACGGGGGCCGATAACGGATCGTGTCCTAACCAGTTGTCGATGATGAATCCGTTCATCATCGGCTTTGGCATCATTCGGTGCCAATCGACGACGCCCACTTTGTATCCTTGTCGGTCGAGTACGTTCCAGAACGGCGTGATGTCCGGCAACGTGGAGTCGTGATTCGGAATGATGTCGTACGTGTCGGGTTTAAACTGCATGTAAAAGTAGTGGCCATGATGACCTGGTCCCGCGCCAATAGAAGCGCTGGTCCAAAACTGCGCCGCGCCCATCGCGGGATCGTTCATGACGGGGTGCGCTTTCGATGCATCGCGGACGGCTTTAAACGTGGGCAGTTCGCCCGCGTTCATCATCTCATCCATGAGACCCGGATCGGCGCCGTCGAGGCCGAGAAATAGTACTCTTGCAGGCATTTCTTGCGCCGCCCCCACGGTAACGCGATAATTGTCGGAGGAACGCCTCGCTGAGCAAGATTCCTGCCACCCCAGGGCCTCAGCCTAGCAAATTTGTAATAACAATCAACGGGTTGCTCGAGCGAAGCGTTAACCCTGTTCGCGCGGCAGCGCTTCTTTCCGTACCTTTCGGCCCCGGTTCCGTCCACAGCCGCGCGCCGCCCGTCAACCGCCAGCTGATTACCTCCCGAGACGCGAGCCGCCGCCAAACAGCAAGCTTCTCCAGTCACTTCAACGCATTGCAACCGCCCGATGGATCGCTATATATCCGCGAACCTTGGCTGGACGGGAAGGGGCATTACCGAAGCCTCTCAGGCGCCGGCTCCAATACCCCTAGGGAGCTCATTTTCAATGCTGATTTCGCCCGCTTTCGCACAGGCCGCCGAACCCGCTACCGGCGCCGGCGCCATTTTCGCCCAAATGTTTCCCCTGGTGGCGATATTCGTAATTTTCTACTTCCTGCTGATTCGGCCCCAAATGACCGCGCGCAAAAAGCACCAGGAGATGGTGTCCAATGTCCGCCGCGGCGATGTTGTTGTGACCGCTGGCGGGATTGTCGGAAAGGTCACAAAAGTCCTTGAGGGGGAAGAGGTGATGGTTGAACTCGCCGACAACGTCACCGTCAAGGTGATTAAAGCGACGCTCAGCGACGTTCGCACCAAGCCGCAACCACCGGCGAACGACTAATCGCCGCCAAGCACTCTTAACTCGGGCGCAGCCATCGCGCCGCATTTGGTCCAGGCTCATGCTTCAATTTACGAAACTTCAAACCGCGGGAATCGCGCTCCTTGTGTTTCTCGGTGCGCTCTTTGCGGCGCCAAATCTCATGTCGGAAGCAACGCGGAACAGTTTGCCGGGGTTCCTGCCTAAGACGACGATCAATTTGGGGCTGGATCTGCAAGGCGGTTCGCATTTGTTGTTGAGCGTCGACACTCAAAAAGTCATCGACGACCGAATGAAAGCAACGATGAGCGACATTCGTCGTGAAATGAGGCCGAACAGCGCAGCCGACCGCAAGCGCGTTTCAATGGAGAGCCTCTCCTATAATGAGAGTGAACGACAAATCTCACTTCTGGTGGCTGACCCTGAAGAGGTTGATGAAGCGGAAAGCCGTGTTCGCAATGTGACCCGGGGGGGAGTCGGTGGAGCGCTCGGGCTCGGCATCCGAGCTTACACAGTCTCAACCGATGGTCAGAGAGTAAATGTTGCCATGACGACGGAAGCGCAACGTTACTTTGCAGACGAAGCAGTTCGAGATTCAATAGAGGTCGTTCGCCGACGGATCGATCCGGCGGGCAACAAGGAAGTCTTGATTGCCCCGCAGGGCGTGGACCGGATTGTCGTTCAAGTTCCTGGCGACACTGATCCTGAAGCCCTGAAAGAGTTGATCAATCGCACCGGACAGCTCAGTTTCCACAGGAACGACCCGACGGTGAGCCTTGGCGACGCAGCGGCGGGGCTCCTTCCTCCAGGCAGAATTTTCGTTCCGTTTGCTTCTCTAGAAGGCTCGGGGCGCCCGGGACTCGTGCTCTACGAAGACGCTGAAGTCACGGGTGACATGGTACAGACCGCTTCAGCGAGTCCGAATTCGGACGGTGCAGGCTTTCAGATCAACTTCACTTTCGATAGCCGAGGCGCAAGAAGGTTTGCTGAGTACACCAAACAGAATGTGGGTTCGATATTTGCGATCGTACTCGACAATGAAATAATTTCAGCACCGAATATTCTGACGCCCATCACGGCGGGTTCGGGACGCATCACCGGTAATTTTACAGCGCTCGAAGCAGCTGAGACTTCATTGTTGATCCGCTCTGGCGCGCTTCCCGCCGAACTTCAGACGATTGAACAACGGTCTGTGGGCGCGCAGCTTGGCCAGGACTCCGTCAAGGCAGGCGCTGAAGCCTTGCTGATCGGATTCACGCTCGTCATCATCTACATGATTTTCAGCTATGGCCGTTTCGGCGTCTATGCAGATATCGCTCTCATCGCCAACGTCATTCTGATCGCAGGCGTGCTTTCATTGCTGGGATCGACGCTGACGCTGCCGGGTATCGCCGGCATCGTTTTGACGATCGGCATGGCGGTGGACGCGAATGTCTTGATATTCGAGCGCATTCGCGAAGAGTTGATGGCTGGAAAGCCGCCCATCAAGGCGGCGGAGGTTGGATATGATAAGGCGCGCTCAGCGATCATTGACGCCAACATCACAACATTTCTGGCCGCACTGATCATGTTCCAGCTTGGCGCCGGTCCGGTGCGCGGCTTTGCGATCACCCTGGCTGTTGGCGTGGTTACATCCGTCTTCACCGCATATGTGCTCACACGTCTCTTTGCCGGCGGCTATCTGCTGGCGAAACGTCCGCAAGAAATCAAACTCTAGGAAGAGCCGGTCATGTTGCTCAAACTTATTCCCGACAACACATCGTATGGCTTCACCAGAATGCGATTCGCCGCCATGGCCGTTTCCGCGCTGCTGGTGATCGGTTCTCTATTCGCGCTGGCCACAATTGGCCTAAACTTCGGAGTCGATTTCAAAGGCGGTGTGACGATCGAAGTTGCTGACGACCAGCCGATCGACATTGGCGCAGTGAGAACCGCAGTATCCGATCTCGGGCTCGGGAGTGTGGATGTCCAGGAGATTCAGGACTTCGCCGGCTCTGACAAAGCCGTGCTGATCAGGATTTCGCAGCAAGCGACGGATAATACGGACGATCCAGATGCCGGCGAGACGGCGCAGCAAGAAGCCGCCACGAAGGTTCGTGACGCACTCACAGCTCTGTTGGGAGAAGGCGTCGATTTTCGCAAAACAGAAGTGGTCGGACCAACCGTGTCAGGAGAGCTGGTTCAAAAAGGGGCGCTCGCCGTGGCCCTCGCTATCGGCATGATGCTCATCTATATCTGGTTGCGGTTTGAGTGGCAGTTTTCACTGGGCGCCGTTGTCGCGCTCGTGCACGACGTGATCATCACGCTCGGCATGTTTTCTGTGACGAGACTTGAATTCAACCTGTCGATCATTGCCGCGATTTTGACCATCGTTGGTTATTCGATGAACGACACCGTTGTCGTTTACGACCGCGTTCGCGAAAATCTGCGCAAGTTCAAAACTAAACCGCTTGCAGAATTGCTGGACATGTCGATCAACGACACGCTGACACGAACGATCATGACGTCCGGAACGACGATGCTGGCGTTGGTCGCGCTAGTGATTTTCGGCGGCGTCGTGTTGAGAGGATTCACCCTGGCGATGATTTGGGGCATCGTAATCGGAACGTATTCTTCGATCTTTGTCGCGTCTCCATTCCTCCTTGCGACAGATGTAAAGCGCGATTGGTCGAAGGCCGCACCCGTCGGCGCCTAGATCGAATTACTGAGCAGCGCTCAGGTTGGCGTTGGCGAATTCCCAGTTCACCAACTTATCCAGGAATGTATTTACATACTCCATTCGCTTGTTCTGGTAGTCTAGGTAATAAGCGTGCTCCCAGACATCCAAGGTCAGCAGGGGAGTAATCCCATGTTCAGTGAGCGGCGTTTCGGCGTTTGCTGTTTGGCGGACCTCGAGTTTTCCATGGCTCAAAACTAGCCACGCCCAACCGGAGCCAAACTGACTGCCAGCGGCATTGGCTAAAGAAGTCTTTAGGGAATCGAGATCGCCAAGACTCTCTTTGATCTTTTCTGCGATGTCGCCTTTTGGCTTGCCTCCGCCACGGGGTTTCATGCTCTGCCAGTAAAAGAAATGGTTCCAGGCTTGGGCGGCGTTGTTGAACAGAGACTGATTGCCTTGATCCGATGCGGCGCGAACAATTTCTTCGAGTGGAAGCTTATCTAATGGAGTGCCGGAAATCGCCTTGTTCATCTTGTCTACATAGGCTGCAGTGTGTTTGTCGTAGTGGAATTCGACAGTCTTCTTCGAAATATAAGGCGCAAGCGCGCTTTTCTTGTAAGGGAGTTCGAGTAACTTGATCGCCATAAAAACCTCTCTAACTTGCCGATCAATCTATTCATGTGACGCGAAGCTTCAAGGGATCTGCGACTGAATGCGTCAGGTTGCGACATGACAATACCACAAGCCTCCGTGCGCAGATTCCCGGTCGGCCACTCCGCTGTGTATTCGTTCGGCGTCAATCCTGATATGCCATGGTGATGTCTGTGGAACGAGAGCCGAACGCCGATCAGAACGTGACCTATTGTGCGGATCTCATGCGGCGGCTGGACGAAGATCGCTGGCTCGCCGCGCGCTACGCGCCGGCGCCATTGCAGAATACGCTGCTTGCATTAGGGGCGTTCAGGCTTGAGCTGCGAAGAATACCGCTCGCGGTCAGTGAACCCGCGCTGGGCGAAATCCGGTTGCAGTGGTGGCGCGAAGCGCTTGACGAATTGAGAGCTGGACAACGCCCCCGGGCGCATCCTGTGGTCGAGGCGCTCGCGACTACTGATCTTCCGCGAGCGCAATACGCGCCGCGTATCGATGGCATGATCGACGCGACAGCGCACCTGCTGTATGGAGAGGCGTTTCAGTCAGTTCAAAACTTGTTTGAGTGGCTGCATCAATCAGATGGCGCGGCCGAAGCGACTGCCGTAACCGCTGCAGGTGGAGACGAGACTTTGGCGCGAGCGGTCACGGAAGCCGGGTCGGCGTTTGCCTTGGCGCGCGAAGGCGCTGCACTTGCCCCAGCGCTCGCAGGTGAAATCGTCGACTTCGCTTTTCCAATCTACCGGACTACAAGCCCGACCCTTGCGAAAGCTGCGCAAGAATTCGCACCGGCTTTACTACACTTGGCGCTGACGCCGGCCTATCTGCGCCGTCGAGGCAAGGCGTTTCCGCTTTACAAGCGAGTGCGCCTGTTTTCAGCCATGGCGTTCTCAAGGTACTAAGATTTCACGTGTGATGTTCGATGTTTTCGTCGATCAGCGCCTTGTTGTACGCGGCCAGCGCTTTCACGCGGGACAAATAGCCGACCACCTGATCCTTTGCACTGGGATCCACCACCGGCAAGCCATGCTCTTCAGCATCATTGAGTTTCGCCAGCGCTTCTCCAAGGGAGTGCTGCGTTTCCAGCCGTTCTGCATCCGCGGGTAAGGGGGCGCCAGGAGGCATTTTTTCCATCACTTCGCGAACGCGAGTGGTCTTCAATATGATTCCTTGCGGGCCTTCAGACAGATCATATCCGCGTCGGGAAAGTTGCCAGTGGAAGAAAGACTGGCCGCAAATCCACTGTGTGATCAAAGTGGCGATCGCCACGGCCACCATGAGGGACAAGGTGATGCCGTACTCTCCGGTCAGCTCAAAAACAATCAAGGTTGTCGATATAGGCGCGCCCAGGATTGCGCCGCTTGCCGCCCCCATGCCTATCATTGCGTAATACACGGGGCTTGCCGTGACGCCTGGCAACAATTGCGACAGCGCCGCGCCAAAAGCGGCGCCCGCAAATGCGCCGATCACAAGCCCGGGCGAGAACACGCCGCCGCCAAATCGGCATGAAAGAGTGACCGCCGTAGCGGTGCACTTCATCAACACCAGCAAGACAAGAACATGCAAGGCGTATTCGCCATTCAGCGCGCGGGTCACCGCTTCATATCCGACCCCGAACACTTCAGGGAAGAAAGCGCCAATCAAGCCGATGATAGCTCCTCCAATCGGCGGCAAGAGCAGGTACGAAATACTTTTTCGTTGCGCGAATTCACGCAGTCCGACAGTCATTCTTTCCGTAGCAAGGAGGAAACCCGACGCTATGAATCCGCAAAGGATGCCAAGGGCGGCCGCAAGCGCGACATCAATCGTCGCAATGGCGCCGTATTCAGGTGGTGCGAATGCAGGGAAATCACCGAGATGAATTCGGGTGACAATCGCGGCGGCGACGCTGGCTGCTGCAATCGGTCCGAATACGGAAAGGGCGTAGTTTCCGAGTATGACTTCCAACGCGAAAAGCACGCCGGCGACCGGTGCGTTAAAGCTTGCGGACACCGCTGCTGCGGCGCCGCAGCCGAGTAAGGCGCGACGCTGCTTCGCTGTGAAGCCAAGCTTTCTGTTGATGATTGAGGCAATCGTAGCGCCCAAGTGGACCGCGGGGCCTTCTCGACCGGCGCTCGCGCCTGCACCAAGTGAAACTGCCGAAACAGCCGCCGCCGCCACGCCGGCGCGAAGCGAAACGTGCCCGCCACCGACCGCGCGCGCTTCGATAACGTCCGCGACGGCTTGGCCTCGTCCCCCCGGCAGCCAGCCAAACCGATCGCCTAAATATAACAGGCCCGACACAGCGAGCCCGCCGATTACCGGCGCCGCCCATGATCGGAAAAAGCTCAGCTCCGCTGCGGCGCTAACGATGCCGGCTTCGCTTTCGCCAAAAGCCAGGTGGGATACGGCGTCAATGAGCAGGCGAAACAGGATGACACCGTAAGCCGCCGCTACGCCGATGATGACGGCGCAGACCCAAACGCGCAGCACGTCCACGTGCTGCAGCCTGCGCCGCAGACGCCTCAGGGCAATTAAGAAACGGGCGACGTTTCGCGTCATTACCAACCGCTATCGTTAAAGAACATTGTTCATATCAGCATTCTTGACGAAGTCTAAATGTCACAACTTGTTTAACGACGAATTCACCCTGCAATGGCACTTTGTCCTCTCCACATAATGTCATAGCGACGGGGATGAGTATGGCGGCGCCATCGACGCAATCTGCACGCAGCACAGCCGATAAAATCGATCCGTCGAGGGCACCGGCGGCGCTTGAGCGCTGGCGGCGCGCCGTAGCGGACTCTCTGGGTGGGGACCCGGGCTCTCCACTGGACCGTCCAGACCGGCGCCTGCTCATGCTCCGCATCTTCGGAGCGACCCGGCGCCTTTCCGAGCTTTGCATAACGCACCCGGACGCTGCCGCGACTGCGCTCATCGAAGGCGCGTCGCCGGTGCTTGCCGAAGCGGCGCGTGATTTAACGGCGCTGGACCGCGGTGTGGGAGGACCTGACGCCTTGCATGCCGCACTGGCGCCGCTGAAAAACCGCGTCGATGTAGCGATTGCCATCGCTGAGTTGAGCGGGCAGTGGAGTATCTCTGACGCGACGGCGGCGCGCGTCGATTTCGCGGAACGCATGGTCGAAACCGGATTGCGCTGGCTTGTTCGCGCGGCCGTAAAGCGCGGCGAACTGAATGTAGAAGATCCGGACAATTTCCTCCGGGGCGTATTTGTGGTTGCGGGTAGTGACTTCGCTCACGAAGATCTGTCTCCCTACGGTCCGCTCGACATGATTGTCATGTACGATGAAAAGGTTTTCACCAGCGCTGGTGCGCGCGGCGCAGATCGAATCTTCGTTCGCATTGGCGCTGAAATTAGAGAAGCATTTGAAGGCAAACCGGGAGAATTTCCGCTCTATGCGCTTCGAACGCCGCTCGGTTCGGGCGTCGGCGGCGCAGGCTATGCGGACTCGGTGGCGCGGGTGAAAGCCACCGCTGCCGGCCCTCAAGCCGACGCACTGAAAATGTGGCTAGGCGCGGCGCGAGTGGTCGCCGGCGACCGCACCGCGGGCGGCGCATTTCTTGAAGAGATCGAGCAGCTGGTTTGGTCGGACAATCCGGTCGCCATGGAAGCATTACGTAGTTTCGTAGCCAAGACAGACAATGATCCGCGCGGCCCTTTTCGGCGGGTCGCGGGTCTGTGCCGATTGGCGATCGGAGGATTGCGTCCGGTTTTTCGCACGGCGTCCGCACGAGAGATATTCGATACGGCTGCGAACTCCCGCACCCTCTCAAAAGACGCGGCGCGGCGTCTGATCGCGGGGGATGAACTGGCGCACGTATCCGTATCGCGCTTACAAATGATGAAGGGCGCTGCGGTCAGCGAAGTAGAGCGCGAGGATGAAAAGAACGCACTCGCGCTGCTTTGTGGATTCTGCGAATATGAAGATCTGTTTGCTGCGCTGAGCGGCGCCCGAGTCGATGCGTCAAACACGCTCAGACGGCTTGCGGCTGGCCCCCAGCAGGAAATTGCACTCTATCGAAGCGCTGAAAACGTCGCCGAAGGAGATGCAGACAAGCTGGAGGACTTGGGATTCCTCAATGGCGCGACACTTTCTGAAGCGATCGACAGTTGGGCAAAGCGAGCGGAAGGAACGCTTGGCGGAAGGCGATTCTCAGCGCATGCGCCTGGTCTGCTTACGGACTTTGGCGAGACCCAACATCCCAATGACGCCGTAAAGCTCTTCGATCAACTGATCGACGTTGCCGGCAAAAAGCATGATGTCTTCTCACTGGTGGGAGAGGGGGCGTCGAGTCGCGAAGGATTGGTTGATGCGTTTGGTTCTTTCGGGGCAGTTGTCGGCGCTTTGACGGAGAGCGCAGAGATTGCCGAAACTTTTTTTGCGCCCAGCGGCGAAGAGATGCCTCAGACCGGACCGGAATGGCTCGGGCGAAATGCGCCACCCTCGAGTAAAGGCAAGCTCGCGCTTGAAGAATTGGCGAGTTGGCGCAAGGAGCTGTTGGCAACGATCGCATATCAAGCGGCCGCTGGCGGCACGAGCTTCGACGCAGCAGTTGATGCTTACGAACAAGTTCACAGAACCACGCTGTCGACCGTATTTGACGCATTGAGAGAAGCCGCGCCAAGTGCTGAGCGTGAGGCGGCGGATTGCATTGCTTTACACTTGTTTGAATCCGATGGTCCGCACCTGCCGGGAGCGGCAACCCACCTTGGGTTTATAGCCAGTGAAGACGCGGGTGAGGCCGGTGAGGCGTTCGCCCGGCGCTATTTGCAAGCGCTTGGCGCTCTGGGCGACGGCGTGTTTGAAGTTTCCCCTGACACTACGCATCGTCCGTCGGGCGTGACGGGGCCAATCGTTCCGACGGTGAAGGCGTTCAAATCATTCGTTCAATCAGAAGCCGTCGCACACGAACAAATCATGCTGGCGCGCGGGCAGGTCATCGCATCCGGTGATCCAAAGGCGGCTGAGTTGGCGAAAGACGCTTTGCGGTCAGCGGTCGCCGGATCACGCCGCGCCGACATATTGTTCCGAGATCTTGATCGCGCGCGCTCTCAACGCATGCGCCGTGAACGTGCTAATTCGGAGTGGGACATCGACCGTCTCGAAGGTGGGCGGTGCGACGTTGAGCTCGTAATCAGCACGCTAATTTACAAACACGCGTCGGCTCATCCTTTTGTTCAGGACAACCTCCCGCAAGATGCGCTCGAAGCAATGGCGCGATCCGGGCTGATCAGCGACGATACTGCGAAGTCACTCATCTCCGCGCGGTCCTTCTGGGCGCGCCTGCAGTTTGTCAGGTCCCTCGCAGGCTGGAGCGATCCACTGCGCGCACCCGTGCGCCGTCGCTTCGGCGGACTTATCGCCCGGGCGGCTGGTGTTCAGAAATTCGATCAGGTTCGCCCGCTCATGCGCGGCTATGCAGATGAAGTGACGCGCGCTTATGCGCAAACCGTGCTGGGACGTCCTTCACTCAATGTTGCGTCTCATTCGGCCGGCTAGGAGCCCGCTGCACGCGGTTCAGAATGTAGACTCGGATCGCCGAAGCGAGGCCAGGGGTAGGTGAGAGCTTCAAGCGTTCGCGATCGATGGCATTGACGAGCGCTGGCAAGGTGCGGTTGTCAATCGTCGCGAGATCTTCGAGCGCCAACCAAAACTCTTCCTCCAGCGCTATACTTGTGCGGTGACCTTTTAAGGTGATGGATTTCTTTTTCATCATGTCACAATAGCAAAACCGGCTCCCTCACTCCCCCTGAGGAAACCGGTTTGCGCGCGCAGTGCAAGTATAAATTCTTCCGGAGTCGCCGGTAGAGCTAGCTCTTCGCCCAGTTGTCGATTCCGTGAGCGCGAATTTTTGACGTCGCCAGCGTTACGCCGTCGATAATGCCGGCCATGTGCGATACGGCCTCAGAATCCGCGCTGGAAAGATCCGCTCCGAGCGCTGTGTAAAGCGTCTCGATGTCCACGTTGTGCGCAAAGAGGAATTGCGCAAGCAAAAGCCGCAGCTGGCTTTCAGAGGGTTTGGTTTCGGCCATTTCGTTCGTCCTTGTCCCAAAATGCGTCACACCTGCGTGGAGCCAATTAGGCTCGAGGCGTTCGCGGAGAGTAATTCAAGAACCGGTCCATTTGTGCGAGAAACATGGGGGAATCCAAACCGCTCGTCCAAATCGTTGAATTCCGGTGCTAATTCGGGCCGATCATTTTTTCTGGCCGGACTATGCGATCATAATCGGCGGCGGTGACCAGGCCCAGCTTGATGGCTTCTTCTTTCAGCGTTGTCCCATTCTTGTGTGCCGTTTTGGCGATTTTGGTGGCGTTGTCATAGCCAATTTCCGGCGCGAGCGCCGTCACCAGCATCAAGGACTGCTCCATGAGCGATTTGATGCGTGCTTCATTGGCGATGATGCCGGTGACGCACTTATCGGTAAACGCACGGGAGGCGTCAGAGAGCAACCGGATGGACTGTAGCGTATTGTATGCGATCACCGGCTTGAACACGTTGAGTTCAAAATGTCCTTGGCTGCCCGCGAAACTCACCGTGGCGTTGTTCCCCATCACCTGCGCGCAAACCATCGTCATCGCTTCGCACTGGGTGGGGTTCACTTTGCCAGGCATGATCGATGAGCCGGGCTCGTTTTCCGGCAGACTTATTTCACCGAGACCGGAGCGCGGGCCGGAACCGAGCAGGCGCAGATCATTGGCGATCTTGAACAAGCTGACAGCGATTTCATTGAGCGCGCCATGCGCCTCGACCATGCCGTCATGGGTGGCGAGCGCTTCGAATTTGTTGGGGGCCGTGACGAAAGGCAGCTTGGTATAGGCCGCGACTTCCGCCGCGAACATTTTGGCGAACTCTTTCTTTGAGTTGACGCCGGTGCCGACCGCAGTTCCTCCTTGAGCCAGAGCGTAAAGAGATGGCAGCACCGCCTTCGCGCGCTTGATGGAATTCTTGACCATCGCGACATAGCCGGAAAATTCCTGTCCAAGCGTGACTGGTGTCGCGTCTTGCATATGCGTCCGGCCGATTTTGATAATTTTGGAAAATTCTTTTTGCTTCGCAGTGAGCGCATCGAGAAGGTGTTCAAGCGCGGGGATAAGGCTGTGCGTGATTTCTTCCGCAGCGGCGATGTGCATGGCTGTCGGAAAGGTGTCGTTCGACGACTGACTCATATTGACGTGATCGTTAGGGTGTACGGGATCTTTCGAGCCGACAACGCCGCCGAGGAGTTCAATCGCACGGTTTGCGATCACTTCGTTGGTGTTCATGTTTGATTGCGTGCCGGAGCCCGTCTGCCAGACCGACAACGGAAAATGATCGTTCAGTTTCCCCTGCGTGACCTCGATGGCGGCTTTCTCAATCGCCTTGCCGGTCTTTTGCGGCATCATTTTGAGCGCCAAGTTGCTTCGCACAGCGCAAAGTTTGACCACGCCCAGAGCGCGGACTAACGGCGCAGGCATTTTTTCTTCGCCGATAGGAAAGTTGATCAAGGAACGCGCCGACTGCGCGCCATAGTATTTGTCCGCGGGGACTTCGAGTTTGCCAAAGCTATCGGATTCGGTGCGGGTTTTGGTCATCAGCGTGCCTTCTTCTCAAGCGATGATGGGTTGAACAGGGGCGTGGCGAGGTCCGCCAGACAAAAATGATAGTGGAGTCGTGCGACGCAAGCGTCGCTGCTACTTCTTGCGAAAGGAATCGAGGCTGACGATATCGGCGCCGTCGCCCTTTTTCTCGCTTTGCTTTGCGGTATCTGCCGTCGACGCGGAATCTGCGTCCGCATCCGATTCAGCTTCGTCGCCTTCGTTCGCAGCGGGTGAATCGGATACATCAAAGTTGACGCCAAACTGCGCGCTCGGATCGGCGAATTGTATGACGGCATCGAAGGGAATTTCGAGTCGCGCTTCCTTGCCTTTGAACCAAAGCGTGACGCCGACATGATCATCCGACACTGTCAGGTTTTCGAACTGGTGCTGTAGCACGATCGTCATCCGTTCGGGGTACTGCTCCTTCAAATGATCCGGAATGGAGACGCCTGGCGCACCCGTAAAGAACTCAATGAAGAAATGGTGTTCGCCGGGCGCGTCGCCCAGTTCGGCTACAAGCGCCAAGACATCGCGCATCAAAAATCGATAGGCGCGCTTCTGCGCTTCCTGGATGAGATCATTGTAATCCAGTTCGACGTCGTCCTTCACGGGCGTTTTCCTTGCGGCCTCAAAATTTGGCGAAGTTGTAGCGAGGTTGCGCGCGCTAGGCCAGCATCGGAGAGCTCACACGATGCAGAAGTGGGGAAAAGACGTCTGGAAATTCGGGTGATGCTTTAAAAAAAGTCCCCGGCTTCTGTTGCCAGGCGCCGGGGGGCCCCGCCTAACGCTTGGAAGGCATTAGGACTTCAAGTGTTCGGGTTACCCCGCTGCATTAAGCAGCAAGAGCGAGCCCTTCCGAATTGTTGTCATTAGCAACTATTCAGTTTAGCCAAATAACGGAGGCAAACCGGGCGAAAACATCGTCTTTAGACGCTCGTCGATCCTAGTTCGGCCCCGCCGGAACCTCCCGAGGCGCGAGGCCGGAGAGGGGATCTGGTGGAGCCGCCGGGTACCGCCCCCGGGTCCGATACGGTTATTGCACGGGTCTTTTATCGCCATATCCTGCTTGCGCAGGCGCTCTCAATATACGGTCCGGAGGTGAAGATTTAAAGAGGCGTGGCCCAAAGGCCGCGAAAAAGCGCCCGGATGTCAAGATTCTGTTACATCCATGCATTAAGTGCGCGGGTGTCGGCCCTACACTGCCGGCTTGGGGCGAACCGATGGAATCGAACGACTTCAAGAAGTGGCGTAAGGTTTTGGGCCTGTCCCAAAAAGACGCGGCGCACCTTCTCGGGCTGAAACGCCGGATGATCCAGTACTACGAAAAGGGCGAGCGCGACGGGGACAAAGTCAAAATTCCTCGATCGGTCAGACTAGCCTGCTATGCGATTGCCCAAGGGGTGGAAGACTACAACGGCCCCAATCGCAAAATTCACATGCGCGAAGTGTCCGAGAAGCTCGAAAAGGTGCCGGAACCGGCCTGAACAGGCGGCTCTATTCTTGCGGCGATGGCTCCGAAGTCGTTTCGCGATCTGGATCGTCCTCGCCCGTGTCGGCTCCTGCCGGATTGAATGGCAGGTTTTCCGGTCGCTCCTCCGGCGTTTCCAAATCGGCTGCAGGCACTGCTTGCGGATGTTTGTACAGCCAATAGCTTTCGGCTGACCTGGCGCGCTCAATGCCGGCGCGAATCTCTGTGGCCTCGGGGTGCGCGTCCAGCGCAATGAGCTTGTCCATCGCCGCTTCGCCGTACTTGCCCAGGCTAAAACGCATATATCCGAAATCGAACTCGGCCGCTGCAATGCGCCCATTGGCGAGAAGGGCGTACTGGCTGTTTGCGCTCATCGCCCACGGATTGACCACAGGCGACGCCAGCAACAGCAGGACAGCCACCCAAAGCGCAGCCATCATCGTGTTCATCGGCCCGACCAGCGGCATCCAGCGTTTTCCGCGCCAGTTCGCCTCTGTCAGCAGGCCCACAAAACAAACGATGGAATAGGCGGCGATCAGGCCATTGATAGCGATCCCGGCGATGCGCGGCGGCGTAAGTCCATAGGCGTCGATGCGCAGGTAAAAGGCGTAAAATGCAAGACCCGCATAGACCGGAAAGCCGATGAGCGTGATCAGCGCTGGCAAGCGCAGCCACAAGGGCGGCGGTCCGCTTTCGCCGTTTTGATAGACGCCGTTGAAAATCAGCATGCCGAGAAGCGCGAGCACCATCATCCACGCGCTCGGATAGGGCCGGTCAAAGACGATATCGACGCCTTTTGTCGCGAATACGATCAGCAACGTGATGGTGAACACCGCAGTAATAATCATCAGAATGCGCGCGAGCAGCAGCAGCACAAATCGAAGAGCGCCAAGAATGGCCTGCTGACCACGCATCATGGCAATGGACAGCCCACCAATCGCCCCCAGAAACGGCAGGATGAACCACGCCTCCTGAAACAGCGTATTGAAAAAGTTTACGTCGAGTTCCTTCAGGAGCCGCGCCCAGGCAAACAACAGGACGAGTGCAAGACCGGCAAAAAGCTTTGTGCCTCCGGCGATCAAGGGAAGCGTTATGCCGTGAAAGAAGACAGGTTCGTAAGAAGGTGGCGCACCGCTTTCCTGAACCGATTTGACCAACGTCACCAAAAGGTAGGCGGCGAGTCCGCGTGCGGACATCCAGAACAGCGCAGGGAAGGCCGTCAAATTGTTGCTTTCGCCAGACGCCGCGCTGAACATGTAGAGGTCGGGACCGAACAGCACTCCAGCAATCAGCAGCGCGCCGAGAGCAGCCTTCAAAACGGTCCCACGTTCCGCAAGGAGCAGATAGGAGGCTGACGCCGTTGTAATGAAAAACAGGGTGGTCAGTGCGAGCGCGTTGTCGTCGTGGCCATCGAGCCAGTATTCCACAATGGCGTAAACGGCGAGTCCCGTGAGCAGTCCGATCAGCAATCCGGGCAGAGCGAGGCCCTTGCCGGAATTTTCGTGCCTCGTTGCGTGGTTTTCCGCCATGCCGCCCCTCAACGCCGTTACCCCGAGTGACGAGCCTACCACCCGCAGGGCGGGGGAAAAAGTGGGTTTGGCCCGGCTGGCAGGATCGTTACACTGCCTCTCAGCCGAGGAGATTCGTAGAATTTATGCGTCAGTATCTGGATTTGCTGCAACGAGTGCTGGAGAGGGGCGACGCACGTCTGGACCGTACGGGTGTCGGCACGCGCGCTGTCTTCGGGCACCAGATGCGGTTCGATCTGGCTGATGGTTTTCCGCTTTTGACGACGAAGAAGCTGCACACAAAGTCAATCATTCATGAATTGCTGTGGTTCTTGTCCGGCGACACCAACACCCGTTACCTGAAAGAAAACGGCGTTTCGATCTGGGATGAATGGGCTGACGAGAACGGTGAACTGGGGCCAGTGTATGGACGGCAGTGGCGGTCATGGGCAGCGCCAGACGGTCGGGCCATCGATCAGATCGAATGGGTTGTCAAAGAAATCAAATCCAATCCGTCTTCGCGCCGATTGATTGTATCTGCATGGAATCCGGCAGATCTCGATCGCATGGCGCTTGCGCCTTGCCATTGTCTGTTTCAGTTTTTCGTCGCCGATGGGCGGCTGTCTTGCCAGCTCTATCAGCGATCCGGCGATGTGTTTCTCGGCGTGCCGTTCAACATAAGTTCATATGCACTGCTGACAGCCATGATTGCTCAGGTGTGCGATCTTGAGCCCGGTGAGTTTATTCACACGCTTGGAGACGCCCATCTCTATTCCAATCATGTGGATCAGGCACGAGAACAATTGAAACGCCAACCTGGCAAGCTGCCGAAGCTCGTGCTGAATCCAGATGTCAAAAGCATTTTCGATTTCACGTTCGATGACATCGCGATCGAGGAATACGAAGCGCAGGCGCATATTAAGGCGCCAGTGGCGGTATGAGCGTACTCATCAGGAAGGCGCAGCCGGGCGATGAAAGCGTCGTACTCGGCTTCATTCGCGAACTTGCGGAGTATGAAAAACTCTCCAGTGAAGTGTCAGCGACACCGGAACACTTGACGCGAACGCTTTTTGCAGAAGCCCCAAAAGTCTTTGCGCTGATTGCAGAACGTGACGGTAGGCCGATCGGTTTCGCGCTTTATTTCTTCAATTATTCCACTTTCCTTGGCATGCACGGGCTTTACCTGGAAGATCTCTATGTGCGTGAGACAGAGCGCGGAACCGGCGCCGGTACGGCGTTGCTCGCCGAACTTGCGCAGATCGCAGTCAGTCAAAATTGCGGCCGGATGGAATGGTCGGTGCTTGATTGGAACACGCCTTCCATCGATTTCTACAAGTCGCTTGGCGCCGAGGCGATGGATGAGTGGACCGTTAACAGGCTCACCGGCGCCGCGTTGACCGGGCTGGCCCGCAAAGCGAAATCATGAACGTACGACTTTGCATGGTTGTCGCCGTTGCACGAAATGGCGTGATTGGCGCCGAAGGCGAGTTGGCATGGAAAATCTCGGATGATCTAAAATGGTTCAAATCCGTGACCACCGGCAAGCCGATCATCATGGGACGCAAGACCTTCGAGTCTATCGGCAAAGCACTGCCGGGAAGGGACAACATAGTTGTGACGCGTTCGCACCAATTTGCGGCTGACGGCGTGTTCATCGCCCGTACACTTGACGGCGCGATCGCGCTCGGGATCGAATTGGCTGAAGCGCGCGGCGCCGATGAATGCTGCATAATCGGGGGCGCGGAAATCTACGCACAATTGCTCGCGCGAACTGAGCGCATTTACTTAACCCGGGTCGATGCCTCGGTTGACGGCGACGTCTACTTTCCGGCGATTGATTCGGGCGGTTGGCTCGAAAAGCGGGTCTCAGGCTGCGAACAGAACGATAAAAATGAATATGGTTGCGATTTTTTCATTCTCGACCGGAACGCGCGAAATCGCGCCAATGATATCTGATTTTTAGTGATTTTGGCGAGATCGCGTTCACCGAAACGGCCTTATAATTGGCCAAAGCGGCGCCTCGTGCTCCACACTGCGGGCCAAGTCGGTTAAGGTTTGAGCGGGTGTGCGAGCGGATTCGGTGCAGAGATGCCGGAACGGAATTGAGACGGAGGCGGGGAGTGATGAACAAACCATTATTGGTGGCGACACTGTCAGTAACCTCACTGGCGGCAGGCGTGGCCCATAGTGCGCCGATAAAAACAAATTGCGCGCGTGGTGAAGATGCGCGCGTCATTGAAGTTGTTCAGCCAGGCGTTGTGGGGCAAAGCTGCGATGTGCGTTATACGCGCGGCGGCTCAAACGTTTCCGTGCCTTACCATGCGGATAATTCGGATTCTTTTTGCAATCAAAAAGCGACCGAAATGGTCAAACGGCTGACGCTTTCCGGTTTTGCCTGCAGCACGTCGGCGCCCGCATTACGCGCGCAAGCGGCCCCAGCTTCGCAATCGCCTGCGGCGGATTATGTCGTTGAAGTCCAGCGTCAGGCCGTCGAGCCGCAATTGGCTAGCGCGTCAGAACCGATCCCACTCGGCGAACCCGTGGGTGTTTCTCCTATCGAAGAAGTTGTTCAGGACTCTGCCGCGAGTTCCGTGGAAGTTCTTGAAGACGAAATGAGCAAGATTTTAGCGCAGCCTGCGCTCCATCAAGATGCAGATCGGGAGAGCCCGCCGGGCGCTCCGGCTCAGCTGTTGGCGCAACAAACGGAGACGCCTGCCAGTCGGCCCCAGCCATCGCCAGTCGGCAGGCTGGTTGGCGCAGCGCCAGAAACGCCCCGGCCAGCGACGACCGTCACGCAAGCAAGTCTTGCCATTCAGGAAAGTAACGTCGCAGAGCAACCTTTGACGAAATCGCCACCCGCAGAAAAAAAGGAAGCGCTCACTTCGCCAGCTGCGGCAGGGTTGCGAACACCCGCTGACGTGGTGCGCGCGACGTTGATGGTTCAGGCCGCTGCGTGGAATGAGGGCGACCTCGATGGGTTCATGAATGGCTACTGGAAAAATGACGAGTTGAAATTTGTTTCTGGCGGCACAGTCACGAAGGGTTGGGACGCTACGCTGAAAAAGTATCGGGAACGCTATGCTGGCGCTTCGGGGCTTGGTCAACTTGGATTTGAAAAGCTCGACGTCAAACTAGTGACCGATGATGTCGCCGTCGTGACGGGGCGGTTCAATCTGAACAACAGCGGTTCAAATTCCAGTGGGCTGTTTTCACTCGTCATGCGTCGCGACAATGGCGCATGGCGGATCGTACACGATCATACGAGCGCCGACCCAAAGCCCGCAACTTCGCAGTAATCACTGGGGCGCGCTCGCGGGGCGCGCGTTGCGCGTGAAGACTTCGATCTTCTCGGCGAGTTCAGCAAAGATATCTGATGCAGGGTGATCGCCAGACGCGGCCAGGGGGCGGCCGCTGTCCGATGCCTCCCTCAATTCTGGAAAAAGCGGAATTGAGCCAAGAAACGGCGCGTCGAGCTTGATCGCAGCTTTGCGCGCGCCGCCTTCTCCAAACACATAGTGGCGCCCACCGTTTTCCATTTCGAGCCACGCCATATTTTCAACGACGCCCACTACCGGCGTCTCCGTCTGACGGAATAGTTTTACACCCCGACGGACATCAGCGAGCGCCATTTCCTGCGGTGTTGAGACGATGACTGCGCCGGAAAGCTTTTTTGATTGGATCAAGGACAAGTGCGTGTCGCCTGTGCCGGGCGGGGTATCAATCAACAATACATCGAGCGCGCCCCAGTCCACGTCGGTCATCAGTTGACGAACGGCTCCCATCACCATGGGACCACGCCAGGCGACAGCTTCTTCAGGATCAACCAAGAAGCCAATCGACATCAACTTTACGCCGAATGCTTCGAATGGAACGATTTTGTTGGCCGACATTTTTGGCCGATCGGTGATTCCAAACAGCGTAGGCAGCGACGGGCCGTAGACGTCCGCATCCAGCAAACCGACTTTCAGACCACGGGCGGCCAAGGAAACAGCTAGATTTGCGCACACCGTCGATTTTCCAACGCCGCCTTTTCCGGATGCGATGGCAATAACGGACTTCACGTCGGCGAGACTTTCGGCGGCTTTTTCGATGCGCGGCTTACCTTTTAATCCAAAAGGGTTTTCATGCGCGCTGGCGGTGTTTTGCGGAGAGTGACGCGTTGAACCGGTCGCTCCGTTCGCGTGGGCGGTGGCGACGGCGGTTACAGCGGACACGCCTTCCGTGGCGGATGCCGCTTGTTTGGCGTCCTGCAGCAGCCTTTCCAAAGACTGGCGCTCCGCTTTCGGCAGTTCCAGCGTGAAACGCACATGCCCCGAATCATCGACGGATAGACCGCGCACGGCGCCACACGCGATAATATTGCGCCCGGAGCCAGGCTCTTTGATGGCGGAAAGCGCCGCTCTGACGCGCATAAGCAGGGAATCGTTCACGTTGGCCTTTGAAATCCTTAAAAAAGCAGGGTGAGCACGTTGCGCCCGGTGAATCTGGTAACATATATACGGCCCAACACAGGCTCTTCCACTGGCGCGCAGCTGAAACTCTCAGCGCGCCGGCAAAACTTCAACCAAGAGAGGCTCAATGCCCTGGCAAGACAATTCCGGCAATCGCGGCGGCGGCCGCGGCCCCTGGGGCCAGCCGCCCCGCGGCAATGGCGGCCCCAGCAATAATGGCGGCGGCCGCGGCGGCGGCGAGCCGCCCGATCTTGAAGATCTGCTGCAGGCTTCCCGTCAGCGCCTGGCCCCGGGGGAGGCGCCCGGCAGGTGGGCAGAAAGCCAGCCTCCCTGCACCTGGGCGTAAAGGGTGCCCGCTTCGGCACCCTCCAGCCCGGAGCGCGTGTGGAGGTCCTCGCTACCGAGA
>CAZAOB010000038.1:0-31921 GCA_964486635.1 uncultured Caulobacterales bacterium | reverse complement strand
CAGAGCGCGCGCCGAAAGCGCCCGTTTGCGTGCAAAACCCTTTTCCTTGCCCTTGATCCGCTTGCCGTCGGCGTCGGTTCGCGGCGTTTCAATTTCCGGGAAAAGCCCGAAATTCACATTCATTGGCTGAAAGGCCTTTGACGATCCCTCGGTCAGGTGCCCGCCGGTGATGTGGCCGAGCAGGGCGCCGAATGCTGTCGTCGATGGCGGCAATGATGGAGCGACGCCTGCTGCGTCAGCAGCGGCGAACCGGCCCGCCAGCAAGCCCATGGCAGCACTTTCGAGATACCCCTCAACGCCCGTGATTTGGCCGGCGAACCGGAGCGCCGGTCGAACCTTGAGTTTCAACTGCGCATCGAGGAGGCGCGGAGAATTGAGAAAGGTGTTGCGGTGAATGCCGCCGAGGCGCGCGAACTCCGCATTCTCTAATCCGGGGATCATCCGGAACACGTCCGACTGCGCGCCGTATTTCAGCTTCGTTTGAAAGCCGACCATATTGTAGAGCGTGCCGAGTGCATTGTCCTGACGCAGTTGAACGATGGCGTGCGCCTTTACCCCGGTATGCGGATTGGTGAGGCCGACCGGCTTCATCGGTCCATAGCGCAACGTCTCCGGACCGCGCTCGGCCATAACTTCGATCGGAAGACATCCTTCGAAATAGGGCGTCGACTTCTCCCATTCCTTGAACTCGGTTTTCTCGCCGGTGATCAGTGCGTTCAGAAATGCTGTGTACTGATCTTCGTTCATGGGGCAGTTGACGTAATCCGCGCCGTCTCCGCCGGGCCCTTTCTTGTCGTAACGCGACTGCATCCAGGCGACGTCGAAATTGATCGAGTGCTTGTAGACGATCGGCGCGATCGCATCGAAAAAGGCGAGGGACTCTTCGCCGGTCAGCGCGCGGATCGCTTCGGCCAGCGGCGGCGCGGTCAGAGGGCCGGTGGCGATGATGACGTTGGACCAATCTTCGGGCGGCAGCGTGTCGATCACTTCGCGGCGGATGTCGATATTGGGATGCGCTTCAATCGCGCGGGTCACGCCTTGCGAAAAAGCATCGCGATCAACGGCCAGCGCGCCGCCAGCAGGGACCTTGTTGGCGTCGGCCTCTCGCAGGATCAGCGATCCGGCGCGGCGCATCTCTTCATGCAGCAAGCCGACGGCGTTGTTCTCAGCGTCGTCCGACCGGAACGAGTTGGAGCAGACCAGCTCAGCGAATCCGTCGGTGTGATGCGCCTCGGTCGCGGCGACGGGGCGCATCTCGTGAAGGATGACGCGCGCCCCCGCATTCGCGGCCTGCCACGCGGCCTCGGACCCGGCGAGGCCCGCGCCGATAATATGGATTTCATTGTCGCTCATACGCGCGCTTCTACCGCAGATAGCGCGCGTTGCAATGACTTCGCTCCGGGCGGTCCCTGGCGCCGCTACAAATGCGGCGCCCGGCTTCTGCAGCCTGCGCCCTAGCGGTGGCGCTGGCGCGGCTTTCCGGCTAGCGTGGGCTCCAGCGCCGCATCAGACGGCACAGAGGGCGAGTGATGGGGTTGCGTATTCTTTCGACTGTGGGCGAGGCGCTGAATTTCGGCGGCCGCCGGATGGAGACCATCGCCCGCGTGGCCTGGCTGCCGCTGCTGCTTTCCATGATTGCGACGATGACGGCGGCGTTCGCCATGTTGTCGGTGATCGCCGGACAGAAAATCACGTTCGCTCAAGTGCCCGCATTGCTGACGGCGCAAAAGCTCGTTGCGGAGCACGCCGCCAGAGGATTTCAAAACGACGCCGGCGCCATGTGGACAATCACTGTCGCCAGCGTCGTTGTGCAGACCTTGCTCACGGCGTCTTTCATGGCGCCGTTGATCCGATACGCCGGCCTCGGCGAAAAGCCCGCGCCCGGATTCATTCGCGCCCCCTTTGGCGCTGATCAGTTGCGGTTTGTCGTTTCCGGTATTTTCGGATTTCTCTTTGTCGCCGTACTGGTTTTCGGACCGATGGCGGCGGCGTCATTCTACACGCTGAAGTACATTACAGCCGCCATGGCGCAGACCATGGCGAGCTTTCCCGATCCCGCGAGTCTGCACACAATCGAGGTCAAGACAGCCGGCGAGCTTGTCGCCGAGCAGGGAAGGGGCTGGATCTATGATCGCGCCATGCCGCTCTACGGCGCCATTCCACTCGCGCTGATCTTTTGGGGCTTGCTGTTCTTTCATTTTCATCCGGACAATCGCCCGGTGTCACAAATCAAGGGCAATCCGTTTTTGCGCGCGCTGGTGACGCTGGTCGCTGCTGCGGGCTTCTTGATGATCGGGTACTTCTTCCTTGCAGAGGCAGTGATCAACGAATTCAAAAATTATGCGAGCAAGATCGGCGTGCTCTCCAGTCTCGGAACCTATCTCAGCGTCAACCTCGATGGCGTCCTCCAGAGTCTTGAATTTCTGGCCAAGTCGCCGGTGGGCCGCTTCATGTTTTTTGCGGTGTCGATCTTTTTCGTGGTGAACTATCTGAGCCTACGATTGTTCGCCTATCCGGGCGTCGCCGTCTGCCGTCGTTCATTGGCGTTGGGCAATACGCTTTCCGTCACGCGCGGGTGGAATTTATTGCGGCTATGGGTGGTCGTCTCGCTCATCGGCTTGTTGCTCTATGTGATGCAGGTTTACGTGATCAACGGGCTGCTGCTTCAGAATCTCTTGCCGAGCACGTTCAACCGGCTCTACGCGGCGACGGCCGTTGCGACCAAGCTGGTCAACAGCGGTTCCACGGCGGATTGGGTGCTGCCGTTCTTCGTCTGGGTCTGGAACGTGATCAGAATCCTCATCAACGTGGTGTGGTCGTTCTTCTCCTTCGGCGTCGCCGCCGGCCTTTACGGTCGCCTTTACCGGGAGAGCGAAGCCGGGCATTAAGAGAACGCATCGTTCGCCAAAGGCTTCCAACATGTCGGATCGTATTCAGGCCGGAGATATTCTCAACGAGGCGTTTCAGTTCGGATATCGCCGCTGGCTGACCGTCTTTCGTTTCTTGTGGATGCCCTTTCTGGTCGCCGGGTTATTCGGCTTCGCAGCACTGAACGTTGTTTTCGATGCCGAGGCGCTGAACGCGATGACGGAGACGTCGTCGATAGAAAACCTCGGCGCGGCGATGAAAGTATCGCTCCCCACCGCCGTCTTTATCGCCATTGCCGGTTTCGCCTTGATGCTGTTCCTATACAGCGGCGTTTTCGCATCGATCTTCCGCCTGGTGGCGTTGGGTGAAGAACGGCCAGGGCTTTTCCAGCTTCGCTTTGACGGCCCGGCCCAGCGCGTGCTTTGGGCGCAACTGATCATGACCTTGATCAATTACGCCGTTGTGCTGGCGGCCGGCTTAGTCTCGTTTGTCTTGAGCGGACAAAGTTTCGCCAGCGTGATGGCGGCGCTTAATGAATTCATGTCGATCGTCGCCGCTGCGTCCGCGACTGGCGCGTCGCAGCCTGCGCCTGAAGCCGTTCAACATCTGGCGGCGCCGATGAGCGTCATTTTTCAAACCATGCTCTTTTCGCTGCCGCCTCTTATCTATCTCAACGTAAAGCTGGCGCCGTTTCTTCCTGGATCTGCTGCGGAAAACCGACTCTTGCTGTTTGGCGCCTTTCGCATGACCGCCGGTCACGCGTGGTCGATCTTTCTCGTCTTCGTCATGTTCTTCATGGTGATGGTGATTATTGGCGTCGTTTATTCGCTGGCGATGAGTTTCGTTGAAATGATGGCGGGCCTCAGCGGCGCCGGCGTACTCGCATTGCTCGGCGCAGTGTTCAGTTTCATCAGCCTTGTCGCCGCCGTCGCCTATCAGGTTTTCGTGATGGGCGTGCAGATGTCGCTGCAGGCGATCATCTATAGGCGGTTGAAGACCGGGCAATAGTCAACTTCCGTTTGTTCAGCCCCAGATCTCCATCACCAGCCCGCGCGCGTCGCGCGCATCATCGCTAAGGCGCCAAGCAGTTCCGTCGATCCGGGCCTTCGCGGTCAGCGCCATGACGCACGCGTCGTAGACATCATCGCGAGCGATGGCTTTCGCGCCATGTTCGGCGCGCAGCGCTTGATAAATATCATCGGCATTTTTGATTCCGGCCCGCTGCAACAAGGCCAAGCGCTCGCGCTGTCCCTCCGGTTTGCGTTTCGGGTGAGTGCAGGGGCCGCCATTGAGCCGAGCAAACGCGACTTCCGGATGGCCTTCGCCAAGCCGCGCCTGATCGGTCGGTGCGATGGCATCATCAATCTCCCGGATTTTCGATGCGATCATCCATGCCTGTTTCGACAGGCCGCCGCGTTGTAGTTGCGCTTTGCCCCACGCGTTTGCTTCCGCATAGGTCGCAAAATTCAACATTGGTCTGCGCGGCGACGTGAACACGCTTGAGGTTCGTCCCGGCGTTAACTTTCGCCGCGCCATCGTCTCGCAATGGCGGCGTCCTGCATCGGCCAATCCAATCGGCATGTCGACAATAGTCATCGCCGCATTCAGCTTCAGCACCGCGTCGAAGCGTTCAACGATGAAACCGCTGGCGGCGCCGTCGCAAAGGTTAATTTGCACGCACGCCCATCCGGCGCGGCATCCGTCAACTCCGGCAACGCATGCGCCGCGGTCTTTTCCCGCTTTGGTTGTTTTCTCCCGCGCTGGCATGGGCATTGCTGTCCGGTTCAGTGGTTCGTGGCCTTTCGGTCATGGCTGGACAAACATTTTTGTGCAAGTCGGGGCTTCGGCAGTCCGCTGGCTTGTCAGTCGCCTTGGGGAGCGGCATCCTGTAGAAAGCGGAACGAATGAAATTTATGAGCTCTCAAGACGCAGATGAGAACGGGGCGGAAAACGCGGCTGGTGGCGCGGAAACCTTCGTGCAGTCTGAACTCTTTGCACGCACCTTCAAGGAAGGCATGGCGCTGGTCGAAGAGACGGCGAACTATCTCGACGGCGAGGGTCGCGATGCATCCAAGCAGTTGCCGCGGGAAGTTGCGCTCTCATATGCGGGCGCATCCATGCGTCTCACAACGCAACTGATGCAGATTGCGTCATGGCTGCTGGTGCTGCGCGCCGTGCGTGAAGGCGAGATGGCGCTGGGTGAAGCGAGTGATGCGAAGTATCGTCTGACGCCGTCAGAAGCTTCGTCGGTGAAATTCAAAATCGCCGGATTGCCGGAGCGACTGGTCGGACTGATCGACGGAGCGCATCAACTGTACAGCCGCATCAGCCGTCTCGATCGCGAACTGTTTACGGGCGCCGCGCCGGCGGAAACCAAGAACGACGCCGCCGCGCAGCAGCGTGCTTTGCTGAAGGCATTCGGCGGGCGGTAATTTTTTTCACTCAGGAATTTGTCATGCCCGGGCCTGTTCCGGGCATCCAGAAATTTGCGCGCAACACTGGATCGCCGGGACAAGCCCGGCGATGACAATCAAATTGAATTTTGAAGGTCGCAATCAGCGAAGGTAGAAGCGGCGGGGCCTACTTCTTCAGACCAAAAGAGCCGAACTTCTGGTTGAACTTCGACACGCGGCCGCGCTCGCCGACTTTCGCCGGGCCGCCGGTCCAGGCCGGGTGCGACAGGGGATCGATATCGAGGTTCAGCGTCGCGCCTGCTTCGCCATAGGTCGAGCGGGTTTCGTAAGACGAGCCGTCAGTCATCACCACTGTGATCGTGTGGTAGTCCGGGTGAATGTCTTTTTTCATGGCGGCGGTCCTTCGCGCGGGCAAATTCTGGTCTTTTCAGATTGGAGCGGCGCATATACGCGGGGGCGGGCTGCTTCGCAAGCCTCCAGCCTCAAGATTCCTGATCTAGCGGCGCGCGCCCTGCGCTGTTAAGGTTCAAGCCGTCGCCGCCCGCTTGCGCCGGGCATTCCGGTTCGTTCTCTTTGGCCCTGTATTCATGCGGTTTTGGTTGATTTTGCTGGCGATCCTGGTGGCGCTGGCGGGCGTTGCAGGGCTGCGGCTCGCCGCCTTTAACCAGTTCTCCGATCTCAAGCCCGTGGCGCTGGCGTCCTGCGCGCCGGTCAGAGGCATCGCCGGTCCCGAAGACATCGAGGTCGACGAAGCCAACGGCCGTGCCTTTATCTCCTCGCTCGACCGCCGCGCGGAAGGCGCGCGCGGCGCGATCCATGTCTTCGACGTGAGCGATCCGCTGTCTCAGGCCGGATTTCGCGACCGCACCGGCGGCGCGCCGGAGGCTTTCCGCCCGCTCGGCCTCAATCTCTATGATGACGGCGAGGTGCGCCGCTTGTTCGTGGTCAACGAGGCGGGCCCCGCCGTCGAAGTTTACGATGTGGCGGATAATGGCGATCTCACCCATGTCGAAACCTTCGCCGAGCGGCGGCTGACCAGTCCGAACAGCGTTGTCGCTGTCGGGCCGAGGCAGTTCTATGTCAGCAATGATGTGCGTCCGGGGCGGAGTACGCGTGTCGCGGACCTTCATTTCCTGATGCAATCGGATTCCGGCGAAATCTTCTTCGTCGATGGCTCGGTCTGGCGCGTGGCGGCGGACGGCTTGCGATTCGCCAACGGTTTGGCGCTCTCGCCGGACGGATCAAAGCTCTACGCCGCCGAAACATCAGGCAAGGCGCTGAAGGTCTATGAGCGCGATGCTTCCACTGGAACGCTTTCACTCGACCAGACCGTTCGCCTCAACGCTTCGCCCGACAATATCAATGTCGACCCGGCGGGCGCCGTCTGGATCGGCGCGTTGCCCAAGCCGCTGGCGACGCCGCGTCTCGCCCATGATGAAAGCGCCATCGCCCCGTCGGAGGTGATGCGGCTCGACCCGGACGGCTCGCTGAAGACTGTCTATCGCGATGACGGCAAGGAACAGTCAGCTTCGACCGTCGCCGCCCCGGTGCGCAACAAACTGTTGATTGGCGCGCTTTATGCCGAGCAATTCCTGTTTTGCGATTTGCCGCGGGCGGCGCAATAGGCCACAACCGCGCCGATGAAATACGTCTCGACCCGAGGGGGATGCCCCGCCGTTGATTTTGAAAGCGCGCTGCTCGCCGGCCTCGCGCCCGATGGCGGGCTTTATATGCCGCAAGCCTGGCCGCACATAAGCGTCGCCGAAGCGCGCACGATTGGCGAGATGACCTATGCGCAGGCTGCGGCGGAAATTCTGTCGCGCTTTACCGGCGAAAGCTTCGACAAGGCCGAGCTCGCTGCAATGACGGCGCAAGCCTATGGTTCGTTTACGGATAATGCCGTGGCGCCGCTTGTCAAAGTCGGCGATGAAGACTGGATCCTTGAACTCTTTCACGGGCCGACATTGGCGTTCAAGGATTTCGCCATGCAGATTCTCGGGCGCCTGTTCGATGCGGCGCTCGAACGGCGCGACGAGCGCGTGACGATTATCGCCGCGACGTCAGGCGATACCGGATCGGCGGCGATCGAAGCGCTCAAATCCTGCGCGCGCGTCAATGTTGTCGTGCTGCATCCGGAAGGACGCGTGTCGCCGGTGCAGCAGCGCATGATGACATCGGTGATCGCCGATAACGTAAAGAACATCGCCGTCAAAGGCTCGTTCGACGATTGTCAGGCGATTGTGAAGTCGCTCTTCGCTGATGAAAAATTTGTGCGCGATGTGCGCCTCAGCGGGGTCAATTCGATCAACTGGGCGCGGCTCGCGGCGCAGACGGTGTATTACTTCACTGCCTGGGCGAAGATCGCCAATGGCGACGAAGCGTTTAGCTTTGTGGTGCCTACCGGCAATTTCGGTGACGTCTTTGCGGGCTATGCGGCGAAGCAAATGGGATTGCCCATCGCAAAGCTCGGCGTCGCGGCTAACGCTAATGACATTCTTCATCGCGCGATTTCCAAAGGCGACTACACGCCGGGCGCGGTGCAGCCGACGGCCTCACCGTCAATGGACATTCAGGTCGCGAGCAATTTCGAGCGTCTGCTGTTTGAAGCGAAAGGGCGCGATGCCAACGCCCTGCGCGCCGCAATGGAAGACTTCGCGCGCGACAAAGGCATGAAGATCGACGCGCAAACGCTGACGGCGATCCGTAAGGACTTTGTCTCCGCGGCGATTTCCATGGACGACACCCTCGGCGAAATCGCCCGCCATTATAAGGCGACGGGCGCGCTGATCGATCCGCACACGGCGGTGGGCCGCGCCGGCGCCATTCGTCTGCGCGAAGCGAGCGCGCTTACCGGCAAGATCGTCACGCTCTCCACCGCGCATCCGGCGAAATTCCCCGATGCGGTGGAGCAGGCGACCGGACAAACACCGGCGCTGCCGGAGAGCTACGCAGATTTATTCTCGCGCCGCGAGGAAATGGATTTTGCGCTAGCCGATGCGCAGGCCGTGAAGGCGATCATCGCCAAGGCGTTTGCATGAATAAGGTTCACACGCTGGCGAATGGCGTCCGGGTTCTCGCCGATCCGATGCCGGGGCTTGCAACTGCCGCGCTCGGCGTCTGGGTGCGCGCCGGTTCGGTCGACGAAACTATGCAAGAACACGGCGTCGCGCATTTTCTCGAGCACATGGCGTTCAAGGGCACGACCACCCGTTCGCCCCTCGACATTGCTGAACAGATCGAAGCGGTCGGCGGCTATCTCAACGCCGCGACGAGCCATCAGCGCACCGGATATTATGCGCGCATCTTGAAAGACGATCTCGAACTCGGCGCGGATATCCTTTCCGACATCCTCCTCAATCCGCAGTTCGATGCGGGCGAGCTAAAGAAAGAGAAGGAAGTCGTCGTGCAGGAGATCGGCGAGGCCGCCGACACGCCCGACGATGTGGTGTTTGAGAAGGTAAGCGAAGTCGCCTGGGCCAGGCATCCGCTGGGCCGGCCAATCCTCGGCACGCCAAAAAGCGTGCGCGCGCAGACGCCAGAAAGCCTGCGCGGTTTCATGAAGCGCTGCTACCGGCCGCAGGACATGGTCATCGCTGCATCCGGCGGCGTCGATGAAGCGGAGCTGCTTGCGCTGGCGGAGAAATATTTCGGCGTGTTCGCATCCGCCGGCGACGGAACAAACCGTACAATTCCTGCTTTCACTGGCGGTATGTCGCATGATGCGCGCAAGATCGAACAGACGCATCTGGCGGTCGCGTTTCCCGGCGTCGCCTCGGGCCACAAAGACTATTTCGCGACGCGGCTTTATGCCGACATTCTCGGCGGCGGCATGTCATCGCGCCTGTTCCAGAAAATCCGCGAGGAGCGGGGGCTCGCTTATTCGGTCTATGCTTTCGCGGACGGCTATGATGAGAGCGGTTTGCTCGGCGCCTATGTGAACGCGGAAGCGAAACACATTCCCGAAGCGGCGAAAATCATTCGCGATGAAATGGAAGCGACGTCAAAGGCGATGACCGACGCGGAAGTTTCGCGCGGCAAGGCGCTGCTCAGATCGTCGTTGCTGATGGGGCTCGAAAGCCCCGCAAACCGCATCGAAGCGGCGGCTGGGCAGCTTTTCGTCTATGGCGCGCCCATGAGCGCCGATGAAATTCTCAAACGCATCGATGCGATCACCGTTGATGAAATGAAACGCTGCGCCGCCCGCGCCCTCAACGGTCCTTGTGCGATCTCGATAGTCGGCCCGTGCAAGGCGGCGCAGGTCGAGGCGGTGTTTAAGACTTCGTAAACCCGCAGCCACCGGTCACTCTATATTAGGGCGTCACCCTTAATCTCCGTTCACCATGAGGGGTGACGAGAGATGAACCATTACGACCTGATCGTGATCGGCAGCGGCCCGGCGGGCAGGCGCGCCGCCATTCAGGCGGCGAAACTCGGCAAGAGCGTGCTGGTCGTCGAGCGCGGCCGCCAGGTTGGCGGTGTCTCCGTGCATACCGGCACCATCCCGTCAAAAACCCTGCGCGAGACCGCCTTGAACCTTTCCGGCTGGCGCGAGCGCGGATTTTACGGACGCTCCTATCGCGTCAAGCAGGACATCACCGCCGACGATCTGCGCGCGCGGCTGCGCATGACATTGGGTCACGAAGTCGAAGTCCTCGAACATCAGTTTGCGCGCAATCAGGTGACGACCCTGAAAGGCGAAGCGAAATTCACATCGCCCCATGAGATCGAAGTCACTAAAGAGGGCGGTGAAGTCGCAGCCTTCGCCGCCGACCGGTTCCTCATTTGCGTCGGCACGGTTCCGTTTCGCCCCAGCGACATTCCTTTTGACGGCGAGAGCGTGCTCGATAGTGACGACATTCTCGAATTAAACGCCCTGCCGCGCTCGATTGCCGTGATCGGCGCCGGGGTGATCGGCATTGAATATGCGACGATCTTTTCCGCGCTCGACGTTCATGTGACGCTGATCGAGCCGCGCGAGACCATGCTCGATTTTATCGACAAGGAACTTGTCGCTGACTTCACCCATCAATTGCGCGATCGCGGCGTGCAGATGCGTTTCGGCGCCAAAGTCGAGAAGATCATCCGCCATGCGCCGGGCAAATGCGAAACCCGCCTTGAAGACGGCCGCGTCGTCAAATCGAACATTGTCCTGTTCGCCGCCGGCCGCATGGGCGCAACCTCAAGCCTCAATTTGTCGGCCTGCGGTCTCGACTGCGATCATCGCGGACGGTTGAGCGTCAATCCGCAGACTTTCCAGACCAGTGCGCCGCATATTTACGCCGCCGGCGATGTCATCGGCTTTCCCTCGCTCGCCTCGACCTCAATGGAGCAGGGGCGCATCGCCGCCTGTCACGCGTTTAACGCCTCGGCGCACAAGCCGCCGGAATTTTTCCCCTATGGAATCTACTCCGTACCGGAAATGTCGACGGTGGGCCTCAGCGAAGAAGAAGCGAAAGAAAAAGGCGTCGCCTATGAATGCGGCGTCGCGCGCTTTCGCGAAACCTCGCGCGGGCACATTATGGGCCTCAACACCGGCATGCTGAAAATGCTGTTCAGCCTGAAGACGCGCAAGCTCATCGGCTGTCACATTGTCGGCGAAGGCGCCACCGAACTCATTCATATCGGACAGGCGGTGCTCAATCTCGGCGGCGGTCTCGATTACTTCGTCGAAAACACCTTCAACTATCCGACGCTCGCCGAAGCCTACAAGGTCGCAGCGCTCGATGCTTACAATCGGATGCCGTCGGCGCAGGATGTCGTGCAGGCGAAACCCGAGCCGCACCGCTTGCAGGATATCGCGGAAGCGGCGCTGAAGCGGGCCTGAGGCGATCCTCGATTGTGCAATCGATTGGCTCGTGTACTCTGCCGGAAAGTTCGACTGAGGGCGACGTCATGAATCTTGGACTTGTGCGAACGCTAAACATTGTGCTTTCAGCGCTAGGTGCGGCGGTATTCTTGGCGTTGTTCGCCTACATCCAGTTGGCGCCAAAAGATTTTGATGAACGCACGCGCACATTTGCCGTTTCACGGGTAGAGGCTAAGTTCGACGAAACTTTTTCGGCCGCGGCAAGCTCGGACACAATGGACAAAATATCGTCGATCGCTGGTCGCTTTTCCGAACAACTCGAAGAGCGAGTGGAAGCGCTACGGACAAGTCTCGACGCTGGAATCGCTGAGTTTATTGCGGACACGCTGGCGGCTGCATGCAGGCTTGATTGTGAGCGGCGCGCCCAAGCTGAACAGATGGTGAGAGAGTACTATGAGAGCACCATCGCGAGGTATGGCGTTGCGTTAGACCGCGTTCAGTCCCTGATCGTCGGCGAGTATGATGACGTCATGTCGGAATTGCGTGGTGATCTGAAAATCTTCGCAGGGAGCAGTTTCGTCGCTTTGTTCTTTGCGCTTTTGCTGGCGCTATTCAGAGGAGAAGCGGCAAGGCACCTGATCCCAATTTCCATCGCGCTGTCAGTGTCCACCGGAGTGGCCGTCTACTGGTACATCTTCGGACAGGATTGGGTCATGACGGTGATTTTCAGCGACTATTGGGGTTGGGCGTATGCAATTGTATTGGGCGCACTATCGACGATGATGGTTGATATTGCAGCGAACCGGGCGCGCGTGACCTCCCATGTTCTTAACACTTTTGGCAGCGCCTTCGGTCATGGACTTAGTTTTAGCCCGTGCTGACGCTGGGCAAGTGAGAATCACGCTCTCCCCAATTTCGCCAATCGCGCTATAACCGCCGGATGCTTTTTTCCGCTGCGCCGGCAAACCCTGTTTTCAAACCAATCCTGGTTCATGAACCCGTGGTGCTGCGGCCGGGCGCGCCGGGGGATTACTTCCAATGGTCGGCGTTGCGCGAAGCGAGCCGCGACCACCTGATCCGCTGGGAGGAGGACTGGACGCCTGCGCAGGCGACGCTCTCGGCGTTCAAGCGGCGATTGAAGGCGTATCAGAATGAGGCGAGCCGCGGCGGCGGACTTTCGCTTCTGTCCTTTCGTCATGGCGACGGCGTGCTGGTGGGCGGCGCCACGCTGACCAACATTCGATATGGCGCCTCCCGGTCGGCGATCCTCGGCTACTGGATCGGCGCTCCCCATGTGCGTCACGGCTATGGCCGGGCAGGACTGACGGCGCTGAAAGCCCATGCTTTCGAGCGAATCGGCCTGAACCGGATTGTTGCTGCGTGCCAGCCTGAGAATGTTGCGTCGCAAAAGCTGCTACTGGCCTGCGGGTTCACGCGTGAGGGCTGCTCGCGCGACTATCTTCGAATCAATGGCGAGTGGCGCGATCACGACATCTATGCAGTGACCGCCGCCGATCATCTCAAGATTTCCACAGGCGGGGGGTCTTCCTCTCCCGAGCTGTCCTAATCCAGGTTTTTGCGGCGAAACGAGCGAAAAAATATTCCGGAGCGCGGGTGCGGCCCTTGCGATAATGTCACGTCCGCGTGAGAATAAAGCAGGGCGTGGCGCGCGTCGTTAACGATGCGCGGAGGCCGGGTTTTTGCACTGCTGCGTGGGAAGCAGCCGTTCATGGCCCGGTGCTGTGGGGAACCACAGGATCTGGCCGCCAGCATGGCGGCGGTTGAGCATGTGTTGAGGGGTCTCGGGGCTTTATGATCGCTGTCGGTGTTTTCGGAGTGGCTGAAGGGTTTTCGAACGGTTTCGCCGGGCTGGCGCAAGCGGAACTGATGCGGGGTGCGGTGGCCGGCGCCTTTATCGTCGCTATGGCTTTCCTCGCCGGATATGCCGCCATCCGAAGAAGCGGGCTCGCCGTTTGTGCGTTGCTGATGGTGATCGGCGCCGCCGCGCTTGAATTTTCCTGGCTCGGCCTGCTGTCGTCTTTGTCATCAGAAATGGTTGTGATGCTGCAGGCGGTGTTCGCCGCGGCCGCGATCGTCTTTTTATCAGCGTCTATCGGCGCCGCACGCTACAATCCGTTGCTGGGCGGTGTGATGTTCACCGCTGCGCTGGTGATCGGCGGCATGGGGCTGATCAATTTCTTTGACCGCATCGACCTGGCGCCGTTGATGCGCTGGGCGCTGATCGGCGTCGGCGGGTTCGCTGTAGTCTTGACTGTTTTGCAATCCTTGCGCGGAGACTCAGGCGCGCGGCTGGTTCTTCCCGGCGTCCTGATGGCTGCCGCCGCGCCTGTGATCGCCATGTTTGGCGCCGAAGGGTCGGCGCTGATCGCCTTCACGTCGCACGGTCTGTTCACCCTTGGCGTGTTGGCGGCCAGCATTGTCGCGCTCACTGAAACAGGCGCCTCGCAGGCCGTCGAACACACACCCATCGATTTCGGACTGCGTACGTCCCATGACGCAGCGCCGCGCTATCGCGAAGTGAAGACCGCGCGTGAACGGAATGAAATTGTGCTCGACAGCCAGATCGCCAGAGTGCTCGATTATTCCGGCGTCGGCATCTGGGACTGGAGCCACAACTCCGTGGACCAGACGGAATCGCTTCCGCAATTGCTGGGCGCCGACTCCGACGCACCGTTTACACCGGACGCCTTGCGCAACTTTATTCACCCTGACGACATCGCTCGTCTCGATTCCGAGCTGCTGACGCCTTTAGACGGTCCGTTTGACACGCGCCTGCGCCTGTTTGACGGCCGTATGATCCGCATTCGCGGCGCGCGCGCGGCAAACGAGGAAAGCGGCGAAATCGAACGCCTGGTCGCCTTTGTCGAGCAAGTTGGCGCCAGCAATGGCGTCAATGACGCGCGTTTGCGCTCGGCGTCGGAAGCGGCGATCGTTCCGGCGTCTGCGGACCCAATGTCGGCGAAACTCTCCGCCGCCCTCGGCAATGGCGATATCGTCGCCGCTTTTCAGCCGATCGTCTCGCTCGATAACGAAAAAATCGCGGGATACGAGGCGCTGGCGCGTTGGCGCGGACAAGACGCTGGCGTGGAAGAAGGGCCGGAAAAGTTCGTTCGCGCCGCCGAGCGGATCGGGCAGGGCGGCGTTCTCGCCGTCACCATGCTTGATCAGGCGGCGTCCTTTCTCGCCGATGCGCTGAAGAAAGAAAAACGCAAAGACCTATTTGTCGCCATGAACGTTTCGTGGGGGCAAATTCGCGAGGAAAGTTTTCTGAACGCTGTTCGGGCCGCGGTTGAAAAGTACGACCTGCCCAAGAAGTCGCTGGTTCTTGAACTGACCGAAGCTGATGCGGTGTCTGATTCGGCGCTTGCGGGCGATGTATTCCGTAAGCTGAAGAACTCCGGCGTTGCGCTCGCTTTTGACGATTTCGGCGCGGGGTTCACCTGTCTTTCAAATCTGCGCAAGTATGATTTCGATTACTTGAAAATCGACAAATCCTTCACTAGCGATCTCGAATCCGGCGGCGACGGCGCAAAGATCGTCGGTTCGCTGGCCGGGCTCGGCAAGGATCTCGGACTCAAAGTCATCGTTGAGGGAATCGAATCGAAATCCGCTTCGTCAAAAGCGCGTCATGTGGGTTGCGCCTACGGTCAGGGCTATGCGTTCGGCAAGCCGCTGGTCGTTGAGCCGCCAAAAGAGACAGTCGCTGCGGAGCCTGAGGCACAACCGGAATTGGCTTCGGCTGAACAAGATCAATCGACATTGGACGAAAGCGGTCCTGCGCCGGAGGCGGCTCTGGAAGAAGCCTCCACCGAACAGTCCGCTGAGGACGTGAGTGACGCCAACCGCAAAATCGAAGTGTCGTTCTCAGGCGGCGATGAAGAGCCGAAGTCGCGCGGCTGGCGTTTGTGGCGCGGCGAACGCGACCTGCGCTAGATCGGCAAAGCAGAGAAATCCGAACTAGTTGAGCGGCTGGTCTTCGTCGCGCGCCGACGCCCACTCCGTCGACAGCATGGCGCTCGTCACGCCCAGCTTTGCTAGCGCGCGTTTCCATAGTGCGTCGGTGGCGCCGTTGAAGATGATTTCTTCGTCGGGTTCGCAATGCGCCCACGCGTTCATGGCGATTTCTTCTTCGAGTTGACCAGGCCCCCATCCGGCATGCCCGATCGCCAGCAAGTAACGTCTTGGCGCAGGGCGCTTGGGTCTGGCGCCGCCAATGTCGACGAGAATGTCCCGGCTGGCTGTCAGCCCCACTTTGCTGTTCAGCGTCAATGTCGTTTCGATTTGATAGTCTAGCGTGTGCAAGACCAGTCCGCGCTCGGTCTGTACCGGTCCGCCAAAAAACACCGGCGTCTCATCGGCGCGTTCTTGCGGCGCGATTTCCAACTGCTCGAGAAGTTCTGAAAGCTCAATGTCGTCAAGCGGCTTGTTGACGATCACTCCCATGGCGTGTTCTTCGTCATGCGCGCAAACGAACACCACGGAGCGGTCAAAACGCGGATCGCCCATATTGGGCATTGCGATCAACATCTGACCGGCGAGAAAGTCGCGGGCGGCGGCGCTGCTGGTTGCGGTCTTTTTCTTGGCCATAGTCGTAAAAGGTAAGTCCCGTCACCCTCAGGCGCAAGGGCGCGCGCGGTGAAAGCAAGCGCCCGCAACAACTAAGTTGCGCGCTGAATACCGGCGGTCTAGGGAATCGAAATGATCCTGGTTTTTGTATTTGGACCGCCGGCGGCGGGCAAATTTACGGTTTCGCGCAAGCTGGCGGAGCTGTCTGGTCTGCCGTTGTTTCACAATCACTTGATTGTCGATGCCGTCGCGGCGCTGTTTCCATTTGGCAGCGAGTCTTTCGTGCGACTGCGAGAGCTGTTCTGGCTCGAATCGATCAGCGCAGCCTGCAAGGAAGGCCGCTCACTGATTTTTACATTTCAGCCAGAAGCATCGGTTTCTCCGGGTTTTGCTGAACGCGTGTCGGAAATCGTCAGGGGTGCGAATGGCGAAATCAAGTTCGTGCATTTGACGCTTTCGCCTGAAGGCCAGATGGAGCGGGTAGCGAATGAAGATCGGGCAAATTTCGGGAAGCTGCGGGACGTAAGTCTGCTCCGCCAGTTACAAGCCGAATTTGCAGCCTGCGAGAAAGCGATGCCTGCACCTGATCTGGCGATCGACACGGCGATCACGCCGCCGGAGGACGCGGCAAGAGCCATACACGAATTGATCCGGCCCCATCTCGTGCGCCAGCCGTAAGAGCGCGGCCGGCGCTCGCCGATTTCGCAATAAAACTGGCGATAACGGTGGACGCTGGCGCTACGCCGCCCTAAATACCCGGCGAACCCTCAAACAAGGAGACATCACCCGTGAGCATTGCAGTAGGCGACAAAATTCCTGACGTGAAAGTCATGCTGGCGACTGCGGAAGGACCGCAGGCCGCACAGACCGGCGAACTGCTTGGCGCCGGCAAAGTTGCGCTATTCTCCGTACCCGGTGCATTTACGCCGACCTGTTCCGCCAAACACCTGCCGGGCTTCGTTGAAAAGGCTGGCGACTTCGCTGCAAAAGGCGTCGACAAGATCGTCTGCATGTCTGTGAACGACGCGTTTGTCATGGGCGCATGGGGCAAGTCGCAGAACGCCGGTGATAACGTCGTGATGATGGCTGACGGCAATGGAGATTTCGCGCGCGCGCTCGGCCTCGTCATGGACGGCAAGGGGTTTGGGATGGGCGAACGCTCACAGCGTTTTTCCGCCGTTATCGAGAATGGCGTTGTGAAGCACCTCAATGTTGAAGCGCCGGGCGCATTCGACGTTTCAAGCGCAGAGCACATGCTCGGCCAACTTTAAGCTGACTGTGGGCGGCGTCAGGCGTAAGCCGCCGCCGCCTCGCGGGCCAGTTCATCGACCCTGTCGTTTTCGGGATGGCCGCTATGGCCCTTCACCCACTTCCATTCGACGGCGCGATTTTGGGTGAGGGCGTCCAGCCGCTCCCACAAATCGCGGTTCTTCACTGGCTGTTTTGATGCGTTTTTCCAGCCGTTTTTCTTCCAGCCCTTGATCCAGCTGGTGATGCCGTTCTTCACATACTGACTGTCCGTCACCAGCGTGATCGCCGTCGCGCGCGCTGTCTCTTCGTGCGCACGGATCGCCGCCATCATTTCCATGCGGTTGTTGGTGGTTTCAGCTTCGCCGCCGTTCAACTCGCGGCGCGCACCATTGTCGACGATCAACACGCCCCATCCGCCCGGTCCCGGATTGCCGAGGCAGGCGCCGTCCGTAAAAACTTCAATCATGCAACTCTCTTGTCAGCTCGCGAGCCGAAGCGGTGTGTTGAACACCACGTTTTCGCGCGCAGTTTCGATGGTTTCGATTCGCACCGTGCGGCGCGCCGCGAGCGCGGTCAAGAATTCCTCGACCAAACTTTCCGGCGCAGAGGCGCCAGCACTGAGCCCGATGGCGCCGGCCGCGTCGATCCGCGCCCAGTCCGCCACGCTGGCGTCTTCGAGCAACATCGCCTCTGCGGCGCCGGCTGCGCGTGCAGTTTCGACCAGACGCAACGAGTTTGAAGAAGTCTGCGAACCAATGACGAGGAAAAGATCCGCGCCGCGCGCCGCCGCCTTCACCGCTTCCTGACGGTTCGACGTTGCGTAGCAGATGTCTTCTCGGGCCGGGCCTGCGATATCTGGATATCTCCTTTTGAGCGCGGCAATAATTTCATGCGTTTCATCGACCGACAGTGTGGTCTGCGTTGCGTAGGCAAGAGGGCCGGGAAAATCGGGGAGCGCCGCAACGTCATCGAGAGATTCCACCAGGCGCACAGCGCCGATCCGAACCTGTCCCATCACGCCAATGACTTCCGGGTGATTGGCGTGACCGATGAGTATCGTCGTTCGCTCTGCGGCGGCGTAGCGGCGAACTTGAGCGTGAACCTTCTGAACCAGTGGGCAGGTTGCATCGATTTTGATCAGATTGCGCGACGCCGCTTCATCATGGGCGCTTCGCGGCGCGCCGTGGGCTGAAAAGACCACAGGCCGATCGGCGGGGACGTCTTTCAGCGACTCCACGAAGACGGCGCCCATCGAAGAAAGCCGGGCGACCACATGGACATTGTGGACGATTTCGTGGCGGACATAGACCGGCGCGCCGTGCAGGGCCAACGCCTCCTCAACTGTGCGGATCGCGCGTTCAACCCCGGCGCAGAACCCGCGCGGGGACGCCAGGCGGACCGTGATCGGCGGACGCTGATCGTGGGCAAGCGAAGCGACGGGCTCAATTGACCGCATAATTGTTGTCGGCCTCCTTCGGCCATGCTGCTTCTTGCGCTTCGGCGCGCGGCCGACGATCCGTTGCGGACCGAATTCGGACGTTGCGCCTGCTGCGGTGAGACGCTACGAGAAGCTGCCCCCTTTTCGGGGCGCTCTTGCGGCTGCCAAAGGACAATCCTGAGCCAGTCACAAGGCCATTTTGTGGAAGATATAAGGGTTCGAGCCGATGAATAAACGCCTCGCCGTGGCGCTTTTCGCCGCACTGGCTGCTTCTGGATGCGTATCGGACGAGGCGCGTGAGGCGCGAAGAGCGCGGGCCGCGAATCCGGCGCCGTGCCCCAATGTCGTGGTGCTCAGCGATGCGGCGCGTTTTGTGGAGTTCGACGGCGATCAGACCATCGAGAATCTGACCTATTCAGGCGAAGTGGTGAACGTCACATCGACATGCCGCTATTTCGAGGCGGAGCCGATCAACGCCGGCCTGACGGTTGAGTTCGCGTTCGGGCGCGGCGCAAAAGCGACTTCGGACAAGAAAGTGGTCAACTATTTTGTCGCGATCACTCGGCGGGACGCTGAGGTCATCACCAAGGTTGAATACCCGTTGCAGGTCAGCTTCAGCGGAAGCAATCCGGTGCAGACTGCGAAGATCGACATCGACGACATCATCATCCCGCGTGCAGGTGAAGAAATCTCCGGATTGAACTTTGAGATCGTCGTCGGTTTTGCGGTGACGCCTCAACAAGCGATCTACAATCGGTCCGGCAAGAGCCTGAAGTTTCCAGATCTGCAATGACGCTTAAAGACGAACTGTCGAAAATCGTCGGCGAAGCTTTCGCCGACGAGGGATTGGATGTTGCGCTGGGCGCGGTGAAAATCGCTGACAGACCGGACCTGGCGCAGTTTCAGTGCAATGGCGCGCTCGCGGCGGCGAAGGCGGCGAAGAAGAATCCGCGAGAAATCGCCAGCGCCGTGACGGCACGGCTGGAAGGCGACGCAGCGTTTGCAGAAATTTCGATCGCCGGTCCCGGCTTCATCAACCTCAAGCTGAACGACCGGTTCATCTCCGAACGCGTAGAAGCGCTCGGCGGCGACGAAAGGCTCGGCGCATGGAAAAGGGCAAACCCGGAAAAAATCGTCATTGACTATGGCGGGCCGAATGTTGCGAAGCCGCTTCACGTGGGCCACCTTCGCGCCGCCATCATCGGTGAAAGCCTGAAGCGCATTATGCGCTGCGCCGGTGACGAGGTTGTGGGCGACGTCCATCTTGGGGATTGGGGGCTGCAAATGGGACAGCTCATCTCCGAGCTTGAAATACGGCGTCCGGATTTACCGTATTTTGACGCGAGCGCGACCGGGCCATTTCCTGAAGAGCCGCCTATAAGCCTCTCAGATCTCGAAGAAATGTATCCGATTGCTTCGGCTGCGTCGAAGGCTGACCCGGCGCGCGCCGATCTCGCTCGAAAGGCCACCAAGGCACTCCAGGACGGGCGGCCCGGCTATCGCGCTTTGTGGCGTCATTTCGTCGACCTGTCCGTCAACGCGATGAAGCGAGACTATGCTGATCTCGATGTCGAGTTTGATCTTTGGAAAGGCGAAGCCGACGCGGATCCGCTCCTGCCGGAACTCACCGAAGATCTGACGAAGCGCGGCGTGATCGAAGCTTCCGACGGCGCGCAAATCATCCGCGTGGCGCGCGAAGACGACAAAAAGGAAATGCCGCCCATCATCTTCCTGAACTCGGAAGGCGCCGTCGGCTATCACGCAACTGATGTGGCGACGATTGTGGACAGACAGCGCTCGCTCGATCCCGACCGCATTCTTTACGTTGTGGATGCGCGTCAGCGATTGCACTTCGAGCAAGTGTTTCGCGCAGTCGAAAAGGCGGGGTACTTCAAAGAAGAAAAACTGGAACACCTCTGGTTCGGCACGATGAACGGAAAGGACGGCAAACCGTTCAAGACACGTGAAGGTGGAACGCTCAAGCTTCGCGATTTCATCGATATGGTGACGGAACGCGCGAAAGAGCGTCTCGTTGAAAGCGGTTTCGCCGCCGGATACAGCGAAGAAGAAACGGCAAGAGTCGCTCAGCAAGTCGGTATCGCGGCGCTCAAATTCGCCGACCTCTCCAATCCCCGGACCAGCGACTACATGTTCGACCTTGATCGCTTCATGGCCTTCGAAGGTAAGACTGGCCCGTACCTTCTCTACGCAAGCGTTCGGGTTCGCTCGATGATCGCCAAAGCCAAGGCCGCCGGAGCGGGTGAGGCGGGTCCGGTCGTTATTGCTGCCCGCGAAGAACAGGACCTTGCGCTGACATTGCTTGGCTTCGCCGACGCCATGCGCGAAGCCTATGAAAAGCGCTTGCCGCATTTGTTGTGCGATCACGCCTTTGCGCTAGCGCAAGCATTTTCGAAATTTTACGCCGCCTGCCGCATTGTCGATGAAGCCGACGCCGCGAAGCGGGCCTCGCGACTCACCCTTGCGGGACTCGCCGGCGGACAGCTTGATCTGGTGCTGTCTTTGCTGGGTTTTTCAGCTCCTGAACGGATGTAGTCCCGGCAATCTGTGGCCTATCGCCCACACCGGTCGGCATAAATTTCCCGCGATTCCGGCCGTGATGCTGTTACTGAATCACGATCAGTCGTTAACCATATGTGATTCAAAGAAAATTCGTCCCCACCGATGCCAAAGCGCAAATCCGGTCAATCCGTCACACAACATTCAAGGAGACGCGTCCGCATTGTCACTTTACTGTCATCTAAAGTACCTATGGCCTGTCGCGTAATTCGCGCCGCGCAATGGGGTCGCGGAAATTCAGTTCCAGCTTGGGGATTATCATATGAAACTAATGAAAACGCTCTCCGCCGGAGTGGCGGCAGTCGCACTGACGACGGCGTTCGCCACCGTGGCGACACCGGTTATGGCGCAGCAGACGACGTCCGACCTTCGCGGCGTTATAACGGACGATTCTGGCGCACCGATCTCCGGCGCGCGCGTTTCGGTCACGGATACGCGGACCGGCACGACAAGAACCGCGACGACGGACTCACAAGGCCGCTTCTCGGCGCGGAACCTTTCAACAACAGGTGAATACCGCGTCTCCGCTTCTGCGGGCGGGTTCCAGAGCGAAGCGGTCGACGGCGTCCGCCTTTCGCTGGGTGACACCACGGTCGTCTCGATTGACCTTTCCCGTGGCGGTTCCGACGATGAAATCGTCGTCGTCGCGACCCGCTCTTCGGTCGCTGAAGTCGCGATTGGCCCAGCTGCAACGTTTGACTTCGACGACCTGCAGTCAACGCCTGCAGCAAGCCGCGACATCAAAGACATCATTCGCACCGATCCACGTCTGTTCATTGATGAATCAAACGGCAATGGTTTGCAGTGCGCAGGCGCCAGCCCGCGCTTCAACAGCCTGACCGTCGACGGCATCAAGCTGAACGACAACTTCGGTCTGAACGCAAACGGCTACCCGACAGAGCGTCTTCCGTTCCCATTCGACGCAATTAACCAGGTTGCAGTCGAGCTCGCGCCTTTCGACGTTGAATACGGCGGGTTCACCGGCTGTAACATCAACGCTGTCACGCGCACTGGTTCGAACGAAGTTCACGGCAGCGCCTGGGTTGACTACACCTCCGACACTTTCAACGGCGGTTCCGTCAATGGTTCGTCCTTCGACAAAGGCGACTATAGCGACTTCCGTTATGGCGCGACCCTCGGTCTACCGATCATCAAGGACAAGCTGTTCTTCTTCGGCGCCTTCGAGCAGGTCAACGAAACGGCCATTATCGCTCAGGGCCCTGCAGAAGCAGGCGCAATCGGCGTTCAGGGCGTTAGCCAGGCTCAACTTGATCGCATCATTGGCATCGCATCGGCCATGTACGGCTACGATGTCGGCGCTGCGCCGGATGCATACGCCGAGCGTGACCGCAAATTTCTTGCTCGTCTCGACTGGAACATCAACGATTTCCACCGGGCTTCCTTCACGTACAACCGCAACAACGGCAACAACTTGACGCCGTCTGATGCGAGCCCGAACGAGTACGAATTCTTCAACCACTTCTACAACCGTTCGACGCTTCTGAATTCGTATTCAGGCCAGATCTTCTCTGACTGGTCGGACAACTTCTCAACAGAAGTTCGCGCGTCTTACACGGTCAACGACACCGGTCAGAACACCGTGGGTGGAACTGATTTCGGCGAAGTTCAAATCCGTACACGCAACAACGGTCAGAACGCGACTGTCTATCTCGGCGCCGATGACTCGCGTCACTCGAACAAGCTCGACACCAAGACGCTCAACTTCAAAATCAAAGCTGACTACACGTTTAACAACAACCTGTTCACGTTCGGTTTCGAGCGCGAGCAAGTTGAAGTGTTCAACCTGTTCATCCAGCACACAGAAGGCGAGTACCGCTTTGACCGCGTGAGCAACCCGAGCGGCGATGAAAACATCGACGATTTCGAGAACGGGTTGATCGACGACATCTTCTACGGCAACGCAGCCGGCACCAATAACCCGGCCGACGGCGCTGCAAACTTCAAATTCGCCACCAACACCCTGTTTGTTCAGGACACGGTCGATTTTGATGACATCAACTTCTCGTTCACCGCCGGCCTTCGCTATGACTTCTACACGTCAGGCGATGTCCCGTCGCTCAACAACAACTTCGTTGCGCGCAACGGCTTCGACAACACCTCGACTTTTGACGGTCGCGGTCTTCTCCAGCCGCGTTTTGGCTTCAGCTGGGAGCCGTCTGAGCGTCTGTCCATTCATGGCGGCGCCGGCCTGTTCTCTGGCGGCAACCCGAACGTCTGGCTCTCCAACAGCTATCAGAACGACAGCTTGACGACGATCCAGCTTTCGGACCGTGACGTTGACTCAACTGTGCCTGGCTTCTGGGGCAATGATGAAGGCGGCATGGATCGCCCGTTCTACGGCGTGCCGAACTACCTGTTTGACGGTGTTACCATGGGTACGGCGGCGAACAGCGGCGTGAACGCGATCGATCCGAACTTCGAGATCCCGTCGCAATGGAAAGTCGCCCTTGGTTTCACTTATGAAATCGGCGACGGATACATGCTTCAAGTTGACGGCATCTATTCCGACGACAAGGACGCAGCGACCATTCGGGACGCCACACTCGTTCAGATCGACACGGCGCCTGATGGCCGTCCGATCTATCGATCGGTGGACAATTCCGATCCGGATTGCGCAATTGATCCTTCTGACACCGCGAACTGCTCTGGTCGTGCGTTCAACCAGGACTTCATCTTGAGCAACAATGACGGCGGCAAGTCGAAGATCATTTCGGCTGCGCTTTCCAAGCAGTACGAGTTCACAGGCGGCACTCGGGCCAACTGGACGCTTGCTTATGCGTACACGGACTCCAAAGATCGCAACCCGATGACGTCGTCGGTCGCGTTCTCTAACTACGCGAACTTCTCCACCACGGATGTAAACAATCCGATGCTGGCGAATTCGAACTACGAAGTGCCGCACCGCTTTACCTTGCGTGCGGGCGTCGACTTCCCGATCTTCGGTGATGATCTCTTCACCAAGTTTGATCTGTTCGGCGTGATGTCACAGTCTCGTCCTTACAGCATCGTATTTGAAGATGCGGGCGACCTCTTCGGCGACACCGTCGATGACCGTCACCTGATGTACATCCCGACGGGCGCCGGTGATTCCAACGTCATCTTCGCCCCGGGCTTCGACACCACTGGCTTCTTCGGTGTCGTTAGTGCGCTTGGCCTCGATGAGTATGCTGGTGGTGTTGCTCCTCGCAACGCATTCCAGTCCGACTGGTATTCCCAGTGGGATCTGCGCATCGAACAGGAACTGCCGGGCTTGATGGATGGCCACAAAGCAGCTGCTTTTGTGATCATCGACAACATCGGCAACCTGATCAACGACGAGTGGGGCGTCATCACTCAGGCCGGTTTCCCGGGCCGCGTTCAGCTCGCTTCGGTCAACGAAACGGTTGATTGCGCTCTGTGCGGAGCCGGTTCGGCGCTCGGCCCGAATGGCGAGTACATCTTCACCGGCTTCAACAATGTTGATCCGGACACCATTCAGGCGCCGGTCACCAACGCATCTGTCTGGCAGATCCGTTTCGGCCTTCGCTACGAATTCTAATTCGTCGCGAGACATGACTTCGGAGAAGGCGGCCTTCGGGCCGCCTTTTTCTTGGCGCAGTGTTACCGGTTGTCTTGGTTCGGGTTGCGGATGAACAAACCGCCCAGCGCGAGGAGACCGGCGCCGACGCCATAGGCAATAAAGATGGGCGAGAACGATCCGAATGCGTCGCCAATCATGCCGGTCAATGTGGGCCCGAGCATGGCGACCGTTGCAAACAAGTTCATCGCGCCAAGGATTGTCGGAGAGTTTTTCAGACCGAAATAGTCGATGGCGAGAACGGTAGTTGCAAACAGGATCATACCGAACGCAAAGCCTTCGAAGAGTGCGAAAATGATGGCGAGCTCTGTCGTCGTCGCGAATGACAGCGCCAGCATGCCGACGGCTTCCGCTGCGAGACCGGCAACCAGCAAGTGTCGCGCACGAAACGCCTTCACGGCGACGCCGCCTGCGGCGCGGGCGACGGCGTTGGAAGCGGCATGAAGCGAAAGCATGGCGCTGGCGAACACCGCTGAATGTCCAAACCCGGTGAGGTGCGTCACCGCCCAGCTCGACACGGACACGCCGCAAAAATAGGCGGCCATCAGCGCGCCGCCGATCAGATAAAACGCCGGCGCGCGCAAGGCCTCGTTGAGGGTCCAGTCGCGAGCGGATGCCTTCGCTTGAGGGTCCGATCTTTCAGTGCTGTGCTGCGCAAGGAAACTCTCCTTCGCAAACACCAAAAGGGCTGCGACCAATATCGCAACAACAAATGCTGCGAGCTGCCAGTAGAGGCGCCAGCTCTCGCCGCCGGAAATCATTGCGTTTGCGATCAGCGGCCCGGCGACTCCGCCCAAGCCGCCCGCGGCGAGATAGGCGCCAAGCATGAAGTTTCGCGACGCCGGCCTCACTGTCTGCGAAATAACATAGGTGCTGGGCACATTGGCCATGAGCGCAAAGCCGGCGCCGAGGAGAGATGTGGCGGCAAGATACGCAAGCAATGACGTTGCAACGGAAAGCAACGCAAAGCCCGCAGCCATGGCGACGCCGCCGGCCGCATAATTGCCGCGCAGGCCGAGGCGTTTCAGGCTTGCGGCTGCAACCGGCGAGAACAGGCCAGTGAAAAGCGCCAGCGCGGTAAAACCGAAGCCCGCCTGCGTCCACGTCCACTCAAGCTCTGCGCGCATAGCCGGCAAGACCACGCCGAGCGATGCAAATGTCGTCGCCGTGATGTGAAAGAAGATCAGGCTGAGAGCAACGTAGAGACCGGCGGCGCGCGTTGAGACAAACATGCGTATTCCTTAAAAGCTTGCTTTAAGCGTAACAGTGAATTCCCGGCCACGGCCGGGGAGCACACCGACTTCTTCGTAGACGTTTTGAACCGGAATAAAGTGCCGCTTATTCATGAGATTGTCGGCATTGGCGATGATCGAGAAATTTTCAAACTCGAAGAACAATGCGGCTTTCATGAGGACGTAGTCGGGAAGCGAGATCGCATTGTCGATTTTGCCGCCGGTCTCGCCAACATAGACGGCGCCGAGCGAAGCGCCGATCGCGCCGAGCTTCGTTTGCGGGCCGGTATATGTCACGAACCCGGAAGCGAGCCATTCCGGCGCGGTGTTGCGGGCATATCCGCCTTGCAACTCCGCAAGGCATGATGCGTTGAGCGCTGCGAACAACCCGCCATATCCGTCAACGGGACTAAGTCCAAGACGCGAGGGCGGGATGACCACGAACTCGCCATTGCCGGAGCCACATGGGCCTGGCGCGCTGATCTCCGTTTGTTGCCATGTCAGAGCGCCATTGATGCTGAACGCATCGGACAGAAGATATTTCAGTTCCGCCTCTGCGCCTTTTGAGGTCTCCTCGTCGAGATTTCCAAACGGATCGGAACGCTGGCGGTTCTGTCGGTAAAAGGCGAGGGAGCCCACAACGTCTTCGCGGGAGAGTTTGACGCCCGCTTCATAGAGCACTGAATCGGCGACGAAGTTGTGTTGGGCGATGCGGTCGACTTCGATGCCGCCGCCATCATTGGTTTCGAGCGCATTGTTTTCCGCATAGGTCGCGTAAAAGGAAACGCCGTCAAAAGCGTCATAGCGCATGGAGACTTCATAGCTCGGCGTGAAAATGGACTCTTCAAATCGTGTAAACCCGAGTGCCGGATCGAATATCGTCGCGCCGGTGTTGATTCCGGAGGCGGTAAAACGATCAAGACGCAGGCTAGCCAGTGCATGCAGCCGGTCATGAAGGGCGATGTCGGTGACGGCGAAGAAGGCGAGGTCTGTGGTGCGCGAGGAAAGATCGGTGTCCCAGCCGATGCCGTCCAAATCTTGAGAAGATGGATCGTCGAAAATGTCGCCGCCCGTGGGGCCGACCGTCAAATCCCGCCGGTCAACCGCGAGATAGCCCGACAGAAATGTCTGGCGGGTTTGGTTTTCATAAGAGCGCCAGGAGGCGCCGACCAGCGCATCGACTGCAAACGGCCCGGCATCGAAATCAAAACCATAGCTCGCGCGCAATTCGTAGACATCGGCGATGTATTCCGCGGCGAAGCCGTAGCTCACGAAGAGGTCGCTATCCATGGCATCGAAAAACGCCTGCAGTCGCAATTCATCTTCTCCAATCGTCCAGGCGAGATCGGCATAGGCGGTGAAAGTCTCGGCGTCGGCGATATCCTGGTCAGCGACATAGACCGTGCGCGGGTCGAGTGTTGCGGTTCCAACGCCTTCATCCAGCGCAAAAACGGGGCCGGGAAATATGCCGAAGTCGATCAGTTGGCGAATGTTCGACGTGCCGAAAAACGACCCGACCGCCGCGTCAACTTCATCGGGGGTCAGCTTGCCGTCGCCATTGAGATCGGCGAGGTCCGTGTCGCGTCCGGTGATGTAGGTCCCGTCATCGATCAAGGCTTGCGTGACGCGGTTCCAGCCAATGGTTTGCTTGTAACCGGTTGAGTTGAAATAAGCGCCGCCGATCTCGGCTTCGAAATCATCGTCGGCCAGGGTGAAAGCCGACTGAACGTAAGTGCGTTCCGGCGATATGCCGCGATAAAAACTGTCGGAGTTTTCGTACTCCGCATGTGCGAAAACCCCGGCGTCGCGTCCGCCGAGATCAAAGGCAATCCCGGCGTCGCCGCGAATGATGCGCTTATTGTAAGAACCGAGCGTGCCGCTGAGCGAGAGGAGGCGGCCGTCGGCGCCGATCTCCTTTTCGGTGCGCGCGGTCTGCGGCGTGATGTTGAGCAGGCCGCCGACGCGGCCGGCGCCGTAAATTGCCGGCGTCGGGCCTTTGATGAGTTCTATGCGTTCGCTGGCGCCCAGCGGCGTTGGAAACGTGCCCGGGTTTTCGACACGCTTAAAGCCGCGAAAATATGTGTCAGCGCGATTGCCCCTGAGGGAGACCGAACCCGGAACGCCAAAGAAGCTGCCGGTGAAGGTTCCGGGAGCAAAGGCGGCGAGATCGTCGACGGTTTCGATCGAAAAGCGGTCTATCGAAGCGTCAGAAATCACGTTCACCGAGCGCGGGGCCTCTGCATAGGAAAGATCGAGTCCCATCACCGCGCGGCTAGCGTTGAGTTCAACAAGCTCGAGCGGATCGGCGCGCACAACGATCACATCAACCGCCGGTGCGTTCTCTTGCGCCAGCGCGCTGCCTGCCAAAACTAAGATCCCAACGCCAAGTCCGGCTCTACGCATCACACTCCGTCCCGCGCCAAAGTGGCGCTCGCTGACTCGGGAATGGAGGGAAGCCGGGACGTAAACAGCCCCGCATCGACGCCAGCGCGCATGAGGACGGAATCCGCCCGCATATACGCTCGCGAAAGACGGACCATGGGCGCCGTCTCTCTCGCGTCAATCTTCTCTCATCCGGACTATGACCGTCGGCTCCGGGCTCTCACCGGTATCCTGCTCTGGCGCGTCGACCGCTATGGGTCGCCTTGCCTCGGCTCGCGGGCTCGTCGGATGATCATCCGCATTACCGCCGGTGGGGACTTTCACCCCGCCCCGAAGATTTCTATGTCGCGGATTGCTCCGCAGGCGCCTATATAAACACAGCCCCCGGTGTCGGCAACGACCTGAGACAGTTTGGAGACCCGCCTGTGATTTCTTCCCGCCGACAGCCCGCCGAATGGGATCTCCACGACGCCGTTTGGATTGGCTGGCCCAGCGCTGCAGATCTGTGGGAAGACGACCTTGGGCCGGCGCGCGCGGAAGCCGAGGACTTCATTCGGGCGATATTGTTTCCCGGCGGCGCGGCGTCCCCGCTGAGGGGCGAGCACGTGCATCTGCTGGCGAACGGCGCCGGAGGGATGGCTTCCGCCGAAATCATGCGGGCGCGGCTGCCGCACCCTGAGTTGTTGACCATTCACGATGCGCCGATCGGCGATATCTGGTTGCGCGACACGGGCCCCGTCTTTGCCAAGGACGAGTCCGGCGCGCTCGTCGCGAGCGCGTTCGAATTCAATGGATGGGGCGGAAAATATCTGCTGCCGCAAGATGATCGGATCGCCGATACGGTCGCCGCGCTCGCCGATGTTCGTTTGCGCCGGTTTGATGCGTTCACCGGGGAAGGCGGCGCCCTTGAGACGGATGGTCAAGGAACGTTCATCACAACGCGCCAGTGTTTGTTAAACAAGAACCGCAATCCGGGCATGAGCGAAAAGGACGTCGAAGCGGTTCTGACCGCAGCGCTTGGGGCCGAAAAAACCATCTGGCTGGATGAGGGATTGTTAGGCGATCACACAGACGGTCATGTTGACAATCTTGCGCGGTTCGTCGCGCCCGGCAAAGTAGTGTGCATGCAGCCAACCGGAAACGATGATCCAAACGCGAAAGTGCTGGCGGCGATCGAAAACGTGTTGGCGGAGTCAACGGACGCGCACGGCCGCAAACTTGACGTGATCACCGTCCCGTCGCCTGGGCGCGCCGAGTTCGATGGCGAGCCTGTTGCGGCCAGTCACATGAACTTTTACATCGCCAATCACTCCGTAATATTGCCTGTCTATGGAGCGCTGACCGGGGATAACGAAACGGGGCTGCAGGCGCTGGCGACGCTGGAGAGCCTGATCGACCGGCCGCACTTTTGCGCAATCGATTCCTCCCATATTTTGACGGGCGGCGGTTCATTCCACTGCATTTCCCAACAGCAGCCGTCGCGCTGAGCGGGTCCGGTGAAGCGAGCCTTTTCTGCGGCGAACCGAGGCGGGACGAGAGGTTCGGGCTTGCAAGCCGGGCCGCAGCTAATCAGGATGTTTGCGACTTAGGGGTCGGCCGCCGGGGACATGGCGGCCGCGATGGGCATTGCCTGCTGATTGAAGAATGGAAGGAGCCGCATCATGCGGATAACAACACTCGTATCGACGATGGCGCTCGTGACTGCGCTTTATGGCTGTGGCCAGGGCGACAAACAGAACGCCGCAACAAATGACAATGCGAAGGTGGAAATGGCCGAGCCGGTGAGTGAGGATGTTGGCGATCTGTTTGCGGGTATCGCACCTGCTGTGGCCGGTGACGCCGCTGCGGACACGCTGCTTTCACCGTATGACGGCCCCTATAGCGGCGTGCCGCATTTTGACGAAATGCAGGTCGGCGGAATCAAGCCGGCGCTTGAAGCCGGCATGGTCAAGAACCTCGCTGAAATCGAAGCGATCGCCAACAACCCGGAACCGCCGACATTCGCCAACACGATCATTGCACTGGAAAAGACAGGCGACGACATCGGCCGCGTATTCACCTATTGGGGCATCCTGTCGTCAAATATGTCGTCTCCGGAGTTTCGTGCGATCCAGTCCGAAATGGCGCCGGTGCTGTCTGAGTTCTTCTCAAAGATCAGCCAAAACGAAAAGCTCTTCGCTCGCGTAAAGGCTGTCTATGAGAGCGATGACATGAAGAAGCTCCGGCCCGATCAGCAACGCATGGTCTGGCTGACATATGATGGTTTCGCATCCAACGGCGCGACCCTCGAGGACGAGGCGAAAGACCGGTATGCTGCGATCAACAAGCGGCTCTCCGAGTTGCACACGGCGTTCGGGAATAACGTCCTGAACGATGAGGAAGCCTACATTACTTATATCAGCGCCGATCAGTTGGGCGGTCTGCCGGACAGCTTCGCGAAGGCCGCTGCGGCAGCGGCAACCGCCAATGGCCGTGAGGGCGAGTATGCAATCACCAACACGCGCTCATCCATGGATCCGTTCCTGACCTTTTCAACGGAACGCGATCTGCGCAAGACGGTCTGGGAAACCTATTACAGCCGCGGCGACAATGGCGATGAATACGACAACAATGCGATCATTGCGGAGATCCTGCAGCTTCGTGACGAGCGCGTGAAACTGCTCGGCTATCCCAATTACGGGGCCTGGCGCTTGCAGAACCGGATGGCGAAAACGCCTGAGAACGCGTTCAATCTCATGGAGGCGGTGTGGCCAGCGGCCGTGGCGCGCGTGCACGAAGAAGTCGCTGAAATGCAGGCCCTGGTCGATGCCGAGGGCGGTGACTTCAAAATCGAGCCATGGGATTATCGCTACTACATGGAAAAGGTTCGTCAGGCGAAATACGATCTCGATTCGGACGAAGTGAAACAATATCTGCAACTCGACAAACTGCGCGAGGCGATGTTCTTCGTCGCGGGTGAGTTGTTCAACTTCAATTTCGAAGCAGTGCCCGACGGCTCCGTACCAGTCTGGCATGAAGACGTTCACGTATGGGAAGTGACCGACAAGACGTCAGGCAAGCATGTGGGCCTGTGGTATCTTGACCCGTTCGCCCGACCCGGAAAGCGTTCCGGCGCCTGGGCGACCAGCTATCGCGGTCACGACCGGCTCGATGGCATAGAAAAAACCCCGCTAGTGTCGAACAATTCGAACTTCATCAAGGGCGCGCCCGGCGAGCCTGTTTTGGTCTCATGGGACGATGCGGAAACGTTCTTCCACGAGTTCGGACACGCGCTCCATGGCCTGTCATCTAATGTCGATTACCCAACCTTGAATGGCGGCGTACGCGACTACACCGAGTTCCAGTCGCAATTGCTGGAGCGCTGGCTGTCGACCGACGAAGTGATCAACACATATCTCGTTCATCACGAAACCGGGGAACCAATGCCGGCGGAACTGGTCGAAAAGATCAAGGCGGCCTCGACCTTTAAACAGGGCTTCGACACAACCGAGTATCTCGCGTCCGCATTGGTTGATATGAAATTTCACATGGTCGATCCATCGGGCATTGACCCAGACGCGTTCGAGCGGGAAACGCTGGCGGAGCTTGGCATGCCGAGCGAGATTGTCATGCGTCACCGGTCTCCGCATTTCGGACATATCTTCTCCGGCGAGGGCTATTCCGCTGGTTACTACGGTTACATGTGGGCAGATGTGTTGACGGCTGACGCCGCCGAAGCATTTGCAGAAGCGCCCGGCGGTTTCTATGACAAGGAAGTCGCCAAGCGCC
>CAZAOB010000037.1:16920-32897 GCA_964486635.1 uncultured Caulobacterales bacterium | reverse complement strand
CGTTGCCGCGGCCATCGACATAAGCGTAGTTTTTCACCACGCCATTGTCGTTGGCGGAGGTGACGCGATTGGTCCCGTCCGCATAGGCGACCGTGATCGCCCGCGAGCCCAGCGTCTGGCCGCGGAGGTTGCCTTCCGCGTCATAGGAGAACGAGCCCGACCCCCACGGGCCGGCGGCGGTCAACAGCCGCCCGTTCGGATCATAGGCGAAGTGGCGGTTCTCGCCGGAATCGTAGTGGTCGTTGAGATCGACCAGCTTGCGCCGCGCATCGTAGCCATAGGTGCGCCAGACCGCTGTGTCGCCGCCGGACTTGGCGATCTTGGTCTCGCCGATGAGTGAAAGCGGGTTCGGGTACGCCCAATGGCCGTAACCCGCTCTACCACGCGAAGCGCGCTACTTCTTGGGTAATGAGAGTAGCGCCTCAACGCCTTGGTCAAGAAGTCTGCGCAGCACGCTCACTGGAATCATTCTACTTTTGTCTTTTTTAGTGTATGCCGCTTGTGTCGCATCATAATCCGATGCCTTGATATTAAAGATCGACACGCTTACTTCAGCTTCTCCTGGTTCTTGAGAAAAAATAAACCGAAACTGATCTCCAAAATCCATCTCAGCAACCAACTCTTCGTAGTCTTTAGGTGAGGTGATATCTATCGTGATGGGTTTCATATTCCCTAATCTCCATTAGATCGCGGTGGCTCTCGATATCCATTAAATGATCCGTCAGGGTTTAATTTGATACCTCGACCGTCGGGGGCGCGCACAATTGTCTCTCCCTTACCATTGACCGCTATCGTAGTACCTTCACTATCAACGATACCGGCAGTCGTCGCTGCCCCCGAAGCATTTCGCTCTTCAGTGTTGCTTCCGGCCGGCGGAAAGGCGGAACCGGCACGATCACCGTGCTTTTGTGCGGCGCGACCTTGTTCCGTTAGCCCGGCCTTGCCTGAATCAGCTTCACCTGCCTCTTTTACTTTGGCCTTCTCTTCGTCTGTTGGGGCACGCGGGGGATGCGCCTCGGGTTTGGTTTCTTCATTCTTAAATATGGTGTCATACGCCAAGGCCCCAGCGTAACCCGCAAGCACCGCAACGGCTGCTACGTCCGCAGGGCCCGGAACTGGCGAGTCAACTTGTGACAGCCCGCCCGCAAATGCAGCCCGAACTACGAAGCGCTCTACGGCAACCGATGCCTCCCCATTCGGATCAAAGTTATTAACCGGATCGTTCGCGACGTACGCATACAGATTGAGCTGGTCCTGATAGCCAATCGGATCGGTTGAGAGGAACCGCCCGATGACGGGATCGTAGTATCGCGCCTGCATGTAGGTGAGACCCGTGGCGCGGTCGTCTATATGGCCGGTGAAGCCGGTCTGGTTATCGTTCGCGCCTGCACAGATGCGGCACTGGCCGAACGGATCGTAAGATTCCCGCCACTGCACCACGCCGGCATTGTCGGTCGCGGCGATGGGGCTGCCGAGATGATCGGAATGGGTGAACTCGCGCACAGAGCCTGCCCCGGACCCCGATCCGGGGTTTTTGAAGCGCACCGTAAATCCACTGGCGTTGATTGATAGTGAATGGTGCCGCTTACGTGACTTGAACACGTGACCCCATCATTACGAATGATGTGCTCTACCAGCTGAGCTAAAGCGGCCCAATCGAGGATCGGAGGCGGGTCTTAACTTGGCCGGGCGCGATCTGCAAGCCGGTTTCGCCGGCCCGAGACCCCGTACCGGCCCTAGGCGCGCAAGACCCCGCCGGTCGCCTTTTCGACCTGGGCGACGATGCGCGCGGAAACCGCCTCGATCTCCTCGTCAGTCAGGGTTTTCTCACGCGGCTGCAGCGTGACCTCGACCGCGAGGGATTTCTTGCCTTCGGCGACGCCCTTGCCCTGATAGACATCGAACAGGGAAACATCGGCGATAAGTTTTTTCTCCGCGCCGCGCACCGCCTTCAGCAGGGTCTCCGCCGAAACACTTTCATCGACAACGAAGGCGAAGTCGCGGGTGAGCGGCAACAGTTCCGACGCATCGAGGGCCGGTTTTGTCTTGGCCGGCTTCTTCTTCGCTTCGGGGATCGCATCGAGGAACACTTCGAACCCAAAGACCGGTCCGTCAACGTCCATCGCTTTCAGAATGCGCGGATGGATTTCGCCAAAATGGGCGAGCGCTTTCGGGCCGAGGCGCAACACGCCGGAACGGCCGGGATGGAAATAGTCCGGCGCATCGGCGCTAGCCTGGAGACTGGCGACTGGCGCGCCGGCTGCGTCGAGCGCGGCGATAGCATCAGCCTTCACAGTGAACACATCTGCGCTTGCAGACGCGCCCTGCCAGTGGCGCGGCGGCGCCGACGCGCGCGCGCCACCCGCTGCGTTCGAATGATCAGCAGGCTGATCGCCGGCGTAAACCGGCGCCACCTCGAACAGGGCGAGATCATCGCGGCCGCGATCGGCGTTGCGCTGAAGCGCAGAAATCAAATTGGGCAGGAGCGATGAGCGCATCACGCCGAGGTCCGACGAAATCGGATTGGCCAGGACGAGCCCCTTCGCCTTGACCTCGTCAGCGCTCATGAAGAGTTCAGCATGGCGCTGATCGAGAAACGACCACGTCACTGCCTCGAGCATGCCGCGACCCGCCAGCGCCCGCCGCGCCATGCGGCGCCGGTCCTGGCTTGCGGTCAGCTTCGGCGTTTCAACCGGCTTGAGCAGCGGCAGCGTTTCCGTCGGCAGATGCGCAAAACCGGTGATGCGCGCAATCTCCTCGACAATGTCGGCCTTGCCTTCAATATCGGGACGCCAGCTCGGCGCATCGACCTGCCACGGATCGCTCTTGCGCACGACAAAGCCGAGCGCCGTCAGGATCCGTTCCGCCTTTTCCGGCGCCACATCCATGCCGGTGAGGCGTTTGACTTCCGACGGCGGGAACAGAACAGTATTGTCCGTCTGCGGAATAGCGCCCACGAGTTCGATCTCGCTCGGCTCGCCGCCGCAAAGATCGAGCACAAGCTGCGTCGCCATTTCGATACCCGGCACGACAAAGGCCGGATCGACGCCGCGCTCGAAACGATAGCGCGCATCGGATGTAATGCCGGTCTTGCGGCCGGTCTTGGCGGTGCGCAGCGGATCGAAATAGGCGCATTCAATAAAGACGTTTTTGGTTTCTTCCGAACAGCCCGTGTCCTCGCCGCCCATAATGCCGCCAAAGCCGAGCACGGCAGCATCGTCAGCGATCACACACATCGTCTCGTCGACTTCATATTCCTTGCCGTCGAGGGCGAGGAATTTTTCGCCTTTCCTGCCGAGGCGCGCGCGGATGACGCCGTTCAGCTTGTCAGCGTCATAAACGTGAAACGGCCGCGCGCGGTCGTAAGACAGATAGTTGGTCATATCGACGAGAGCGCTGATCGGGCGTAAGCCGATAGCGCGCAACCGGTCCTGCAGCCATTGCGGCGACGGTCCGTTCTTGACGCCGCGTACATAGCGTCCGGCGAATGCGGGGCATGCGTTTTCCGCGCCTTCCGGAAAATTGAGTTCGATCTTTTGCGGGCACGGATAGCCGCCCTTGATCGGCGCCGGCGTGGGCGTGATCAGCCTGCCAAGGCCGGCGGCGGCGAGATCGCGCGCAACGCCGTTGACGCCATTCGTATCCGGCCGGTTCGGCGTCACTTCGAAATCGATGACCGGATCGTTGGCGCCGAGCCATTGCGACACGGGATCGCCGACCCTGGACGCCGCCGGGGCTTCGATGATGCCGTCATGATCGTCACCAAGTTCAAGTTCGCGCACCGAACACATCATGCCGTGGGATTCGACGCCGCGGATTTTCGCTTTCGACAGCGTAACGTCAATGCCGGGAACGTAAGAGCCCACCGGCGCATAGGCGATCTTGATCCCTGCCCGCGCATTCGGCGCACCGCAAACGATCTGCATCTCGCCGTCTTTGGTCGCGACCTTGCAAACGCGCAGCTTGTCGGCGTCTGGGTGCTGCTCCGCATGCAGGACTTCGCCGATGGTGAAAGCGGCGAGTTTTTCCGCCGGGTTCTCGACAGACTCAACTTCAAGGCCGACCGCAACCATGGTCTCGACGATTTCATCGAGCGTCGCTTCGGTTTCAAGATGCTCTTTGAGCCAGGAAAGAGTGAACTTCATCGGCTCAACCCCGTCGAAAGATTCGGCTGATCCGCCGCGTCGAAGCCGTAATGCTCGAGCCAGCGCGCATCGGCGGCGAAGAAATCCCTGAGATCGGGAATGCCGTATTTCAGCATGGCGAGGCGGTCGACGCCCATGCCCCAGGCGAAACCCTGATACTCATCCGGATCGAGGCCGCAATTTTTCAACACATTCGGATGCACCATGCCGCAGCCGAGAATTTCCATCCAGTCGGAACCCTGACCGAAGCGGACTTCATTGCCGACGCGCTCATACTGCACGTCCATTTCCGCGGAAGGCTCCGTGAACGGAAAGAAGTGCGGGCGGAAACGGGTTTTTACATCGTCGATCTCGAAGAAGGTTTTGACGAAGGCTTCGAGCGTTCCTTTGAGGTGGCCCATATGGGCTTGCCTGTCGATGACGAGCCCCTCGACCTGATGGAACATCGGCGTGTGGGTCTGGTCTGAATCGCAGCGGAACGTGCGGCCCGGAATGATGATCCGGATCGGTGGCTTTTGTGTCATCATGGTGCGGATTTGCACCGGCGAGGTATGCGTTCTGAGCAACATGCGCGAGCCGTCCTGCTTCGGTTCGAAGAAGAACGTGTCGTGCATTTCGCGCGCCGGGTGATCGGCGGGAAAATTGAGCGCCGTGAAATTATGGAAATCGTCTTCGATGTCCGGCCCTTCGGCGACATCGAAACCCATGGCGGAAAAGATCGCGACGATTTCTTCCGTGACCTGAGAGACAGGATGAATCTTGCCTTTCGGTTCCGGACGGATCGGAAGGGTCACATCGACCTTTTCCGTCGCGAGGCGGGCGTCAAGCGCTGCGGATTCGAGCGCCATTTTCTTGGCTTCGATCGCGTCGGTGATGCGGTTTTTAAGGCCGTTGAGCGCCGGACCCATTTCCTTGCGCTCTTCCGGACTCATTTTGCCGAGCGTTTTCATGCGCTCGGAAACCGCGCCCTTTTTGCCTATGGCGGCGACGCGCAATTCCTCAAGCGTGGAGATTGAGTCAGCCGCAGCGATTTTCGCCGACAGATCCTGTTCGAGTTTTTCAATGTCGGACATGCCGTCCGGTCTCCAATTTTACTTTCGACACAAAAAAAGCGCCATCCGGGGGATGACGCTTACCGGCAGATACCGCTTCGGTCACCCGTTCAAACAGCGCTCCTAAAGAAGAACTCGAAAGAAGTCATCGCGGCGGTTCCTGAAAATCCTACTTATTCAATATAAAGAGCGGCCGCTCTTGTCGAGGGCCGCTCTAGCTGGTGACACGTATGAAGGGCCCCGGTCTAACGGGCGGCCAATTCCATTTCTTCCACGCCTTCTGCAAACGCCGTGAGCAGCGGGGAATCAACATCCGCCAACGCACGGGCGAGACTGGCCTTGATGCAGCTTCTCACTTTTGAGTGGTAATAGGGCGAACCAAGCAACTCGGATTTACAAACCTCACGCGCCGCTTGTTCGATCTCAGCATATAGCGCTTCGACGTAAGCGGGTTCGTTGAGACTTGCGCGATCGAATTGAACTTCCTTACCGGCGGCAAGCGCGGCGGTCGAAATTCCGCTGATTGCTGCGGTTGCGAAAAATAAAGTCCGGATCATTTCTGTTTCCTTTCAGAGGGTTATAGAAAGTCCGAGCGTCTCCTGTGTTCTCGTAGATCGCATTTTGTTGCGATGCACAATAAATGCCCTTGCCCGCGCCGCCGGTCAAGCCAGAAATACTGAACGCTATATGTTTTTGAAGTCATGCGACTCGGGTAAAGAAAAAGGCGCTTGAAAAACAAGCGCCTTTTTAATTCGTTTCGGCTGCGTAAGCTTGATTATGCAAGCGCCGCTTTCGCCTTTTCCGCCAGGGCCTTGAACGCCTCGGGCTCTTTTACGGCGATGTCGGCGAGAACCTTGCGATCAACCTCGACGCCAGCCTTCGAGAGCCCGTCGATAAATCGGGCATAGGTGAAGTCGAGTTCGCGGCAGGCCGCGTTGATGCGCTGGATCCAGAGCGAACGGAAGTTCCGCTTTCTGACGCGGCGGTCGCGATAGGCGTATTGGCCGGCCTTCTCCACCGCCTGGTTGGCGACGCGGAAGGTGTTCTTGCGGCGGCCGTAATAGCCTTTGGCTTTGCCGATAATTTTCTTGTGGCGGGCGCGGGCGGTGACGCCTCTTTTCACACGTGACATGAGTGCGTCTCCTTAGCGGTTATAGGGCATGTATTTTTTGACGATGCGAGCGTCCTGATCCGACAGCGCGTCCATGCCGCGGTTCTGGCGGATTTGCTTGGGCGTACGCTTGATCATGCCGTGCCGCTTGCCGGCGACGCCGGCCTTGACCTTCCCGGAGGCGGTCATCTTAAAGCGCTTTTTCGCGCCTGATTTGGTCTTCAGTTTGGGCATTTCGCTTTTCCTAATTAATTCCCCAAAAATCTGGGGGCCCTTTCGGGCGCGCAACAAGGCCGCCAAGGCATGCCATATGGCCCGGCGACCGGTTTGAAGGCGCGGGTTATACCCCGCAGAGGCCTCAAGGCAAGAGATTTCGCGCCTGCGGCAAAAGAAAATCCCGCCCAGAACGAACAAACTGGACGCTCGCGCAAGTGCGCCGACCCTCCAGCATCTGCTCCTGACCTCGAAACAGCGCGAGGCTCACGCCGTGACAGCCAGTGACACCCGGGCTAGCATTCAACCGGGGCGTAGAAAAAACTTCAATCAATGCCGGAAAAACCAGGCGGGGCTACGTTAGTGCAAGGAAATATAAGGGCTTTTCTCGGATGTGCGGCTGCGCTGGTTGCGGCCGCGTCACCAGCAATCGCACACCCGATGACGGGACTTTCCCCGGTCGATTCGGTCCCGTATCGCATCGATTATCAGGGATGGCTCACCGTTAACGCAACTGTGAACGGTGACGGACCGAATGACTTTATCGTCGATTCCGGGGCAACAATCACCTCGGTCTTTGCAAACCTGGCGGCTCGCCAGTCGTTCACACCCGCCGACCGAGACCCCATCCGGATTCTCGGTCTGTCGAGCGCGGAGCGATTGCCCGCATTTCACCTGGGCGAAATTTCAATCGGAAAGACCCGCTTGGAGAATCACGTGGGTGTAATTTTGCCCGACTGGGAGCCGCCCAACACACCGCCTCAAGGCGTACTCGGTCTCGATATCCTCACGCGATACACCGTGATGGTGGACAATGAAATCAACGAGATTCGGTTTTATGACCCTGACGGCGGAGTTCCAAATCCGCGCGAAAGAGGCTGGGCGCGCACCAAGATTACGCCGATGCAGGTCGCAGATCAGGCAACGCCGCTGCACCGGGTCGATGTGAACGTACGCGGCCTGCAGATTCCCTGTGTTGTCGATCTCGGTGCTTCCGGCACCATTTTTAATGAGCCGGCGTTGCGGGCGATGACGTCAGGCATCCGTATCAATGGCTGGGGTTTGCGCGGCTCTGCGCAGGCGTCGCGACTGAACGATGTCTTCGATAACTCTCAACAAGCCAAGGCCGTGAAGATTTCACGCCTCAAAATCGGCAAGGCAACCTGGCGATATCACACCTTTCTGGTTTACGACGCAGAAATTTTCCGCGACTTCGGCGCCAGCGCCAAGCCGTTCTGCCTTGTCGGCGCCGACCTTCTTCGCGAGCGCAGCTTCGTTTTTGATTTCGCCAATGAAGATTTCTACATTGGCCCTGCGCCACAATAGGCTTATGCCGCATATTCCATGGAGTTCGAAATGAAACGCCTCTTTGCTGCGGCGCTTGCTTGCGCCTTCCCGCTGACGACAAGCGCCGCCGACTACAGCGTTGTTCATGCCGGGCGATTGCTCGCCGTTCCTGGCGGCGCCGTCACCGAGAACCAGACCATTATCATCAAGGACGGGCGCGTTGACCGGATCGTGAATGGGTTCGTCGGGGTCGATGGTGTTGGCGCCGGCGCGGAAGACACAGTTGATGTGCACGATTTGTCGGCGATGTTTGTCATGCCCGGCCTCATCGATGGCCACGTTCACATCACCAGCGAAAACAATCCGAGAGCGCGGCTTCAACGGGTTGAAATGTCGGAAGCCGATCAGGCGATGATGGGCGCAGGTTATGCGAAGAAAACGCTGATGGCGGGCTTCACGACAGTGCGCGACGTCGGCGCAGGATCGTCCGATGCGATCTTCGCGTTGCGTGACGGCATTGCGCGCGGCGATGTGGTGGGCCCCCGGATATTCGCATCCGGCGCAACCATTTCCGTCACCGGCGGACATGGCGACGGCACACAAGGGTACAACGACGACATCGCGGTCATTCTTCACTCAAAGGGCGTCTGCGACGGCGTCGCCGAATGCCGCAAGGCTGTCCGTGAACAAGTGCGGCGCGGCGCCGACCACATCAAGCTGACGGCGACGGCAGGCGTCTTGTCGAACACCGCAGCGGGCCTTGAGCAGCAGTTTTTCGACGATGAACTGAATGCAATCATGGATTCCGCGCACGCCATGGGCCGCAAGGTCACGGCGCACGCTCATGGTGTCAACGGCATCAACGCAGCCTTGCGCGCCGGCGTCGATTCGATCGAGCACGGCACCTATCTCGACAATGAATCGATCCGGCTGTTCAAACGCAACAACGCTTATCTGGTGCCGACCATTCTCGCCGGCGTTACTGTCGCGGAATGGGCTGCGGATCCGCAGTCTTTCCTTCTGCCGCCGCAGCGTGCGAAAGCCGCCGAAGTCGGTCCCAAAATGCTCGACATGGCGCGCCGCGCCCATGAAGGGGGCGTCAAGATCGCCTTCGGCACGGACACGGGCGTTTCCAAGCATGGCGACAATGCGCGCGAGTTCGCGTTGCTTGTTGAAGCTGGCCTCACGCCGATGGAAGCAATCAGCAGCGCAACCGTCGCCGGCGCCGACAATCTCGGAAAATCCGACGCACTCGGATCAATCACCCCCGGCAAATACGGCGATCTCGTCGCGGTGCAAGGTGACCCGCTCACAGACATCACAGAACTCGAAGACATCGACTTCGTGATGAAGGAAGGTGTCGCCTACAAATCAAAGTAGGCGCACATCACACATAATCGAGCGGCAACTCTGTCGTCGACTTGATCTCTTCCATAGAGAATGTGGACGTCACGTCTGAAAAATCAGCCGATGTGATCAGACGCTTATAGACGCGGTCAAAGCTCGCCATGTCGGGCGCAACGACCTTCATCAGATAATCCACCTCGCCGCTCATACGGTGGACTTCGACGATCTCCGGGATGCGCCGGATGGCGTCGCTGAACTTTTTCAGCCAGCTTTCCGTGTGCTGGGCGGTTTTCACGGAGATGAAAGCGGTGAGGCTGAGATTGAGCGCGGCCATGTCGGCCAGCGCCACCCGCTTGCGGATGACTCCCTCTTCTTCAAGCTTTTTGATCCGCCGCCAGCAGGGCGTCGCCGACAGGCCCACCGATTCGGCGATATCACTAACCGGCGTGCTGGAGTCGCGCTGCAATAGCGCCAAAATCGCTTTATCCGTGCTATCCATTCTAACTTTCTTATCAAAATTGGAAAATACTCGCAATGATTAGTTTTTCTATTGACCATTGTAGGATAATTTTTCACCAGTTCCGGCCTATGCTCTCTCCATTGAGAGACGGGGACCCACGCCACCATGATCAAGCGCGCCTTTACTGAGCATCCGGCAAGCGTCGGCGAGAGCTATTTCCAGCATATGGGCATGGCTTTTGGCTTCGGCGGCAGGATGTTTATCGCCGGAATCGCCTGCATGCTGCACGGCCTCTTCCCGTTCCTGTTTGTCTGCACGGGCCGCAAATGCATTGAGGACCTGCACCATCGAATGGTGACCCACCGCGACAAACGAAATTGCGAAACCAGCGCGATGCCGGCTATCTCTCGCTCCGCTGAATCCCTGCGCGCCGCCGAATAAACGGCCTTTCTGAAAGTCTTGCCGGCGTGAGCTTCCTCGCCAGTCTTCCACAACAGGCGCGAAACTATGCGCCGGGCGTACTGCTTGCGGTGACCGTGGCGCTGGCTTCGCTGTTTATCTCGTCGCGCTATGGCGGGCCGGTGATGCTCTACGCGATCCTGTTCGGCATTGCGTTCAACTTCATGAACGACGATGCGAAGACAAAGCCGGGCATTCAGTTCGCGTCCAAGCGAATCCTGCAACTCGGCGTGATCCTGCTCGGCGCATCTGTCACCTTCACTGAGATCGCCGAACTTGGCTGGGCGACCGCCTTGCTGGTCGTCGCCGCCGTCATGACGACCATAGCGGCGGGCGTTGTTATCGGCCGCAGCGCCGGCCTCACTGCGCCGCATGCCACGCTTTCCGCCGGCGCCGTCGCCATTTGCGGCGCTTCCGCCGCCATGGCCATCGCTTCTGTGTTGCCGCAGTCCAAGGAAAGCGAACGCAATCTCATTCTTACCGTTGTCGGCGTGACGACATTGTCCACGCTCGCCATGATCACTTATCCATCGCTGACGCATCTGTTCGGCTTCACCGAAATGCAGGCCGGCGTGTTTCTCGGCGCAACAATTCATGACGTCGCGCAAGTCATCGGCGCCGGTTACATCGTCTCCGACGACGCGGGCGCCGTCGCCGCCGTGGTGAAGCTGATGCGCGTCACCTTGCTGGCGCCGGCCGTTTTTTTCATCGCCATGGTGTTTTCCCGGCAGGCCGGTTCGGAAGCCACCGGACGCGCCTTTCCTATTTTCCTGTTCGGCTTCGCCGCGCTCATGGCCGCGAACAGTTTTGGCCTGGTGCCGGACACCTTCAGAGAAACGATTGCCGCCGGCTCGCGTCTGGCGCTGGTGATTGCGGTCGCGGCGCTGGGCGTAAAAACCTCGCTCAAGGATTTGTTCGAAGTCGGCCCCAAGCCCGTCGCCGCGCTCGCTATGCAAACCGCATGGCTCGCTTTGTTTGTCGGCCTCGCGGTGGCGTTCGGAAAGGGCGTGCTGCCGCATTGATCGAACGGCGCTGCAAGGTAAACGCAACCTTAATCCGCCCATCCTGACAGAATTCCTTTCCCTGATTTTAACTTCGCGGCGCCATGCTCTTCGGGAATTTATTCCTCGGGGAGCCCGCCCATGTCCGACCATTCCCTTTCCGCGCGCCTCGCTGCTATCGGCGCGGACGGTTTCGTCTCCGCTGACGAAGTTCTTTTCCTGCGCAAGACGGTGTTCGCCAACGGTGTTGTCGAGCCCGCCGAACTCGATGCGTTGTTTGATCTTGGCGATCGCGCGCAGGACGGCGATCCGGAATGGTTCCAGTTTTTCGCTGAAGCAGCGGCGGATTTCTACCTTCGCGAAGAAGAGCCGCAAGGCTATCTGACGCCGGAAGAATTCCAGTCCCTGAAAGGGCGCGTGACCCGCAACGGGCATGCCAACGCGCTTGAGATCGCCCTGCTTGTCAAACTCATGGAAACCGCAACGCAGACTCCGGCGGAGATGGCGACGTTCACCGGCGAACAGATCCGCGCCATGATCGTCAACAAGGAAGAAGGCCCGGTTGTTTCCAAGCAGGACGCCATCATGTTGAAGCGCTATCTGTTTGCTTCCGGCGGCGACGGCAATGTCGCCATCACGCGGTGCGAAGCCGAGTTGCTGTTCGACATCAACGACGCCACCGAGAACGCCAAGAACAATTCGGCGTGGACGGAGCTTTTCGTTCAAGGCGTTGTCAATCATCTGATGGCGCATCTTGGCTATACGGCGCCGAGCCGCGAAGAAGCTTTCCGCCGCAATGCCTGGGCTAAGGATCAGTCGGTCAATGTCGGCGGTTTCTTCAAGAAAATGATCGCCGGCGGCCTTTCCGGCTTCCGGCCGACCGAGAGCGTGCACAAGGCGCACAATGATGCGCGCGAAGCAGAGATCGCCAACGCCGAACAGCTCACCAAAGCGGAAGCTGACTGGCTCGCCGCCCGCATCGGCAAGGATGGCGGCTTCGACCTTAACGAGCGGCGCCTGCTCGAGCGCTTGCGCGAGTTGAAAGATGACTTGCCGGAAGGCTTGAAGGCGCTCCTCAACCGCGCGGCTTGAATTGAGAATTGACCGTGGCGAGTCCTGCAAAAATTTTCGCCGGCGGCATATCCGCCGCAGCCGGATTCCTGGCCGTCTCGCTGTGGAACCCCTTTGGCGGCGAAAAATTCGACTACGCGACGGCGAGCTATGACGAAAAGCAGGAATTTCTCGAAACCAAGGCGAGAAACTTTTCGCGCGGCTATAATCTGACTAAAGGCTCGGCGTCGGAAATCACAAATGTCTACGTAGATGCGGAAAGCGATCTCGTGAGCATCACGGTGCAGTTGAAGGACCCGAACCTGCAACACGTGCAAGCCGGACAGGTGGAAGGCATGCGTAAAACCATCCTGAAGAGCGCTTGCGCACTTACCGACCGCATATTGCTGAATGAAACGAACTACACGTTGCGGATGCGGTTCTTCAAACCCGGCGGCGCAGGCAATCTGATGACGGTCGAGGCCAACGGCGCCAACTGCACGGACTGATGGCGATCCGAACGCCCCATAGGGCTTGCTGCGTTGGTCCAATAATGTTCCACGTGGAACATTTAATCTGTATACATCTGATTTATGCATCGCGATCAAGGCAGACTCCGGGCGTTTGCGCGAAACAGTATTCGCGCACGTAAATTCTCAGCTCGGCAATCCACACACAGCACAACTCGCTACGCACGGATTGACGAACGAGAAAGATAACCCGGACCTGAAAGTGGTGGATAACTATTCACCAACACTGGGTTTGGTGAAAGAATTCAACAGAAATGATGTATTTTTCGGAGCGTAATTCCCGCTACAGGTGTGCGCAATTGAGCGTCGCCTAACTCGTCGACGCGCCTTCCTGAAATTTGGAAACAAACGCCGAGATCACATCGGCCCAGCGGGAAATGTTTTGCGACAGGTGAGTTTCGGTGACGCCGCCGCCAAGCTCAATCACATAATCAACGCCGACTTCGCTGGTTCCCTCCAGAACATAAGCGCGGCCAAACACCTGACTGTCGTTGAAGCTGTTGACGAGGCGAAAATCGCCGGCCGTCACCGTGCGGCCCAGCTCGAAGTTCGCGAAAAACACCAGCGTTTCGCAGGCCGCCGGCGAGCCGGAACAGGAAAGCGCGCGCACGTAAAATTCAAATTGTCCCGCCTTGCCAAGCGCGACCGGTGCGCCAGTTGCGCTGTCGGCCATCATGGACGGATTGAGATCGGCCGCTTCGAGAATGGTTTCGAGCTGGTCGCCAGTCACGGCCCCGAGCGTCTGCGCGCTGGCGGCGGTTGAGACGGCGCCCCATGCGGCGCCCAGCACCACCGTCGCGATCAGTAAATTCTTCATGCCCCGATCCCCTACTCATTCATGCAACTGCGGTCAGCATGGCCGAAAACCTGGCGGATTGGCAATGCCCGCTGCGCCATAACGCGCTCGCTTGGGCAAGTCTTGCCGCCACGCCGGTCCATTTTGGCGCGTTGACTTGAAAAAGGGGCGGCCTATGTTCGCCTGCACTGCACAATTCCTGCTTTCCCGGGGTCTTCATGTCCAATTCTGCGCAGCCAACGCGCCCCCTCTCGCCGCACCTGCAAATCTGGCGTTTCACCGTCACCATGGCGGCTTCGATCACCCATCGGGCGACCGGCATGGTCCTATATGGCGGCACGCTGCTGCTCAGCGTCTGGCTCTATGCGTTGGCCTTCAGCCCGGCCCTGTTCGCCACGCTTTCCGGATTTGTGAAGTCGCCGCTCGGCGTCGTCATGGTGGCGGGGTATGTCTGGTCGCTTTGCTTTCACCTGCTGAACGGCCTGCGCCATCTCTATTGGGATTCAGGACGCGGGCTGGCGGTAAAGACCGCAGAAAAAACCGCGTGGGCTGTGTACGCCGGATCGTTCCTTTTCGCCGGGATCATTGTGATCACTGGCTACAACGCGATGGGGGCTTGAGCGTGGCGCATAAAGGCACTTCCACTTTCATCATCCAGCGCGCCACGGCGGCGCTTTTGATTCCCCTCGCCATCTGGTTCCTTGTTGGCGTTGTTTCCCATCTCGGCGCGGATGTCGCGAGCGCGCGCGCCTGGCTCGCCGCGCCGTTGAACGCAGGCCTGCTCGCACTCTTTGTCAGCGTCGGCGCATGGCATATGCGCATCGGCATGGAAGAAATCATCGCCGACTATATTCACGGCGGCCTAAAGGGCGTCCTCTCCATCATCAACTGGCTCGCCGCCCTGTCGCTCATCGCCGGCGCGCTCTGGTCGATCTACAACATTGCATTCACAGGCTGACGCTCTCATGTCTTCGAGTTACGAAATCATCGATCACGAATATGACGTTGTTGTTGTCGGCGCCGGCGGCGCGGGCCTCCGCGCTACGCTCGGCGCGGCGCAAGCCGGATTAAAGACCGCATGCGTGACAAAAGTCTTCCCGACCCGCTCGCACACGGTAGCGGCGCAGGGCGGCATCTCCGCGGCCCTCGGCAATATGTCGGAAGACGACTGGCGCTGGCACATGTACGACACCGTCAAGGGATCGGACTGGCTCGGCGATCAGGACGCCATTGAATATCTCTGCAAGAATGCGCCGGCGGCCGTTTACGAACTCGAGCATTGGGGCGTTCCGTTCTCGCGCACCGAAGAAGGCAAGATCTATCAGCGCGCCTTTGGCGGGATGACAAAGAATTACGGCGAGGGACAGGTCCAGCGCACCTGCGCCGCCGCCGACCGCACCGGCCACGCCATCCTGCACACGCTCTACGGTCAGTCGGTGAAACAGAACGCGAAATTCTTCATCGAACATTTCGCGCTTGATCTCATCATGTCGGATGAAGGCGAATGTCAGGGCGTGCTCTCTTGGGAGCTCGATACCGGAATCATTCACCGCTTTAACGCGAAGATGGTGATCCTCGCCACCGGCGGTTACGGCCGCGTTTATTTCTCCTGCACCTCGGCGCACACCTGCACCGGCGACGGCAACGCCATGGTCCTGCGGGCAGGACTTCCCTTGCAGGACATGGAGTTCGTGCAATTCCACCCGACCGGCATTTACGGCGCAGGCGTTCTCATCACCGAGGGCTCACGCGGCGAAGGCGGCTATCTGACGAATTCCGAAGGCGAGCGCTTCATGGAGCGCTATGCGCCGTCTGCGAAAGACCTCGCCTCGCGCGATGTTGTTTCACGCTCGATGACGATTGAAATCCGCGAAGGGCGCGGCGTTGGTCCGAACAAAGACCATATTCACCTGAACCTCAACCACCTCGATCCGAAAGTGCTGGCCGAACGCCTGCCCGGCATTACCGAAAGCGCGAAAATTTTCGCCGGCGTCGACGTCACAAAAGAACCAATCCCGGTGCTCCCCACCGTGCACTACAATATGGGCGGCATCCCGACCAATTATCACGGCGAAGTCGTCACGAAGCGCGGCGAGGATTCCGACGCCGTGGTGCCGGGCCTGATGGCGATCGGCGAAGCGGCCTGCGTTTCCGTGCACGGCGCCAACCGCCTCGGCTCGAACTCGCTCATCGATCTCGTGGTGTTCGGCCGCGCAGCGGGATTGCGCTGCGGCGAGGTGGTGAAATCAGGCGGCGCGGCGCGCCCCCTCCCCAAGCGCGCCACCGACGAAGCCCTCGCCCGCCTCGATAAATTCCGCCACGCCAAGGGCGATACGCCCACCGCCGTTCTGCGCGCGCGCATGCAATCGGTCATGCAAAACAATTGCGCGGTTTTCCGCACCGGCGAGGTGCTCGAAGAAGGCCGCGAGAAAATCAAAGAGGTCTGCGACGCCATGCCGAATATCGGCGTTACCGACCGGACGCTGGTCTGGAACACCGATCTCGTCGAGACGCTCGAATTCGACA
>CAZAOB010000037.1:8558-16910 GCA_964486635.1 uncultured Caulobacterales bacterium | reverse complement strand
CCGCCAACCGCAAGGAAAGCCGCGGCGCGCACGCCCGCGAGGACTTCCCCGACCGCGACGATGCGAACTGGATGAAGCACACCGCCGCATGGTTCGCCAACGGCAAGGCGACCATCGACTATCGCCCGGTGCATGACTTCACGCTCACCGACGAAATCAAATACATCGAGCCGAAAAAGCGGGTTTATTAAGCCGGCGCTTTTGCTTCGCGAGACAAAGTTTATTAGCCTCTCCGCGCAAACGGAGGGGCTTTTTCATGACATACACCAGACGTGATGCGATTGGTCTCGCGGCGGGCGCTGCGGTTTCGCTGTCGACGAGCGCCTCCGCGCAAACATCGAACAAGCTGTTCCGCCTCTACGACAAATCCCACGTCATCGACGCGCTCTCTTTCGCCCATAAATGGGACGACGACGAATGGGTGGCGGTGCAGCATTCCGGTTATTCCGGCATCGTCACCAGTCTCAATCGCCGCGATTTACAGACTGCGATTGATGAATTGCTGGACTGGAAAAAGCGCGCCCAAGAATTTCCGGAGCGCTATCTGATCGCGCTCAACGCCAAGGATTTCACCCGCGCCAAGCGCGAGAAGAAACTCGCCGTGATGATGAACTTCCAGAACTCGACCATGCTCGACGGCGACGTCGATAATATCGACGCGCTGCACGCGCTCGGCATGCGCTGTTTCCAGCTCACTTATAATTTCCGCAATCTGGTCGGCGACGGCTGTCTAGAGCGCACCAATGCCGGCCTCTCCGATTTCGGCGTAGAGGTCGTCGCGCGCATGAACAAGACCGGCGTCTTGATCGATCTTTCCCATTGCGGCGCGCAGACGACGATGGACGGCATTGCGTTTTCAGAAAAGCCTGTCGCCATCACCCACTCCATGATCGAGAAATTCCGCCCCGGCCATCCGCGCGCAAAAACCGATGATCAGATCAAAGCGCTCGCCGATAAGGGCGGCGTCTTTGGTGTCGCGGCGCTAGGCTACTTCATTGGCAGGAATCCCGGAACCGACACGACGATAGAACACTACGCCGATCACATCGAACACGCCGTCAATGTGATCGGCATTGAGCATGTTGGTCTGTCGACGGATTTCCCGGTGCGCGGCCTTGCAAGCTGGATCACTAAAGAAGACTGGTACGAGCCGCGCCTCACCATCTTCAAGCCGAGCTACGATGTGCAATGGCCGCCTTACATCCCCGAGCTCGACACGCCGGACCGGTTCCGCAATCTCATTACTGTGCTTGACCGGCGCGGCTGGAAGACCGGCGATATGGAACGCCTCTTGGGCGAGAACTGGCTTCGGCTGTTCAAGGATGTGTTTGGAAGCTGAGGCCGATTTTTCTGTATGGCTCATGCGGCCAACCGCTCATCTCTTTGGATTTGCGCGGGGATGAGATGGGGATATGCTTTTGACGCCTTTGAAAGCCGGGGGATCGCTATGGCGACGTCAAAAAGCCTCACGCGCACAGCGCTTTTATGGACATTGATTTTTCTGACGCCCGCCTTTGCGGCGGAAAAGAAAGAGGCCGTCGACGCCGAAGTCGATCTCGACTATCGCCATGATTTTGCACCCTTGGAGCAAGCGCACGGCACGCGCGTTTTGATCGACCGGTTTCACAAGACTATCTACACAAGCCCCGAAGGAGAAACCGGCGCCGAGATCATGCTGGAGATTATGGGCCGCGACGGCTTTTCCGTTGATTACGCCGATGCAGCGATCACCGCTGATGCGCTGGCGCAAACGGACCTTCTGATCATTCACGGCTTACCCAATGAAAAAATCAAACTCGACAGCGGCGAAATCTTTTACCGCTCGCCGCTCAGCGCGGAAGAGATAGACGCGATTGTGCGCTGGGTGGATGCGGGCGGCGGGCTCTATCTCAGCCTCAGCCACTTTCCTAACGGCAGCGGCGCCGCACCCTTGCTGGAGGCTTTCTCCGTAAAATTTCGCGACGGCTACCTCTACAGCAAGGAATATCCGAGCCACACCGACCCCGAGAACGGGCGCTGCTCGCATTATTTCGGCATGTCGCGCAAGGACGCCACGTTGAATGGCGATCACCCGATGATCAAGAATGGATTACCGGTGGAGAAGGTCGACTATCTTTGCGGCGCCGCGATTTTCCGGAACCGTGAGGATGCTGTCCTGCCGTTTCCGAAAGGCTCTGAAAATCATATTGACGGAACATACGATCCGGCTACGTCCATTTACGAAACATCGGATGATTACGCCGGAATGATCGCTTTCGACTACGGCAAAGGAAGAGTCGCCGTCGCCGCCGATCAGGGCATGTTCAGGGACTTCATCTTCACCTTCAATACGGGCGAGCGCGTTTACGTGACGATCACCAGCCCGGACAATGACAACGCCAATCTGTTTGTGAACATGATGCGCTGGCTGTCGCCAAAAATTAGCGCGCCCTAGACCGGTTCATTATTTCTTGAAATTGAGCGTCGCGCGCTTGCCGCCCTCGACAACCGGATTACCGTCAGACAGACGCGGATCGAACCGCCAGCGCGCCACCGTGCGCAGCGCTTCGTTCTCGAAACAGGCGTTGCTTGAAGACGCCACCCGCGCATTGACCGCGCGTCCCGCTGCGCTGACATCGAACACGATGGTGACGCTCTCAACGTCACCGGCGCCGCGCGCGCAGCCATTGGGATAAGCAGGCGAGGTAGACCGCGTCAGACGCGCCTCGACGATGACGGGCTGACGAACCGGATCGGGCGCTGGACGGGCGCGGCGCGGTAGCGGCCGTTCGCGTGGCTCCGCTTGCACGGGCGCCGTTTGCGCCGGCAGCGGCTCGACGGTCACAGGCGCAACTTCAGGCGGCGCGGTTTCCACAGCGGCAGGGTCGTCCGTAAGTTCAGCCAGCGGAGCGTTTTCTACGGCTTCGTCGCCCGGTTGAGTGCTCGCCTCCGAAGACGCTTCTGCTTGCGTCAGCGTTTCGAGGGCGCCTTCGGTTGATGCGGCGCCCGCTTCCACCGCGGGCGGAGGAGGAACAATGGTTGGCTCGGTTATAGTCGCCGAGCTTCGCGTTTGATCCGCTTGCGGCGCTTCGGGCGCTTCCGTCTGCGCAACGTCGACTTCCCTGCCGCCGCCGGTCAGCACCTGATAGCCGATCCACAGCACAAACAGCGCCACGGCCAGCATGGCGAAAACGGAACCAAGCTTGGCGCCTTCACCGCTCGATTGCGGCGTCACCGGCGTTGCCTGGGCGGGCGCCGTCAGAGCCGCCTGTGCAGTCGCCTCAGTTTTGAATTGCGCCGCCACCGCCTCCGGATCGAGTTTCAAAAAGCGCGCATAGGCTTTGACGAAACCGATCGCGTAAGGGAGCGCAGGCAAGCGGTCGAGACGCATCCATTCGATGGCCTCGAGATGCTCGGCTTTGACCTTGGTCGCGTCGCTAACCTGTTCGATACTGAAGTTGGCGCCATGGCGCGCCGCGGCGAGAAATGCGCCCGCGCCCGCTTCCAGCGTGGCCGTCGCCGGCGATTCGGCTCCGCTCGCCGGCGCTATTTCGGGCTCAAGCGCGATGTCGCGCTCCGGCGCCTCGCCGGGCCCGTTGAACTTGATGATCTCTGCACTCTTGTCTTGCGCCATGCCCGCAGGGCCCAACTCTACTTTCGGCTTCGAGCGTGCGCACCAACGTCTCTTTTGAGACACGCTGCCCGAAACGGCGGCCCTGACGGACCCCTTACCAAGAGATCAAGCATAAACGGCGCCATCCATATCGCATCGCGCTGCTGCTCTCACGGCTTGGCGTTAACCAGTTTATCATGGAAAATCACAAATGCAGAATCTGCGAGACAGGGAGCCCGCATTCATGACTTTTAGCTGTTTTACCGTCGAAATTTCGCAAGGCGTGGCGCATCTCCGGTTCTCGCGAGCTGACAAGTTCAATTCCTTCACGCCTGAGTTCTGGCGCGAATTGCCCGAGGCGGTGAATGACATCTCCGACAATGCAAAGGCGCGGGTGATCGTTCTGTCCGCGGAAGGAAAACACTTCACCGCGGGCATGGATATTTCGGTGTTCATGTCCGGCGCACTGGACGCGCCGCCGCAAAACCGTGAAGTCGCGGCCGAGGCTTTCCCGGCCCATGTGAAGGCGTTGCAGGCGACATTCTCGGCTCTTGAAAATGCCCGCCAGCCGGTGCTCGCCGCGATCCAGGGCGGCGCGGTCGGCGCCGGGGTCGATCTGGTCAGCGCCTGTGACTGCCGCTACGCCAGCGCTGACGCGTTTTTCTGCGTCCAGGAAACCGCGATCGGCATGACCGCCGATGTCGGCACATTCCCGCGCCTCACCAAGATCATCCCCGAAGGCTGGGCGCGGCAGATGGCCTACACCGCTGAGCGCGTGTCCGCCGCCAAGGCCAAGGAAATCGGCCTCGTCAATGAGGTCTTCGACAGCCATGAGGCGCTGCTTGCCGGGGTGATGGAGATCGCCGAAAAAATCGCCGCCCATTCACCGCTCGCCGTGACGGGCTGTAAGCGGTTGATCAACTATTCCCGCGATCATTCGACCGCCGATACGCTCGATTATATCGCCTTGTGGAACGCCGCCATGCTGCGCGCCGACGACATCAAGGAGAGCTACATCGCCAAGTCAGAAAAGCGCGACCCGAATTTCTCCGAACTCCTGCCGGTCAAGAAATCGCTTTAATCAGACCCCTGAATTTCCCTGTTCGCGCCGCGCGGCGGACATGCTCGCCACCTAGAGCACTGCTCCGGGCGGCGACAATTCAGGGGAGATTTCATGGAAATCAATCTGCCGACGCGCGGACGCTCGCTCGGTCTCAAGCTTATCCTTATCGGCGGCCTCGCCTTCCTGCTCTGGATCCCGGCGATGCTGGTCTACGGCCTTGTCTTCGAACGTTCCAGCCGCGCCTCCGAAGTCGAGAACGAAATCTACCAACTGGTCGGCGGACGCCAGACGATCAGCGGGCCGGTGATCATCGTGCCGGGCGCCATCGACACCGGCAAAACCAATGATGACGGCGAGACCATCACCATCAGCCGCTATTTCGTGTTCACACCAAAAGACCTCGCCATTGACGCCGCCGTCCGGGCGACCCAGCGCAACCGGTCGATCTATGATGCGACAGTCTATGATTCCGACATCGTCATGAGCGGCCGTTTCGCAGCCCTGACGCCGCCGCAAACCAGCAACGAAATCAAGGCGATTTATTGGGATCAGGCGGTGCTGGCGATGAAATTCGATTCCAATGCGGCGCTGAAAGGAATGCGTGATACGCCGCTACTGCAGATTGGCGGTGCGACCCGCGAGACTGTGTTTGAGCCGGGAATCAATCTCTCCGTCACCGGACAAAGCGGCGGCGAACATACGCTGCGCGCGCCGGGCATCAGCACGCCGTTCCCCATCGGCGATCCGCAGGCCGGTTTTTCGTTTCGCCTGGAGCTGCCCATGTCCGGCGGCGGCGCGCTTTACTTTGCGCCGGTCGGCGAGGAGACCTCGGTCGCCATGCGCGCTGACTGGCCCGATCCGAGTTTTCAGGGCGCCTATCTCCCCGATGCGCGCACCATCAACGCCGAAGGGTTCACCGCCGACTGGCGCATTCCCTATCTCGCGCGCAACCTGCCGCGCAGCTTTGTCGCCGACGGCGGCCTCGAGACATTGGACGCCGGCAATACATTTGGCGTCGAATTCATCGACGCGACGAGCCCCTATCAGAGCGTCAATCGCGCCCTTAAATATGCGCTGCTGTTTCTCGGCGTCGTCTTCATGACCTTCTTCCTGTTCGAGGCGACCACCGGCGCGCGGGCGCACCCGGCGCAATACATCCTGCTCGGCCTCGCCCAGGTGATCTTCTACCTGCTCGTGCTTTCCTTCTCCGAGCATGTGGGTTTCGAAAAAGCCTTCACCGGCGCGGCGGCCGCAACAGTGACGCTCTCCGGCATTTATGCTGCGACGGTGTTTCGCAGCTTCTGGCGCGGGATTATCGCCCTTATCGCCTTTTCAGGCGCCTATGGGCTGATATATTTACTCATGAAATCAGAGGATTACGCCCTCATGATTGGCTCGGTGACGGCCTTCGGCGCGATTGCGTTCACGATGTATGTCACACGCAGCCTTGATTGGTATGGCGGACGCGATAAGGCATAGGGATTGGACGCCGCGCTAATCCCGCATGAAAAGGTCTCATAGTCGATGGTCGAACTGACGCTGCCGAAAAACTCCAAGATCAACAAAAACGGCAAGACCTGGAAAGCAAAGGAAGGCGCGGGCAAGACCCGCACCTTCCGTGTTTACCGCTATGATCCTTCGACGCCGGAAAACCCGAGCGTCGATTCCTATGAGGTCGATGTCTCCAATGTCTCCATGGTGCTCGACGCGCTGATCAAGATCAAAAACGAGATCGACCCGACTTTGTCCTTCCGCCGCTCCTGCCGGGAGGGCGTGTGCGGCTCCTGCGCCATGAACATCAACGGCGCCAACACCCTCGCCTGCACCAAAGGCATGGACGAATGCGGCGATGGTGATGTGGCGGTTTATCCCTTGCCGCATCAGCCGGTGGTGCGCGACCTCGTCACCGACCTCAGCAATTTCTACCGCCAGCACGCTTATGTTGAGCCTTACCTGCAGGCGAAGTCGGAAGATCCCGCGACCGAGTGGAGACAGTCGCCGGAAGACCGCGCCAAGCTTGACGGGCTTTATGAGTGCATTCTCTGCGCATGTTGTTCGACGTCGTGCCCCTCCTACTGGTGGAACGGCGAAACCGACAATCACGAGCAGGAATATCTCGGCCCGGCGGCGTTGCTTCAATCCTATCGCTGGCTTGCCGACAGCCGCGACCAGCTCGACAATGAACGCCTCGACAAACTTGAGGACGAGTTCAAACTCTATCGCTGCCACACCATCATGAACTGTGCGCAGGTCTGTCCGAAGCATTTGAACCCGGCCAAAGCCATCGCCGAAATCAAAAAGCTCATGGTCACGCGGCCGGACAAGGCGAGCTCCGCAAACAAGGCAGACTAGATGCTGGCGCCTGATTTTTCCGAACATTTCGGACGGTCGGGCGAATTTCTAATCGGACTTTTCGGGCTGGTTCTGCTGGCGCTGATGCATCAGGGCGTGCGGCGGCGCCTCGCCCGCATCATTCGCGCCGCGGCAGGCGCGCTTGTCAATTCGCACAAGGCTCTGCGCCGGAAAAGCAGGTTCTACGATGACTGGGCGCAGGCCTTTCAAATTCTTCTTCAGCCCCGCAACAGGCTTTTCTGGATTGTCATCGCGCTGACAGCTTTCGACTATCTTGCCGGATGGCATAGCGATTTCATGCTGGAGCGATTCAATCTCTATCCTGACTTCGGCGCGATTGACGATTACGATTTCCTCGCCCAGCTGCACGCAACCATTTTCTCGGCGGCGAATGCGTTGGGGCTCTTACGCCTCTTCGGAAACACGCTTTTCTGCTGGCTCGCCTTCCGGGTCGCCGCCGGCGACAGCTATCAAAGCGCGGCGGCATTCCGCCCCTATCGCCGGCTTGTGGGTCTATTCTTGTGCATCTATGGCGCGGAAACGTTCGCCAGCGCCGCAACACCCTATGTGATTTTGTTTGGCGAAAGCATCGTCGGAGATGTTTCATCCATCATATTCATCACGGGCGCGCTGATCATGAGCATGTTCTTCTGCCTGCTGGGCGCGAGGCTCGTTAATGTGCGCTTTAACGGCGCCGTGTCAAAGCCTGTCATCTCCGCGATCATTGGTTTCCTGTTGCTTACGCACCTACTGCAGTGGGTTTATTTCCTGTTCGACCGGGCGGCGTGGTCTCAGAATTTGTTTTTGCGGGTTGCCGAACACCACGCCGGCAACTTTACTTTCACCTTGCTGTGGAACGTCGCTCTGGTCGCGTTTGCAATCCGGCTTGCAGGCAGGTCCCGAGACACGTCACCAAATAGTGCAGCATCACATGACGCCACGTATGCGGTTTGATCTGATCTTGCGCCTGACATGCCCGCGTGATGCGTTGAGCGAAGCAGCGCGGGCTACACGCGAACCACCGCCGCCAGAAACGTCGGTAAACAGCTTGCTCGCCTGCCAGTAAAGCGAGCGCGCCTCCGCAAGGACCGCATACGCCCGCATCGAAAGCACAACGCCAATCAACGCAAGCGCCAAGGTCGCCGCGACGCCCGCGAGCTGCAGCGCCGCCAAGTTTGTTTCCACGTCCTGCATCAATAGCGCCGCTGCTTCTTGATTCTCCATACGCCCCTCTGATTTTAAAATACGCCCGCACGGGCGCCGTCGTGCGAAAGCGCCGGCGCCCGTTTTCAGCAAAGCTACAGACGCCGGCGCGGCCATCAACCATATTGTTGCGCCGCAACAG
>CAZAOB010000037.1:0-8548 GCA_964486635.1 uncultured Caulobacterales bacterium | reverse complement strand
CCGCAACAGGCATCTTTGCGCCAATTAGATTATTATGCCCCATAAATAGCATCTACGCCCAATCATATCGCAGAAGTTAGCTATTCTATCGATTTTGTCGCCCTCCGCTTAATAACGTTGTTGCGTTGCAATATCGGCTCGCACATCATCCCTGTACGAACATATCGCTTCAATCGCCACTCCTCCTTATGCGGAGGAATTGCGAATGGGCGTTCTCAAAAAATGAGGGGCAAGCATGAACAAACTGAGATCCATCGCGCTTACCGCTATGGGGATAGCTATCATTTCAGGGGCGGCGTTCGCACAGGACCCCGCCGCGGCGGAAGCAGCGACTGTTGCGGCCGACGCTGCAGCGTCCACAGCCGCCGCTCCGGACACCACATTCATCTTCAACACAATGCTGTTCTTGATCATGGGCATGGTCGTCATGTTTATGTCCGCAGGATTTTGCATGCTCGAAGCCGGCCTTGTGCGCTCGAAGAACGCAGCGACAATCTGCCTGAAAAACATCACCATTTTTTCCATCGCCAGCGTGATGGTCTGGTTGATCGGCTACAACATCATTTACGGGGTGGAGCCAGGCGGCTGGATCGGCACGCTGACGCCGTGGAAGGCCGACGACGCAAAAGCGCTGGAGACAGGGTACACAGCTTCATCGGACTGGTTCTTCCAGATGGTGTTCGTGGCGACAGCGGCCTCCATCGTGTCCGGCACAGTCGCTGAACGTGTTCGGCTATGGCCCTTCTTTCTCTTCACGGCGATCCTCACGGGGCTGATCTATCCCATTCAGGCGTCCTGGGAATGGGGCGGCGGCTGGCTCGATTCCCGGTACGGTTTCTCTGACTTTGCAGGCTCCACGCTGGTTCACGCCACTGGCGGCTGGGCAGCGCTCGCCGGCGCGCTGGCGCTTGGACCGCGGCGCGGAAAGTATGGACCCAACGGTCAAATCAATTCGCTGCGCGGCTCCAGCCTGCCGCTGGCGACGCTCGGCGTTTTCATTTTGTGGCTCGGCTGGTTCGGCTTTAATGGCGGCTCACAACTCGCGCTCGGCACGCTTGATGACGCCATTGCTGTTTCCAATATTTTCGTGAACACCAACATGGCGGCGGCCACCGGCGTGATCACCGTCGTCGTGTTGTGTACGGTGCTGAAGCGGAAAATCGATCTGTCGATGGCCTTGAATGGCGCAATCGGCGGACTTGTCGCGATCACAGCAGAACCGCTGACGCCCGCCGTTTGGCAAGCGGCGCTGATCGGCTCTGTCGGCGGCGGCATTATTTTCATCACCACGCCAATGCTCGAATATGTGCGCATTGACGACGTCGTCGGCGCCATTCCGGCTCACCTGTTCTGCGGCATTTGGGGGACGATGGCCGTGCCGTTGACCAACACCGAAGCGACCTTTGTAGGACAAGCGGTCGGCGTCGGCGCCAACGCCGCCTTCGTCTTCACCGCGAGCATGGTCATCTGGATTTTGCTGAAAATGATTGTCGGCATTCGCGCGAGCGCGGATGAAGAAGACAAGGGTCTCGATGATTCAGAGATCGGATCTCCCGCCTGGCCGGACTTTTCAGGCTCAACAACAATGCGGCCGGCGGAATAGCCCACGCTTCGTTGGCGGCGCAAACAGAAAACCCGGCGATCACTCACTCGCCGGGTTTTTTGGTCAACACTGAAAGGCGAATTCAAGGCGCAGAATTTGCCGATCCATTTTCGAGACGGCCGAACGCCATGATCTTCTGCCAGATCTTGCGCGACAACGCCGTCGTCAACTGCTCGATGTCGCTCGCACCAGCGACCACCTCCGGATCGCGGCAACTCTGCGCAAACAGCGCCGCCAGCTTTCCCGTCAGAGACAGCATTTCAGAGCAGTAGTCGAGATAACGCTCCAGCATCGGTCCCTGCAGCGTGACCTGCGGCGAAGATGCTGTTGGCGCAAGAACGCTGCGATAAGGATCTTTAGTCAGTTGATGCATATCGACGACATGCGCGATCGATCGCAGCTCGTGAAGATAAGCGAGCGCTTTGGTTCGTTTCCATCGCTCTTCAAAGCGGCCGAGGGTCAACACGCCGAGACCGCCCAACACAGCGATGTTCATAGCCGGCTCGAGCACTTGCACAAGGCTGGCCGCCTCGAACTCCACTGCATCATAATGCAAGGTGAGCGCGATCCACCCCACAGCGGCCGCCCCGAGCGCCCAGATCGAATAAACGCTCACGCGGATCGGAATCACAGGATCGCGCAGCCGCTCGGATTCGGCGGCGCAGCGGCGCGCCACGCTGGACAGCTCGCCCGCGACGCCCTCAAGGCCCGAGCCGGGGAATCGCTCGCCGATCCGCCGCGTCAGGGCGTCTATGGTCTTGATGACCTGGGCGGCGCTCAGTGTTCTGTATGGCAAGATTTGACCTCCGGCAGGAGTTCACCCCGTACCGCCGTTCGCCCCATGGGAAACCGCAAATCGCACCGGGCGAGGCGCCAAAAATAACAGTTGCATTGTTCTATAATTATATTATTATCGAAATATGGAAATTAATGATGCAATCACCGCCTTTTCAGCGCTCTCGCAGGGAGCGCGCCTTTCAACTCTCAAGATGCTGGTCAAAGCCGGCCCCGCCGGTGTCAGTGCGGGCGATATTGCGGAGGCGTTGGGCCAGCCAGCGCCGACAATGTCGTTTCATTTGAAAGAACTGGAAAGGTCCGGACTGATCAACGCCAGAAAAGACGGCCGCCGCGTCATTTACTCCGCCGATTACGGCGGCATCCGGGAATTGATCGATTTTCTGCTCGCCGATTGTTGCGGCGGCGACCGCCGCCTTTGCGGGCCTTATGTCGTTGTTAAGGAGAGCGCCTGATGAAACGCACGCATATTCACCTGACCACTGGCGACCTTGAGGCGTCGGTGGCGTACTACAACGCCCTTTTCGGCGCCGAACCGGTCAAGAGAGCCGACGACTACGCCAAATGGCTGATCGACGACCCCGCCCTCAACCTGGCCGTCTCAAAGCATGGAGAGCGAACAGGCCTTTCGCATCTTGGCGTGTCGCTCGATGACGATGGTGAGCTAGAGAGCATCGCAGAGCGATTGCGCGCTGCCGACGCACCCGCTTCACCGGAAGGCGATGCAACCTGTTGCTACGCACGCAGCAATAAGTACTGGAGCCACGATCCGCAGGGCGCTGTCTGGGAGCTGTTTCATACGTTCGGCGAGTCTGAAAGCTACGGACCCGGGCGCAATCCGGCGCCACAGGCCGCTGCGTGCTGCGCTCCCGCGAAAACTTCCTAGCGCATGCGCAGTATTCTCTTCCTGTGCACCGGTAATTCAGCGCGCTCGATCATGGCCGAGGCGTACATGAACCATGCCGGGGCCGGGCGCTGGCGCGCTTACTCGGCGGGCTCAACGCCAACCGGAACGGTGAACCCTTTCGCCCTTGATACGCTCGCCGCGCACGCGATCCCGCTCAATCCGGCGGACATGCGCTCAAAGAGCTGGGACGAATTCTGCGATCCATCCGCCCCATGCATGGATGTTGTCGTCACGGTCTGCGACAACGCCGGCAGTGAAACTTGCCCGGCGTGGCCGGTGCGCGACGGCAATCCGCCACAAAAACTTCATTGGTCGTTTCCCGATCCCGCCGCAGCGCAAGGACCGGAAGAAGATAAGCGCGCCGCATTTGAGGCGGTCTTCAGCAGCATTCGCACGCGCATCGACGCTTTCCTTTCGTCGTCACGCTAGCCCTCCCGGAGAGTTTCATGCCTGTGTTTGAGCGCTATCTGACGCTGTGGGTTGCCCTTTGCATCGCCGCCGGCGTCGCGCTTGGCGAAATAGCGCCGGGCGCATTTGAAACGCTCGCCGCCCTGCAACTTGCCAACGTCAATCTCGTCATCGCCGTTCTCATTTGGGCGATGGTCTACCCGATGATGATCAGCGTCGATTTCGCCAGCCTGAAAAATGTCGGCGAGCGCCCCAAGGGATTGGTGGTGACGTTGATTGTAAACTGGCTGATCAAACCGTTTACCATGGCCGCGCTTGGCGTGTTGTTCTTCAAGCACGTCTTCGCGGGACTGATCCCGCCGGAAGATTCCGACGCCTACATTGCCGGCCTAATCCTGCTCGGGGCGGCGCCTTGTACCGCCATGGTGTTTGTCTGGTCTCACCTTGCCCGTGGCGACCCGGCATATACGCTGGCGCAGGTGAGCGTGAACGACGCGATCATGGTGCTGGCTTTTGCGCCCATCGTCGCTTTCCTTCTCGGCGTCGTTGAAATCGCAGTCCCGTGGGAAACGCTGATCCTTTCCGTTGCGCTGTACGTGGTGATTCCGTTGATCGCCGGGGCGGCGACCCGCTCGGCCCTTGTGAGGCGTGGCGGTGAAAGCGCCGTGGCGTCTTTCACGGCGCGCCTGAAACCTTGCTCGATTGCAGGCCTCCTCGCGACTGTCATCTTGTTGTTCGGCTTTCAGGGCGGCGTGATCCTCGACCAGCCGCTGATCATCGCCTTGATTGCCGTCCCGCTGCTCATTCAGTCTTACGCGGTATTCGCTCTTGCCTATTCAGCTGCATGGGCGTGGCGCATACCCTTCAACATCGCCGCACCGTGCGCTCTGATCGGAACCTCGAACTTCTTTGAACTCGCAGTCGCCGTGGCCATCAGTCTGTTCGGACTTGATTCAGGCGCGGTCCTGGCGACCGTCGTCGGCGTCCTCGTTGAAGTCCCCGTCATGCTTTCTTTAGTCGCCGTGGCCAACAGCACACGACGGCATTTTCCGGATGCGAATTGATGAGGCGCCGGTGACTGGGAGCAAAAGCCGCTATATAGCGGCTGGATGATCAACGGGCCGCAGCATCGATATCAGAACCTGGTCGAGAGCGGCGCGCTGTCGCCCGATCCGGCGCAGGCCGAGGCTGCGGAAAAGCTGCAAGGCCTGCACGATGCGCTTCTACGCTACCTTCGCCAGCATAATGGCTGGCTCCCTGTTGGACTGCTGAAGGATCGCAATCCGCCGCGCGGCATCTATTTCTGGGGCGGCGTCGGGCGCGGCAAGACCTTGTTGATGGACCTCTTCTTCAACAATATCGACATCGCCAAAAAAAGCCGCGTGCATTTTCATGAGTTCATGGCCGACACCCACGACCGCATTGCGGCTTGGCGTCTGCTCGGCGAAAGCGAAAAGCGAAAACACAAGGGCGCAAACAGATCATCGCTCGACGATCCGATGCCGCCTGTCGCTTACGATATTGCGAAGAACGCCCAGCTTCTGTGCTTCGACGAATTTCACGTGACCGACATCGCCGACGCGATGATCCTCGGGCGGCTGTTCGCCTGCCTTTTCGAGCGGCGCGTCACGGTCGTCGCAACGTCCAACAGACCGCCAGACGATCTTTACAAGGACGGGTTGAACCGGCAGCTCTTCGAACCCTTTATCGCGTTGCTGAAGAGCCGGATGGACGTGTTTGAAATCCGTTCCGCGCATGACTATCGGCTGGAGAAACTGTCGGCAGCGCCTGTCTATTACACCCCCCTCGACGCCCACGCAGACCAGGCCATGAACGCCGCATGGGACGGGATGATCAGCGGCGGTCGCGAACACGCCGAAACCATTCACCTGAAAGGCCGGAAGGTGCCCGTGCCGCGCGCGGCGCGCGGCGCGGCGCGTTTCACCTTCGCAGAACTTTGCGAACAGCCCCTCGGCGCCAGTGACTACCTCGCCATCGCACGACGCTATGGCGCGGTTTTCGTTGACCACATCCCGATCATGAGTGCGGAGCAGCGAAACGAAGCCAAGCGCTTTTCCACGCTCATCGACACATTTTACGAAACGAAAGTGAAGCTCGTCTGCTCGGCGGCGGGCGAGCCCGAGCAGCTCTATCCGTCCGGCCATGGCGCGTTCGAATTCGAGCGAACCGCGTCGCGCCTGATGGAAATGCGCGGCAGCGAGTATCTCGCCGCAGCAATGGATTCGGCCGGGCAATCCCGGTAAGGTGGGGCTGTCAGGCCGCCAAGCGTCGCGCTGCACGCGCCACCGATTTCGAGGAACAGACACATGAACCGCCTCAGTACATTGGGCGCCCTCATCGCCGGCGCGATCTTGCTGGCCGCCTTTTACGGCACGGCGTTTAGCGGACGGTCAGTGTCGGCGGAAATCAGCATGGATGACGGCGAAGGCGTTCGCCAAATCGTCAATGGCGACAAGGGAAGCTTTTCCTTGCGCCGCGATGGGCTGAACATTCAGGCGAGCTGGCGCGGCGACTACGAGCTAACCGCGAGCGGCGACGACATTGCGAGCCTCGAACACAAACTCACAATCAGCCGGGAAGAAAACGGCGTCTCCGAGAAGGTCGTGTTCGAAGACGACGATGATGACGTGTCGCGCACCTATTATCGCAATGATGAAAAGCAGGAGGCGGACACATCCCAGGGCGCCATCAGCAGCCTTCTCGTGGCGTATCTCGAGGCCAGCGGCGCCAAAGCCGAAGAGCGTGTGGCGATCATATTGAAAGAAGGCGGTCCGAGCGCCGTCATCGCAAAGATCGGCGCCGTGGCGAGCGATCATGCCCGGCTGCGCTATGTGACAGAACTGACTGAGCAGACGGATTTAAACCAGCAGGAAATGCAATCCTTGCTTTCAACGATCAAGACATTCGAAGGCGATCACGATATTCGCTCGGCACTCGACGCCGTCCTTCAAAATGAGACGGTTGCCGCGGCGCAAATGCCCCTGTTCCTCGAAGCAGCCCGGAGAATTGAAGGCGACTACGACTTGAGGCGCCTGATTGAAAGCGTTTCAGAACAGCCGCTGAACGAGGATGCGGTGACGCTTGCCATCGAACTGATGCAGCAGCTGGAAAGCGATCACGACTTGCGGCGCGCCGGTGAAGCGCTCCTGACGCAGAGCGCACTGTCTCCGGCCGCGGCGGCGCGGCTTCTGGACACGGTCGGCGACCGCATTGAAAGCGACCACGACTTGCGCCTGCTGCTCGGCCAGACGGCGAAGTATCTGGCGCAAGACAACGCGCCTGCGGAAGCCTGGATCAAGGCGTTCGGCGCGCTCGAGTCCGATCACGATCAACGCCTCGCGCTGGAAGACGCCTCAAATGTCGAGAATACGCCGCAAGGTGTTTCGCTCGCGCTGATCGCCGCAACGGAAAGCATCGACTCCGATCACGATCGGCGGCTTGCTCTGGAAAATTTCGCTGCACGCGCCAAGGCCGATTCGGCGCTGCTGGATGCGTACAAGGCGTCAGCCATGGGAATCGGATCTGATTCTGACCGGCGGCGCGCGCTGGCCGCCGCGGGCCTCGCCGGCTAAGCAGAACCAGGCGTCCGGATATCATCCACCATTGCGCGCACCGACTGCGGCGTGGGCGATGTGAAGCGCGAAACGCCTGCCGCGACAGCGAAATTGATCAGCATGCCAACAGCGCCAATTCCTTCCGGCGAAATGCCGAGCAGCCAGTTCTCTGCCGTGTTGACCGCACCAAACCACGGCGACTTGAACCAGATGATATAGCCGAGCGTAAAGACAAGGCCGGATATCATGCCTGCGACCGCGCCTTCCCGGTTTATCTGCTTGAAGAAAATTCCCATGAGGATCGCCGGAAACAGCGACGCCGCCGCAAGTCCGAAGGCCAGCGCCACAACTTGCGCCACGAAGCCTGGCGGATTGATCCCGAGATAGCCGGCGACCAGAATCGCCGCCGCCGCCGCCCCGCGCGCCGCCATCAATTCCGTTTTCTCCGTAATCTGTGGGCGGAAGGTTTTTTTCAGCAAATCATGGCTGATCGCCGTGGAAATCACCAAGAGCAGTCCGGCGGCTGTCGATAAGGCAGCGGCGACGCCGCCCGCCGCCACCAGCGCAATAACCCATGCAGGCAGGCCCGCGATTTCAGGGTTGGCGAGCACCATGATGTCGCGGTCCACGTCGATCTCATTTTCGCCCGCCGTCGGCGCGTTGGAAATCACGCGCTCCCCGTGCAGGCCGGTTTCACCGGTGTAATCTGCGCGCCCTTCAAACGGCGCGCCGGGTCGATACTGAATGACCCCGTCGCCATTCTTGTCGAGCCAGGCGATGAGACCGATTCCTTCCCAGCTTTTTACCCATTGCGGCGCTTCGGCATATTCTTTCTCGTTTCCGCTTTCGATGAAGTTTAGCCGCGCGAAGGCGCCCACCGCCGGTGCGGTTGTGTAAAGTATGGCGATGAAGACCAGCGCGTAGCCTGCCGACTTCCGGGCATCGGAAACTTTCGGGACAGTGAAAAAACGCACGATCACATGGGGCAATCCGGCCGTTCCCACCATGAGCGCGAGCGTGATCGCGAATAGATCGATTTTCGATTTCGTTGCTTCGGTAAAGGCGCTGAAGCCGAGATCAATCAAGGCGCCATCGAGCTTTTCGAGCACAGCGACGCCGCCGCCCGCCACGTCAGCACCGAGTCCCAATTGCGGTACCGGATTTCCAGTGATCAGAATCGAAATGAAAATCGCCGGAACGAGATATGCAAATATGAGCACACAATACTGCGCGACCTGCGTGTAGGTGATGCCCTTCATG
>CAZAOB010000036.1:0-33196 GCA_964486635.1 uncultured Caulobacterales bacterium | reverse complement strand
TGGTGCAGGCGGCGATAAGTGTCGGCGCGATCATTGCGCCATGACCCGAACACGGCGTTGATCGCGCCCCAGAGCTGTTCTTCCGGATCTTGCGGAAACGGCTTGCCGAGCGCGGATGCGACCGCTTTTTTGTATCCGTCGATGACGGCCTTCCAGTCGTCAGCCGACAATTCCGTGTCGAGAAAATAGTCGTGCTCTTCTTTGTAAGTTTCGAGCAGCTCTTCGAATGAGTGGTGGTCAAGCTCCAGCACCACATTCGAATACATCTGAATGAAACGGCGATAGCTGTCATAAGCGAAGCGCGCATCGCCGGAAAGTTTTGCAAGCCCCTCAACCGTCTCGTCATTGAGACCGAGGTTCAACACCGTATCCATCATGCCGGGCATCGACGCGCGGGCGCCGGAGCGCACGGAAACCAAAAGCGGGCGCTCTTTATCCGCAAAGCTCATGCCCACATGCTTGCCCACTGCGGCGAGCGCGGCGGCCACTTCTTCCTTGAGCCCGGCGGGATGAGACTTGTTGTTGGCGTAGAAGGCGGAGCAGACGTCGGTGGTGATCGTAAACCCTGGCGGCACAGGCAGGCCGAGACTCGCCATTTCGGCGAGGTTCGCGCCTTTGCCGCCGAGAAGGTTGCGCATGGATGCGTCTCCCTCTGAGCCGCCTGCGCCGAATGAGTACACCCACTTAGTTTTCCCGGTCATGGGAACTCCCGTTTCTGCGTTTCTCGCCCCTGTCCGCTGGGACAGGCCTTGGCTTAGGGCGCCGCAACGCAACATCCAAGCCGGAAATTGCCGCATCTGGCGCATTAGCCGTTTCTGACACTCACCGAGTATATGCGGCTCAGAAAACCGGTGGATAACTATTCACCACTTTTTTTTCCGTGTTAGGCTGGGCGACCTGCCCCCGTCTGCGTGCTCGTATGGATGGCGCGGCAAGTGCTGGGACACGGGGATTTCCAGAGGGGAGCGATGGGGCGGAAACACCGAAGACCCGCGCGCGGGCGCTGGATTTTCTTGAGCATGTGGTTGGCGGCCGCCGCCGGGTTTACCGGCGCAATGGCGCAAGACGGCGTATCATCCATTGCAGGAATCTCGCTGACCGCCATCGCGGGCGCCAGCGGCGTCGTCGCACTGATGGCGTTGCTGCTGTTCAGCGCTCTCACTTCGCGCCGCCTGCAGGGATCGTCCCTGTTCAACCGGCTCTTCGTTGTCGTCGCCGTCACTGCCGGATTTTTCAGCGCCGTCAGTTCCGCCATCGGGTTCGGCCTCATCACCTCGCAGGAATCGTCGGACTTTTTCCGCAACTCGGTGCTGCCGCCCGCTTTCGGTGTCTTTGTGTTTGCGCTTGCTGTGGCGATCTGGGTCGGCGGCGCGGAGTTTGTTAGGCATCGCGACTGGTTTCGCGGCATCCGCGGCGGCTTCTTCGCCGATATTCTGTTCTTTATTGAACGCGCCTTCAAACTGTTTGTCGTTGTGCCGATTCTCGCGGCGATTTTGTTTTTCGTTTCAACATGGACGACGGTCGTGGGAATCGGCGGCGTCGACGCCGTGCGCCACACTTATGCTTTTGAGATAGCGCGACTACAGAGTGAATGCGCCGGCATCACTGCCTACCGTCAGAACGATCTTCTCGTTTTGGAAGACTTGCGGCTGTCTGGCGAAGACGTACGGCGGGTTGCGCTGAGCGAGAGCACCAGCGGCTCGCAATCGGGCGCGCGGGGGCAAGGCCCGGTCACCGATTATTTTACGGGCATCGCTGAGTGGTACGGCGGGCTGGAATCCAGCGTCGCGGAACTGATTGAAGGCGACGACCCTTCAGGGATCAGCCCCTACGCGCCACAAATCTGTCAGATCAAAGTCGAGGAGTTGCGCAAGCTGCTGGCGGAAAATGCGTTTCAAAATTACGACGCATGGGCGGGAGAATTTGAGGGCGCGTTTGACGATTTCGTCGCCGTGCTTAACCGCTGGCGTCACGACCACCGCATCGAACGCTTGCTGGAGCAGCAGCTGTCGAGTTTCAGCAGAGCCAATCCGCGCCCCGATGCAAATGTTTCCGCCGCGCAAAAGAGTTCGATGACGCGCTACGGAAACGATGTGCAATCGGCGCTGCAAACCCTGATCCGCAAACAGAAACTCGCCAAGCCGCCGGTCCCGATCAAGTCTGCGTCGGAGCTATCGCCCGCGCGCGGTCTCGACATCTTCCGCGACTGGATCGACCCGCCGCCACCGCCCGAAGAACCTGAAAAAGTCTCCCGCGCACAGAGCGTCGTCGACGCGGAATTTGTTCCGTCCCTGTCGACCATCACGCCCCGCGATGCAGTGTTGAAGCACGCCAACATCTTCTCGGACATCTGGGCGCTGGCGATCTCTTGGGACTACGCGCCTTACATTTTGATGCTGGCGTTTCTGTTCTTCCCAAGCGCGGAACGCGCACGCGGGTTCAAGGACTAGCCTTCCAGCTTCGAGAAGTCGGCGACTTTGGCCGTGGCGGCGCGAAGGCGCGCGAGCAGCGCGAGGCGGTTGGCGCGGACATTTTTGTCGTCGGCGTTGACCGTGACTTTTTCAAAGAAAGCGTCGAGCGGCGCGCGCAACTTCGCAAGCGCCGACATGGCCGCTGCGAAATCTTCGGCGGCGACGGCTTTTTCAGCTTTGGTTTCGGCGCCGGTGAGCGCTGTAAACAGCGCCTTTTCTTCCGCGTCGTTCAGCAGTTTTTCGTCGATCTTGTCGGAAGCGGCTGATTTGTCCTTTTTCTCCTCGGCTTTGAGGATGTTCGCCGCGCGCTTGTAAGCCGCCGCGAGATTGGCGCCGTCATCGGTTTTCAGGAACGCGGCCAGCGCGTCGAGTTTGGCGGCGATCAACACGAGATCGTCCTGCAGATTGCCGCCAGCATCGGTCAGCACCGCATCGATCTGGTCGTGTTTATGGCCCTTGTCTCGGAGGTAGACTTTGAGGCGGTCGTGGAAGAAGGAAAGGAGGTCATGGAATTGAACCGCCGGATCTAGTCGCCACCAAGTGCCCATTCGTTCCGAATGCTCTTCTACGTATCCAGCTCTTTCGTGATTCCAGCAAAGCGTTCCTTGGCGAAAAAGCTCAATTACTGAACGCTCATATTCCAAGGAACTTTTTTCTGACTCCACCGGCAAATCACCAATACCGTGGTGACCATCAAACCAATAGATCTGGCCAGATTTTGCCAGCGACACAACTGACCGTTCTGCGGCACTGTTAATGGCAGCCTTAAGAAACCTACGAGAATCATTCTCTGACGTCGTACTAATCGACCCCAACGCCGCCCGTCGTAACGCAAACGGATCGGACGAGCCGGTCGGCTTTTTGCCGATGGCCCAGAACGCCGTGAGAGTGTCGATCTTGTCAGCCAGCGCCACCGCAACGCTGACCGGCGCAGTCGGCACATCGTCGTCCTGGCCTTGCGGCTTGTAGTGATCGCGGATGGCGTCCGCGATCTCCGCCGGTTCGCCCTGCGCCAGCGCATAATAGCGGCCCATCACGCCTTGCAGTTCGGGAAATTCGTAGACCATACCGGTGACGAGGTCGGCTTTCGCCAACATGGCCGCCCGCTCCGCCGCCGCCGGATCGGCGCCGACTGACGGCGCGATCTCTTTCGCCAGCGCTGCGATGCGCCGCGCCTTGTCGCCAACGCTGCCCAATCCTTCAAAAAACGTCACCTTGTCGAGCGCGTCGATGCGGTCCGCGAGCGGCGTCTTCAAATCCTGATTGTAAAGATACCAGCCGTCGGACAGTCGCGCGGTCAGAACGCGCTCATAGCCGGTGCGCATGGACTTGCCGCCGTCACTCGCTTCGAGATTCGCCACATAGATGAACTTGTTGGCGAGGCGGCCGGTCTTGGGGTCCTTCACGGAAAAATATTTCTGGTGCCCACGCATGGAGGCGGTCAACACTTCGTCTGGCAGTTTCAAAAACTTTTCGTCGAACGAGCCCATCATCGGGATCGGCCATTCGGCAAGCCCCGCAACTTCGTTCAACAGCCCGGCGTCCTCAACCAGTTCAAGCCCCTGCGCCTTGCACAAGGTCGCCGCGTCGCGCGCAATGATTTCCTTGCGTTCCTCCGCATCGAGAACAACTTTGGCTTTCGATAGCGCCGCCGCATAGGTCTCGAACGAACGCGCCTGAATGTCGCCGGACGACATGATGCGATGACCATGCGTCACATCACCGGCCGCAACGCCGTCAATCGCGAACGGAACCACTTCGCCGTCAAAGGTGCAGAGCACCGAATGCAGCGGGCGCACCCACTTCATCTCACCCTCACCCCAGCGCATGCTCTTCGGCCAGGCGAAACCGCGCACAATCTCCGGCACGAATTCGCTCACAAGCGCCGCCGTGTCGCGGCCCTTTTGGTCGATCACCGCAACCCAATAGGCGCCTTTTTTGTCTTCCTGCTGCTGGCATTGATCGAGCGACGAAAGGCCCGCAGCCTTGAGGAACCCTTCTACCGCCTTTTCGGGGGCGCCGACGCGCGGGCCCTTTTTCTCCTCGCGCCGGTCGGGCTGGCGCGCCGGCAGGCCGCTCGCCACGACGGTCAGGCGGCGCGGACCGGAAAAGCCTTTTACCCCCTCGGGCATGAAGCCGGCGTCCAGGAGCGCCTTGTTGACGGCACGCTCAAGATCGGACGCCGCCTTCGCTTGCATGCGGGCGGGGATTTCTTCGGAGAATAATTCTAACAGCAAATCTGGCATGGGGCCGGGTTCTAAGGGGGGTTCTTGGCGGGTGCAATAGAGACGCAGCGCACGCTATGCTGGCCTCAAAAGCGAGGGCGCCATGAACAAACCGATCAGCTATTTCCTCGGCGAAGGCCTGTTGATCGTCTTCTCGATCCTACTCGCCTTGGGGGTCAATGAATGGCGCATCCGCTCAGGCGAAGCCGCCGAAACACGGCGGGCGATCGGGTCCATTCACGCGGAGCTGGCAGACAATCTCTCTCTTCTGGATGACCTGCCGGAATACCACGGCGCCGTGGTCAAGGCGCTGCGTGAGGAGATTGCTGTCATCAAGGCCTCGAATGGCGCCGACGCACGAACGCCCATGGACGTCTTCAGCGGGATTGAAATTCTGCGTCCGACTTTTCTTATAACGCGCATGCCGCAGAACGTTTCCTGGGAACTCGCAAGGCAACGCGGCGCGGCGGCGCGTTTTGACTATGAACTCGCAAAGCGCCTTTCCGTAATATACGACGTTCAGGACGACGGGGTTGTGATCTTGTACAACGAAATCGCCGTCGCCATGAGCCGGCCGGAAATGTTCAGCTCCGAAAAACAAGATGTCGCGCTGTCTTCGCTCGCCTCGCTGATGTCCGAGCTGGCCTCTCGGGAAGAAACTCTCGTCTATTTATTGAAACAGAATGACGAGGCCATGCGCGCGCAATATGAATGGCTCGCCCAAGAAGACGGTTAGCCTGTCATCCTGCGCACTTGCACCGCATTCATCCTGACCGCGAGCTTATCGTCGGCGTTGACGAAATCCGCCTCCACATGAATCAGCGTTGCCGAGGCGTTGGTGACCCGCGCCTTGATGACCGCCAGCGGCATCATCAGCGGGCGAAAATAGTTTGTCTCAAGCTTTGAGGTGCGAAAGCGTTCGCGGTTGTCGGTCAACACCGTCATGGCGACCAGCCCCGCCACATGATCGGCGACCGAGGCGATATGCCCGCCGAACATCACCCCGCCGGGCATGACGAAACGGTCGTCAATGTCCCAGCGCAATGTCAGCTCGCCCCAACCCCATTGGGTCAGGGTGAAGTTGCCGAGCTTTTCTTCGGCCCATTCGTTGAACCGCGACCCGCCGGCCTTGTAGCCGTTCAAAATGTCGGTGTGGCGTTCGGAGGTTGTGCGGGTCATGGTCTTCCTATTCCTCCGCGCCGTAAAAATCTTCGCGCGGCCCGATCAGATCGTCGATCGCGAGAAGCGCATCAATCTCGACGATCATTTCATCAAACTGCTCGCGCCCTTCCATGCCAAAACACCCTTGATAGAGCCGGACGGAATGCTTCAGTCGTTTTGCATCAAACGAAACCAGCACACTCGGCATGTCGGTGGCGACGCTTTCGCAGTTTAAGCCGTCTTCGCTTGGGTAAGCCGCATCGTACGACTTGAAGTTGTACGCATTGGCGATGGCGATCAGTTTCTTGAAGGAACCTTCGGCCAGTCGCTTGCTAACGGCGCCGTCTGCCTCCGCCACAAATCGCTCACCCTGAAACATCAGAACATCGCGGTCATCGACACTCACTGTATAAGCCGGACAAAACCCAAAGCAGACGGTGCGCTGAAGGGTGAACTGATCGCGTTTTTCATTATTCTGATCATACGCGCTCGGCGACTTGTAATACGGCGTGTAGGATTTCGGCGCGCAACCGACGGCGAAAAGCGCAGTCATGGCTGCCAACATGGAGATCTGCTTCAAGACACTCATTTAACGCCATCCTCCACAAAATACGCAGCCAGTGCGGTTCATCTGGAATATCGGCGATCCGCCGCCGCGTCCATGCCGGAGTGCAGATTACGGTTGCAGGTTGACCGGCGCAAAGCCGGCGAAGAGCTGTCTGGCCTCCGGGATGTCGCCGACGCAGACAAAATCACAAACTTCAGCTAAGTCGCCCCACATTTTTTGAACCGCCGGATTGCCATGCGCCGCGTCGATGGCCGCCTGCGACCGCCAACAGAACGTTTCGATGACCGTGCCATCCGCCGCTGCGCCGCAAAGAGACGGCCCGTCGCCAACCAGGCCCTGCTCTTTCAATATCGGCAGATGCGTTCTCATCAACGCAAGCAGATCGCTCTGTTTGCCCGGCTTGGGTTTGTAACAAGCGATGACCATGACTTCCATATAGCGCTCCCGATCTGGCGCCCGTTCAAGGGCAATATTTGATCCGCACACAAACACATAAAACGCATTAAACCTGTGTAATCATTTCCATAAGTTAAGCTCGATCCAAATGTTGGACAACTGGCGCCACATCTTCAACGCAATCGCCGCCTAATTCTCGTCACGCTCAAGTTGTGTTCCCACGCTCACATCGAGCGCCATCGCAACATCCGATGGTTCATCATGAGGGCTACGGCCCCAAGTCAACACAGGAGAGTTGTTATGTTAGGTTGGGCATTGACCTTTTTTATTGTCGCCATCATCGCCGCCTTTTTTGGCTTCGGCGGTATCGCCGGCGCCGCCACGGGCATCGCGAAAGTCCTGTTCTTTATCTTTCTCGTGCTGTTCGTGCTTTCGGTCGTGTTCCGACTTGTTCGCCGCTAGTGGCGACCGGACCAAACTTCATTTCCGATTTAAGACACACGCATCAAGACCATCGCGCCGGACCTGGTTCATTCGTGAACGCACGGTTCCGGCGCGCTGGCTCACATATGGGCCAGGCGGATCGACGCGCCATTTATGCGGGTTCGGCAATACGCTGGCGAGAAGCGCCGCCTCCTGCGCATTCAGATGCTTCGCACTCTTGCCAAAACGCGCCTGCGCCGCTGCTTCGGCGCCGAAGTGACCGTCGCCCCATTCAGCGATGTTCAGATAAACTTCCATAATGCGCCGCTTCGGCCAGATCGCCTCGATGACCACGGTCATCCAGGCTTCGCCGCCCTTGCGCACCCAGCCGCCGCCATTCCAGAAAAATGCGTTCTTCGCGGTCTGTTGCGAAATGGTGGAGGCGCCGCGCAGCTTCTTGCCGTTCTTTGCTTCCTCAAGCGCCTTGTCGATCGCCTGCCGATCAATGCCGTTGTGCAGACAGAAGCGCGTGTCCTCCGCCGCGATCACGGCGGTCACAAGATAAGGCGAGATATCGTCGAGCCGCGTCCAGGGATGATGAATGACATCGCCGCTCAGTTTTCGCTGCAGCATCAGGAACGTGCCCGGCGGCGCGGCAACCGCGTAAAGCCCGGCCCAGACCAGCGTTCCGACAAACAGCGATACAGCACCAATCGCGCCGACGCGCAGTGCGAGGCGCACCCGGTTCTGCACCTTCGTCTTTTTCTTTTTGCGGCGCTTCCGCTTTCGCTTCGGCGCCGTCAGTTCTGCGTTCATTCAAGCCCCACAAAAAAGGGCGGCGCGTGACGCCGCCCCTTCCCACATGATGTCGCTTTGAGCCTACTTTATCAAGCGCAACACCAGCGCGGATAACGCCCAGCCAACCAACAAATGTGACGCGTCGATCATCAGCAAGGTCGAGTTATGCGCAGGCGAGTAGAGATAGGGATAGAGCGTGAACGGCAAGGCGAATACCAGCCACAAGACCAGCGCCGTTTTAATCGCCCCCGCCGGATCGGTGACGCCTTTCCAGCCCAAGACTAGCCCTATGCCGATGACTTGCATGACGGTGATCAAAAATCCCCCGGCCATGTAAATGGGGCTCATGCCCTCGACATCGGCGGCGGTGATTCCAGACGCCGCCATCCACGCGTCCTTGAACAGAAATTCGTACCAGAGATACCCGACCAGGTAGAACGCAACCGACGCTGCGAGAACGGCTACAAGATTCAAACCAAGAATTTTGGGCATATGACCCTCCTCCAATTTGGCTTGAAGCGACTATACCGCGCGCCGAGCGAGGACGGCAACGCGGAAAGTGTTAACATGCTGCAGGTGCGAATTCGTCCGGACCCGTTGTTTTATGCGGTCCGTACGGAATAATCAGGCGAAAGCGCCGAAACTGCGGAAGCGCTCGGCAATGGCGGAATAGTCTGTAGGCTGTCCGTCATACAGCAAGTCGTCTTTTTCAAACTTGATCCAGTTCTGGGCGCTCTTCACCCAGATGTGGCCGGCGGGGCGCACCCAGCTCGTGTCATCGAAGGTGCCGGCGCGCAGGCTCAACACCCCAATCGACGGTGATTGTCCGTTAGCGATTCGGCAACCGCAGTCGCCGCAATAGTATCCATATCGCTTATTGCCGGCGTCAGACATCCACTCGGTTTTCGCAGCTTTGCCGCCTGTGAACTTGAATGCGCTTTCGACGATGGCGGTCGAAAGCACGAAAGCGCTGCCGGTCTGTTTCTGACAGTTTGTGCAGTGGCAGGCATAAAGCATCAGCGGCGCGGCGGAGAGTTCGTAACGCAGCTTGCCACACTGGCAACCGCCCTCAAGAGGAAGTGAAACGGTCATGATTTACGCCTCCTGATAATCGACGATCCCCGCGCCATCGCTAACGCCTTGCGGACTCTCGAGCCACGCTTCGCAGCAGGCTTTCGAAAGCGTGCGCACGCGCAAAATATATGACTGACGTTCTGTGGCGGAGATGACCCCGCGCGCATCGAGCAGATTGAACAGATGCGAGGCCTTCACGCATTGCTCATAGGCGGGCAGCGGATACGCCCTTCCGGATTTCTTGCCGGCGTCGATGATCGCCTGACAGTTTTCTTCCGCTTCCTTGAATTGGCGGAACAGAACTTCCGTATTGGCGAGCTCGAAATTATAGGCCGACTGCTCGACTTCATTCTGGTGGAACACGTCGCCATAGGTGAAGGGCGTGCCGTCCGGCTTCTTGCCGCCATAGACGAGATCGAAACCATTATCGACGCCCTGCACATACATGGCGAGGCGTTCGAGCCCGTAGGTGATTTCCCCCGTCACCGGTTTGCAATCGAAACCGCCGACCTGCTGGAAGTAGGTGAACTGCGTCACCTCCATGCCGTCGCACCAGACTTCCCAGCCGAGCCCCCAAGCGCCAAGCGTCGGGCTTTCCCAGTCGTCTTCAACAAAGCGGATGTCATGCACCTTGCGGTCAACGCCGATGGCGTCGAGCGATCCGAGATAGAGCTCCTGAATGTTGTCGGGGCTCGGCTTCAGCACCACTTGAAACTGATAATAGTGCTGGAAGCGGTTCGGGTTGGCGCCGTAGCGGCCGTCGGTCGGGCGGCGGCAGGGCTGAACGTATGCAGCGTTCCATGGTTTCGGCCCGAGCGAGCGCAAGGTCGTCGCCGGGTGGAACGTCCCTGCCCCCATTTCCATGTCATAGGGCTGCAGGATGACACAGCCCTGCTCCGCCCAGTAATTCTGGAGCGTCAGGATGAGGTCTTGAAAGGACTGTTTTTTCTGGCCGGCCATGAGGTTTCCGCTGAAGTTTCTGGGGCGGTTGCACCGGAAAACGGCCAGTCAGTCAAGAAGGCCGGTCCTGGGGCCCTGACTACTCCGCCGAGGCCGGAACGGTCTCACCTTTATATCGCGCCTTCGACCAGAAATAGATCGGCAGGCCGGCGGCGAGGAACAAGGCGCCCCACAGGAGCGTTGAAGTGCCGGCGCCCGCCATGGCGATGATCGAATAGATCAGCGCCGCGAGCGCGATGACGAGCCAACCGCGGGCCGAGCGCCAATCGGCTTTGATCTCCGCCAGCGCCGACAGAACATAAGGCGCGAGCGTCGCCAGCGTCGACATGGAAATCATGAAGGTGAACGCAGCGACCAAGCCATCAGTGTAGTTCATCAGCAGGATGATCGTACCGACGACCCCGGTGACAATCAGCGCATCGGCCGGCGCAGCGCCGTTGTTTTTCTTCGCCAGGAATTTGGGCGCGAAACCGTCGCGCGCGGTCGCCATCGCGGTTTGCGCGCCGATGAAGACGCAGCCATTAAGCGAACCGGCGGTCGAGACCATGGCGCCGAGTGCAATGATAATAGCGCCAGCCGGCCCCAACAATCGCGCCGCATCGGCGAATGGCGCCTCAGACGCGGCGAGCGTTTCAGCGGGCAGGAGCAGCATGACCGCGGCGGTCGAGGCGACATAAAGCACGGCGACGCAAATCGTGGCCGATGTAATCGCACGCGGGATCGTGCGCTTGGCGTCGACTACATCTTCGGCGGCGACCGTGCCCGCTTCAATGCCGATAAATGCCCACATGGTGAGCAGCGCTGTCGCCGCCAGCCCCTTGATCACCGGTGCGCCGGTCGGGTTGAACGCAGGAATATTTTCCCACGATCCGAAAAACAATCCGAGGCCAATGATGAGCACCAGCGGCGCAATCTTGAGTAGGGTCATCACAAGCTGCGCTTTTGCAGCCGATTCAATGCCGCGAATGTTGATCGCCGTGATCAGCCAGACGAGCGCCACCGCCACAAACATCTGCGCAATCGTATTCCCCGCCAGCGGCGGAAAAATCGCGCCTGCATAACCAGCAAAGGCAACCGCGATCGCCGCCGTGGCGAAAACGATGCTGAGCCAGTAGCTCCAGCCCATCAGGAACCCGGCGAGATCGCCGAAGGCTTCGCGGGCGTAAATATAAAAGCCGCCGCTTTTTTCGGTACGGCTTGCAAGCCTGCCCAGCGTCAGCGCAATGCAGATCGCGCCCAGCGTTGTAAACAGCCAGCCAAGAAAGCTGATCGATCCGTATGGAGCAAGAACGGCAGGCAAGAGAAAAATGCCGGAGCCAATCATCACACCGGCGGACATCGACCAGACTTGCCAGAAGCCCATGCTGGGCGGCCGAACACCTTCGCCGGATTGATCGGAGATTTCACTCATCACGAGAGACTGTGTGCGTTTCGGCGCCGGGTCAATGAAATAAGGTCAGGCGCGCCGCCAGCGCAGCGACATACAGGAAAGTCCCGCATCAATCTTGCCGATCTGCGAAGTGGCGAGCGGAACAACGTCATAACCGCGCTTGTCGAGCATTTCGATGGTACGCGGAAAGTCGGCGCCGACCATCACAACATCGTTGACGCGCAGCGCATTCGCCGCCGCTTCATCGCCGTCAGGAATGATGACGGTCTCGAAGCCTTCAAATACACCTGACGCTGCGAGACGCTTGGTTGAGAGAATGGTTTCTTCATCGAGCAACGAGCAATCAGTCTTGAAATGCAGGACGCCCGGCGGCGTCTTCACTATGCGGCTTTCGCGCCCGAGCTTTTGCAGGCAGGTCTGCAGCGCTTTCGCGCCTTCAGGATCTGTCCGGTCGGATAGCCCGATCATCACCGATTTTGACGTGGTGAGAATATCGCCGCCCTCCGCATGACCCGGCGACGGCAATTCGATGACAGTCTCAAACATGTCGCCCAGGACCGGCGCAATCTCCCGCACCTCATTGAGACGGGTCGGCGCGCCGGGTCGCATCAGGATCGCGCCTTCAGAAAACACCAGCGCCGGGTCTTCGACAAAGATTGAATCCGGAAAGGCCTCAATCGCGCGCAGCACGGTCACTTCAACGCCTGCGGCGCGCAGCGCCGCAATATAGGCGTCATGTTCGGCCACGACGCCGTCATAAGTCGGGGCGCCGCGATCAACGGCGCGCAATCCACCCGTCACAGACTTCGCCGGCCGGCGAACGATCGCATTTGTAAAATGAAAAGCAGGGGCGCTCACGCAATTCCTCGCTCGCGATGCACGACGGCTTCACCCGTTCGCTAAAGCGCGCGCATGGCCTCAACAATTGCTGAAGACTCTGCAATCGGCGGCGGCGCGTCAAGGGCGTTCTGGAAATAGCGCCGGGCGATGCTTTTCTCGCCCGCCTGCAACGCGATCACGGCGCGCCCGACATAGGCTTCATAATTGTCCGGCGTATACTCCAGTAATCTCGCCAATGTCGCGTCAGCTTCTTCGACTTTGCCTGCCGCCGCTTCGCACAGTCCGACATTGACCATCGCATCAAGCGCCCAAGGATCTGCTTGCAATGTCGCACGATTTGAAGCGCAAAAACCCGGCGTCAGTTTCTTGCCGAGCAAGGCGTCTATCTCGGCGGCGAAGTTCAATCGCTTGGGCGCCGGCGCCGGCAGCGGACGCTCTTCGCGAATGATGGGCTTTGCAATTTGCTCAGGCGATTGCACGGTGTTTTGCACCGGCTGCACGCTTGCGAGACGCGCGCCCTGCGGCGGCGCCAGACGTTCGGGCGGCGCTAGAGCTGCAAAGCGGGACAAACGCTCTGGCGCACTTTCGCGTAAGGCCGGTTGCGCGGGCGGCCTATCCGCGGCCAAAGACGGCGTCGCCAGCTGTGCGGACTTCGCCACTGCATCGGCAAAGAACAAGTCGACGCAAGTGGCGTTGCGCCCGGAAATGGAACAAGGCTTGGCGTTCGCATATTCGAGTATCCGGCGCGTGGCGATGTTGAGCAAACTGCCCTCGGCGTCCGGCACCATCTCGAACCCGTCAATATTCTTGCTGCGCGAAGAAAGATCGAGCGAAAGTTCGGACGTTACGCCCCGTAGAAAGAACGTGGCCGCATCGCGCTTTTCCAGGCCGCAAGGGCCGTCGCAAATCAGCGCAATCCGCGTTTGCAAGTCTTTTTCGCCGACTTGCACATCTTCGAGACCTTGCGCATCAGGGCCCCATTCATCGACGCGCGCGAGCGCGGGCTCAACGATCAGCGCGGCGCCGGCGAGCGCCAGCTGCAGCATCAACAAGAATGACGGTCGGCGTTTCATCGGGCCCAAGAACAGCGAGAATAATCACAAGCGATTGACCTGACCTTCTCCACAGAGTCGGGCCTTAGGGTCAATCATGGCGAATCAGCAACATCCAAAGACGGCGCCCAAAAAGAAAACGGGCGCCCGAGGGCGCCCGCTTTTTGGTGATTCAGCTGCGAATCAGTAGTCGCGATAGACGCGGCGGCTTCCGGGCTTGATGTAGCCGTAGCCCCACGCATCGTAGCAAAGCAGGGCGACCTCTTCGTAGCGCCGACCGCGACGATAGAATGACTTCGACACCACGTCACAGTCGCCGATGTAATTGTAGTCATACAGATCCCAGCCAAAGCTCACATAGAGCCAGCCGAACGGATCATAGCCGTTGCGATAGTGGAAGATGTTGTGACCGGAGCACCAGTATCCATGACCGCTCCGAGGGCCGTGACCGTGGCTATAGAAGCGCCCGCCATAACGGACAGACGGGTGGCGGTAGGAGCCGTTGCGCCGTTGCCGATACTGATGACGCGCGTCGCGGCGTCCGTCACGATATCGAGCGTCACGGCGACCATCGCGCCGACCATCCCGATAGGCGTCGCGCGCACGGCTGCGGTCGCGAGCGCGCTGATCCTGGCGCCCGTTTCGATAGGCTTCACGCGCGCGATCACCGTTTCGTGCGTCGCGGCGGCCGCCTTCATTTCGGGCGCCGTCCCGGCGTCCATTGTTGCGGGCGCCGTCACGGCGGCCATTGTTGCCGCCGGCGTTTCGATTGCCGTCACGGCGGCCGCCGGAATTATCGGCCGTGCGGCGGCCGTTTGAGCCCTGCCGGTCCGCCCCATCGCGACGACCCGAATCACGCGCGCCTCGGTTTTGACCGGAATTATTGTTGCGCGCGCCATCGCGACGGCGATTGTCATTGTTGTCGCTGCGACGGCGGTCTCCACGATCGCTGCTGCGATTCCGTTGGCGATCGCCACGGTCTCCGCTTCGATTGTTGTACTGCTCGCGGCTCTCTCGGCGCGATGAGTCGCGCCTCCCGCCGCCATTGTTCCGGGCGCCGCGATCACGTCCGCCACGGCGGTCTGCGCCGTCGCGTCTGCGTTCCTGCTGAACGGCCGCAAGTTGAATTGGCGCTGCTGACTGCGAAACTGTCGCCAACGAAACTGACTGCGCCGCAGCGGGCGCAGACATGACGGCCATACCGGCCGCAGCAATTACGGCGAGTGCCGCCGTTTTCAAAACCGTCGCCGGTTTCATTTCCATCAAGGGCATTCGCCTCTCCTTAGAAATAGAGCGAGGCCCCACAGCGCCCGACCGCAATTTGCGGGAACGAAATCGTTGCGTCAATGTTAACGTGGTCACAGATTGGAGATTAAGTGCTTGAAATAAGGCGGAAACACGGCAAACGTGTCGCAAATAAGGCAAGCCCTCATGCGTATGCGGATGAATGTGGCGGGAATGCGGCGATTCCGAAGACGGGAAAGATAACATCACGACCATGAGTGGAAAAAAAACATTCCTCGAGTTCTTCGCGGGCGGCGGCATGGCACGCCTAGGCCTTGGCGACGAATGGGCGTGTCTGTTCGCCAATGACCGCGACCCCGCGAAATGCGCCACCTATCGGAATAACTTCGGCGGGACGGACTTGGTCGAGTGCGACATCACACAGCTCAACGCGGACGACCTTCCCCCATCGAAGGCCGACCTTGTTTGGGGCTCATTTCCCTGTCAGGACCTTTCACTCGCCGGCGCCCGCGGCGGCATGAGCGCGGAACGGTCCGGCGCTTTTTTCCCTTTCTGGTCGCTGATGGAAGATCTTGCAGCAGCCAATCGGGCGCCGCGCATTATCGCGCTGGAAAATGTTGTCGGCCTTCTCACATCCAATGGCGGGCGCGATTTCGCAACTGTGGCGGAGCACATGGCGCGCGCTGGATATAGCGTGACCGCCTGCGTACTCGACGCAAAACACTTCACACCCCAATCGCGGCCAAGACTGTTCATTCTCGGCTTTGCGTCAGACCTAACGCCTCGCTGCGAGAGCGCGCCGGGAAACGCGGACATGGTTCCGCCGGCGCTTGTCAGTGCGCATAGTATGCTGACCAGTTCTGCAAAGGAAAACTGGTTCTGGCTGGACGCACGTCCGCAGACGCGATGCAATACGAGATTGTCGGATATTATCGAGTGGAATGCCGATGCGTGGCATACGACAGTTCAAACACAGAAATTGATCGCCATGATGGCGCCGGGACAGCGCGCCCGCATTGATGCGTTGATCGCCCATGGCGCTCGCCGAGCGGGCGCAGCGTTCCGGCGGACACGAACCGAAAACGGCGAAAGCGTGCAACGCGTTGAAGCTCGGTTCGATGGACTAGCAGGTTGCTTACGCACGCCTGCCGGCGGTTCATCCCGGCAAATTATCTTCGCCATCGAGAACGGCGCTGTGCGCTCGCGCCTGTTGACGCCGCGCGAAGCCGGGCGATTGATGGGCTTGCCTGAAGACTATGTCTTGCCGGAAAGCGCCAATGCAGCGTTGAAGCTTGCTGGCGACGGCGTCTGCGTTCCCGTAGTGCGCTGGCTGAGCGAAGAGGTTTTCCAGCCTGCCCTGAGCCGCGCAAAGTCGCGCCGGGCTGCGTGACCAGGCGCGCGAGCACCGACGTCTTTACGAAAGAAAAACGCTCTCACGTCATGCGCGCCGTGAAGGGAAAAAACACCGGACCAGAGATCGAACTACGGAGAAAGCTGTTTGCAATCGGATTGCGCTATCGGCTCAACGTCAACACGCTTCCCGGAAAGCCCGATCTCGTTTTCGCCAAGCACAGGACTGTCGTCTTTGTTCACGGCTGCTTCTGGCACGGCCACAGTTGCAAACGCGGCGCGCGGGCGCCCAAGCAGAATGCGGCATACTGGCGAGAGAAAATCGCCCGCAACAAACAAAGAGACAAAACGAACGCAGCCGAGCTCGAAGAGCTCGGCTGGCGTGTCGTCACCGTTTGGGAATGCGAGATCAAATCGCTTGACCCCGCATCCCTGAAAATTGCGCGTTAGGACGCCTTGACGCTCGCGACCCACTCGTCAACGCGGCGTTCCAGCAATTCGAGCGGCAATGCGCCGCCGCCCAGCACCGTGTCGTGGAAGCCTTTAATGTCGAACTTGTCGCCAAGTTCGGCTTTTGCGGCTTCGCGAAGCTCGAGAATCTTCAACATGCCAACTTTGTAGGCCGTCGCCTGGCCTGGCCACACGATGTAGCGCTGAACCTCTGAACGGATCTGACCTTCCGCCGCCGGCGAATTGGCCATGAAATACTCAACCGCTTCTTCTTCGGTCCAGCCTTTGGAGTGAACGCCCGAGTCAATTACGAGGCGAATGGCGCGCCAGATTTCCGTCGTCAGTCGCCCGAAGTCGGAATACGGATCTTCATAAGCGCCCATTTCCTTGGCCAGCAATTCTGAATAAAGGCCCCAGCCTTCGGAATAAGCGGTGAAGCCCGCCTGGGTGCGGAATTTCGGCACGCTGGTCAGCTCCTGCGCAATCGAAATCTGCATGTGATGTCCGGGATTGCCTTCATGATAGGCAATCACCTCGAGCTGTGGGATCGGCATTGCGCCCATGTCGGACAAATGCGCGTAGTAAACGCCGTCGCGCGAACCGTCCGGCGTACCGGGGAAGTAATGCTGGGCGGCGCCCGGCTGTTCGCGGAACGCCTCGACGCGCTTCACCACCAGGCCCGCCTTCGGCAGAATGCCGAAGTAATCGGGCAGTTTGGTGTTGATGAAATCGAGATGCGCGGTCGCCGCATCAATATACGCCTGACGTCCTTCATCCGTGTTCGGATAATAGAACTGAGGGTCGTCGCGTACAAACGTGAAAAACTCCTGCAACGTACCTTCAAAGCCAACCTGCTCCTTGATGGCTTCCATCTCGCCTTTAATGCGCGCCACCTCGGACAGGCCGAGCTGGTGCACTTCATCCGGCGTCATGTTGGTCGTGGTCGAGGCCGCGAGGCGGTCAGCGTAATAAGCGGCGCCGTTGGGGTTTTTGCCGACGCCTGTAGCGATTTCGTCGCTATTGGCGCGATCTTCTTCGAACCACGCGATCAGCGCCTCATAGGCCGGACCCCATTGTTCCACTAGCGCCGAGCGCGCGGCCGCCTTTAGCTCGTCGGCTTTGGCTTGATCGATTTTGCCTGCCGCAAGCAGCGCGTCGACTTTCCCTTGCGCGTCGGCCCAGACCGGGCTGTCGCCCTCGCCTTCAAAAGGCGCGCCAGTAATCAGGTTTCGCGATTGTTCGATAACACCGTCATAAGCGAAGCGCGGCGGACGCGAACCCGCCTCGGCGTTCAGCTTCGCGGATTCGAGCAGTTGCCCCAAGCCGCGTGCGCCGCCGCCGATCCGCGTGATGTAGGCTTCCATGTCCGAAAGTTCATCGACTTTGTGGAAGGCGATCAGAAACTGCGCAAGAAACGCTTGCGGGCCTTGCATCTGCGTGAACACATATCCGTTCCGGCGGAAGTTGTCGGCCGACTTGGCGCGTTCATACTGATACACCCAGATGTCGTATGATGTTTTTGCTTCCGGCGTCAGCTTGTTGCGGTCGAAGTTCTTTTTCATGTCTTCGACGGTCTGGCGTTGCCATTCGAGCTGCTCGGTCTGGGCTTCTTCCGACATGTCATCGATTTTGTCGTAATCTTTTTTGTCGCCGAGGAAGGTTCGTGAAATCGGACTGAAATCGAGTTGCTCTTCGAACTTGGCGTCAAACCACTCGTTAAGGCGCGCCGTCTCGGCCGCGACCTCTTCAGCAGACGCCGGCGCAACAATCGCCGTAGATTCCGTATTGCCGCCCTGCTGTCCGCAAGCAGCAAGCGCAGTCGTTCCCAAAAGCAAAGCTAACATCAAACGCATAAGGCACCCCTATTTTGCTAATTTCCGGCGCGGTCGCCGGAATTGGCGCGCACTCTATAGGGTTCTTCCTTGCGGGCAATCGGTGTGAGACGAATTGACTGAAAAAGCCGCCGGACTTGGCCGATCCGCCGCGCGATTACGCCCTCAGCGCGTCGAGCACCGAGGACAGCCGCTCAACCACCTTCGGCCAGCGATGCTTTTCCATCACATCGCGCCGCGCCGCCGCGCCGTAACGGGCCAGTCGCTCCGGCTCTTCCAGCAGCGCAACAACATTGTCGGCTAGGTCGGAAGCATCATCAATTCTGGCGTGGGCGCCTGTGACGCCGGGAACAATATTCTCCGCCAGAGCCCACTGACCGGTGACGATGGCCGCCGCGCCCCATCCCATCGCCTCAAGCGGTGCAATTCCAAAGGGTTCGTATCGCGACGGCGCCAAAAACACTGGGCATTTCTCAAACAACTTCTGCAGTTGCTCCGCCTGCACCGGATCGCGCCGGCTCAAAAACCCATGGAACTTTACACCTGGCGAACTTCGAACGGCGCTTGGCAGTTCCGCCGGCCCAACGATGTGGAGCACTGCGTCGGAAAACTTTTTGCGGACAGTTTTCAGCGCGTCGACCGCGAGGTCGCCGCCCTTGCGTTCGAACTCCTTGCCGATGAACAGAATTTCTCTCGCCGAATAATCCTTCGGCGGCAGGGTTTCCGGCAATGGTGCGTTGACGCCACAGCCAATGGACACGACCTTGTCGGGCGCCAAATCATACTTCTCGATAAACGACTTGCGCAGCCACTCACTCGTGGTCAGCACTCTGTCAGCATCGCTGGCAATGTTTTTCTCATAGGCGATGCAATCCTGGTGAAGTCGCGCATCGCGTTTGAGCGCGGCCGGCATGAACGGATTGGTCGCGTATTCAGCGGAATTGCCGTCCTGGTAAGTCAGCCATGGCCGATCTGTTTGCAGCGCCTTGCGGAGGTTCACATAAGCACCGAGTTGAACAACAGGCCCTTCGCCCGAAGCATTCGCCATTTTGGCGGGCAATGCGGCCTCGAGCGCGCGTCGATAGGTGATGCTCTTGTAAACTTTGCGCCGCCAGACTTCGCGCTGCAGAGAAAATCGCGGAATCGCAATCGCCGCCAGCTGCGTTCTCGAGACGTCGGCTCCAAACGCATTGCGCAGCAGGCCTTTTTCACGGCACGCGGCAAAGAACGCCGCCGAACTTCCCGACCAAGAGGAGGGGTCGAACGGATCGGCGCCCATCAATCCGCCTGAGATGAGACCGTCAAACTGCATGCCACCCGTCTATAGCTCAGCCATGCGGCCAATAAAACGGGTGCGGAGCGATCAAAGACTGGGTCGCTAAAACGCCTCAGCCGGCAGCGCCATCATCGCTTCGGCGCCGGTCTTGACCTTTTCGAGGTGTGACGATGTTTCCGGCAAGATGCGATCGAGGAAATAGCGCCCGGTGATCAGCTTGTTCTTATAGAAATCATCGCCCGAATCTTTCTTTTCGAGCGCGGCTTTCGCGGACTGCGCCCAGGCATAGGCGAGGCAAGTGAGCGCAAAGAGGCAAAGATAATCCATCGACGATGCGCCGGCATTATTGAAATTCGCCATGGCGTTGGCGCCCATCCATTGCGTCGCTTCGAGCGTGCGGCCCTTCGCTAGAGCAAGGCCATCAAGGAAGGGCTTCAATTCGTCATTGCCCTGATTGTCAGCAATGAACTCGTCGATCTCGGCGAAGTAGGTTTGCCAGGCGCGGCCGCCATCCTTCATCAGCTTGCGGCCGACAAGATCGAGCGCCTGAATGCCATTGGCGCCCTCATAGATCATGGCGATGCGCGCATCGCGCACAAACTGCTCCATGCCCCATTCCTGAATATAGCCATGCCCGCCCAGAACCTGCTGGGCGTTGGTCGCGTGCCAGTAGCCTTTCTCGGTTAGATAAGATTTCAGGATCGGCGTCATCAGACCCATATAGTCGTCAGCTTTTTGACGCGTCGCTTCGTCTTCGGCTTTTGTATGCAAGTCGCCATAAAGCGCCGACCAATACATCCAGGCGCGCGCGCCTTCGGTAAATGCGCGGTGATCCATCAGCATGCGGCGAACGTCGGGATGCACGATGATTGGATCGGCGGGCTTTTCCGGCTGTTCGGGGCCGGTGAGCGCCCGCCCCTGCAAACGGTCTTTCGCGTAGGCGGCGCCGTTTTGATAAGACACTTCCGAAATCGCCATTCCCTGCAGGCCGACGCCGAGGCGGGCTTCATTCATCATCGTGAACATGGCCTTGAGGCCCTTGTTCTCTTCGCCGAGCAGCCAGCCCTTGGCTTCGTCGTAATTCAGCACGCACGTCGAATTGGCGTGAATGCCCATCTTCTCTTCGATCGAGCCGCATGTAACGCCATTGCGTTCGCCGAGCGATCCGTCATCGTTGATCAGGAACTTCGGCACGATAAAGAGCGAGATGCCTTTGACGCCTTCCGGCGCGCCTTCGATGCGCGCCAGCACCAGATGGATGATATTGTCGGTGAGATCATGTTCGCCGGCGGAAATGAAAATCTTTTGGCCGGAAATCTTGTAGCTGCCGTCGCCATTGGGAACCGCCTTGGATTTCAGCAAGCCGAGATCCGTGCCGCAGTGAGGCTCGGTCAGGTTCATGGTGCCGCCCCATTCGCCGGCGATCATGTTCGGGAGGTAGGTCTGCTTCTGCTTGTCGGTGCCGTGGTGATAAATCGCGTCGGCCGCGCCGCGCGCCAGACCGGGATACATGCCGAAAGCCATGTTCGACGCCGAGACCATCTCAGAAACGGCGACGGCCAGAATATAAGGCAGCCCCTGCCCGCCAAATTCCGGATCGAAGGAAAGACCCTGCCAGCCGCCTTGTTTGTAGATTTCATAGGCTTCCTTAAAGCCCTTCGGCGTCGTCACCGACCCGTCGGCGTGGCGGGTGCAGCCTTCCTTATCGCCGGAGTGATTGATCGGATGGAGGACGTTGGACGCCATTTTGGCGCCCTCTTCGAGAATGGCTTCGACCACGTCTTCGCTCGCATCGGAAAAACCGGGCAAATTCGAATACTTAGAGATTTGCAGGACCTCATTGAGGACGAATTGCATGTCTTTGAGGGGAGCGTTGTAGGCAGTCATCGAGGTCTTCTCCGTACGGTCAAGGAATGTCGCGCCGCCAATGTAGACATCCAGCGGTGCGAGCGAAAGCACAGGGCGCAGCCCGCAGCGAGGAAGAAGTTTTCCCCCGCCCGCATCGCGCACCCTCAAAACGCGGCGAATCAGCTTTAACGTTTCATTAACATTCAGGGCTTTTTCCTGTCCGATTAAGGCTTTGCGCCCTTTGCGAAGCACCTTAACGGTGACCTGTTCGGCCTGCGGCATGATGTGACGCGTTGCGCTGGCCCGGACTGGTGGGAGGGGAAGTCGCCCCGGCGAACTACGGTGGACTGTCATGAAATCGAACGCGCCCTGGAGCGTTAAAGGCATTGAACGCGACGCTCGCGAAACGGCGAAAGAAGCCGCGCGACGTGAAGGCATGACGGTTGGCGAATGGCTTAACCAGATGATTTACAGCCAGGCCGATGGCGGCGCGGCCGGCGCACTTTCCGACACGGAAGTGGAAGGCCTGAAGCTCCGCGACATCGTCACGGCGATCGAGCATCTACGCAATCGTGTGGTTGAAGCTGAGTCCAAGCACGCCTCGGCCGTGAATGAACTTAGCCGCAATATGGGCGGGTTCGTCGAACGGGTGCAGCGTCTTGAACGCGTCAAGCCCGCTGAAGGCTCTTACCAAGATGTGGCGCAACGGATTGAAAAGCTCGAACGCGCCGGCGGCGACCGCCACCGCATCGAAGCGCTCAAAGCGCTGGAGAAGGCCCTCGCGCAAGTCGCCATCCAATTCAACAACGCGCAGCGCACAACGCTGACCCGTCTCGATTCGGCTGAACAGCAGCTCCAGGAATTTGCCGAGCGCATCGACCGCGTCGGCAATCCCGAATCCGGCGAAGCGGAACTCGGACCGCTCAAAAGCGCTATCGAAGGCCTTGCTGATCGCGTCGCTCGCGCCGAACGCATCGCCGAAGAAGCGACATCGCTCAAATCCGCCGCTGCCGATTCATCTGACCCGGAATTTGTCGAGCAGACAGGCGCGCGCCTTCGCGTCCTTGGCGACGAAATCAAGCGCGGCGGAGACCAGATTCGTACGCTCGAAGGCACCATCGCAAAACTTTCCAGTCAGATTGAAGCAGCGGAAAAACGCAGCGCTGACGGCGTTCAGAAAGTTGCCGAGACCATCACTGAAGTGCGCGCGCAACTGGCTGCCGAAGGCGATCGCCCCGGCGAAACGCCAGACGTCGAAGCTATTCTCGCCGCTGCGCGCAACGAGACCGAAGAGAAGCTCGTGGCGTTGCAGCGCTCGCTGGAAGACATCAATGCGCGCTTTGAAGAGCTTGGCCAGGCCGCCGCGTCGCAGCCGGAGCAAGACATCACGCCGCCTTCATCTGAGTCCGCCGCAGACATCGAGGACGTCGCCGAAGACGACGTGGAAGCGTCTGTCGAGCCGGCTGAACCGGAAGCTGTCGTCACCGATGAAAGTGAAAGCCTGTCGCTCGATGACGTGATGGGAGAAATCGAAGAGGCGGTCGCGGAAATCGAAGCAGAGAGCAGCGACGAGGAAAGCGAAACGCCTGAAGAAGATCCGTTTGCCTTCGCAGATGACTTTGAAGAGGTGTCTGAAGAGCAGGAAGTCCACGCTGACGCTGAAAGTGAAGCCGCAGACGACTTCAGTTTTCAGCTTGATGATGAACTCAGCAGTGACGAAAGCGACCAAGACGAAGACGACATCACTGTCAGCGCGGATGAAGACGACGAGCCACTGAACGATGCGCGCGCACTCCTGGCGGAAGTTCGCAACGCGCTGACAAGCGAAGTCGTCGCACCAGCAGATGACGAGTTCGAAAGCGAACCGACGGCCGCTGAAGCCGATCTCGAAGAGGACGACGAACAGGCTCCGAACACGGCGTCGCTAACAAGCACGGACGCGCTCGAGGCAGCGCCTGTTCAATCCGAACCCGGCGAGCCGAAAGAAGATATGGTGCGCGCCGCCCGCCGGCGTGCTCGCGAGGCCGCCGCGCTGAACGCGGAAGAACAAGCGCGGCCCAAACGAGCCCAACTGAGCGCCAAGCAACGCGCGATCCTGGCGGCGCGCGCACGGCAAAAGCGCGCCGAAGCTGAACAGACCGATGAAACAACATCAGTCGAGCCGCCGGCGGCAGCGGAATCAAACCAATCTGCACCGCCGCTTGATGAGATCGAAACGGACGCAGATGAAAGTCGCGAAACCGTCGGCGGCCGCTTCAGCAAGATTACTGCCGCGCTTTCCGCAGCACGTGCGAGACTGGGCCGCAACAAGTCCGACGACGCCAAGCAGGCCGAGCCTCAATCCGTAGTCGCTGACACCATCGCTCAGGAAGAGGACGCCGCACCGCGCCGCAACACGGACCGGGCCGCGTTTGAAACCTTACGTGCGACCGCGTCCATGCGCCCGCTCACCATTGCCCTCGGCGCTGCGATCGTGCTCGCTGTCGCCGCACTCGTTTATCTGGTGAAGGATTTTGTCTTCAAGCCGGAAGCCGAAACACAACCGGCAGCCACCATCCAGACGCCCGCGCCCTCCGAAAATGCTGCATCCGACGAACAGGCGGCGCTGACCGTCGTGCCGGAGGCGCCGTCGATCGATCCGCAGTCGCTCTACATCAATAGCATCGAAGCGCTTTCCGCAGCTGGCGATGAAACAGCTGCGCGCGCAGCCATCGAGCAACTGCAGGACGCTGCGGCGCTCGGCTACCCGCCGGCGCAGCTCCAACTCGGCGAGCTCTACAAAACGGGTCAAGGCGTCGAGCAAGATCTCGGACAGGCGCGAGTCTGGTTCCGGCGTGCGGCGAATGGCGGCAATGTGCTCGCCATGCACCGGATCGGCGTCATGACAGCGCGCGGCGACGGCGGTCCGGCGGATGCGCGTGAAGCTATCGCCTGGTTTGAGCAGGCCGCAAATTTCGGGCTCGTGGATTCCCAGTACAATCTCGGGGCCATTTATCATCCCACCGATAGCGGTTCTTCATCCGTGCAAAACGCCGGCGAAGCATATTATTGGTACTCGCTGGCGGCGCGTAACGGAGACGATCAGGCGCAGCCGCTCGCTGCTGGCGTCGCCGCTGCGCTGTCGCCCGCAGAACGCACCGCTGTTGACGGTCGCGTCGCCGCGTGGACCGCGCAGACTGCTGACGAAGCTGCAAATCTCAACGCGAACGCGAATTAAAGTCCGCCGCTTCCTGCGGTTGCTTGTTTATCAAGGCCGGGCGCGCGTATAACGCGGTCATTCCGTTTGCGTTTCAGGGGCCAGCCAGCATCTCATGCAACTCTATCTCCCCATCGCGGAGATGCCCGTCGATCCGTTTGTGGTCATCACCATGGGCGCGGCGGTGGGGTTCTTGTCTGGAATGTTTGGCGTTGGCGGCGGCTTCTTGATGACCCCGCTCCTGATTTTTTATGGAATTCCACCCGCTGTCGCGGTCGGCACTGAAGCATCGCAGATTGTCGCGTCGTCCGTCTCCGGGGTGATGGCGCATCTCAAACGAAAGACCGTCGACTTTCAAATGGGCGGCTTTCTGGTTGCGGGCGGTGCCGCCGGATCAATCGCGGGAGTGGTTATATTCCGGGCGCTCCGCGCCAGCGGCCAGGTCGAAACGCTTATCTCTGTCGCATACGTGGTTTTCCTCGGCATCATTGGCGGTTTGATGCTCTGGGAGAGTTTGCGCGCCCTCCTTCGTTCAGCAGAGGAGAAAAAGCGCAGAGCGCGCAAGCGCCGCAGCCCTGCCTGGATGGCGTCGCTTCCGTTCGCCATGCGCTTTCGCGCGTCTGGGCTCTATATCAGTCCCATTCCCCCCATTATCCTCGGATTCTTCGTAGGTATGCTGGCGGCGATCATGGGCGTCGGCGGCGGCTTCGTTATGGTGCCCGCCATGCTCTACATTCTCAATATGCCAACCAATGTCGTTGTCGGCACATCGCTGTTTCAAATCATTTTCGTCACGGCGATTACGACGATCCTGCACGCGGCGGCCAATCAAACTGTTGATATTGCGCTGGCGCTGTTGCTGTTGACCGGCGGCGTGATCGGAGCACAGCTCGGAGTCCGCGCCGGCTTGAGAATCCGCGCCGAACATTTGCGTGCGCTGTTGGCGCTGCTGGTGCTGGGCGTGTGCGCAAGGCTTCTTATCGGTCTTGCCCTGCCGCCCGGCTCGGACTTCATCGTCGAGGGTGCGCGGTGAAATTCTTGTTCCTCTCCGCGATTTTGCTCGCCCATCTGATCACGCCATCATTTGCGCAAAAGATTGAAATTGCACTCACCGACGATCGCGTCGCAGTTGACACCGGATTTGCAGGCGCGAGACTCACACTCTTCGGCGCCGTCACCGGACTCGACGATCCCTCATCAGTCGATATTGTTTCTGTCATTCGCGGCCCGGACGCACAATTCACCGTGCGCCAGATGAAAAAGACCAGCCTGATCTGGACGCCCGGACCAACCCATTACATTCGGCGCGCGCCAGGTCTCTATATTACCTACGCTTCGCGACCGGTCGATGAGATCGCCCCTTTGCCTGCACAAGCGGCGCACCGGCTAGACCCCGGCTATCTCGATATTGGCGTCACAGCTCATGCGTCGGCATCCGCAGAGGAGCTGCAGCTGTTTCGCAATGCGTTCTTGAGCGAAGCTGAAAATCTCGGCCTTTACCGGGCTCGAGTCGGCGGCATTCAGTTCAAAAAAGGCGCGCTGTTTACGATCAATGCGAGATTGCCCGCCAATACGCCGGTGGGCGAATATGACGTCGCCGTCTATCTTTTTCGCAATGGCGAACTCATCGGATCTGACAATGCAACGCTGGGGGTCAACAGGGTCGGGCTCGAGCGCAGGGTCTATGACTTTGCCCATCAACAACCCGTATCCTATGGCTTTTTCTGTGTGGCGCTGTCGCTAATCGCCGGATGGCTCGCCAGTCTCGCATTTCGCAAGTGAGTTTTTTGCACTATCGTGATTTGGAACGCGGTAAGGGGGGCACGTAATGGCGAAAAACCGGCAGCAGGAGCAGTTGACGCGGCTTGGCCTTTACGCCGTGGCGCCCTTCGTCGTGGCCGCCGCCGCGTTATGGCTGAGCCCGATTGTCATTCCTCAACATATTGCACTCGATTTCCACCAGATTGCGCTCGTCTATGGCGCTTTATTTGTGGCTTATCTCTCAGGCGCCGCTGCCGGTTCCACGCTCAGCCCTGCGCAGAAGCTGCGCGAGTCATTTCTGCCCGGCCAGGTCATCGTCCTTTTCGCCTTCGTCGCCATATTGCCAAGCGGCGTTTTCTTTCTGTCTATGCCGCCAGTTTGGCGCCACTCTCTGATTCTTGTGTTGATCGTCTACTTGTTGATGCGCGACATGAACGCAACGCGCGCCGGCCTGTTTCCGGCATGGTACGGGGCGTTGCGCACGCGCATTACTTTCTGGGCAGGAATATCGCTCGTGATGATTATCAGTCGGCTGACATTCTGGGGATACTACTAACCCCAGATGGATTTTGCCGCGCTTGATCAACTGACCATCACGCTATCTTCATCCTCGCAGGCGATGCTTGCGGGCGCAATCGTCATCATGATGTTTGCAATCGCGCTTGGCTTGAAGCCAGAGCACTTTTCGTTCCTCAAGCGTGATCCAAAATTGTTCTGGGGCGGACTGGCGGCGCAGCTGATCGGGCTGCCCTTGATGACCCTTGCGCTTGTGACGATCATGGCGCCGCACCCCTCGATCGCGCTCGGCATGATTGTCGTTGCAGCCTGCCCCGGCGGCAATGTGTCGAATTTCATGACATGGAGCGCGCGCGGCGACACGGCGTATTCCGTTTCGCTCACCGCCGGTTCCAGCGTGATCGCTGCGATCTGGACCCCGACTGCGATCCTGTTCTGGTCCGGGCTCTACTCCCCAACCGCCGAGCTGCTCGACACGATCGATTTCAGCCGCACCGCGTTTGTGGTTCAAACCACGCTGATGCTCGCGGCGCCGCTGGCCCTCGGCATGACCGGGGCGCGTTTCTTTCCGCGAGCGGCGGAAACTGTTCGCAAGCCCCTCGCGCTGTTTGGCGGCGGCATTCTCGGTTTCGTCATCGTCAAAGGGGTTGCAGACTTCTGGCCGGTCATCGCCGCCGGCTGGACGCTTATCTTTGTTCCAGTCGTTTTGCATAACGCACTCGCCTTTGGATTGGGCGCCGGCGCGGGCCGCATCCTCAATGCCTCGCGCGCCCGGCGGCGCACGCTCACCTTCGAGGTCGGCATTCAAAACGCCGGTCTCGCCGTGGTCTTGCTGCTGGCGCAACTTCAGGGCCTCGGCGGCGCGGCAGCCATCGCAGCTGTATGGGGCATTTGGCACTTCTTTTCCGGCGGGGCTATGATCGCCCTGTTCCGCATGCTCGACAAAAACAAACGAGGAAACGATGAGTTTTGATTTCAAGATCACTGGCGGCCTTGTTTATGACGGCGACGGCGGCGAGCCGGTGCGCACGAATATCGCCGTCAAGGACGGCGTGATCGCAGAGATCGGCGCCTGCGACGGCGACGCAAAACAGGTGGTCGATGCCGGCGGCGCCATCGTCACGCCGGGCTTTGTCGATCTGCACACCCATTATGACGGCCAGATTTCCTGGGATGAAGAGTTGAAGCCCTCCGTCAATCACGGCGTCACCACCATCATCATGGGAAATTGCGGCGTCGGTTTCGCTCCGGTGAAAAAGTCCGACCGCGACCGGCTCGTGCGCCTGATGGAGGGCGTCGAAGATATTCCCGGCACCGCACTGCACGAAGGGCTCACCTGGGACTGGGAGACCTTTCCCGAATATATGGACGCCATCGACGCCATGAAACACACCATCGATTTCGGCGTGATGATCGGACATGACCCGGTGCGCGTTTACGCCATGGGTGAGCGCGCCAGCGCATTCGAACAGGCGAGCGACGACGATATCGCCGAAATGCAGCGCATTGTACGCGAGGCGATGGAGGCAGGCGCTGCGGGATTTTCCATCGGCCGCACCGACGTTCACCGCACCGCCGACGGCGACTGGACCCCAAGCGCCGAAGCCGCAGAGAAAGAACTGGTCGCGCTGTCGGGCGCCCTCGCCGATCTCGATCACGGCGTCTTGCAGATCGTCAATGACTTCAATCTGGAGCGCGAAGGCGATCAGTTCGCCGACGAATTCAAAATCGTTGAATCTTTCGTGCGCGCCGGGAACGGCAAGCCAGCTTCCATCTCGCTCATGCAGCGCGACATGGCGTCGAATGACTGGCAGCGGATTCTTGACGAGACCGACCGCCTCAACAAGGATGGCGTCGATTTCAACGTGCAGGTGGCGCCGCGCGCCATCGGCGTATTTCAGGGGCTGCAATGCACCTTCCATCCGATCATGGCGCAGCCGAGCTACATCGCCATCAAGGACAAGCCACTCGCCGAACGTGTTGCGATCATGCGCGATCCGGAATTCAAGAAAAAGTGCCTCGCGGAAAAGCCAGTGCAGCTCGCCGGGCCGGGTTCCTCCGTGCCGCCGATTGCTGACGTGATGATCGCTGCGATTGAAATGGTCGCGAACAAGTTTTTCCGCCTCGGCGAGAATCCCGACTACGAACAGCCGCAGGATAAATCACTTGGGGCCGAAGCGCGCGCCGACGGCGTCACGGCGATGGAAAAACTCTACGACACGCTGCTCGAGCTTGACGGGAAACAGCTCATTTATTTTCCGATCTACAACTACACCGATTTCAACTACGAAAATGTCCGCGCCATGCTGACCCATCCGAAAGCGCTGCCCGGTCTTTCCGATGGCGGCGCACACGTGGGCACGATCTGCGACGCGAGTTTTCCAACTTACCTGTTGACGCATTGGTGCCGCGACCGTGCGCAGGGAAAAATTTCCCTATCCCGCGCGATCCAGATGCTCACCGCCGACGGCGCCGATTATTTGGGGCTCAAAGATCGCGGGCGGCTGAAGGTCGGCCTGCGCGCGGACATCAACATCATCGATCATGAGAAACTGGCGTTAGGCCCGCCGCGTATGGTGAAGGACCTCCCCGCCGGCGGCCAGCGCCTGCTGCAGCCTGTCTCCGGCTATCGCGCGACTTTCGTCAAAGGCGAACAGGTGGTGGCGAATGATGAAGTGACGAGCGCGAGACCGGGACGGCTGGTTAGGTTTGGGTAGAATGAAAATTGCTATCGCACTGGCCGTGCTTTTAGCGCTACTTGTCACGGTGCCGGTCGCATTTCTTGACCACGAAAAGCACATGCGTGCTTGTACCTCGGCATCCTTGCGACCACTGGAGGAAGTTTGGACGTTAAACGATCAGGATTTGATAGAGAAGATTGATTACGAAACGGAAGACTATCGCAGTGATATATTGGCGTATTTTGCCGTTATTTTCTATAACGACACTACGCTCATTTTTGACGACTACGAGAGTAGCGTGATATCGCCTGAAGTCCGTAGCAAGGTCGTAATGTACATACTTAAACGGGCGGCAGAACAGGGCAGTTCTGTTGCGAAGGCTGAAATTGGCGCAAGTCTAATCTTTTGCTACCAAAACGTAGACCAAGATGTGATTAGTGGGCTGACGTGGCTGCTACACCCCTTGATCATGCTAAATCGCGAATCATGGATTTCGGCGTTATATGCTTACGATAAAATCGTCACCGAGTTTTTAGCTAGTTTGGTCGGATTGAACGAAACAAAGGTTGCATGAACTTCACCTTCGACACTGTCCCGAACATCATTTTTGAAACCGGCGCGGCTTCGCGGCTCGGCGAGATCGTAGGCCCTCGCATGAAGCGGCCCTTTGTCGTCACCGACAAGGGCGTGGTCGGCGCCGGGCTGATTGACGGCGCACTGAAAGGCCTTGAAAAGGCGAATCTCGACTACGCGCTGTTCGACGAGGTCGAGGCCGACCCGCCGGCGAAAGTCGTGCGCGGCGCCATCGATGCAGCACGCGCACACAAGGCCGACGGCGTCATCGGTTTTGGTGGCGGCTCCTCCATGGATACGGCGAAGGTCATCGCCTGCCTGATCAATTCGTCGCAGACGCTGGAACAGATTTACGGCATGGACATGGTGAAAGGCGGGCGCGTTCCGCTGGCGCTCCTGCCCACCACCGCCGGCACGGGTTCTGAAGTCACCAACATTTCCGTCATCACCAGCGACGACGATCAGAAGATGGGCGTCGTCGCGCGCGAGCTTTACGCCGACATTGCGATCCTCGACGCGGCGCTCACGCTCTCCATGCCTCGGCACGTCACCAACGCCACCGGCATCGACGCCATGGTCCACGCCATCGAAGGCTATACGTCGAAGCTCAAAAAGAACCCGCTCTCCGATGCGCTCGGCAAGGAAGCATTGCGGCTGCTCTCCTCCAACATCGTCCGCGCCTGCGATGCGCCGGACGATATTAAGGCGCGCGAAAACATGCTCCTCGGCGCCATGCTGGCGGGACAGGCATTTGCGAACGCGCCGGTCGCCGCAGTTCATGCACTCGCCTATCCGCTCGGTGTGCATTTTCATGTGCCGCACGGGCTCGCCAATTCGCTGATGCTGGCGCCGGTGCTGCGGTTCAACTGCTCCGTCGCTGCGCCGCTTTACGCAGAGCTTGGCGACATCATCGGCGCGAACGACACTGGCGATTTCAACACCCGCGCCGAGGCTTTTGTCAGCAAGATAACGGATATCTGCGCTGCGACAGGCGTCAAGAACCGGCTTTCCGAGGTCGGCGTCTCTCACAATGTTTTGCCGAAGCTCGCCGAGGACGCCGCGAAGATCGAACGGCTGATGAAGAACAACCCGCGCCCCGTCACCTATGACGACTGCCTCGCGCTCTATACGGAAGTCTTGTAGTGCCGGCTTCAACCACCCGCGCCGATTACAGACATTTCCTGCCGCTGCAGACGCGCTGGGCGGATAATGACATTTACGGCCACGTGAACAATGTCGCCTATTACGGCTATTTCGACACGATCGTGAACGAATATCTGATCGGCGCCGGCGCGCTGGATATTCACAACGGCAAAGTCATCGGACTCGTCGTTGAGACGGGCTGCAATTATTTTGCGCCGCTTGAGTTTCCGCAAAAACTCGAAGGCGCGCTGCGCGTCGCAAAAATAGGTAATTCCTCCGTCCGCTACGAACTGGCGATCTTCAAACCCGGCGATGACGCCCCCGCCGCCGAGGGCCACTTCGTCCATGTCTATGTGGATCGCGAAACGCGCCGGCCGGTAGCCCTGCCTGACGGGTTCCGCCGCGCGCTTGAAAAGCTCGCCTGACGCCCTACTTCCTTCACTGCGCTTAAAGCGCAAACGGGAGGGGCGCTCATGAATTCATTGTTTCGGCTGACCGCGATGCTTCTGCTCGCGACCGGGATTGTCTTGCCGACCGCGCTCGGCGTGCTGTGGCGAGATTACAATTGGACCGCGAACTATCTCAGCGAACTTGGCGCCACTGGCGCGCCGCACGGGCAAGTGATGACCTATGCCGGATTCCTGCCGGTCGCGATCTGCTGGACGCTTGCAATCGTGCTGCTTTACCTGCGCTCGCCGAAAAGCAGCAAGCTGCTGGCGGGCGTCTGCCCGCTGCTCGGCACGTCGGTTTCCTATTTCGGCGCCGTGTTTTTCCGCTGCGATCTTGGCTGCCCCATCGACGGATCGGAAAGCCAGCTTATGCACAATCTGCTCGGCGTCATCGGCTATCTCGCTGCGCCGCCGGCGCTCATCCTTATCGGCCTGCATTTCAACAAGACTGGTGCACGATTGCTCGGCGGCCTCACCTTTCTGACAGCATTGCTTTGTGTCGCCGGTTTTGTCGGCATGGCCTCGCCGGAGAATGCAGACTTCCGCGGCCTGCTCCAGCGCATGGCGGATTTTTCCCAGTTCGTCTGGGTGGCGATGGTTGCGTTCCTGTTGAAGAGTGACCGCGCGGCCTAACGCGCGCCAATTGTCGTCCGGTGTAACAGTCGCGCATGGCCGTCATAACCGCCAGTGGCGCGATGCAGGACTGAGCGATTGTCCCACATGACCAGCATGTTCGCCGACCAATTGTGTTTGTAGACAAATTCATCGCGCGACTGCCAGGCGTAGAGTTCAGCGAGCAGCGCCATGCTTTCGGTCTCACCCATGTCAACAAAACCGGTGATGTAACCGATGCATCCGTATATGCCCTCGCGGCCGGTCTCGGGATGTCTCGCGATCATCGGATGGCGATGCTCCGCCGTCAACGCATCGTCCGACGCTCGAATATCCATGGAGCGCGCCTTCGCATCTTCCTCGCCATAAACGCCGGCCTTTGCATAGGGAACGCGCGCGGAATGAATTGCCGTCTTTCCTTCTAACTTTGCGCGCAGGGCGTCCGGCATTTTTTCGAGCGCCAGATGCTGGTTGGCGAAATGGGTGTCGCCGCCAACGGGGGGAATCGTGATTCCGTAAAGGCAGGTGCCCGCCGGCGGGCGGGCCTGAAAGCTCCAATCCGTGTGCCAGTTTTCGGCGAAGACCGGCGCCTTTTCATCGGCCTCGCGTTTCACCGCGATGATGTGCTTGCGGCCAGGAATCGGCGCGATGAACGGATCGTCTCCGAACGGACCAAAATAGAGCGTAAACCGCTCCAGATCGTCGTCGCTCATCGCTTGATCGGGAAAGGCGAGAACGTGATGCTCAAGCCACGCCGCGCGGATGTCGGCGACCGTCGCGTCGGTTAACGGGCGGGTCAGATCGACGCCGGTGACGGTCGCGCCGCAGGCCCCGCCGCTCGCTTTCACGTCCATGCCCAAGCTCCTGTTTCCTTCCTCGCCCGCCTTTGATAGACCGTTAAAAACA
>CAZAOB010000035.1:24961-35160 GCA_964486635.1 uncultured Caulobacterales bacterium | reverse complement strand
TGATCTTGATCATCGGGTTCACCGCAGGACCGGCCGTATCCTTGTACGGATCGCCGACAGTGTCGCCAGTGACGGCGGCCTTGTGGGCTTCAGAGCCCTTGCCGCCATGCTGGCCGTCTTCGATGTATTTCTTGGCGTTGTCCCAGGCGCCGCCGCCAGCCGTCATGGAGATGGCGACGAAGAGGCCGGTGACGATGACGCCGATCAGCATGGCGCCGACCGCGGAGAGCGCTGCGGATTTATCCGCTACCGCGAGCACTACACCGTACACGACGAGCGGCGAAAGGATCGGCAGCATCGACGGCACAACCATTTCCTTGATCGCCGCGCCGGTCAGCATGTTCACTGCACGCGCATAATCCGGACGCTCTGTGCCCTGCATGATGCCCGGCTTTTCCTTGAACTGGCGCCGGACTTCTTCGACGATCGCAGACGCTGCACGGCCCACCGCCTGCATGGCGATGCCGCCAAACAGATACGGCAAGAGACCGCCAATCAGCAGGCCGGCGATGACGTAAGGATCAGACAGCGAGAACGACACGTTCACATCCGCAAAGAACGGATAGTCAAGCGGATGCGAGACGAAGTGTTCGATGTCTTTGGTGTAGGCCGCGAACAGCACCAGCGCGCCGAGACCGGCGGAGCCGATAGCATAGCCCTTGGTCACAGCCTTGGTAGTGTTGCCAACGGCGTCGAGCGCGTCCGTGGTATCGCGGACCGAACCTTCAAGGCCCGACATTTCCGCGATGCCGCCAGCGTTGTCCGTCACCGGACCGAACGCATCGAGCGCGACGATCATGCCGGCGAGCGCCAGCATAGTGGTGACCGACGTTGCAATGCCGAACAGGCCGGCGAGGTTGTAGGCCGTGATGATGGCCACAACGATGACGATGGCCGGAAGCGCCGTCGCTTCCATGGAGACGGCAAGGCCCTGGATCACGTTGGTGCCGTGGCCGGACTCAGACGCCTTGGCGACTGAACGGACCGGGCGGTATTCCGTACCCGTATAATACTCGGTGATCCACACGATAAGGCCGGTGACCACAAGCCCAAGCACGCCGCACAGGAACAGCGACAGACCGGTGAACGGATCGCCTTGCTCTGTCGATGCGATGGTTTCGGAAAAACCGAACATCTGGAAGGTGACGCCGCCTACAGCGATCAGCGACAGAACGCCGGTGACGATCAGGCCCTTGTAGAGCGCGCCCATGATGTTGGTGGAGCCCTTGCCGAGCGTCACAAAGTAAGTGCCGGCAATTGACGTCAGAATGCACACCGCGCCGATGGCGAGCGGGTAGAACATGAACTGAGCGGCGTTCGCCGTGAACAGAATCGAACCCAGAACCATGGTCGCTGCGACGGTGACAACATAGGTCTCGAACAAGTCAGCCGCCATGCCTGCGCAGTCGCCGACATTGTCGCCCACGTTGTCGGCGATCGTCGCCGGGTTGCGCGGATCGTCTTCGGGAATGCCGGCTTCAACCTTGCCGACCATGTCGCCGCCAACGTCAGCGGCCTTGGTGAAGATGCCGCCGCCGAGACGGGCGAACACCGAAATCAGCGACGCGCCCAGCGACAGCGCGATCAGACCGTTCACCACTGCGCGGCTTTCAGGCGCGTGGCCCATGCCGACGGTGAGAATAGCGTAATAAGCGGCGAGGCCGAGCAGCGCGAGGCCCGCAACCAGCATGCCGGTGATGGCGCCGGCGCGGAACGCGACGGAAAGACCTTTGGCGAGACTTTCGCTTGCAGCTTGCGTCGTGCGAACGTTGGCGCGCACCGAAACGAGCATGCCGATGAAGCCCGCTGCGCCTGACAGGATCGCGCCGATCGCGAAACCGAAGGCCGGGATGAAGTCGAGTTTGAACGCCGCGAGCAAGACGATGAAGACGACTGCGCCGGCGATGGCGATGGTGGTGTACTGTTTGTTGAGATACGCGCTGGCGCCTTCCTGAATGGCGGCGGCGATTTCTCTCATGCGGTCATTGCCTGTCGGCAGCGACAGCACCTGGTTCACGGTAAAGGCGCCGTAGGCGATCGCAAGCAATCCGGCTCCAATGACCAACCAAAGCTCTAAGCTCATGTTGTACCCTTCCTGGAAATTGTACTGATGGAGGGGGCCGCCGGCATGGCCGCAGCGAGAGGCGTCACAGCCCCCGCGCGCTTCAACCAGCCCCCTGATTGATGTCGGCGCGGAAACTGGCAAAGCCCTTGGCTAAAATCAACCAAAAGTTATGCGCCGCCGTCCATGGCGCAAAATCCCGGACTTGGTCCGGGATCCAGAAGAAAAAAGCCTGAATTCAGCCGCTTACGAAGCAGCGCGATTGCGCATCGCCTGTTTGGCGTGTGGCTCCGCGTCCGTCAGCTCCTTAACCCAAGGGTACTTAAGGGCTGTTTCGTCAGTGTAACCAAGATTGCGCGCCGTGGCGCTGCGCGGCGCATCGCTGGTCTCTGGATAAAAGGTGCCGAACATCCGGTCCCAGAAAAATTCGGCGATGCCGTAATTGCCGTGCTCGTTGTGGAAATGGTGCGCGAGGTGACGCCGCTTGATGTCAGCCCAGAACTTGGACTTGGGCTCGAAAGCAAGGTGCTCTCCGGCATGGAGGAACTCGGTGTACATGGTCATCACCACGGTGCCGGCGATAGAAAAACACGCGCCGGCCGGACCCGCGACCAGCCAGCCAATGGGGCCCGCAACCAGCAGGATCGTCGGCAAGGTGGTGTGCAGCCCGCCGAAAAGGACGGACAAGTCGTTGGGAAAGCGATGGTGATCGTAGTGAACACGCTTCCACAGCCCGGCAAGCCAAGGCGTCTTGTACATCCAGCTGCCATGCAGGATGAACCGGTGCGTCACATACCAGGCGATCGGAAACAAGATCGCGCCAACGGCAAAGGCGGCTGCGGACATGAGCAGGGATGTGGTTGCAAATGCGCCGCCGATAAGCGCAGCGATCAGGATGACGGCGTAGATCTGGATGGCCGGATAAGTGACATAGGCTTTGACGAGATCGTCAAACGTCATGCGATTGAGAAGATATTCCTCTTCTTTCCACGCTTTATAGCCAATAAACAGACGCATCATCGCGCTCCCAAGCGGACAAAATCGGGCCAACAGGAATGAAACGCCCGACCGATTGTCTTCGGCGCGGCGCGGCTGTCGCGAAACTAGGCAAGTAAACCGCCCGGTTCAAGCGCTCGATCCGGGCGAATCCGCGCCCTGCGATCAAAATTCGCGCCCGCTTTGCAACAAGCTGTAATATCTGGCCGCAATTCTTGAAGGTCTGCGGGCCGCGCCAGGGCTTGCCCGTTGACCCAAGGCCTTGTATCGGCTCAAAATTACCCTTTCCGCCTCGGGGCGAGGGGAACGAGCGCGAGATCTTCGGGCGACACAGCCCGCCCGGCCTGGGAACGGCCGGATAGGTGAACGACAGAGGAAACGCGCGGCGGCAAAATTAGGGCGCGCCATCAAAACAGGTCGGCCGCGGAAATGGTCCGCCGTACAGTGACAGGGTCGGCTTGCGCCGGCGGTAAAAAAACCGGGAATACCCGGGGAGAGTGTGGGGCGTATCATGGCCGTGAACGAAAACCAGGGCTCAGACGTTATGGCCATGGCGCTGCCAAGCCGAAATTCATCACTCCCGGTCCGGCTCAGCGGATTTGAGACTCTGTGCGACGCACTCGATTACGCGGCGCAGGGTGAAACTGGCTACACGTTTTTCAATCTGCGCGGCGAAGTTGCGTCCGCCCTCCCTTACTCGCAGGTGCGTGAACGCGCGGTGACGCTTGCCGCCAAACTCGCAGGCAAATTCGACCGCGGCGATCGCATCGCGGTTATCGCCGAAACCAGCCCGGAATTCATTGTCGCCTTTTACGCCTGTCAGTATGCGGGCCTCGTTCCGGCGCCGATGCCGATGCCCGTCAATCTCGGCGGCAAGGACGGATACATCAACCAGATCCGGCAAATGATCGCAGGCGCGAAAGCGGCCGCAGCGGTTGGCCCGGAAAGTCTGCGAGAGTTTCTTGACGAAGCCGCGGGCGCAGCCGGCGGCGCCGATGTCTACAGCTTTGCCGACCTCGATGGGTTTGCGCCTTCGGACGCCGAACCGCAGCGCTTTGGCCGCGATGATTATTGCTACATTCAGTATTCGTCCGGCTCGACCAGCGCGCCCAAGGGCGTCATCGGCATGCAACGCTCGGTGTGCGCCAATCTCACCGCCATTGCGCGTCACGGCATGTCGCTGAAAAGCGGCGACCGGGCCACAAGCTGGCTGCCGCTCTATCACGACATGGGCCTCATTGGTTTTCTGCTGACCCCGATGACGGTTCAGGTTGGCGTCGACTTCCTGGCGACGTCGGATTTTGTGCGCCGGCCCTTGTTGTGGTTGCGCATCATGACCGAGAACAAGACCACCATCACCTACAGCCCGTCCTTCGGGTATGACCTTGCAGCAAAACGTTCCGCACGCGCCGAACCGGGCGCCATTGATCTTTCAAGCCTGCGCGTCGCTGGTATTGGCGGCGACATGGTGCGGCCTGAAGCGCTGAATGCTTTCGCGGAAGCTTTCGGACCCCTCGGCTTCAACCGCAACGCCTTCACGCCGAGCTACGGCATGGCCGAAGCAACGCTCGCCATTTCTTTCCCGGAACTTGGGTCTCCGGTCGTGGTCGATGATGTCGACATGCGGCACTACACGCGCTCCGGCATCGCGCAGCCCGCTTCCGCGCTGACCTCGCCGGAACATCGCCGCGGCTTCGTGCTCTGCGGCAAGGCGCTGGAAGGTCACGCCATCGAAGTGCGCGACGAAAACGGCCAAGCGGTCGGCGAGCGCGCCGTGGGCCGCATCTTCATCACCGGTCCCAGCCTGACGCCCGGATATTTCTCCGATCCTGAAGCCTCCGCCGCCATGTATGACGGAGATTGGCTCGACACTGGCGACATGGGTTATTTCCTCAACGGTCAGATTGTTATCACCGGGCGCGCCAAGGACCTCATCATCATCAACGGCCGCAATATCTGGCCGCAGGACATCGAATGGGCCGTCGAAAAAGTCGACGGCGTACGCGGCGGCGGCGTTGCAGCGTTTTCGGTTGACGATGGCGGACAGGAGCGCATCGTCGTGGTGGCGGAACGGCGCGGCATGGACGACGCCGCGCTTATCGCCTTGAAACGCGAGATCGCCAGCGTTGTGCAAAACGCTGTCGGCGCGCCGGCTGAAATTCTTCTCGCGCGCCCGCACTCCATGGTGATGACCTCGTCTGGCAAGCTGTCGCGCGCGAAAGTCCGCCTCAAATATCTCGAAGGCGCATTCGCTGAAGAAGCCCGCGAAGACGAAGCTCCGCGTTCGCTCGCCGAGGCCCGCGTCTAGGTCAGTGTTGTGACGGCCGCACCCATAGCTGCGGTGACTGGCGGCGGCGGTTTTGTCGGCGCCGCGTTGATTGAACTGCTCTTGAAAGAAGGATGGAAAGTCGCCGCGCTGGCGCGCGACCCGGCGCGCCTCGCGAATGCGGACAAAGTCCGCGTGGTCGCCGGCGCGCTGGCGGATGAGCGTGCACTCGACGATCTTGCATCGGGAGCTCATGTCTTCTTTCACCTCGCCGGCGTCACGCATGCGCGCCGCGCCGAAGAGTATCATCGCGTCAATGTTGTAGGTGCGCAGGCCGCAAGCCTCGCAGCAGCCGGCGCCGGCGCCAAGCTGGTGCACACATCCTCAATGTCGGCGCGATGTCCGGATGTTTCTCCTTACGCTCGCAGCAAGTTTGAGAGTGAAGCGGCCGCCGCGATTGGTGACTGGCGCGCCTTGCGGCTGCCGGCGATTTACGGACCGCGCGACATGGTCACCCTGCCGTTTTTCAAGCTGGTGAAATCGGGCTTTGCGTTGTCTCCAAAGACAACCCCGCCGGCGCGCGCATCAATCCTTTACGTCGAAGACGCCGCTGCAGCGCTGTTGGCGGGCGCCGACGCGCCGTCAGGTCAGGTCTACGAAGTCGGCGACGAACGGACCGATGGTCATGCGTGGAGTGAAATCGGATCAACGCTCGGGCGGACGCTCGGCAAAAACCCACGGATGCTCGCCGTGCCGCGCCCGGTGATCGCCGCCTATCACCAGACCGTGCGGGCCGTGGAAGGCGCGCTAAACCGGCCCCCCAGCGTTCGCGAGGGCCAGATTAACGAGTTTTTCCACCCCGATTGGGTTGCACGCGACAATCTGCTGAAAGACGCCAGTTCGTGGGGGCCGAAAACGCCCTTGCAGGAAGGATTTGCAAAAACCGCCTGTTGGTATCAAGAACACGGTTTGCTTTAATCGCCCGCCTGGCGCAAATGCGCGGCGGTCAGGGAGACGAGACTATGTCTGGAATTCAGGAAGACGACGACCTCGTGTTCCACAAGATTGCTGCGCTGCTCGAGCCGCTCAATGAAAAGGGTGTGAAGCTGACGCGCGATATCGACATTATCGCAGACCTCGAGATCGACTCGGTTTCGCTGCTCGATGTGGTGATGGATATCGAGGACAACTACGACATCTCGATTCCGGTGAACACGATTTCAGAGATCAAGACCATCGGCGAGCTGGTCGACGCCATTCACAAGATCAAGAAAGAACAGTCCTAACTCATGAGCCTGTTTGACAAATTCGAGAAGAACGCCGCGCTGTACGATCAACTTACAGCGATCGGGAAAAACCCGTTCAACGTGGTGATGGAAGAAGTTCTCGGCCCGACGCGCGCCAAGATCAAGGGCCGTGAAACCGTGCTCGCCGGCACGCATAATTATCTCGGCCAGACTTTCGAACAGACCGCGATTGACGCCGCAAAGGTTGCGCTTGACCGCGAAGGCACCGGCACCACTGGCTCGCGCGTCGCCAACGGCACATTCGCCGGGCACAAAAAGCTCGAACAGGATCTCGCCGACTATCTCGGCATGAAGCATTGCCTCGTTTTCTCAACCGGCTACGCCGCCAATCTCGGCGCCATCGCCGGATTGGTTGACCGGGCAGAAGATGTAGTGCTGATCGACGCCGACTGTCACGCCTGCATCTATGACGGTTGCGGTCTTTCCGGCGCTGAAACCATTCGCTTCCGTCACAACGACCCGGAAAGCCTCGACAAGCGTTTGTCGCGTCTCGATCCGAAATATAACGGCAAACTTGTCTGCATCGAGGGCATGTACTCGATGTATGGCGACATCGCTCCCGTGAAGGAATTTGTCGAGGTCGCGCACAAGCACGGCGCCATGTTGCTTGTGGACGAAGCGCACTCTTTCGGCATCTACGGCGAAACCGGAAAGGGCGTCTCGGAAGCCGAAGGCGTCATGGATCAGGTCGATTTCTACACTGGCACATTCTCCAAGGCGCTCGCGTCGATTGGCGGATTTCTGGCGTCAAATCATCCGGAGGCGGAGTATATCCGGATTTCCTCTAATCCTTACCGCTTCACAGCCTCGCCCTCTCCGGCGACGATAGCGTCTGCTGGCGCGGCGCTCGCCAAGATCAAGGCGAACCCGTCGATCCGCGGCGACCTGTGGAACAACGCCAAGCGGTTGCACGCAGCCTTCACGCAATACGGCTTGCGCCTGGCTGCTGAGCCGGCGCCGGTGATTTCCGTCTTGCTGCCGACCAGGGAAGACGCGTTCGGCGCCTGGAGCCTTTTGCTGGAGCATGGCGTTTACGTGAACATGGCGATCCCGCCGGGCACGCCGGGCAAGGAATCGCTCCTGCGGCTCGCGGTTTCGTCAGCTCACACCGCAGAAGACATCGACCGCCTCGTCGCAGCCTATGGCGCGCTGGCGGACGCCTTTCCGTCCGCAAAGGTTTCAGCGGACGCTTAACCGGAGCGAAAGGGAGCCAAGGGTCCGCGGGGGCGGCCCGGAATTTGCTCTCCCTTCCCTTCGGCAACCCGGGAGGTGCTGGCGCGGCCGACACGCCGCTGACGCAAACCCCGGGTAAACGCAGGGATTGGGGTATGGCGGTCACAGTTGCGTTAGGCATGCGGCCGCCACAATTTCGCCTTTTCGGGGGCAAGGGGAGCGCTTAGACGGAAAGCAAGTCCGTCGAGGCGCTGGGGCACAGTAGAAGTTGAGGAGTGGGTTGTGATGCGTATCAGGATTGCTGCCGCTATTTTATTCGCCAGCACCGCCACAGCGTCTTACGCTGCGGCTGTAAACGACGCCGATGATAACGAAACCACGGCTGAGGCGTTGCCCGCTGCGGATTATGAATTCGAGCATGTCAGCTGCACGGGCGCCAAAAACGAAATTCGCATCGTCATCACCGATGTTAAAAAGAGCGTCGGCCTGATGACTGTCGATCTCTATCCTAACGACAACGAAAAGTTCCTGCATGGCAGCGGGCGCATTACCCAGGTTCGGTTCGCCGCCAAGTCGCCTGTCACCAAGTTTTGCGTGACGGCGCCGGAGAGCGGTCTGTTCGCCTTGTCCGCGTATCATGACGAAAACGCCAACAAGAGATTCGACAAGAACGCGTTCGGGCTGCCGGCTGAACCGTGGGGACTGTCGAACAACCCAAAAGTCCGCCTCGCGCCGCCGCATGTGGAAAGAGCAATTTTTGACGTGAATACAGAACACGGCGCGCAGGTCCATATCAAACTGAACTAACGCGCCGGACAGTCCGGCCCGTTTTGTTCGCAGCGCGGGGTGCGCTAAGCTGGCGGCGATCGCACACGCCTCCCCGGGATTCCTGCCATGCTCGAAAAAGCCTCAACAATCGAAGTCAGACCGGTCGAAACGCCGGAGGATTTGAAGACGTTTATTCGCGTGGCCAATGCAATCTACGCGGACGACCCTCACTATGTGGCGCCGCTGGAATTCGAGCTGAGCGATCGGTTGAATGCTGACAAAAACCCGACACTGAAGGGAAACCCGCGACAGCTGTGGGTCGCCTACAAGAACGGTGAACCGGCCGGCCGCATTTCCGCGCTGATCAATCGCGCCCATCTTGAACGCCATCAGGATGGCGCCGGACATTTCGGTTTTTTTGAATCGATCAATGACCCGGTGGTCGCGCTGGCGTTGCTGGACACCGCCGCCTTGTGGCTCAAACATCAGGGCATGCAGAAAATATCGGGACCCTTCAACAACTCCGTTAATGAAGAGACCGGATTGCTGATTAAGGGATTCGACACTCCCCCATACGTGATGATGCCTCACGGCCGGCCCTATTACGCCGCCATGCTTGAAGCGCAGGGCTTTTCAAAAGCCATGGACATGCACGCGCTCAAATATATTCCGCGCGAAAGCCTGATGCCGGAGAAACGCCAGCGCTTTATCGACAAGGCGCTGAGCAGCTCGAAAGTCTCGTTTCGCAATATCGACATGAAGCGCTTCACCGAAGAAATTCGGACGCTGGTCTCGATATTCAACGACGCCTGGTTCGACAATTGGGGCTTTATTCCGCTAACGGATGAACAAATCGAACATATGGCGCAAGAGCTTCGTCCGATCATCTCAAAGCACAATATCGTATTCTGCGATTATGACGGCGAGCCGGCCGCTTTCAGTCTTGTCCTGCCCGATGTGAACTACGTGACCCGCGATTTTGGCGGAAAATTGTTGCCTTTTAACTGGATCAAGCTGATCTGGCGCCTCAAGGTCAAACAGGTTCCGCGCGCGCGCATGCCCTTGATGGGCGTGGTGAGAAAGCTTCACCGCCGCCCCATCGGGACGGCCCTCGCCTACAAGATGATCCAGATGTCGCAAGACGCGAACGTTGAGCGCGGCGTTGTTGATTCCGAGCTGTCATGGATTTTGGAAAGCAACGAATCCATGCTGGCCTTGTTGTTGGATATGGGCGGCGAAATTTACAAAACCTACCGCGTTTACGAGAGAGCCCTGTGAGAGTTCTGGCGATATTGCTGCTGTTTGCTTGTTCAGCCTGCGCTTCTGCGCGCGCAGAACCCGTTCAGCCCCTTATGTATGGCTACCGCGTGCTGGAAACCTATCCGCACGCCCGCAACGCCTTCACGCAAGGTCTGTTCTTCGCCGAGGGCGAGTTGTTTGAATCCACCGGTCAGTACGGGCAATCCTCCTTGCGCAAGGTCGAGCTGGAATCCGGCGAGATCCTTCAGCAAACGGCGCTGCCGCAATCCCATTTCGGCGAGGGCGCAGCGATCGTCGACGGCGACATCTTCGTGCTCAGCTGGCGCGAGGGCACTTCCACTACGGGCAAGCCGATTGCCAGCAACGT
>CAZAOB010000035.1:18998-24951 GCA_964486635.1 uncultured Caulobacterales bacterium | reverse complement strand
GGCGCGAGGGAACGGTGTTCCGGTTTGACGCCGAGGAATTCACGCTGAAGAACCGCCACGCCTATCAGGGCGAAGGCTGGGGCCTGACTTACAACGGCGACTCGCTGGTGATGAGCGACGGGACCGCCAATCTTCGGTTCTTGAACCCGCTCGACTTTACCGAAGTCAGACAGCTTGAAGTGACGTTGCGCGGCAAGGCTCTGCCCCAGCTCAACGAGCTTGAATGGATCAATGGCGAGATCTACGCCAATGTCTGGCGCACCAACGCTGTGGTGCGGATCGATCCGTCCAGCGGCGCGGTCACAGGCATCATTGACTTGCGCGGCCTCCTCGCGGACGAGGATTTCGTCGCCGGCGAGACGGACGTATTGAACGGCGTCGCCTGGAACGGCGAGAAAGACGTTCTCTACGTCACCGGCAAGAACTGGCCGAAACTCTTCAAGATCAAGCTGGTCGAAATGACCAACTAGCGGAAGAACGGCTCGTCGAAACTTCTGAGCTTGCGTGAATGCAAGGTGCCGGCTATCGCCTCTTCGCGCAGAATCGCAATCGCGCGAATGCCGATATCGAGATGCTGGCTGACCCGCTCCTGGTAGAACGCATCGGCCATGCCCGGAAGTTTTACCTCTCCGTGGAGCGGCCGGTCGGACACGCAAAGCAACGTGCCGTAGGGGACGCGGTAACGATATCCGTTGGCGGCGATAGTTGCGGATTCCATGTCGATGGCGATGGCGCGCGCCTGATTGAGCCGGACCGCATTGCGCTCAAAGCGAAGCTCCCAGTTGCGATCGCTGGTGGTCACGACGGTGCCGGTTCGCAGATGTTCCTTGAGTTCGCGTTTTTCCGCGCCCGACACTTCCTGCACCGCCTGCGTCATCGCGAGCTGCACTTCTGCAAGGGTCGGCAGCGGCACTGAAGGCGGCAAGACATCATCGAGCACGTTGTCTTCACGCAGATAGGCGTGCGCAAGCACATAGTCGCCGAGGCGCTGTGACCGGCGCAACCCGCCGCAGTGACCAATCATCAACCACACATGCGGCCGCAAAACGGCGAGGTGATCGGTGATGGTTTTCGCATTGGACGGGCCGACGCCGATATTGACGATAGTGATGCCGTTATGCCCTTCCTGCACCAGGTGATAGGCAGGCATTTGCGGCAAGCGCGCCGATGCGGGACCGTCAGGCTTTTTGTCTTTCGTGGTGATGCGATCGCCCGGCTCGATCAAGGCCTGGGCGCGGCCCGCCTCGATCTCTGTTTTAGCGTACTCCACAAACTCGTCCACATAGCGCTGGTAGTTCGTAAACAGAATATAGTTCTGGAAATGCTCAGGCTTCGTTGCGGTGTAATGTTGAATCCGGAAAAGCGAGTAATCTGTTCGCTCGGCGGTAAACAGCGACAAAGGCATGGCGCCATGACGCTTCAGGATAAACTGTCCGTCAACAATATCGTCATTGGTTGCGACCAGATTTGGCGTGTGAAAATGATGCTGAAGCTGGTTTCGCTTTTCCGCCGTCAGACTTGCTGTGGCTTTCTCAAGGGCAAAGGTCAGCGGAATCGGCGTGAACGAACGGCCGACGTAAACCTTGGCTGAAAAGCGCTCGATAATGCGCGCCAGCTGGTCCTCAAGATAAGACGCGTAAAGAGCGGGCTGGGTAATGGTGGCGCCGTGTACGCTGACCGAAGCGATCTGGCCGAGCGCCAGTTTCGACGTTTGCGGCGCGGCCTCGGCCGGCACCACTGCGCACAAATAAGGATAGACAGCGCCGCCGCCGGGCTCGAGCGACGTGTCGCCCGACATGTAACGGTCAAACCGGCTCTGGGTGAGCGCATGCGCTTCGTCGTAAAGCTGGATCAGGCGCTGGACCGCCTCTTTCGGGCTGGCGCATGCGACGAGATCGCTGGCCGGGGCGTCGAACTCCAGCAAATCAGCCATTTTTCCTCCTGAAATCAATAAAAAGTCCCGCTCTTTACACCCGTCAGGCAGGATTTGCCAGAGCCGGACCGAGGCCGGGCCTCAGCCGCGCCCCAGCCGGGCGGCGATCCGGGCCGCCAGAACCGCCGCACGATCGCGCAAAGGCGAAGCGCCCGGAGGCGGCGGCGTCGCCCCGCGCGCGCGCAACCAGCGGTTGGCTCGGCGCAGATGCGCTTCATCGTCAGACGTCTTGCTGCGCCAGGTCACCGAAAGTGAAACGGAAACGCCGGCGCCGACCTTCACCCAATGGGGCGACTTCACGGGCACATAAAGCGCGCGCCCAGCGATGAGGTCGACCGGCTGCGCCAGCGCGGCGAATTCATCCTTGTAAGGAAGGTTCCGGTGTGCGCCGTTCACGTGAAATGCTTCATGCCCTTCGGCGCTGACGATTTTCGCAGCATCAGGCGGAAAGATGTTGAACGTCTTGGCGCCGCTGATTTGAAACAGGATGTTGTGCTCAGGATCCATATGAAACGGCGTGACGGATCCTGGCGATGAAACAAAGATAAACGCTTCGCGTTTGTGCATGGCGCCAGTCGCCGCAATCACTGCGGGGGCGATAGAAGCGAGGCATTCGCTCAGCAAAGCATTATAGGCGCTGTCCTGCTCCACATTTTTCAAAACGATCCAGGACTTGTTTTCGGCGATGCGTCGCACCGTTTCTTCAGCGCTGAGACCGTTCATTGGCGTCTGGGCCGGATCTTGGCCGATCGGCAATTCACCGGAATTGTATTCAACGCTGGACGCCGGCAGCTTTTGCGCAAGCTCGACCAGCCGCTCCACGGTCAGTAAGGCGTGACCCGCCAGCCCATGTTGAAGCTGCACGGATTTTTCGGGGTAGTTGGCGGCAAAACGCTCCAGTGATGCGTCTTCGAAAATCATGCTCAACCCTTTGGAAAGCGCGCTCTGGCGCCCTCGAGCATTCTAGCCAAACCAAGGAGCGCCAGCGACGCCATACCCCGGCCGCTGACATTGAGGCCCGTCACCACGCGGCGCGCGCGCCATAGACCGTTGATCATGGAATGATCGGGCGTTGCGCAACTGTCGGCAAACCGGAAATCGGCGCGCCCCAACAGAGATCGCATCGCCTCGATTTCAATCATGACGCCCGGCGAGTAGCGGTCAAATTCAGGGTCGTGGCAGATTTTCAGTGAATACGCGGCGCCGTTTGAAATGAGCGACACCAGCATGGCGATGGGCCGCTCATCGAAATCAAGGCGAAGGAAGTGCAGCTTCCCGTCGCCATGCGCGCCGGCCAATGTCTTGCGAAACCATTGCGCATCCTCATCGTTTGAAATCAGGGATGTGCGCTCTGCGCCTTTCCAGCCGCGATCCTCGAGCGCAAGAAAGGCGGCGGTCCAAGCTTCGATGTCTCCGGCGCTTTCAAGTTCACGGAACCGCACCTCGCCCAGCTCATCAAGGCGGTTGCGCAGGCGCGACAACTCCTTGCGCTTTTTCTTTTTGACATGAACAGCGAGCGTTGCCTCCGCCGACGCGCCAGATTGCAGCATGGCGCGCGCAATCGCCCCTGCCTCATAGCACAAGCGGCGGTCGCTTTCCGCTGCGCGTGAGATCGCTCTGAAGATGGCGCCGTCTTTCTCGATCCGGCCGAACCGAACGAATGTGCGCGCCTCATCGCCCTCGCATAGCAAAGCGTATAACGCGCTCAACACTCGGTCTTCCCATTCGCGCCGGATCAACGGCGCTGCAAAATAACAGTGGTCATGGGTCCAGCTTGACCAGAACGACAGGGGCAGCCGCGCATAGCCGCGACGCTTTTTGACCGGCCAGAACCCCACGAGTTCGTCGCCGGACCAAACACAAGCGAGCCGCACATTGTCATCTCCATAGGCCGTGAGCGCGGGGAGCAATGCGTATGCCGCGTAGAACGGGCTTTCCTCCAGCACATCTTCGCAAAGCGCCCGGATCGCCGGCTCAAGCGCGATCGCATCGGCGAGCCCAACGAGCTCTGCGCGAAGGCCGGGAGGCGTATCCTGGGATGGCGAAGGCGCAGACAAGGCGCAGAACTCCGGTTCGGACGGCACACAAACATGCGCTGAAAAGGCGGCGATAACCTGCAACGGCGCATGCACGGAACAGGCCGTTTACCTTATCATGACGCACTTAGAGTTTGCGAAGTTCCTCGTCGGATAGATTTCGCGCCTCATCAACCAGCATGATCGGCACTCCATCGCGCACGGGATAAGCGAGTCCGGCTTTCTTGCTGAGCAATTCGCCCTGCTCGCGATCGTAGACCAACGGCCCCTTGGTTTGCGGGCAGACCAGAATTTCAAGCAACCGTTTGTCGATTTCCACCTGCGGTTGAGTGTCTGTCATAGAGACGTCTCCGTTTGTTCCTTGCGGCGCCCGCTGCTTCTACTGCAACGTCGTCTCGCCGTCACCTTCGCCGCCGCCCGCCAGCGCCATCAGCGCCGTCAGGCACCTGGCCTGCTCCGCGATCGATTTGGCTTCCAGCAGGGCCTGCTTTTCGTTCGGTTGAAATGGACAGCCCATGGCGAGGGACACCACCAGCGCGCGCACCGAAGCGGATGCGGCTTTCTCCCACTCGACCTCCAGACTCTCCGTATCAAGATAATCGCGCAAGGCGTCGAGCAGTTCGTCGCGGTCGACTGCGTCGATGGTCGGGTCTTCTTTGGCGTCCACGGAAAACGCCGTCCAGTCCGCGCGCGCGAGACGATAAGGCGTGTCGCCGGCGAGCTCTTCGACCACCGCGAAGCGCCGCGTTCCCGTCAGGTTGATCAAATAGCGCCCATCGTCAGTTTCAGCGAACGATGTGATGCGCCCGGCGCAACCGGCCTGATACAGCGCGGGTTTATCAGCGTCTTGCCGGTCGCGCGGTTGAATCATCCCGATCAGTCGATCGCCCGCCAGCGCGGCGTCCACCATGGCGAGATAACGCGGCTCAAAAATATTGAGCGGCAATTGCCCGCCGGGCAACAAGAGCGCGCCGCTCAACGGAAACAGAGGCAGCGTTTCCGGCGTCTTCGTCAGTCTTGCGGGTCCGGGAGCGCCCTTCATCGCAATCGCCTTTGCTTTACGAAAACAAGATCGCCGACAACCGGCGGCGGCCGCGCACCGTCGCGGGATGGCCATGTCCAAGCGCTTCAAAAACCGTCAGCAGTTTCTGTCGCGCGGCGCCTTCATTCCAGTCGCGGTCGCGTTCGATAATTGACAACAGCGCATCAATCGCCTGCTCTGCGCCGCCCGAACCGAGCAGCCCATTGGCCAAAGCGAATTGCGCCTCGGGATCGCCCGGCGCAGCCTCTGCCGCAGCGCGCAACGCAGCGATATCGCCGCCGCCGCCGCTGGCTTCAGCAAGCGCCAACGCAGCCTTGACGCTGGCCACAACCGCTTCCTTGTGTTTGCTTTCCGGAATCATCGCCAGCGTATCGCGCGCCTGGTCAACATCGCCGAGCACGAGATGACAACGCGCGAGCCCTGCAAGGGCGTCAGCATTCTCCGGATCCATCTGCGCCGCTTGTGCAAAAAGTTGCGCGGCGGCGCCGACATCGCCGGCCTCCATGGCTGACGCAGCCGCTGCAAGATAATCCTCATGCGGAGCAGGTTGCTGGGCGCCTGCTGCGCCGGCCGCCTGAACCACCCGATCGACAAACGCCTTCAACTCGCTTTCCGGCAGCGCGCCCTGAAAACCGTCCACCGGCCTCCCCTGGAAAAACGCATACACCGTCGGAATCGACTGAATGCGCATCTGCGACGCCAGCATCTGGTTCTTGTCGATATCGATCTTGACCATGAGCACCTTGCCGCCGGCGGCCCTGACCGCGCGCTCCAGCAGCGGGCCGAGGGTTTTGCAGGGTCCGCACCAGTCCGCCCAGAAGTCGACGATGACAGGAGTGGTCATGGAGGCCGTAAGCACATCCGCCTCGAAGGTCTCGATGGTCGCATCCTTGACCAGATCCACCGGACTTGCGCCGCCTGCGCCATTCGCTGCTGCGCCGC
>CAZAOB010000035.1:0-18988 GCA_964486635.1 uncultured Caulobacterales bacterium | reverse complement strand
CGGTACCGCAAGGACACCGCTGGGGATGGGCCGCCGCGCGCGGCGGTTCCGCCGCCGAAAATCTCGCTCATGCTTCGTCTCCATCAACTCGTTAACTAAATGAGGGTGCGCGCGGCGAAACGCAACCGCGAAAGGGGACCGTTTCAGCCCTCAAACGGAGCTGAGAGGTCGATAATCCGGGGCTCGAAGCCACGCGCGCGGACGAATTTGATCAGATCCTGCGCGGAGATGGCGGTCGAGGCGGTGTTTTCCAGAGGATGGAACCAGACCGGATTGCAAGCCATCAGCGCCTTGTCGAGGATCACCTGTGACAGCGCTTTGGCCGTGTCATTGATGAGCGCAAACGGCGTGACGGCGCCGGGGATGACGCCCATGGTCGCGGTCATCAGCTCCGGCTTGCCGAAGGAGAGCCGGCCCTTGGCGCCGAGCGCCTTGCCAAGGCCTACCAGATCGACTTGCGTGTCGCCGAGCGCCACCGCGAGGAACAGCGCGCCCTTCTTGTCCTTCAGGAAAAGGTTTTTCGAATGCCCGCCCGGCCACTGGGATTTGAGGGCCCGGCTCTCCTCAACGGTGAAGAACGCCTCGTGCTCCACCGTCCGGTGCGCGATCGAAAGGCCGTCGAGAAACGCGAACAGGCCCGCGCGATCTGCGGCCGCCACTGGCGCCCCTTCCGGCGTTGAGCGCAATTGTTGCGGCCGTTCAGTCAAGGTCATCTCTCTTCCCACTCGCCCGCGCAACGCCCGCGGATTCAGCCGAATTTGAGGGCGCTTTCCGCTTGCAATGCGCCCGGCCCTCGTGCATATACCGGCCCCTGCTGCGGCTCAAGCGAGCGGCGGCAGACGCCGAGCGGGCGTAGCTCAGGGGTAGAGCACAACCTTGCCAAGGTTGGGGTCGTGAGTTCGAATCTCATCGCCCGCTCCATTTTTCCAAACATTCGCAGGGTGCGCGATCCTCAAGTATTACGAGGTTTGCTCGTCGCCGCGCAGTTTCAACCGGCTCGTTCGCGAGGATGCCCGCCACACGGCGGCGGCCAGCGCGATGACTGCAAACGCCCAGCCTGGTGCGCCCACTGAGGCCGCAGCAAGCGCCGCCAGCGCCGCCGCCGGCAGTGCAAACATGCGGCTCCCAAGCTCGAAATGCCTGTCGCGCACCAGCCACAAAATTACGAAGAAAAGCGCGAGCGACGCGCCAAGCCACCAGGCGATTTCGCGCCAATTCGCATGCGCATGGTCCGACGCCACATCGAGCCCCGCAGCAACAGCCGCGCCGAGGACCGCCACCGCAGCGAACGCAAGGACATGACCATACCCCCAGCTGAACGCAGTGCTCAACCGCGTCGACGGCAAATGTTCATGCTCGCAGAAGTAAATCCAGAACAGCGCAAAGACGATCACCAGTCCGGCGAGCGTCGTCGGGAGCACCGCCAGATTTGCATGTTCGCCGTACAATGCGCCAAACCCCAAACTGATTGCGAGAATGACTTCGCCGAGCATGATGATCATCAACAAGCCGTAGCGTTCGATCATGTGATGTCGGTGAAACGGCGTTTGTCGAACACGCTCCGCAAAGGGCGGCACGAGAAGTTCGATCGCAAACCCCAGCACGCCAAAACCGATGAACACCAACGATTGGGACGGAACCAGAAAGTAAAATCCAATCCAGTACGCTTGCGCGATGAGGATTCCGGCGGCGTATCGGCGCGCCGTCGATCGGTATTCAGGGTTTGCACTGGCGCGCAACCACAGCGCCGCCATGGCGAGGCGCATGATCGTCCAGCCGGCGACACCCCAACCCAAGTCGAGCGTTTCAAAAATATGGCTGGCGCCGCCGGCGAATATCACCTCGCCGGTCATAATGATCATCACCAGAATTCGATAAACAGGCCCGTCATTATCGAAGGCGGACGCAAACCAAGTGAAGTTCATCCAGGCCCACCAGACGGCGAAAAACAGAAAGATGAAGACCGGAAGTTTGTCGAGTCCGTGGCCTTCGCTGATGGCGTGGTGAAGGCCCGCTGTGATCGCCGCAACGGCGACGACCGAAACAAGATCGAAGAAAAGTTCTAGCTGGGTCGCGGCGCGGTGAGGTTCTTTCGGATCACGCGCCGGTAATCCGGTGACGGACAAAACGCCTTTCAATCGAAATCTCCCCCGGGATTGCAGCGATCTGCGCGCGCGGACGCGCAGCCACATCCACGCATAGCTGCGTCTCTAAAGTGTGGTGATGGACGCGTTGCGCGCCTCCAGCTCGGCGCGGCGTGCGCGAAAATATTCGCCATACTGATAGAATGGAACGCGCGGATTGAGATGGTGGACCAGGTGATAGTTCTGGAACACGAACACCGCCGTGACGAGCGGCTGCATCCAGCCGCGCGCGAGAATGACATTGCTTGACCGGTAGGGATCGGTCTCGTCATGCGGGCGATGCACCACATAAGCGAAGAACACCGCCAGAAACGGCATCACGATCAGCGCCGGCAACACCCACAGGAACATGACCTCTTTGCCATATCCGAGAATGAACGCGGCGATGACCATCGAGGTCGCCAACAGGCGCTGGCCGTAAATTGAAATCAGATTGGCGCGGGTCAGTTTCTTTTCGCGGGCCATGCGCCATAGCTGCAGCTCATAGCCGCCGAGGATCGTGGCGCAGCTCGCTATGACCGCCAGCGGATGTTCGCGCGCCACCCACATGTCTCCGTCGGTGACGGGATCGTTGGGCGCGGCGTGGTGAGCCAGATGCACAGCCTTGAACGCCGGAAACGGCAAAAAGTACCAGATGCTGCCAAACTGGCCGATCAGCTCGTTCAGCCAGAGAAGTCTGGGGTTGCCGCCGGAGATGTTGCGGTGGATCGCCTCGTGGTTGATGTGGGCCAGCACATACAAGAGCGCGGCGTTGATGAAGCAGGCCGCCCACAGCGAAAACCCAGCCGTTATCGAGGCCGTTACGGTTGCGCAAAGACATGCCCAGCAAGCGAGAAACACGCCCACGGTCGGCCATGCAGCGCCGCGTGTCGATGCGCGCGGGCGCGCGGGAGCAAAAACGTCAATGGTTCCGGTATCAGCCATGGGGAAAGTTTAAGACTTTGTTTACCAATCAGCAAGCGTCTTGCGCTGCGATCGGTTCATCGCAAAGTCAACAGGCGCGTGGGTTATTTCGGATTTGCGCCAAAACCTCGTTAACTCTCTTGGGCTATGAAAAACCATGGCGCGCGCCCTCGATTCATCACCGCCGGCCGAACAAAAACGGCCCAACCCATTACGGGCGTTCCAGCAATCGCTGGAACGCGACGGGCTGTCCGGGTGGAATGCGCGCTTCGACGACCGCGAGACCGAAAAACGATACATCAATCATCTGGTCGAAACGACGCTGCCGAACGAGCGCTTGCTCTGGTGGTCGGTGATCATCACCTATTTCGGCTACGCCCTTCTCGATGTTCTGACGATCACCGAAAAACTGGAAACGGTTCTGGTGATGCGCGCGATTGTCGGCGTATTGATCGCGGCGATGATTCCCCTGTCTTACATCGCCAAGGTCAAGCCGCATTTTGGCTGGCTGTCGGCCGGCGGAATCTGGCTGTCCGGCATTTCCGTCATCGCGATGATCGCCATCATTCCGCCGGCGGGCGCGCCGCCCTACATCATCGGCGTTCTGGTGGTTTTCATCGCGTCGTCCTGCATCATGCGGATTCCGTTTCCCGTGGCCGCAGCGGCCTATATTTCGACGTCGCTGATTTACGTCGCGGTGCTCAACATTCGTCCTGCATTTTCGCATGTGGACATCATCGCCGGTCACTTCTTCATGATTTCCATCGCCTTCGTTGCGGTGGTGACCAACTACACACAGGAGCTGCGCTCCCGCACGATCTGGTTGCGCGACGAGCAGCGTCAGCGCGATGCGGAAGTCATTGAAAAACTGCTGATCGAAGCAACGGCCGCCGACCAGTCGAAGATCAACTTCCTGTCGATGATGAGCCATGAGCTCAGAACGCCGTTGCATCAGATTATTGGCTATGCGGAGGTGGTTTCCAATTCGTTCAAGGCCGCCAACGATTCTGGCGACAATGTACGCCATCTCAGCGAGATTCACGGCTCAGCACATGTGCTGCTGTCGCGCATTCAAAAGATGCTGCGCTTTGTCGACGCCACCGCCGGCAAGATCAAATATGAAACCTGCGACACGGCGGTCAGCGAACTAGCGGAAGTCGCCCTCGAACGGATGCGCGCGCAACTGGAGAAGAAAGGCGTGACGCTGGATATGGAAGGCCTCGAAGACGCCACAATCCATATCGACATCATCCACACCTGCTACGCGCTCAACAACATCATCGAAAATGCGATCAACGTCTCGGCTGAAGGCGGCGTCATTTATCTTGGCGGCCACAAACTCGCAGGCGGCACCTATGAACTCGCCGTTCGCGACGAAGGCTGCGGCATGAGCGCGGAACAAATCGACAAGGCGATGAAACCCTTCACGCAAGGCGAGACGGCGCTGGTGCGCTCGCGCGAAGGCCTCGGTCTCGGGCTGACCGTCGCCAAACACATCTTTGAAGGTCAGAACGCCTCGATCCGGCTTGCATCCGACGGACGCACCGGCACCACGGTGATTGTTCGCTTTAAACCGCGCGTTGCTGACAACGCGCCTGCAGACAAGTCTGTGAAAAAGGCCGGCTAGTTCGCCGGCTTCTCCACCACAAGGAAGAAGACAGCCTGCATGGGGTCGGAGACGACGGAAACTTTGGCGTCCGGAATCTCGTGGGCCATGGCGTGCATTTCTTCTTCATTCCGGAAATAGAGGCTCCAATCGGTGATGTATTCGAGCGGCCACATCATCCCTGTTTCCAGATTGTTGACATTGCCGATGATCACCTGGCCGCCCGGCTTAACAAAGTCGTACAGCCGTTTGACGAAACGCTGCGCCAGGAGCGGGTTGAGATAGTCCACAAACCCCGACGAGTATATGATGTCATTGCCGATAAACGCCGAATTATCTGCAGACGGACGAAGCATCTCGCGGAACGAAATGTTCAGCCCGCGGGCGTTTAGCCGGTCGCGGTCGGGCATGGAAGCGATACGCTCGAATGCAAAATCCAGCGCCGCCGGCTCCTGATCGACGAGGTTGAGGCGCCACCGCACATCATCCGGCGTGCCATCAAGAATATCTTCGATTTCGCGCGCCGGGCCGCTGCCAACGCTGGTGATGGTGAACTCATCGCCGTCGCCAGAGCGTCTAGACATAGCGTAGTCGACCACCAGATTAGCGACCATCTCCATGCGCGTGATGATGGCGCGGGAGGCGCTCATGCCGAGCAGGTGCAGGAACTTCTGTGAAACAGTGTCGCCTTCCGGCTTTTGTTCGTAGCCGTAGTTCATGATCTTGTAGTCGCCCGGATAGCCGGCGGGCTTGTAATAGCAACGCGCCCAGCCCGGACCATTCAGGAGGATCTGAGAGACGGTCCGCTCGGTGTAGGTCTTGTAGGCGATGCGAAGCTGCTTTTGATCGTGAATCTCACGGGTCAGCGAATTGCCTTCGCGCAACAAATCGAGCCACTCGGTTTCAGCGGCGGCGGCGAGGTCGCGCGCGATCTCGTTGCGCTCATCTTCACCAAGACGATTGTCGATCGGCGAGACGAATTTTTGAATGCGCAGCAAATAGCCGCCGAGAAACGCAGCCGCATCCGCGCAAAACGTCTTGTATGCGATGGAAGGCTCGATCTGGGCTGCGGGCTCGCGCATCTCGCGGGCAAGCACGCTCGCATTCTCGCGCATCAGCCAGTCGAGGTCGAAACGGTTCTCCAGCAATTCAAAACCGGCGCTAATCCCGCTCGAGCCAGCGTGGCTGCGAACCTTGCGGGCGGCGCCGAGGAACAGCTCGCGGCCGTGCTGGGTGAGGCGCAAAATACCCGCCGCACCCTCCGGCGCATCGCCGTCTTCGCTGCGGCGGCGCGCAACGCATCCGGCCCCGCCGGCGCTGATGTTCTCGAGCTCGAAAATCTCGTCGTCAAAAACGACGCGCGGCGCGACGCCGGAAAAAATCACATCCGCATCATAACGGGAGGGGCGGAAATACCGCTCCTTGCCTGCCGCGCCAGGAAGTTGCTCATAGGTCTTCGACATACGCCACCCAGGTTAAATCCCCTCCCCGATGCTGTGGAGTATGCCTAACAAATCGTAAAAGACAACGCCAAGCTGCGATTCAGCCGCAATATCAACAGTTAACGGACGGTTTTTGCCGTCATGAGCACAAATCGGCGTGAACTGAGCAAACTGTGCGCCTTAGGCGGCGTCATCGCCCACGAGCACGTCGCGCTTGCCCGCGTGGTTGGCGGCGGAAATCACGCCCTCTTCTTCCATGCGCTCGATCAAGGTCGCCGCGCGGTTGTAGCCGATCTGCAGGCGGCGCTGGACATAGGACGTCGACGCCTTGCGGTCCCGAACGACCACGGCGACCGCACGGTCGTACAGCGCGTCGCCTGAGTTCGTGTTTCCGCCCACTTCGAACGGGTCGAAGCCGCCGCCGTCCTCGTCCTTCATTTCGGTGACTTCCTGCACATAGTCGGGCGCGCCCTGTTTCTTCAGGAAGGTGACGATCTTTTCGACTTCGTCGTCTGAAACGAACGCGCCGTGCACACGCCGCAAGCGGCCGCCGCCGGCCATGTGCAGCATATCCCCTTGACCGAGCAGTTGCTCGGCGCCCTGCTCGCCGAGAATGGTGCGCGAGTCGATTTTTGACGTTACCTGGAACGAAATCCGGGTAGGAAAGTTTGCCTTGATGGTGCCGGTGATCACATCGACAGACGGACGCTGCGTCGCCATGATCAGGTGGATGCCGGCGGCGCGCGCCATCTGCGCAAGGCGCTGCACCATGCCTTCAATATCTTTACCGGCCACCATCATCAGATCGGCGACCTCGTCGATCACCACGACGATGAACGGCATCGGCTGATACTCAAGTTCTTCGCTCTCGTAGACTGCCTCGCCAGTGTCTTCGTCATAGCCGGTGTGCACAGTCCGCGTCAGCGTTTCACCGTTCTCTTCCGCTTCCGCAACGCGCTGATTGAAGCCTTCAATATTCCGTACGCCAACCTTCGACATCTTGCGGTAGCGCTCTTCCATTTCGCGCACCGTCCACTTCAGCGCCACCACCGCCTTGCGCGCGTCCGTAACGACTGGCGAAAGAAGATGCGGAATGCCTTCATAGACCGACAGTTCTAGCATTTTCGGATCAATCAGGATGAGTTTGCACTGCTCAGGAGACATTCGGTACAGCAGCGACAAGATCATCGTGTTGATGCCAACCGACTTGCCTGAGCCTGTCGTACCCGCGATCAGCAAGTGCGGCATGCGCGCCAGATCGGCGAACACCGGATCGCCGCCGATGGATTTGCCCAGCGCGAGCGTCAGATCGCCGCCGGAGCGTTCATACTCTTCCGCGCCCAGCAATTCGCGCAGGAACACCATTTCCCGATCCTGGTTCGGCAGCTCGATGCCGATGGCGTTCCGGCCCGGCACAACGGCGACGCGCGCGGCGACCGCGCTCATGGAGCGGGCGATGTCGTCGGAAAGACCGATCACGCGCGAAGACTTCGTGCCCGCTGCGGGCTCGAGTTCGTAGAGTGTGACGACGGGGCCGGGATGAACATTGACGATCTCGCCGCGCACGCCGAAATCGGCCAGCACATTTTCAAGCATGCGGGCATTCTGTTCGAGCGCTTCGTCGGAGATCACCTCGCGGCGGGCGCCGGAGGGTTTCGCCAGCAGCCCCAAGGGCGGCAATTCATAATCGTCTGCGGAGAATACAGGGAATGACGGCTGGGCCTCACGGCTTTCGCGGCGGCTTTCTTTCTTTTTATGACGCTTACGGACAATCTTGCGTTTCCGGTTGCGCGCCGGCGCCGCGAGCACGGGTTCGCCGTCCTCGTCATATTCGGCTTCTTCGTCGTCATCTTCTTCGTCTTCGAAGTCTTCCTCGTATTCTTCTTCATCGTCTGCGACTTCAGCGCCGGTGAGGCGGGCGTGCATGTCTTCTGCGAACTCGCGAACAGCGATGGCCCCGTCTTCAAGCGCCCACCAGGCGTCGGCCAGGCGCTCACGCGTCAGCCCGCACAGGATCGAGTAGGCGCCAAGCGTCGCCGCAGCGAAGAGGCCGGCAATCAGCGGGCGCGCAAAGTCGGCGCCAATAAAGGACGCCACCCCGACTACGCCATTGAACAGCACATCGCCCACAAGGCCGCCCGGCCCCACGACAAACGGCCAGTCGAGCGGCGCCACCCATGACGCCAGGAACGCAGCGCCAGCCAGTATTGCAGCAGGCGCCACAATAAGCCGGCGCCAGAATTCAGCCGGGGTTTCCTCCGGCGCGCCATTCGTCAAAGCGAACCCGCCCCAGATCGCGAGCGGTGCGATCAACAGGAAACTCGCACCGCCGAAAAACTGCAGAAGCAAATCCGCGACAACAGCGCCCAGCGGACCCCCGGCGTTTTGCACGGCCGCCGGCGTTGCTGTGTTCAACGTCGGATCGGAGATCGTGAATGTCGACAGCGACAGCGCAAGCCAGACCGCCAGCACCATCATGGCGCCGCCGCCAGCCCTGACCAGGACGCTCCGCGACAGGTGTTTCAGCCGTTCCGCCAGTTCGGCGAACGGGTCTCGGCGAGCGCGGCTGCGGGCATAGGAACGAGATGATGGCGGCATGATCAGCAGACACCCAAAGGTCGAACACAAACGTTAACCGTCATGTTGCCACTTCTCGGTTCGCAAAGGGTTAACGGGTGTTAACGAATTGCACTGCGCTCTGGGTGAGATGCGTGCTGCGGATCTTCGAGCGGCGCCGTTCGAACGCCGATGGTGTATTTGAGCGCCGTCCAGATCAGAAGGCTCATCACAAAAGAGAAGAGCGCAATGGCTCCCGTCCCCAAGAGCTGACCGGGGAGCCAGATGCGCTCCGTCATCCAGAATGCGATGATCGCGCCCCACGCCCCGCAAAAACAGTGCGCCGGGATCACAAACCCTGCATCGTCAAGCTTGAGGCCGTCGAGAAATGGCGGCGTCACAGTAACGATCACGCCGCCGACGGCGCCGATCATCGCCGCCTGCCACAATGCCGGCGACACCGGATCGGCTGAAATAGAGATAATCCCGGCGACAATGCCGGTCATGGCGGAGACAAGGCCGGTTCTCTTGTAGACCGTCTGTGTAAGGAACATAGCGGCGATCGCGCCGCCGCCGCCCGCGATCATGGCGTTGGAGAGGATGGTTCCGGCCGTCACCGCCGCCTCGACCGAGGACATGGCGCCACCCAGCGCAATGATGACGATCAACAGCGCGACGGCCGTCAGCATGGAGCCGAACGCCGACAGCGGCAGGGCGGTCGAGACCTGCGGACGCGATACGCCGTGGCCGAACCGGCCGGAGCGCGGTCCGATGACAAGAATGGCGGCCAGCGCAGCGGCGCCGGCGGACAGGTGGATCGCAGCGGCGCCGCCATAATCGCGAAAACTCCACTGGTCTGCAAAATAACCGTCGCCCCAGACCCAAGATGCGGCGACCGGATAAATCAGTCCGGCCCAGACGGCGGCGAAAAACAGGAACGGCCAGAGGCGAACCCGTTCGGAAATGGCGGAGGATACGATCACCGCGCCAAGCGCTGCGAGACTCATGTGGAAGAACCAGTGCGCGCCTGAGGCGCGGCCCGCGCTCGCCGGATCGTCGTCAAGCGGCGCCCAGCTTTGAAACGGGCCGAGAAATCCGCCGGCCTCGATCGAAAAGAGCAAGTGATAGCCAGCAACCCAGAAAGCGATCGCCGCAACCCCCAGCGATCCAATCGTCCGTAGGCAGACTTGCGGCGCGTTTTGAGTGCGCGCCAGACCCACGTCGCGCAAGGCGAGACCGGCGAGCGCCACGAGACCGGCGAATCCGCCCGCCATCAACAGCGCGGAATCGAGCACGTAGCGCGTCACATCGGAAGGCGCTGACATATCCTGCGCGAGGGCTGCGCCCGGCAGGAACGCCAACGCCAACGCGGCAATCGCCGACCTCGGTAATCCTTGGCGCATGATCTTAGCCTCCAACACTTTGCCCTTGATCTCCTAAAAGTGTTTCCCAAACAGTAAAAGCACCGACGTTCTCCTTGGAGGACGGCGTTGTGCGGATTTCCTGTCGGCAGGCCGGTGGATAGAACGCGCCATTCGCCGCACGGTCTTCCAGAACGCTGGACGCCGCGGCAACGACGCGCAATGGTCATCCCATGAGCGACGCGCAACGGTTCGACATCATCATCATCGGCGGCGGTCCGGCTGGCGGGCTGGCGAGCCTGGCGTTAGCGGCGCGCGGCTTTTCCTGTGCGCTGGTCGATGCGATCGACCCGAAAACCCTGCGGGGCGCGGCGTTTGACGGGCGCACTACAGCAATTTCCTACGCCTCAGCCCGGGTCTTTCGCCGTCTCGGTCTGTGGGACTCCATAGCGTCAGACGCCAATGGCGCGGAGCCGATCCGCGATATCCTCGTCACGGACGGGCGCGCCACGACGCGCTTCGGCGCCGGAACCGTATCGAGTTTCCACCTTCATTTTGACAGCCGGGAAATGAATGAGGATACGCCGCTCGGCTGGATCGTTGAGAACCGGATCATTCGCGACGTATTGTTTGACGCGATTGAGCGCTCGCCAAGCATCACATTGTTTGCCCCGGCCAGCCGTTCGGCGACGAAATTTAACGCAGGCGAAGCGATCGTCGAACTCGCGGACGGGCGCCGTCTGTCGACGTCGCTGGTCGTTGCTGCGGATGGGCGCATGTCGCCCCTGCGCGCCGAGGCCAATATCAAAACCAATCAGTGGCGCTACAACCAGACCGGCATCGTCGCCACCGTCGCTCATGAGCGCCCGCACGAAGGAGTGGCGCAGGAATTTTTCCTGCCCGCCGGGCCATTTGCAATTCTGCCAATGACTAAAAACCGGTCGTCGCTTGTCTGGACCGAACGCGCCGATGCCGCGCCGGCCTATATGGCGCTCGGCGAGGACGACTTCCGCCGCGAAATCGAAAACCGGTTCGGCGATTATCTCGGCGCGATTGCACCCGCCGGACCGCGCTGGTCCTATCCCCTCGCCTTCACCCTGGCGCAATCCTATATCGCGCCGCGTCTCGCGCTGATCGGCGATGCGGCCCATGCGATCCATCCTATCGCCGGACAAGGCTACAACCTCGCCATCAAGGACATCGCCGCGCTGACGGATGTGCTCGATGACGGCCGCGATGTCGGGCTCGATATCGGCGCGCTCACCGTCTTGCAGAACTACCAGCGCTGGCGCCGTTTCGATTCCGCAGCGCTGGCGCTCGGCACCGACTTGCTCAATCGCTTGTTCTCCAATGACGCGCCGCCGCTGCGCATGGCGCGCGACATCGGCATGGGCGCGGTGAACGCAGTCGCGCCCTTGCGCAAGTTTTTCATGAAGCAAGCCGGCGCCGATATGGGCGACCTTCCGAGCCTGATGGCGCGGGAACGCTAGCCCCTGAGCACCAACTCGCCCTTGCGCGCCTCGACGCTTTCAAGGCGTGACAGGAAGCTCATACCGAGTAGATTCACCGCCAGCTGTTCGTCCTTGAGGATAAAGGCTTTGACGCCTTCGAGGCGCAAGCCCTCAATCTCGATCTCTTCGATGGTGACAAAGGCGGCCTTGGTTTCACCGTTCGCCGTGTGCACCGGATATTTATAATCCGCATACGACGTATAGATGCCGGCGTTGCGTGCATCGGAATCGCGCAATGCCACATAGCTGGCGCCTGTATCGACGAGGAACCGGGCCGAGCGGCGATTGACCTCGGCGTTCACATAGTACTGGCGGTCGGGCGAAGCGCTGATGCGTACTTCATCGCCCCAGCCGGCAGGCGAGGCTTGCGCGGCGGCGAGCGTCAGTTCCGGCGCAGCGGACCGGGTCTCCCCTGCCGCTTCCTGGCGCGCATCGATGGCGCGAACGCCAACAATGGCGGCGGCGATAATTCCGGCGGCGGCGAGAATTTCCGTACGCATGTGAAGGCCCCTTCAATGAGGCCCTACTCTGACGAAGCTTGGTTTCGGTATGATCTAACCGATTGTTCGAATTGCAGCTTTAACTATACCGGCTGATTCAGACCGAGCACGTCGCGCATCGAATAAAGTCCCGGCGGTTTGCCCATGGCCCAGCGCGCTGCGGCCACAGCGCCCTTGGCGAAAAGGCCCCGATCAATCGCAGAATGGGACAGGGTAATGACCTCCTGCGCGCCCGCGAAAGAGACGCGATGGTCGCCGACAATCCCGCCGCCGCGAAACACCGAGAAGCCGATATCGCCTGTTTTGCGCGCGCCGGACCGCTCGCCCGAGGCGCGTTTTTCGCCGAGATCGACGCCCCGTCCGCGCGCCGCAGCCGCGCCCAGCATCAAGGCCGTACCGGAGGGCGCATCGACCTTTGCCCTATGGTGGGCCTCGAAGATTTCGATGTCGTAATCATCTGACAGCGCCTTCGCACCCGCCTCCACCAGCGCCATCAGCACATTGACGCCGACGCTCATATTGCCGGATTTGACGATGGGGATGGATTTCGCCGCTTCGGCGATGGCGGCCTCTTCGGCGTCCGACAATCCGGTGGTGCCGATGACATGGGCGACGCCTTTTTCCGCCGCCGACCGAGCGTTTTCAACCGAGGCCTTGGGCGCGGTGAAATCGATCAATGCGCCGGCATGACTGAGGCCTTTCGCCGGTGCGTCCTCAACCGCCAATCCCAGCGCATCAAGCCCGGCGAGGATGCCGATATCTTTACCAATATCCGGCCCGCCCGGGCGCTCAAAACCGCCCGCCAGCGTCGCGCCCGGCGTTTTGAGGATTTCCGCGACCACGGCGCGGCCCATGCGCCCGCCGGCGCCGGCGACAAGGATGGAGGTTTTATTGGCCACTCTAATGGCTCCTTTCGCGCGGTTCAGTTTCCGCGAGGGAATGGCGTTCCATAATGATGCGCAAAATATTTCGCAATGTCGCGGGCGTTGTCGAGGAAGCGCGCTTCATTTGCGGTTTTGACGTCTGCATGCGAGCCAACATCCGCGCCCTCCGCCAGCACCAGGGTCGGGCAATTCCATTCGCCCTCACCCAACAGCGCTGTCAGCCCTTCTCGCGGATGGGCTAACGGCTCATAGCGGATGTCGAGCGCTTCCTTGATCGCCGGAAAATAACTCAGCATACCCCATATTTCCGCACACTCGGGACAAAACTCGCGGCGATTGTTCGCCTCAAAACCGGGAGCGAGTAGAAACAGGATGTCTTTGGTCATATCGTCTCCGCCTGCAGTTCGAGATGCAGAAACTGATTGAAGTCGCTTGTCCCATAGCCGCCAAACACGGCGCCATTTTGAAAGCCTCGCCTTCTGTATAGCGCCAGGGCCGCTTCAAAAGTCGGGCCGGCGCCCGTTGCAAGACTGAGGCGCCGATAACCGCGCGATTGTGCAACGCCGATAATATATTCCAGCATCGCCGCGCCGACGCCCTTGCGCAGATGGTCAGGATGCGTGCGCATGGATTTGATCTCGCCCCAGTCGGGCGCCAGTTCTTTCATGGCGCCGCACCCCATCAGCGCATCGCCTTCCCAGATCGACCAGAATGAAACGCCCGGCGCTTTCAGCCCTGAGACATCCAGCACATAAGCCATGCCGGGCGGCGAGTTCGCCAGCATCTGCTCTTGATGAAAGGCGAGCAGCGCACGAATTTCTTCACCAGAAAGATCGTCGTCAATGATCAACATCGAACCGCCCGAAACATCCAACCCGCTCGCCGTCATGCCGAACCGCACCTACTCCTTGCCGAACACCTGTTCGCGAATTTCGTTCGGCATGCCTTTGCCTTGCATCATGTCGCGCCCCATGTCGGATTCCAGCATGTCGATCAGGCCTTGCAGCTCTGTCTTGGAATTGACGCGCGGAAATTCCTCGTCCGGAACCGGAACGCCGAGAAATTTGCAGAGCGGCGCCCAGCCGTCTTTCGCTTCAAACACCAGCAACCGGTCCGGACCGAATGCCGCTTTCACGGCGGCGTTATGCTCGTTAAAGACGCGGATAAGCGTGTCGCGGTCGTGAATTTTTCCGTCGAACAGATCGTCAATGGTCAGTTTCAGCATGGCCTTCCACGGCGTGCCGGCGACACGTTTCATCATGTCCGGGCTGAGGATCGTTTCCTGCGTCGATTCAAACCAGCGCTCTGCATCTCGCAATGACAGGATGATTTTTGCGTTCGGGTAATAGTCCGCCAGCTCGCGCCAGTAGGTCGCGCCGGGAAAGTCCGTCGTCGATGAATAGTTCTTGAAAATTTCATCCCAGTCGGGAGCGCCTTTGGCGACATCGGTCCACAAATCCATGTGCCCGCCGTTCGCCAGCACTTCGCTCATGTGATAGCTGGGACCAAAGCCCAGCCGATCCAGCGCCAGCTTCAACGATGCGGTGCCGGTGCGGCCAAAGCCAACGCCGATTACTTTTAACGCCATTCTCTTCCCCTTGCCTGTTCGCGCTGAACCTCGCAGCGCCGCCCATGAAGATCAAGCCGTAGTGATCGGCAGAATTATGAGTTGCGTGATGCACGGTCGCGACTAGGTTGACGCCCCATATGCGCCGCGTTCCTTCCCTGACGATTTTCCGTCACCAAGCCTACCGCCATTACTGGATCGCCCGGCAGCTGATCGCCGCCGAGCGTCAGATGGTGGCGATTGCGATCGGCTGGCAAGTTTACGATCTGTCGCGGCTGACGCGCTCCATCGAAGAGAGCGCCTTCATGCTCGGTCTCGTCGGGCTGACGCAGTTCCTGCCGATCTTGCTGTTGTCCTTACCTGGCGGCCAGGCGGCGGACCGGTTCAATCGCAAGGCGATCCTTGTCTGGTCGAACGTGCTGCGGTTCTTTGTGATTGCAGGACTGTTCGCTGCGAGCTTTGCGCCGGCGCAAATGGCGATTCCCGCGATCTTCTGCGCAGCGTTTTTGAACGGCGCGGTGAGCGCTTTCACGCCGGCGGCGTCGAACGCCCTTTATCCGACCCTGATCCCCCGCAACGAGCTTCCCACCGCCATCGCCTGGAACTCGCTCGGGTTTCAGGGCGCGGCGATGATCGGCCCGGCGATTGGCGGTTTCCTGTTTATCGGCGGCGCGCATGTTGTGTATGCGACAGCGGCAATACTGACCGCCATTGGCGTCGTGGTTTTCGCCACGGCGCGGACGCCGGCCCATCAACCGGTGCGCAATGTGCGCGGCTTGTCGATGATCTACGACGGACTTCGCTATGTGCGCGACAACAAGCTGGTGCTCGGTTCGATTTCCCTCGATCTGGTGGTCGTCTTTTTCGGCGGCGTCACGGCGCTGCTCCCCGTTTTCGCGCGCGACATCCTGCATGTGGGCAGCGAAGGGTTGGGCCTCCTGCGCGCTGCGCCGGCGATGGGTGCGGGAATCATCGCCTTCGTGCTCGCCGCCAACCCGCTCGAGCGCCGGGTCGGCCCGTGGCTGTTAGGCGCCATCGCCGTTTACGGCCTCGCCATGCTCGGCTTTGCGTTTTCAGAACTCTTCTGGCTGTCGATGGCGATGCTCGCGGTCACCGGCGCCGCCGACATGGTGTCGATGTTCATCCGCATGTCGATCATTCAGCACGCAACGCCCGACGGCATGCGCGGGCGCGTCTCGTCAGTGTCGTTTATCTTTATCGCCGCCTCCAACGAGCTTGGCGAATTCGAGAGCGGCGTCGCCGCGCGGTTTTTGGGACCCGTCGGCGCAGTCATTTTGGGCGGCTGCGTATCGCTGATCGCCGCCGCGTCGTGGTTCAAGCTCTTCCCGAAGCTGGCAACGGCGGACAGGTTTGAGGAGGTGGAGGGAGCGGCGGCGCAAGCGGACGCGTCAGCCAACGCCAGCTGACGGCCATCCGCTAGACCGGATTTCGCCGCCATGATAAATTCGCAGAGCCCGCCATAGCCGCGCTGTCGGCGGCCAAAGTCCTCAACCGCGAACAGCGCGACCCGAGGCCCTGCATGAAACCCGCAATTGTTTTTGCGCTCGCCTTTGTCGCGAGTGCGCCGTCGCTCGTCTCCGCGCAACAAATCGACATGGCGACGCTCCAGAAATGGTCAGCCGCAAAAACCGTGCATTACCGCGTCGAGGGCACCTATCGCGCCTGGACGCCTGTGTCGGAAAAGTGGAAGGCGGCCGAAGGCGACGTCACCGACTCCCTGACCATCGAATTCGACATGGACATATCGTCCCTGTCGGTGATCGGAAAACCCAGCTTCACCGACGGCGCCTCGTCGGTGGGGTCAATGCGTTCGGCCTTGAAGGAATGCCCGGTCGCGCAAATCGCCGGCGCCTATGAGCATTTGACGACGAGCGACGTAAAGGGCGGACCGGGGCGCCTCGAAATCACCGGCGTGCGCCAATATGCGCCGACAAAATCGCCCGTCGAATGCCCGGCGAGCAATGCGTTGATCGCAACCCCCGGCGGGGCGGCCGAAATCATGGAAGCGATTTACATGTTCGACCCGCGCATGCTGGCCATCGGTCAGACAGGCATGCCGAACGCCGTGGTCAGCGCCGACCACAAGACCGTGACGCTGACCGGCGATGGCTGGACGTGGACCTATACGCCGACGCTTGTGAGGTAGGGGCACTCTTGTTCGCTGGCGTACGCTTGTTAGCGCCACGCTAGTTAGGCCACCAATAGTTGAGGCCTTCGGCCAAAACCGCTCCGATTTTTCGGACCTTTCTGTTTATCGAAAGGAGCAAGCCCGACGCGATTCCAAATAAAGCGCAAAAGAATGCAAACTGCGTCGTTTCTTTCATTCCCGCAACAAAGACGAGCCCGAAGTAGGAGCCGAAACCCAGCGCGAGCGAGATTATCAATGCACTTGATAGATACCGTGTAACAGCTTCAATCTGCGGTTTGTCGTTGTCCAACAAAGACTCCAGCGCGGCTCATTCACCGCCCGTCCGTCACGTTCTCCCAGAACGCTTTGGCGCGGTCGAAAAAGCCGCGCGATTGCGGGCAGGACGCTTCGCCGCCGCCGGCTTCGCAGAACTGTTTTAACAGGGCTTTTTGTTCGCCGCTGAGATTGGTGGGCGTTTCAACCTGAATCTCCACAAACATGTCGCCGCGGCCCTTTTGATTAAGGACCGACATGCCTTTGCCTTTCACGCGGAACCTTTTTCCGGTTTGCGATCCTTCGGGCACGGAGATTTTGACGCGCCCGCCGTCAATGGTCGGCGTTTCAAAGTCGCCGCCGAGCGCCGCCGTGGTCATGGGGATCGGCATCACGGAAAACAGATCCGGGCCGTCGCGCTCAAACAGGTCGTGCTCTTTGACGTGAACAAAAATGTAAAGGTCGCCTTCGGGCCCGCCGCGGGGACCGGCTTCGCCCTCGCCCGACAGGCGGATGCGTGTGCCGTCCTCAATGCCGGCCGGAATGTCGACGCTGAGCGTACGCTCGCGCCGGACCCTGCCCTGGCCTGAGCAGTCCGTACACGGATCAGCGATGACGCGGCCTTCGCCGTTGCAATGCGGGCAGGACCGTTCGATGGTGAAGAAGCCCTGTTGAACCCGCACCCGCCCGACGCCCTTACAGGTGCCGCACTGGGTCGGACCGGAGCCCGGTTTCGCGCCAGAGCCTTCGCAGGTTTCGCAAGAAACAGAGCCCGGCACTTTGATTTCGGTTTTCTTGCCGGCGAATGCATCGCCGAGATTGATTTCCAGATTGTATTTTAAATCGGCGCCGCGTCCGGGACCGGCCCGGCGTCCACCGCGCTGGCCGCCCATGAACTCGCCGAAAATCTCGTCGAAAATGTCGGAGAATCCGGCCGCGCCGCCAGCGCCCATACCGGCGCCGAATCCGCGCGCGCCATTGAATCCGCCCCCACCGCCATTCTGGAAGGCGGCATGTCCGAAACGGTCATAGGCGGCGCGTTTTTGGTCGTCGGAAAGCACCTCATAGGCTTCCCCGAGTTCCTTGAACTTTTTCTCTGCCTCAGGATTATCGGCGTTGCGGTCCGGGTGATACTGCATCGCGCGCTTGCGGAACGCCGACTTGATCGCCGCACCGTCAGCGCCGCGTTCGACGCCCAGAACTTCGTAGTAACATGCTTGCGCCATAAAACTTCACGCGCCCCTTCAAGGCGGCGGGCAATAGCAAAATGGGGAACAGAGATTTTCGCTTCTCTATTCCCCATTGGCCATTCCAATCGCCTTTAGTCTTTCTTGTCGCCGTCGACTTCTTCGAAATCGGCATCGACGAAATCATCGTCGCCCTCTTTCGCGGCGTCGGCCGCAGCGGCTTGCGCGCCGCCATCATCTTCGCCAGCACCGGCCTTATACATGGCCTCGCCAAGCTTCATGGTCGCCTGCGCGAGCGCGCCGGCGGCGGCGTTGATCTCTTCGAGATCGCCGTTTTCAGCCTCAAGCTTTTCCTTCAGGGCGGCAAGCGCATCGTCGATCGCCTTGCGGTCGTCGCCTTCGAGCTTGTCGCCATATTCGGCGAGGTTCTTTTCCGTCGAATGAACCAGCGCTTCGGCGCGGTTCTTGGTCTCGACGCCCTCGCGGCGCTTCTTGTCGGCGTCGGCGTTGGCTTCGGCGTCCTTGACCATCTTTTCGATGTCGTCATCGGAGAGTCCGCCGCTCGCTTGAATGCGGATTGACTGCTCTTTGTTGGTCGCCTTGTCTTTCGCAGACACATGCACAATGCCGTTGGCGTCGATGTCGAACGTGACTTCGACTTGCGGCACACCGCGCGGCGCCGGGGGAATGCCGACGAGGTCGAACTGGCCGAGCATCTTGTTGTCGGCCGCCATTTCGCGCTCGCCCTGGAAGACGCGGATCGTCACCGCCGACTGATTGTCTTCAGCGGTCGAGAAAGTCTGCGACTTCTTGGTCGGGATCGTGGTGTTGCGGTCGATGAGACGGGTGAAGACACCGCCCAGCGTTTCGATGCCGAGCGACAGCGGGGTCACGTCGAGAAGGAC
>CAZAOB010000034.1:8714-35466 GCA_964486635.1 uncultured Caulobacterales bacterium | reverse complement strand
AGCTTCCCGTCCCAGATCGTTCCTTCGGCGTTGCTGAAAGACGGCCCCCCGCGCGCGGCGGCGAGACCAATCAAGCTGGCAGGCGCATTCGCCACAATCGCTGCGAAGAAGACAACAGCACCGACGAGCAATGGCGCTCGAAAGCTGGCAAGAGAAGCGCGAGCAAACGTCATGGCCGCTCCAGCACCAGCACCTGCGGATTGACGAGACCGGTATCTCCCCGTGCAATATCCGCAAAGGCGACATTCGCACCGTATGTCGTCTGCAATTGCGACAACCAGGCAAAGAAAACGTCGCCGTTTACGGGCGCTGCCTGAATTTCAACTTGCCCTTCTGTCTCGGCTCCAATTCTGATCAGTTCGATGCCTGCCGCCGCCGCCGTTGCGATGACCGCTTGACGGAGCGGAGTCTGATCGGAGCTGCCGGGCAGAGCTCCGTGGCTTGATAGCGCCGCCGCCGTCGCGGTGAGTTCATACCCGCTGCGCGCAGACTGCACGCGCTGATCTGCGGTGGCGCTCAAATTCGTCAAGGGTTGCACCACAGCAAATGTGAGGATCAAGACACCAGCCAGGCCGGCGGCAATCACCATCATCAGGCGCTCTCGCGCCGAAAGGTTGTTCCACCAATTGGTCATGTCAGCCCAACCCGCAATTCGCCAAGATAGACATTGCCGGACCGCCGAACGCCGCCGCTCTCCGTGGCGCTCAACCCTCTACTCTCCAACGAGCGCTTCAGCGCCTCAATTTGGCCAATGTCGGAAAAGCGCATGTTTACTGAATATTCTCCGCGAGAGCCGTTGAACCGAATTCTGTCAATTTGAACGCCGCCATCCGCGTTTGTGCTCTCAGCGAGTGCATCCGATATCAAAAGAAACGCCGGTCTTGCTCCTCCGGAAGCGAGCACTTGGCGGGCGTAGGATCGAGGATCGACACCGGCCGCGTCCGGAAAGGCTGCGGCATGAAGCTCGAGAGTCTCCTCCCTCAATCGATCCGCAATGGTCAGGTCGCGAAAGATCGATGCAATGTTCAGCACCAATATCGCCGCGAGCGCCGCTGCAGCAAACATTCCGGTGCGCCGCCAAGGGCCGGCAACGCCCCTCCAGTCGGTCTTTTTGCGATAAGCGCCCTGAAGCAAATTTGGAGCGCTGGCAATCCCCTCTCCCAAGATTGCAAACAGCGTCGCAGCATCAGCGGGCCCACGCCAATCAACGGTGACGCCATCTCTCTCGACAGTCTCTGCGGTTCGATTGCCATAGACAACGATCTCTTCAATAGCGTCGTCTTCGGCCAGCGTCGCCACCAGCTCATCCGCCTGCGGACGGTCAATAGCAAACCCAGAGAGACCGCTGGCGCAGACAATACGGTCAGAATACTCAATCAACGTGATGCGGCCGCTCTTAAGCGGCAACACCGCATAGTCGGGCGACGCCACATCCGGCGCATATCCGACCTCGCCCAAGGCACTCAGCCATTCGTCCAGCACGGACTTCTTGATCGCCAGGGAAAGCCCCGACCCGCCAGGATGACGGGCGACGGCCAAGTGTATGTTGTCCAGATTCTCGGCGAGTTCGTCCTCGAGCAGAAAACCTGCTGCAGCGCGAAACTGGTTTTGGGAACGGGGCGGTGTCGGCAATGCTCGCATAGCGATGCATTCGCCTCTAATGATTGCAGCGATTTGGCGCGGGGGTGCTTCGAACTGACCGATTTGCGGCAACTCTTGAACGGAAGCAACTTCGCCAGCGCGCAGCACTTCGTTGTCGCCCATGAGCGCCCAGCGCACAGCATCATGCGGCGTTTCACCCAGCAAGAGAATTAAGATTTTGTTCACTCTTCTGCTCCGATGCGCCGCGATATCACTCGCGCACCTTGCGGGTTCGCTTCAATTGTCGACGTCATTTCCAATAACGCCCTATCATAAACAATCTCTGCACGGGCGATAAGGTAGGGAGAAGTCAACAAAATTCGCCCTGCGGGCGCTTTTTCTAGCTTTTCAGCAAAAGGAGATGCGGCAAATCCTCCACCCGCGAGGAAGCCCCCGGGAGGACGCGAGGAAATGATCTCCCGCGCCATCTGAACGGTCACATCATTTCCCAGTAATGCGGCAAGAAGCGGCGCATGACGGTCAGCCAGCATATTGATGTTAACGGGCAATGGTTGCTGAGAACTACGCGCACACAGATAAGGCTTGAGCGTGGCGTAAAGTTCGCGTGTCACCCCCTTCACTGCGCGCAATTCTGTGATTGCTGCCATCGCCTGATTGCCGGCTCTGTAGGGCGACGGCAACGCCGTATAGTGTTCATCTTCGCCGCCTTGCGGTCTTCGATTGGTGTCAGCGTCTATCCAGTCGCCAATCGCTTCGGCCACAGCGGCGGCGTCAAACTCTCCTACGCCCAGAAAGCTGGCCAACCTGACAAACTCGGCTGTGGCCTTCTCGCTCTCCGGGCTGCCGTATGCCGCCGACAAACTATTCACATTGAAGCACGCAGTCGCGTCGGCGAAAAACACGCGAGCAACACCGTTTTCCAATGGAAACTCGATTGGTTCCCGGGCCCATGAAGCGTCCAGGGACATGGTTTGCTGGGGATCGCTCGAAAACTGCTCGACGGCGGCCAGCGCGAGCGTTTCAACCGCAAACGCGTTCCATAGAGCCTCGCTTCGCGCAGTGACATTGCCCGCCCTCGCCGCGGCGAGGGTCGTTTGCTTCATAGAAGACATGGCGACCAGCGACAGTGTCGCCGCCAGCAACAATACAATCAAAAGCGCCGCGCCTTTTTGACGTTGCCGCGTGGTCTTCATGGGCCCGCCTCCATTTGCCCAAGCCAAAACAGTTGCTCCAACGGCTGACGGTCGTCCTGGACAATCGTCAAAGAGATCGCCGGCGGCGGTCCGCTAACGCCTGATACAGGCCAAATGTCCGCCCAGTTCAACTCACCACGACCTTCGTTCAACAGGAATGCAATTCTCGCATCCTCGAGCCCATCAAAAAGGATCCGCTCGCCGACATCCGCCCGAGGCGCTTCATCGAGATACGCCCGATAGCGGCGCAGCAATGTACGGCCTCGGAATACGTATTCGACATATTGAAGCGAGCTGCGCGGGGAATCCGATCCGGGATTCAACCAGCCATCGCGTACAAAAGAAATCAGCACCCTTTCGTCGTCACCGCGCCGTGCGCCAAAGCTTGTGAGATTGCCCATGAACGCCGACGGCCGCGGGGTTCCAAATTCGTCGCGTACAATACGCGCCGACACCTGGGCCATATCTTCCTTGATAAGGGTTCGCGCCAGTTGAAACGATTTCAAGTCATCATCCACGCGCGTCAGCTGATCCCGGCTGTCAACGCCGAGGCGCAAAGCATAGACGCTCGTAGCGGCGATCGCTGAAAAAACCAGCAAAGCAATCAAGACCTCAGGAAGAGTCATGCCGCGTTGGCGAGAACGGTTCATCGCGCTCTCCGCATTGATGTCGTACCTGCGAGTATCTGTCCGGTGGCGCTGTCCAGCACTTCGATGTCGATGCGCAACACATCGTCCACGCCGGTCTCCGTCGTCACGCGGCGATATGACAGGGTCCGCTCCGCGATCATCGTGTCTCCGCGAACTTCGCCCACCTCCAGCGCTTCCGATAGAACCAGCGCTTCCACCATCAGGTTGTCGACTGCGACGGACGCCATGGTTTTGTCGCGCATGGAAGACGCGAAGCGTGAGTTCTGCCCGATCAATACGAGCAGCGAACCAATCAAAAAGCCCAATACGGCGAGCGCCACCAGGGTCTCAACAAGTGATACGCCTTTTTGACTAGTTGTTGCGTTCATCGGATGTCACTTCGACTTTGCCACTAGCGTTCAACGAAACTAGAAATGCGCCCTGCCTGTCTTGTAGGCCGATGGAAAACGCAGTGGTTTCACCAGTAGGTGAAAAAATAACCTGGGGGTGAATCTCGCCGTCAGGCTCCTCGCGCCCTGAAACTTGCTCGTTTCGCTTGGCTTGCTGTTCGAGATTTATGGAAACCGCGTAATCTGATCCAAAACGGGCGCCGGCGAGATGCCTTGAGCCTGTCTCTCGCCACTCCCCGCGCCGGTACAAATAAAACGAGTAGCCGGTCTCTTCGAGCAATATGCCGATCAGCGCACCGGAAGTGATCGCTTCCTGAACCGCAAAGTCGAGTTGGGCAGCAATCCGGTCCGCGTCGTCTCGCAGCTCGCTTCGCGCAGGCGGAGCGTTGATAATCACCACGCCCGCGACCATCGCGATGATCGATAACACGATCAACAGCTCAACCAGCGAAACGCCGCGTTGAGTTTTTCGCGCGCTATCGGTCGAAGTCTTCATCCGGCCAATTACCGATGTCAGCATTTAACCCTTCACCGCCGGGTTCGCCGTCAGCACCCAACGAATACAAGTCATATGCACCGCCACGATCGCCGGGAAAGCGATACTGATAGGGGTTGCCCCAGGGATCCCTCGGCACCTCGCCGCGCAAATATCCGCCCGGACGATAGCTCCCCGCATTGCGTGCGTCCGACGGAACACTGATGAGCGCGCTCAACCCTTGCTGCGTGTTGGGATAGTTCATCATATCCAGACGATACTGATCCAGCGCACTCTCAATGACGCCAATGTCGATCTTCGCAGTGTCGACGGCGGCTTTGTCGCGCGCAGGCAGCACGTTTATGACAACGATAGCGGAAATGAGCGCCAGGATTGCGAGAGCAACCAACAACTCGACCAGCGAGAACCCTTTTTGCACACGCCTTCTTTGTGTCCGCTGACCACGATGTTTCATGTTCTTCTCCCAATTACCCTGCCGCAAGCGTGTTGATGCGCAAGATCGGCAACATTATCGACAACACAATTACCAAAACAGCGCCGCCCATGGCCACAATTATCGTAGGCTCAAGCAGCCGCAGCGCCACAGTGGAGGCCGTATCGAATTCTTCTTCAAGCTGTCCCGCGGCTTTATCGAGCAACTGCGCCAATTCGCCGGAGCGCTCACCCGCCGCGACCATGTGGACCAGCATTGGCGGCAGAGCGTCTGCGCGCTTCAAGGATGCGGCCAGCGACGCGCCCTCGCCCACCATAGATACAGTCTTATCCAGCTTCTTGCGAATGTGACTGTTCGACACCGTTCGTTGCGCGCCGATGAGGCTATCCAACAGCGGCGCGCCGCCAGAGAACAATGTCGCAAGGGTTCGGGCGAATCTTGCTCCATCAATCGACCGAGATAATCGACCAATGACGGGAATTCGAAGTACGAACCTGTCGACCAGCAGCTTGAACGAAGGCCGCTTCATACCTCGCCAGAATCCAACCGCCAAAACGGCGATCGACATCAGGGAAATCAAGCCATAGCTAACCAGCCAGTTCGATAGGCCGACCACGAACTTGGTCAAAAACGGAAGCTCGGCATTGAAGCTGTTGAACTGCTCAATGATCTTGGGCACCACAAAAATCATCAAGGCGGTCACGACGCCGCCCGCAATTACCATCAGCGCAGCCGGGTAGATCAATGACGCAATCGCCTTGTTGCGAATGGCGCGATTTTTTTCCAGCATCTCAGCAAGACGATTGAGCACGCCGGAAAGATCGCCAGATTGCTCACCGGCGGCGATAACAGCGCGATACAAGGGCGGGAATGACTTTTCGTCTTCAGCCAGCGCATCGGCGAACCGCCAGCCTTCCATGACGCGCTCGCGCACGCCGATAAGCCGAGTTCGAGCCCCGCCTGACTCAAACTGAACGGATACCGCGTGAAGCGCTTCTTCGAGCGGAACGCCGGCGCCGATCAAGGCCGCGAGCTGCCTCGTTGACATCACCAGCTGACCCGCCGTTACGCGCGGCGTTTTAGAACCGATGACGCTGTGACTCTTCTCACTTCGAGGGGTCGAGAGTTTGAGCGGCGTCAAGTTCAACCGCCGTAACTCCTGTCGCGCCTGCCTTTGGCTGTCAGCCGACAACACGCCGCGACGCGCCTTGCCACCATGATCTATGGCCTCGTACTCAAAGGCCGGCATCGTCATCCTCCTGGCGAACGACTCGCAACACCTCTTCTAGGGAAGTTTCTCCCGCAAGAGCGTGGCGGAAACCCGACTGCATGAGTGTCTCGGAAGTCTTGAACGCGTATGCCGCAATGTCCTGCTCGTTTGCACCATCGTGGATCAGCCGCTTCAGCCTGTCGTCCACAACGATGAATTCATAAACGCCGATGCGGCCTTCATATCCGGTTTGATTGCAGCGCCCGCAGCCAACGGCGTTGTAGAGCGTAACACTGTTCTGTTCGCCCACTCCCAGTAGACGCCGCGTGGACGCGTCAGCTTCGTAGGGTGTCTTACACGTCGGACAGAGGCGGCGAACCAGTCTCTGAGCCAGCACCGCAGCCACCGTCGACGATAACAAAAATGCTTCGACGCCCATATCGCGAAGGCGCGTGATTGCGCCCGCCGCCGAGTTCGTGTGTACGGTCGATAGCACCAGGTGGCCAGTCAAAGATGCCTGCACGGCGATCTCCGCCGTTTCTACATCGCGAATCTCGCCGACCATGACAACGTCGGGGTCCTGTCGCAGAATCGCCCGCAATCCCGTCGCGAAAGTCATTCCGACTTTTGGATTGATCTGTGTCTGTCCAACGCCATCGAGCGCGTATTCGACGGGATCTTCAACAGTCAGGATATTGCGGCTCGGCTCATTGAGAATGGTCAGGGCGCCGTACAAAGTCGTGGTCTTGCCTGATCCGGTAGGCCCGGTGACGAGAATAATCCCGTTTGGTCGCGCCAGGACATGTCGAAAGCGCGTTAGCACATCTGGCGGCATCCCCAAGCCATCGAGATCAAGGCGCGCTTCATCTCGATCGAGAATACGCATGACAACCCGCTCGCCGAAACGCGCTGGCAAGGTCGACACACGCACGTCAACGGACTTTCCGCCCAGCGCGATGCTGATCCGGCCGTCCTGCGGCACGCGCCTCTCCGCAATGTCTAGGCGCGCCATCACCTTGACGCGGGACGTCAGCACTGGAGTCATCTTCGCGGGCAAGGACAGAACTTCCCGCAATACGCCATCGATGCGCAGACGAACCGATAACGCCTTTTCATACGGCTCTATGTGAATGTCTGACGCCTTGACCTTCACCGCTTCGGCAATCAATGCGTTGATGAGACGGATAACCGGCGCATCGTTTTCGCTGTCGAGCAAGTCGGCGGTTTTCGGCAGGCCCTCCGCGAGGGACGCGAGATCTGCTTCGTCTCCGGCAAGATCAAGATCCGCCGTCGAGATGCCTTCTACCGAATAGATTTCTGACAGCCGGCGCTCAAAGGCGTCGGCAGGCAGCACTTCCACCTTGATCGGGTGTCCCACTGCACGGCGCGCCTCTATGATGGCCCATGGATCCGGCGTCCGACCGCGCGAGCCGAGCAAGACAGGCCGCACTTCGCCATCGAGAACGATCAGTCCACGCTCCTTGGCGAATGCATACGCAAGTCGCGATCTGCTCTGTACAGAAGTTTCGCTCATAGGCCTGGCGCCTTTTACTCGGACTTCAATCCGGGCTCACTCACCCCAGTCACCTCATTGATGAGACGCTCCATATCCGACACCGCGGAACCGTCGCGCAACAACTCCCGCGCGCGCATATAGTCGAATTTCCTCGTCGTGGCGGCTTTCGCGGTCTCGCGATCTCGAATGATCGTCGGACGAATGAACACCATCAGATTCTGCCGTCTGCGCTCCTTCGATGTGGACCGGAACAAGTTGCCGAGGCCTGGAATATCCCCGAGATACGGCACTTTTTCGGCCTTGTTCTCGCGCGTGTCGCCAATCAAGCCGCCGATAACCAGGATGTCGCCGTCATCCACAAGCGCTTTTGTGGTGATCTCGCGCTTGTTGGTGATCAGATCTGTTGAAGACGTTGTGATGGGACCTGCGATGCTTGATATCTCTTGACTAATATCGAGAGAAACCGTGTTGCCGTCGTTGATCTGGGGTGTCACCTCCAGAATGACGCCCACTTGCTCTCTGTTGATGGTGCGAAACGCGTTGGAGAAATTGTCGCCGATCGCTTCACCCGTTGTGATGGGGATTTCCTGTCCGACGGAAAGGCGCGCCGTCTGGTTGTTCAACGTCAAGACGGACGGCGTCGATAAGACATTGGAGTCCGTATCCGCCTTGATGGCCGTCAGAATGGCGCCAAAAATATTGCCGCCGCCGAGGTCGGTGCCGCCGCCAAGCGCGACGCCACGACCGCCCAGCAACGACGTCAATGCCGTATTCGCGAGTTCCGACGCCGCCGCGTCCGCATCGTCATCGGATAGCCCGGTTGGAAACCCGCCGCCACGCAACAGCGCCGAACCTGCTGCGGCAAAAATATTTGGCTGCGCATTTGAGAAATTGGTGGCTGAAAACGGCACGCCATTCGCTTCACTGCCGGTCAGGAAATACTGAACGCCCAGTTCTTTCGCGGTGGTGTCGGAGACTTCGACGATGATCGCTTCAACGAGCACTTGCGATCTGCGCACGTCGAGCTGCGTGATAACGCCTTGCAGCGTGCGTTGAATGTTCAAGTCGCCGTTGACGATAATGGAATTTGTCGGCTTATGGAACGAAATAGACGCCCGTCCGCCGCTTGAAGCCTGTTCGCCGGACGCGCCCCCCGCCTTGTTCGCCACCTCTTCGAGCAGCGGCGCGATTTCTTCCGCGTCTGCATGCTTCAACGGAATAACGGTCAGCTCTGAAGACGAACGGCCATATTGATCCAGCTCTCCGATCACAAGTTCCAGCCGGCGCATAAGGCTGGGTTCGGCGCGGATGAGCAATGAGTTGCTGGCGTCGACAGCAACAACGCTAAATGTCGAACGTCCGCCGTTCTCTTCCGACATTTCCTGCGCGAGTTCGCGCACAAGGCGTGCAATCTCGCCGGCTGACGCGAAATTCAGCGGTATAGTTCGATAGATCGTGATGTCGCGATCAAGTTGTCGCAAAACCTCTCGAATGCGGGCAACGTTGTCCGCGGTATCGACGATGATGACCGCGTTGCCGCTGCGAACCGGGCTGACGACTGCATTGTTGCCGATAATCTGAGCCAGGTTGGCCGCCGCTTCGCGTGCATCAATATAGCTCAAACGCACAATCTGCGTTGTGAGATCGGACCCCTTGCCTTCGCCGACCGGACCAGAGGTCCGCGCGGCTTCCTGTAAGGGAACGATCCGGTACTTCCCGTCGCCGACAGGCGTGGCGACAAAATCATTGACGCGCAACATAGCCTGGAAGAGCTCCCAGGCTTCGTCAGCGCATAGTCCGCCATTCGGCGGCGACTTCACCGTAACACGCCCCTGCACCGCCGGATCGAGCAAGAATGTCCGACCCGTGCGGATGGCTATTTCATCAATCACGGCGCGAATGTCGGCGTCTTCGTAGTTCAGGGCTTCCCCGCAATTGTCCTGCGCATAGGCAAATGTAACGGGGGTTGATGCAATCAACACCGCAAGAGCCAACACTGCTGATTTCAAACCTGCCATTACCGAATTCCCGCCCCCTCAACGGACAACACGACGAGTTGGTTTCGTCCATCGCGTTCCACAACCAAATTCACATTGCCCGATTGCGCCGCTGCGCCCAGTGCAGCGAGAACTTCACCCGGCGCCGAAGATACGCTCTTGCCGTTGATCGACTGAATGATATCGCCGTCTTTCAGACCGGCCTTTTCAAAGAGAGCGGGGTCGTCACCGGCAAACACCGCAAGAGCCGCGTTGCCGGCGCTGTTTCGGGTCGGCGCCAACTTGAATGCTCGCCCGCCCAGCGCCCCGTCCAATACGCCGCTATTGTTGATTTTTTTGGACTCATCCGCGGGAGCGGAAGACGCAGCCACTTCCGTTCTGCGCCCGACCGGAGCTTTCGATTCAAATCGCAAAGACTCGCGAACCCCGTTCTGTTCAATCACAATCTGATCGCCGTACACCGCCACCAGCTTCACGCCGGGCACGATGTCTTCGCCGACGGCAAACCTCCGCTCTTTACCGTCTGGCCGGCGCACGATCGCGGACGCCTCCTCTGGTTCCGGCCACACGCCGGTCAGGGTTAAGTCTAGCGCAGTTTCTTCAAGGTCCGGCCCTGCGGCTTCCGGAGCGGCGACAAACTCGACCTTCGGGAATGGGTTGCGGGCCGTGATGACTTGCTGATCGGGTGTCGCGGGAGAAATAGCGGCGAGCTTGTCTCCATTTGGCACAGGCAATGGTGCGAACACCGCCCATGCCGCCAGCGCGAGCAGATACGCAGTCAGCGCTGCGAGCAGCAACTCGGCGATCCTAGGCGCACGAATGCGCTCGAGCAGGTTGCCCAATCGCTTGGGCACCGACAAGCCGCGCTGAAGTTCCAAGTTCGCCACTTTACGGCTGCCTCGCGATACTCAAATCCTGGCGTCCCCCGCCAAATCCCGGACGATAGCGGCAAAGCCTTAGCAAACGGATAGGCCCACGCCCACCATCGTCGGGAATGCTCATTCACTTATTATCCCAGATATTCGATAAAACGCCATGAATTTCATAGCGATATTGAATTCCAAGTGGTTAACAGCGCGGGCCTAAGCGCCTTTTAATGCGGCAAAGAACAAAGAACCCGGCAGACGCCTTTTGGGCGGCCCGCCGGGTCCAGATACGCTACGCACTACGCCACTATTCTTCCGCCGGAAGCGTTAGAATTTTGCAGTCAGGCTCGCCGAAAGGCTGCGCCCACGCTTGTACGTGTCGAACTCAGTGCGGCCGAGACCGCTGAGCTGATACTCTTCATGGTCGGTTCCAAGCAGGTTTCGCGCGCTCAGACCGATGGTGAAATCAGTTCCGTGGACCGTTACGTCCTGCCGAAACACCGCATCGAGTTGAATGCCCGGTTCCTCGATCACATCGGGAACGCCGCCAAGCGTGGTGGGGTCACCGCGTTGAAGGATGCGCTTATCCACCCAACCGACAAGGATGGTGAACTGATCCCGCTCGCCTTCCCAGCCGAACTGCGCGTTTGCGATGTGCTCAGGCGTTCCCTGAAGCTGCGCACCATCAAGACCAAACAGCGTGGCGTCCCGCAGAGCGCCCGAAAACGGATCGATAATCTGATCGCCCGGATTCACAACGATTTCCGAGTGAGTATAGGTATAGTTCAACGAGAACAGCCAATCGCGAGTCTCGGTAAACTCGTTCATGCCGATGCCGAACCGTGTGCGGTACTCGAACTCGCCGCCGTATAACGTCGCCTTTGGTGAGTTGATGAACGTAGAATTGAACACGAACGAAGCCTGTTCGAACAGAACTTCCTCAATCGGGCGATCGATCTCCTTGTAGAAGCCGCCAAGGGTCAGAAACTGGTTGCGCCCGAGATAATACTCGTACCGGGCGTCATAGTTCTTGAACTTGCTGTCCACTAGGCCGGTGCTGCCGCGATAGGAACGGTCGGTGTCCGGGTCAAAGAATAGCGATGGCGCCAGTTCACGGAACTGCGGCCGCGCGATCGTATGCGAGTAGGCCACGCGGAACTGCATGTCGTCGAGGAAGTTCCATGTGACAGCCGCAGACGGCAACCAGTAGTTATTGTCGAGGAAGGCACCTGGCCCAGTATTGCCGAAGCGGTCAAATGTGGCCACGCCTTCTTCAGCGTCTTCGTAGCGAACCCCGACAGTGGTGCGCAGCGTTGGGATCAGCTCCATGTCCGCCTGTGCGTACGCTGCATGTACGGTCAGGCTCGCGAAATAGGACTCTGTTCCCGTGATTGAAGTTTCGATCAACTCAAACCGCAGCGGATCAATGTTGTCCGGCGAAAACAGAAAGTCCGGACGCGCCATCTGAACGTCGAGCGGAATGGAGTTGCCGCCGGCAAAGCGGAAATTATAGACATCCGCGCTGCGCTCATTATCCACATACTCGTATCCGACGGACACCGCCAGTTCGCGCGCGCCTGAGATCGGCGCATTGTACGTCAGATCAATACCGCCGCTCTTTGTGGTGTCGTTCAGGTATGAGAAATCGATGTCGTATTGGTTGGCTTCCGAATACAACAGCGTTCCATCGGGCGTGTAGTGACGGCGGAGCGAGCGTTCATAAGGAGAATTCCGCTTGGACTTGGCGTATGCGCCGCGCCAGCTTACATCCAGATCCCCGAAAGTGTGCTGACCAGCCAGCTGTCCCATCAGAAGCTGGCGTTCGAGCCATGAGCTCGATTCATCCCGAACGTCCTGAGTGCCCGTGGCCGACGGCGTGTTAAAGTCAAATCCGTCCCTGATTTGCGCTTCCTTACGAGAGGAATGGATATACAGACCCGTCGCCTGTACGGCGTGATTGTCCCAGCCCAGCGAAAACGATCCGAGGCTATTGACGGTCGCATCAAGACTGGTTTCCGTTACGTCAAAGTCGAGCCCGATGATGTCGGTGTTGACGAATTGGCGTTTCGAATTTTCAGTCGTCCAATCCTGTTTGTAACCAACGACACCGACGAAACCGAGTGTTAGCCCGCTGTCGAGATCCTTTGACCAGCCGCCTTCGAGCGACCCTTCAAAGTTGGGGCCCAAAGAACCGCTTTGAATGACGGAGAGCGGCGAATTCACGAAGCTTTCGCCAGCCAGTTCCAACTCAGCATCCGTAAGGTCATTCAATGACGTGCCGGAGTCCACCAGATCTTGAATCGGCTGCGGCAAGTCACGTGTGCCGTCGTCATAGCCAAGCCAGTCGAGATCGCCGCCATAGACGAACAGGCCATCGCGCCCCGTCGTGATCGTGTTCATCGACACGCCCAACTTGACGTTGAGGAAGGATTCACCGGGATCGCGAACCGTCTGGAGGTCGATAATGCCGCCGCCAAACTCACCCGGGTAGTTAGCGGAGAAAGTCTTTTGAACGGTGGCGCCGCCCAGTATGTTCGCAGGAAATAGATCGAGCGGAACCGTCCGGCGTAGGGGCTCCGGGCTTGGCAAAGGCGACCCGTTAAGCCGGGCCGACGAATAGCGATCGCCGAGACCGCGAACATAGGCGAACTTGCCGCCCACGACGCTCAAGCCCGACAGACGCGTCAGTGCAAGAGCGGCATTGGCGTCGCCGGTGCGCGCCAGATCATCCTCGCCGAGAAACGTCGCGACCTGAGACGTCGCCCGCTGCGGATTTGGAATGTTGCGCCCTCTGACGACGATTTCGTCGGTGTAAGTTGGCTGGATGGAAAGCGCGATGCCGCTGTCAGCTGACGCGCTGCTTTCTGCGCCGTCCTGCGCCACCGCATGGGGGGCGAACAGCATTGTGGAAGCGAGTAGCAAGCCTCCTAATGAACGATACGACTTCATGACAAAAACCTTGATCTGATTTCAGGAAAACGATTAGCGGCGCGCCGGAGGGCGACGCGCCGCTACACTTCTGGACTAGCAAGGCGTTGCCGCTTCGAGGCCGCAGCTCCAGTCAGCCCACCAGCGATCGTTGGTGTCTTTGACGGCGCCGACGTAATCGGTGTCCTCAAAGAAGAGATCAATGCCTGACAGTGGCGCAAACTCAGTCGCCAGAGTCTCTGATGGTCCGTTGATGAAGGTGTTGATCAACGTTTCCGAGAATGCCGGGTCGTTGTTGGCGTCGGCCGCGACGGAGTCGATCGCAGCCTGGGTGTTCGTCTCCGCGAGATTGGAGCCGTTGCAGTCAAACAGCACCGAGTTAAACGTGGGATCAACGCCAAGTCCGTCATACGAACCAGAAGATCCGTTTCCTGCAGTGGACGCCCACTCGATACACTCTGCACCGCTATTGTGGTTGACGACGCCATTCAAGAAGCGACCGACGTGACCTGTGTTGATCCGGAAGGCGTTCGACCGGTTCGACACCATGGTGAAGTTCGCAATGGTCGGGTTGGTTGGCAGCGCCACGCCAACGCCGGCGCTCGACATTTCCATGCCGTTGTCGCCGCCCATGGTCCGCTGCACAATGATCAGGAACTGAACGAAACCGCTCCAGCCGTTGTCGGTGTCGAGAGACTCGTCATCGTTTCCAGTCAACACAATGTGTTTCAGGTTTGTGCGGCCGCCAAACATTTCAATGCCGTCATCGGCGTTGTTGTGGACCTGAACATAGTCCACGACCGTTCCGCTACCCGTGCCGGCAAAGGTGATGCCATTCAGTTCATTGCCTGAGCTCAGCTCGAACCCGGCGAACTTGACCTGCGTGTACATGATCGAACCGCTAGAGTCGGCCGCGAAGTCGCCGCCATACTGCGCCTCGGGATTGGTGACGCCTTCCACAATGTTCTGGCAGTCGTTCATGCCGGGCGTACCGCCGCCGAAACAACGGTTGATCGGCGCACGACCGAGAACAACCAGTCCGCCCCACTCAGCAATCTGCTCCGCGTCATTGCGCGACGGATTGTCGATGTCGGCTTCCGACGTGAAGATCACAGGATTCTGGCGGGTGCCATTCGAGAAAATGCGCGATCCGCGGTTGACGACGACGTAGTCGGAGCCGCCATTTCCGAAAATCACGGCGCCGGCCTCGATCGTCAGATCTGCTGGCGATCCGGCCGAACCGTCCGCGCCAGCATCAACACCGATGTCCACGCGGCCTTCGAGTTCGTAGATGTTGCCGCGCGTCAAAGTGAGGTCTGATGTCTGAACACCCGCCACGCTGCAGACATTTACGCCATTCTTGGCGCCGGTTTGAGTGGTGCCAGCCGGGCAAGCTGGCGCCGGGAAGAGCGCGAAGGTCCAGCCGGTCGCCCAGTTATTGGTCGGCGTTTCCTCCGGGCTGAAGGCGCCGATATAATCGGTGTCGTCAAAGAACGTCCCGCCAAGCGTTGTCAGATCGAACGCATTGACGCTTTGCTCCGTCATTCCCGGGAAGAATGTGGCGGACAAAGTGTTCATCGCCTCAGAATTGTTGGCGTCCGCCGCAACGGAATCGATGGCTGCCTGCGTATTCGTTTCCGCAAGGTTGGCGCCGTTACAGTCAAACAGAACCGAGTTGAATGTCGGATCGACGCCCACACCGCCATAGGAGGCGGAGTTGCCGTCGCCCGCCGTTGACGCCCATTCGATACACTCCGTACCGCTATCGTGATTTACGACGCCGTTCAGGAAGCGACCAACATGGCCTGTATTAATCCGGAACGCGTTTGATCGGTGCGACACCATCGTGAAGTTCGCAATGATCGGATTGGTCGGCAGCGCTACGCCGACGCCGGCGCTCGACATTTCCATGCCATTATCACCGCCATCCGCCCGCTGATTGATAACCAGATACTGCACGCGACCTGACCAACCGTTATCGGTGTCAAGCGACTCGTCGTCATTGCCGGTCAAAACAATGTGTTTCAGATCGACCGTGCCGCCGAACATCTCTATGCCGTCATCGGCGTTATTGTGAACCTGGACGTAGTCGACCAGCGTGTTGCTGCCGACGCCGGCGAAGGTGATGCCGTTCAGTTCATTGCCAGAGCTCAGCTCGAAACCGGCGAAGCGCACCTGAACATAGCGGATGACGCCGCTGTTATCCGTCGCAAAATCGCCACCATATTGCGCTTCCGGGTTTGAAACGCCTTCAACACTGTTCTGGCAGTCGTTCATGCCCGGCGTGCCGCCGCCGAAGCAGCGGTTGATCGGCGCGCGGCCAAGGACAACCAGACCGCCCCACTCCGCGATGTTCGAGCCGCCGTCATCGTTCAGCGGATCGTTGTCTGCCTGCCGTACAAGATCATCTTCACTGGTGAAGATGATCGGCGCAGACGCTGTGCCGTCAGCAACGATGCGTGAGCCGCGATTGACCACCATGTAGTCCGCGCCAGACGCGCCGAAAACGGTAACGCCGGGCTGGATCGTCAGAACCGCCGGTGTGCCGCCGGTTCCATCTGCGCCGCGGTCGGCGCCGACATCAATGCGGCCTTGAAGGCGATAAGCAACGCCGTCAACGAATGGCAGCGTCAGATTCGAAAGGATGGTGCCTGACACGTTGCAAACCGTGAGGCCGCCAACACTTGTTCCGGTCGCGAAGCCGGACGGGCACGTCGCAGTGCCGCCGCCACCGCCACCACCGCCACCGCCACCGCCGCCCGCTGGCGGCGTGCCGGAACCGGAACCACCCGGCGAAGCGATCTCACTTCCCTGGGTGCATGCAGCGAGCGACAGCGCCGCGCCGGCGAGGAAGATTGATTTGAATTTGGAGAATTGGCTCATTGAAGAGACCCCCGGAAAAAATGTTTCACGCACAATCCGCAACGCCCCACGCGCCGGACGCGCAGCCGTTAGGCCAGCGGTTTGACACCGGCGTGACAGCTTTGTTTCACTTCAATGACAATTGCGCACAGGGGAATTATCCGTATGCGCACAAGGTGCGACCCGGACATGGCGCACTGCGCGCGCACCGTGCTACGCACACATTGCGCTCAACTTTCAAAAGCCATGACATCTCATACGATTGCAGCGCACCTTAATTTCCGCCAAAAGATGCCTCCGGAAAGCCGTTGGGACTTGTCCAGTGCGGAGTGGGACGAATCGAAGATGGAAGATTGGGTCTTTTACGTCACAGCCGCATGCGTCGGCGCGATCATGGGGAGCTTTCTCAACGTGGTGATTCATCGCGGTCCCGTGTTGTGGAACCTTGTTGATGCGCCAGATCGCGGCAATCTTGCTTTTCCGAGGTCGTCCTGTCCCTCCTGTGGGACGGCGATTCGAATCATTCATCTTGTTCCGCTGTTGAGTTACGCGATGCTGCGAGGAAAGTGTGCGGCATGCAGCGCGCCGATATCCGTGCGCTATCCGCTGGTTGAGTTTGCTGGCACAATGAGCGCACTCATTGCACTCACCATTTTCGGCGTCACGATTGCAGCCGCACTCGCCTTCGTCTTATTCCTTTTTCTTATCGCGCTTGGTGTGATCGACCTTGAAACCGGGTATCTGCCCGATGTGCTGACGCTGACGTTGCTCGTGTTGGGCGTCACCGCGAGCGCAATAGGCGTTTACGACGTCTCGCTTTTGGAATCCGTTCTCGGCGCGCTCATAGGCTATGGCGCTTTCCGGCTGATCGACTTTATCTTTCTGCGTCTCCGCGGGGTCGAAGGATTGGGACAGGGCGACGCCAAGCTGCTCGCCGCCATCGGCGCCTGGCTCGGTTGGGCGGCGCTGCCGCCGGTGGTGTTTCTCGCGGCGATCGCAGCGCTGATCGGGATTGCGGTCTCAGCGGCCGGCGGTGAAAAAATCGCGCGCGACACGGCCGTTCCATTTGGGCCGGCGCTGGCTGCGGCCGGCGCCCTCGCCATGATCGCCCACGGATTGGCCTTGCCGTTTTTCGCCTGAACTACTTGCCTTTGAATTCCGGTTTCCGCTTTTCAAACATGGCGCGCACGCCCTCGGCGCAATCTTCCGACAGAATGGCCGTGCGTTGCAGCATCGCTTCGCGGGCCATGGCGTTGCGCAAGCCATCCTCGGACGCTGCGCGGAAGGCGCGCTTGGTCAGCGCCATAGAAATCGGCGCCCTTTCGGTCAGGCTCTCCGCCCAGTGAAGCGCGTTCGACAATACCTCGCCGTCCGGCGTCACGCGATTGACAAGCCCCCAGTCGAGCGCCCGCGCCGCATCAATCTTCTCCGCCTCAATGGCAAGCTGATAGGCGCGCGCATAACCGATCTGTTGCGTAAGCAGCCATGACAATCCGCCATCGGGCACAAGACCGATATTGGCGAAGGCGCTCATCAGATAGGCGCCCTCGCCCATCACGCGCAGATCACAGGTCAGTGCTGTCGTCATCCCGATCCCCGCCGCCGGTCCGTTGATCGCTGCGATCACCGGCTTCGGCATGGTCTGGATGGCGCTCAAGAACGCAGCATATTCCGTGTTCAGAATATCCTCGACATTGTATTTCTCAGCCATGCCGCTGATGTCAGCGCCAGCGCAAAATGCCCGCCCTTCGCCAGTGATGACGACCGCCCTTACCGCATCGTCGGCGCTGGCGCGCCGCGTCGCATCCGCCATGTCGGCGCGCATCTGACCATTATAGGCATTGAGCCGATCGGGCCGGTTCAGTGTGATCAGGGCAACGCCCGGTTTCGGTGTTTCATATTTTACGGTCATGCCGGCATTCCCTGAAATTCTTGAATGGTTTCCGCGCAATCATGCCGCTGCTCGGGGCCGATTGCAAAACCCGCCCGCAGTGCTAAGCCTTTGATTGATTGTCGACAAAAGGATTTGACCATGACCGGGAACCGCTTTCTTCGTGAGGACTGCTATATCGGCGGCGATTGGACGAAGGCCGCAGGCGAAACCATCGCTGTAACGAACCCGGCCAATGGCGAGCCGCTTGGGACCGTGCCGGATCTCGGGCGCAGGGAAGCCAACCGGGCGATTGCCGCCGCAGCTGAGGCGTTTCCGGTGTGGCGCGCGAAGACGGCGGATGAGCGCAGCAAGTTCTGCCGCGCCTTTCATGACGCCATGATGGACAACCAGGCGGCGCTCGGTGAACTCCTCACTCTTGAGCAGGGCAAACCGCTGGCCGAAGCCAAGGGCGAAATCGCCTATGGCGCCGCCTTCTTCAAATGGTTCGCCGAAGAAGCGATCCGCGTTTACGGCGATGTCATCCCTTCGCCCTGGGCCGACAAGCGCATTGTCGTCACCAAAGAGCCGGTCGGCGTCGTCGCCTCGATCACGCCGTGGAACTTTCCCAATGCCATGATCGCGCGCAAGGCCGCTGCGGCGCTCGCCGCCGGTTGCCCAATCATTTGCAAACCCGCGAGCCAAACACCCTTTTCGGCGCTCGCCATGGGCGTCATCGCTGACGAAATCGGTCTGCCCAAAGGCGTCTTTTCCGTTATCACCGGGTCGCCGGCGCCGATCGCCGACGAATTCTGCGAAAACCCCGCTGTGAAGAAGATCACCTTCACCGGCTCCACCGGCATCGGCAAACAACTCTCCGCCAAGGCCATGCAGCAGATGAAGCGCATCTCCATGGAGCTCGGCGGCAACGCCCCACTGATCATCTTTGACGACGCCGACATGGACCGCGCCATCGAAGGCGCGCTCGCCTCCAAATTCCGCAATGCCGGCCAGACCTGCGTCTGCGCCAACCGCATCTACGTCCAATCCGGCATAGACGACGCCTTCGCTGAGAAGTTCGCCAAACGCGTCGCCGAGATGAAAGTCGGCGACGGCATGGAAGCGGGTGTCGAGCAAGGCCCGCTGATCGATGACAAGGCCGTGCGCAAAGTCGAAGAACATGTGGCCGACGCGACGTCCAAAGGTGCGAAAGTCATTCTCGGCGGCCATCCGCACAAACTCGGCGGGACTTATTTCGAGCCGACTGTGCTCTGCGACGTCACGGCGAAGATGCTCATCGCCAGCGACGAGACCTTTGGCCCCGTGGCGCCGCTGTTCAAGTTCGAAACCGAAGAAGAAGCCGTCGCGCTCGCCAACAACACCGAATACGGCCTTGCCTCTTATCTCTATACGAAAGACCTTGGCCGCGCGTGGCGCATGATGGAAGCGCTCGAATACGGCATGGTTGCGATCAATGAAGGCATCCTCTCCACACCTGTGGCGCCGTTTGGCGGCGTCAAGGAGTCCGGTGTCGGCCGTGAAGGCTCCAAATACGGCCTCGACGATTATCTCAACATCAAATACGCGCTGTTCGGCGGACTCGGGAAGTAACTCAGAACTACGAGGCGCGCTGGCCGCTGACAACCTGCTCAAACAGTTGGCCCAGTTTCGCCGCTTCCTTGTCGACATCGTGAGACTGCTCGATGCGTTTGCGCCCCTCGGAGCCAAGCGCGGCGAGTCGCTCAGGCGATGATCGCAAGGCGTCGCCCATAACGCGGATCAGCGCATCTTCATCGCCCGCCGGAACAATCCAGCCGCAGCCTTCGTCCACCAGTTCCGGAATGCCGGCGATGTAGGTCGAGATGACCGGCCGCCCGAGGGCCAGCGCCTCCATGATCACAACCGGCAAGCCTTCCGCGAAGCTCGGCAAGAGGAAAGCGCGCGCTGACTTTACCTGTTCACGGACTTTGGCGTTTTCCATCCAGCCTTTGATGACGACATTCTCGCAAACGCCTAGCCGCGATATTTCCGACTCGATTTCCGCGCGGGACTCGCCGTCGCCAACCAGAATGATCTTGAGGTTCGGAAATTCGCCACGCAGCGCCGCCGCCACCGCCGGCAATTGCGCCTGGCCCTTTTGCGGGCAAAGCCGGCCGACACAGACAAATGTCTGATTGTCCGGCGGTGGGCTCACTTCGAAGTCGCGCAGTTCGAGCCCGCAATGGACGATCTCGATCTTGTCCGCCGCCTTGATCGACGAAAACCGTATCAGTTGCGATTTGCAGAAATTCGTGATCGCCGCAACAAAAGACGCATGTTCAATCTTCGCCGGAAAATCGAGAAGCGGCGCATCGGTGAGTTCATCCGGCCCATGCACCGTGAAGCTGTAGGTCGGCCCGCCCATAATCCGCGCCAGCAGGGCGACCGCGGCGGCGTTGGTGCCGAAATGCACATGGACGTGTTCGATCTTGTCTGCTTCCGCGCGCTGGCGGAAACTCGCCGCTTCCATCAAATAGGCGGCATGACGAACTAATCCGCCGCGCGCTTTTTTCAGCAGCGACAACCACGGGCCGAGCGCGCGGATTACGCCTCGAGGCCGAGAAATCAGCTCACGGAAGAACACCGCGATCAGACCGCCTGCGTTGCCGGAAAGAATATAGTCAGTGCGGTCCGCTTCGGCGATATCGAGCGGATCGACGAGCTCTCCCTCCCAGTGGCGGATGGCGTAGCGCTTTATCTCCATGCCGCGTCGCTCATGCGCTTCGATTTCGCGACGGATGAATGTCGTTGAAATCATGGGGTAGGAATTCATCAAATAAGCGATGCGCCGCATGACTTATCCGCCCTCGCGAATACGGTCGAGCACGCGCAACGTGTCCAGTGACAGCGCATGAGTTGCGATATCACTTTCAGTCTTGCCCGCCTCAATAAGTCCAAGGAAATGACGCATTTGCGGCAGGTACTGGTCCGCGCCGTAGGCGTGAAGTTCGGGACGCGGCCCGAGGGCGCCCTTTAATTGCCGGGCGAGCGGGTTCTGTTTGATCAGCGCTTTGACGCCTGATGAGGGTTCCGGCGCTTTAGCTGGCGCGTATCGGTCCACGGTCACGCGCTCGGCGCCGAACAGCGGCGCCAGAATCTTCGCGGCGCCCTCGCGACAGGAAAGCGTCGCCTCATTGGACAGCAGAGCGTCAAACGACGCCGACAATTGCGAGGTGGCGCCGCTTTCATGGGTCACGAGTGCGGCCATGTGCGTATCGACTCCGACTTCATCGCGCACGACGCGCGATTTCACTGATCGCGCCGGCCCCAACAATCGCAATGCGAGCGATACCGGATAGACGCCGAGATCGAGAATGACGCCGCCGTCTTCCTGATCGAACAAACGCGGGCGCGATTCCCGATTTGCCGGAAAACCATATGCCGCAGAAAGGTGTTGCGGCGAGCCCAATGTCGCCTGATCCGCAATTGACTGTACGCGCTGATAGGCAGGCAGGAAATGTGTCCACAACCCTTCCATGAAGACACGGCCGGATGCGCGAGCAGCGTCAAGCACACGCTCGCCATCTTGCGCCGTCATGGCGAATGGCTTTTCACACAGAACATGCTTGCCGGCCTGAAGCGCTGCGATCGCATCGTCCGCATGAGCGCCTGTGGCGCTGGCGATGTAAATCGCCGAGATCGTTTCCTCTCGGAGCATTGCCGCCAAACCTTCAAAGGTCCGCGAAATTCCGTGCGCGTCCCCGAACGCACGCGCTCGGGCGCCGTCGCGCGAGGAGACGGCGCCAAGTTCGGCGCCGCCAAGCCTGATCGCCGGCAACATGACCGCAGCGATCGAGCCGGTGCCGGCGATGCCGATCGAAATGCTCATGAATTGTCTCCGGCCATCCGGGCGCCTGCTTTTGCGGCCCACTCCGTTGGCGCGAGCGGAGAGAAGGATGTGGTCATTTTCTGCGCTCCATGCTCTTTGCCCGCCTCCTGAATCGCCAGCGTTACCTCGTTGAGATGCAAGGCAAAATCTGCGCCAGCCTGCGGGGTTCGATTAGCTGTCCGCGCCGCCAAAATCTCCGCAGGGCCGAGGGCGAAATTCATTGCCGCCGCACCCCATCGCCCGACTTTCGGATGGGTTTCACCGCCGATTCCGAACCGTTTGGCCAACGGCGAGTTGATCAGCTTTCTCCGGATGACATGGCGCTTGCGAATATGCACAGGCGTAGTGTTCGACCAGCATTCATCAAGTTCAATTACGCCTTCATCGCCGATAATCCGTATACGGTGATCATGAGGGGCTATGATTGAGCAGGTCAACCGCGCAACAACACCGTTGGCAAAAAACAGTGATGCAGTTGAGTAGTCAGGCGCCGTCGGCGCGCCCTCCGGATGTTTGTCTGGGATCAAGTTGGCCGACGCCGCTACGACCGTTTCCACCGGCCCGAACATCGCCATCAGCCAGGTGAGATAATACCCCGCATGTTCCAGCGTGCAGCCCGTCTCGAACTCGTCTTTCGCCGGCCACGGCGCGCCGGATTCAGAAACCCATTTGTCGTACGGCGCCTGCGGGATAAAATCGTCGTCGAGCTCCGCGTAAACAAGGCGCGGCGTTCCGATCTGTCCCGAAGAAACAGCCGCCCAAACGGTCTGCGCCGATTGCGAAAGCCAGCTGCACGGCGCCGATGCGAGGATCAGTCCCTTGTCGCTAGCGAGTTTGGCGAGCGCGTGCGCGTCAGTCATTTTCGTCGCCAGCGGCTTTTCGGAATAGACGTCCCTTCCCGCCTCAAGCGCCGCTTTGCTAACGTCGTAGTGCGCACCCGGGTTGGTGAGATTGAGCACCAGCGCGTCTTCAGCCAGAAGCGCGTCGAGCGAGGACGCAGCCGGCGTTTTCCAGTAATCGCAGAACGCCTTAAGGCGCGGCCCGTCGATGTCGAACGCGCCAGCAACCGCAATGCCGGGAAAAGTCTTGAGCGAGCGCATATAGAGATCGGCCACAAAGCCGGTCCCGACAATGACCACTTTTCCGGTTGGCGATTCCATTTTGCTCCTGATTGCGATCCGCGAACAGCATCCTGAACGTGATTCAGGTCGCCGCACTAATAACTTGCAGGCGTAAACAATCCGGAATCGCCGGAGAAAACGTTAAGCCGCCTTGCGGAATGAAACGATCTTGGTGGGCTCGCGCGGCGGTTCGCCTTTGTTGACCGCGTCCACATGCTCCATACCGTCGACGACTTTGCCCCAGGCCGTGTACTGGCCATCGAGGAATGAGGCGTCATCGAAGCAGATGAAGAACTGGCTGTTGGCGCTGTTCGGATTTTGCGCGCGCGCCATGGAACAGACGCCACGCTGGTGGCTGACATCGTTGAATTCCGCCTTGAGGTTTGGTTTGTCCGAACCGCCAGTGCCGTCGCCGCGCGGACATCCCATCTGCGCCATAAACCCGTCGATTACGCGATGCGCCTTGAGGCCGTCGTAAAAGCCTTCTTCGGCCAGCTCAATGATGCGCGCCACGTGGCCGGGCGCCTTGTCATCGAGCATTTCGATCGTGACGTCGCCGGTTTCCAGGCTGAGGATCATTTTCTGCGTCATGTTTCAATCTTTCCATCAACTTTGACTGGCACTTTGGTTTCACAAATATCTTTGAGATACCCGGTGTCCGACAATTGCTCGCGAGCTTTCAGATAGTTGGTGAAGATCTCGTTGTCGGTTTTCATGACCTGTATGTCGCGACGCTCCGCTTGCGGAATATCCGCCTCGACGCGCACACGAATAATCGGCGTCGGCCGTGAGGGCGGCTCGCCCCGCACGATTCGCCGTGTGGCCTCAAAGCCGTCAACGATCCAGCCCCACGCCGTGTAACGGCGATCAAGATTGAGGCGCGAGTCGCCGATCATCAAAAAGAACTGGCTGTTGGCGCTGTCCGGCGCAGTCGCGCGCGCCATGGACATAACGCCGGGGCAATGGACCGGCCACAGCTCGGCTTTGCCGTTGGTCAGGAAAGTGCGGATGCCTTCAGGCTGCGCGGCGGCCGGCATGCCATCAATCCAGCCAAGGCGCGGCGCCATCCGGTCGCGGCCGACTTCTCTGAAGTCAGTCACCTGATTACTCTCGCGGGCGAATTCAGGCGGAAGATTTGGTTTGCTGGAGCCGCCGGTGCCATCCCCTTTCGGGTCGCCGCCTTGCGCCATGAAGCCTTCGATCACCCGGTGAAAGGTGAGGCCGTCGTAGAAGCCTTCGCGAACCAGTTCCTTGATGCGCGTCACATGCGCTGGCGCGAAATCCGGGCGGAGTTCGATCACCACCGTGCCGGCGGGCAGGTCCATGTACAGCGTATTTTCAGGATCGAGCGGGCGCCAATCGGCAGCGGTAGCGCTATCCAGTATGCTGGCGGCTGTAGGTTTGGCTGCCTCATCGTCATCGGCGAACGCCGCGCCGGCGAAGGCTGCAAATGTCGCCAGACTCAAGAAAATCGGCCGAATACGCATATCAACTCCCTATCGCCGCTCGCCCTGAGCAGTAGTTCGCCCCCATATAGGGCGCCCGGTCGGAAATGAGAACTTATTGCTTCGAAAACTTGGCCTTCAGGCTCGTCGCCACCCTTTCGGGCACAAATGAGCTGACATCGCCGCCCAGCCGGGCGATCTCCTTGACCAGCCTCGATGCGATGGACTGATAGCGCGCATCCGCCATCAAGAACACGGTTTCAATTTCGTCGTTGAGCGCCTGGTTCATGCCGACCATCTGGTATTCATATTCAAAGTCGGAAACGGCGCGCAGCCCGCGAATGATGATGTTCGCTTTCACTTCTTCAGCGAACTTCATCAGCAGAACCTCAAACGGCACCACCCGGATAGGCACGCCCGCCGCTTTGGAGATGTCGCCCATTTCCGCCTCGACCATGGCGACGCGCTCTTCGAGGGAAAAGAGAGGCCCCTTGTCTCGATTGATGGCGACGCCAATCACCAGCTCATCGACCAACTTCACCGCGCGCTGAACCAGATCCACGTGCCCGAGAGTCACAGGATCAAACGTGCCCGGATAGAGGCCGATGAGTTTTGTCATTCAGCGTCGCTTTCTGAATCGTCTTCTTCGTCGCCGTCCACATCTTCAATGCGTCCGACCGAGACGACATTTTCATCATCGCGCGTGCGGAAAATCGTCACGCCCTGCGTGTTTCGCCCGGCAACGCGAATGCCGTCCACCGGCGTGCGGATCAATTGCCCGCCATCGGTGACGAGCATGATCTGATCGCTGTCTTCGACCGGGAAAGCGGCGACCACCGGACCGTTGCGGCTGGAGGTCTGGATCGCAATGATGCCTTTGCCGCCGCGGCCGGATGTCCTGTATTCGTAGGAGCTGGTGCGCTTGCCGTATCCGTTCTCCGTCACCGTCAGGATGAATTGCTCGCGCGCGCCAAGTTCGGCGATGCGCTCCTGACTAATGGCGACATCCGGCGTTTCGGTGTCTTCCGGCTCCTCTGCATCGCTCTCGCCTGCAGCGCGGCGCATGGCGGCGGCGTGCTTGAGATAGGCCTTGGCCTCTTCGGACACCGTATCGACATGGTGCAGAACCGCCATGGAGATGACGACATTGTCCTTGTCGAGCTTGATGCCGCGCACGCCGGTCGAGGTGCGTCCGGCGAAGACACGCACGGTTTCGACCGGGAAGCGGATGCATTGCCCCGACGCTGTCGTCAGCAACACATCTTCGTCTTCGCGGCAGACCTGAACCCCGACCAGCCGGTCGCCTTCGTCGAGTTTCATGGCGATCTTGCCGTTGCGATTAACGCGCTGGAAGTCCGACAGCTTGTTGCGGCGGATATTGCCCGACCGCGTCGCGAACATCACATGAAGCTTTTCCCAGGCGTCTTCGTCTTCGGGCAGCGGCAGGATGTTGGTGACGCGCTCATCGGGCCCGAGGGGCAGCAAATTGACAAAAGCCTTGCCGCGCGAACTCGGCGCGCCTTCGGGGAGCCGCCACAGCTTGAGCTTGTAGGACATGCCCGTCGACGTAAAGAACAAGAGCGGCGTGTGGGTGTGGCCGACAAAAAGTTGCGCGACGAAATCTTCGTCTTTGAACTTCATGCCGGCGCGGCCCTTGCCGCCGCGCTTTTGTGCTCGGTAAGTCGAAAGCGCCGTGCGCTTGACGTAGCCCGCATGGGTGACCGTAACGACCATATCTTCACGGGCGATCAGGTCTTCGTCTTCGACTTCGCCTTCGGCCTCGACGATCTCGGTCTTGCGCGGCGTGGCGAATTCCTCGCGAACCGCGGAAAGCTCTTCCTTGATAATCGTCAATACGCGCTCGCGATTGCGCAGAATGTCGAGATAATCCTCGATCTTCTCCGCCAGCCCCTTCAACTCGTCGCCAATTTCATCGCGGCCGAGCGCCGTCAGACGCTGCAAACGCAGATCGAGAATGGCTTTCGCCTGCTCTTCTGAGAGTTTCAACAAATTACCGTCGCTCATCATGTGGCGGGGATCAGCGACCAGAAGCACGAGCGGCGCGAGGTCCTTGGCGGGCCAGTCCTTCGCCATCAACCGTTCCTTGGCCGTCGCCGGATCGGGCGCGGCGCGGATCAGCGCAACGATTTCGTCGATATTGGCGACAGCGATGGCGAGACCGACCAAGATGTGCGCACGGTCGCGCGCCTTGTTGAGGTCGAACTTTGTCCGCCGTGTAATCACTTCCTCGCGGAAGTCGATGAACGCCGCCAGAATATCGCGAAGGGTAAGCTGCTGCGGCTTGC
>CAZAOB010000034.1:0-8704 GCA_964486635.1 uncultured Caulobacterales bacterium | reverse complement strand
CCATTGAGGGCAAGCATGTTGACGCCAAAACTCGTCTGCAATTGCGAGTGGCGGTAGAGCTGGTTCAGCACCACATCCGGCGATGCATCGCGGCGCAACTCGATGACGACGCGAATGCCGTGACGGTTAGACTCGTCGCGAATATCGGCGATACCTTCGATCTTTTTCTCGCGCACAAGATCGGCGATGCGCTGGACCATCATCGCCTTGTTCACCTGATAGGGAATTTCGGTGATGATGATGCCGTAGCGGTCCTTGCGGATTTCATCGATGGTTGCGCGCCCGCGCATGACCACCGAGCCGCGACCGAGCAGGAGCCCCGCTTTTGAACCGGCGCGACCCAGTATGATGCCGCCCGTCGGAAAGTCCGGCCCCGGCACGATCTCGAGCAGTTCCTCGTCGCCGATCTCCGGATTTTCGATCATCGCCACAGTGGCGTCGATGACCTCGCCAAGATTGTGCGGCGGAATGTTGGTGGCCATGCCAACGGCGATGCCGCCGGAGCCGTTGACTAAAAGGTTCGGAAATTTCGCCGGCAACACCGACGGCTCGAGCTTGCGGCCGTCATAGTTCGGCGTGAACAGCACCGTCTCTTTCTCGATATCGTCGAGCAGCGCGCCGGTGACTTTCTGCAATTTACATTCGGTGTATCGCATGGCCGCAGGCGGATCGCCGTCGATCGAACCAAAGTTGCCCTGGCCGTCGACCAGCGGCAGGCGCATGGAAAAATCCTGCGCCATGCGCACGAGCGCGTCGTAAATCGCCTGGTCGCCATGCGGGTGATAATTACCCATGGCTTCACCGACGACACCGGCTGACTTTCGATATCCCTTGTTATGGACGAGCCCCATCTCGTGCATCGCCCAGAGGATGCGCCGGTGAACAGGCTTTAAACCGTCGCGGGCATCCGGGATCGCGCGCGAGACGATGACGCTCATCGCGTAGTCGAGATACGACTTGCGCATCTCGTCTTCGATGGAAATCATTGCGCCTTCGCTGGGCGTCATCGGAGGGTTCTGGTTCGGATTCTGGGGCGGGTTTGCCCCGTCTCCGTCGCCATTATTTTCGGGGATATCGCCGTTGTCTTCGGCCACTTCGGAACCTTTGGGAATCAGCTGGAAAAGAACGATCCGGCTTAGCATTCGGCCCCGTTAAAGCCAAGCATTTGCGCCGATTTCGCCGGGGTTTTTGCCTGCTCCACCGCCTCTGAATCCGGCGAGTTTATCCCTGCTCTCTTATAGAGTATGCTCGCTTTTGGCGGTCGTCGCGGAGAAACCTGAGGATGGCGCGGAAATTGTGAGATAATTCCGTGAGTTCCACGTTTCTGCTAAAGGGCTGTGGAAAAACTGGGGCCGCCGCCGGGGAGCAAGTTGCGTGGGGAAAGAAATGAACAAGGTCGACAGAAGAAGCGTGCTGCTGGGCGGAGCGGCGATTGGCGCCAGCGCGGTCATGCCGGCGCGCGCCGAAGGCCCGACGGGCGCATGGACGCCACTGGCGAGCATGCCGTTTCCAGTGCAGGAGATTTACCCCGCCGCATTTCGCAAAGCGTCCGACCCCGGACCGGCGATGAAACCCAAACCGCTCGACATTCTGGTGAATGCTGGCGGCCTGACGCCGGATGATCCGTTCAACGTTACGGACAAGGTGACGTTTTACGACCCCTCCTATGACGCCTGGGGTTTCGCTACGCGCCTGCCGGAACCGCGCCATCACATCGCGCTCGTCAACAATAACGGCTTTCTCTACGGGGTCGGCGGGTTCGCCCGCAACGATCGCGGCGGCTGGCAGATGCGCGGCAATTGCTGGCGCCTGAAACAACTGAACGGCTCATGGGAACAGCTGGCGCCGATGCCCCATCCGCAGGCGGAGACCGTGTGCCAGTCGTTGAACGGCTATATTCATGTGGTCGGCGGGCGTTCGCCATCAGGCAGCCGTAACGCCGAATGGTCCGATCACATCGATACCGATGAACACTGGTATTACGACACGCCGTCCAATGCATGGCGCAAGCTCGCGCCACTGCCGACGCCGCGCAACTCCGCCGCCGGCGCCATTGTGAACGGCGTCCTCTACGTTATCGGCGGACGCACCGTTAGCGACGGCAACACCGCGGCGGTCGAAGTCTACGACCCGCTCTCCGACCGCTGGGAGTCCGCGCGGCCCATGCCGAAAGCCCAAGGCGGCCTCGCCGCGGCGGTGCTGAACGGCAAGATTTACGCCTTTGGCGGCGAGTACTTTAGCCCCGCGCCCGGCGGCGTTTTCGCTGAAGCCTGGGAATACAATCCCGATACGGACAAATGGCGCGCTGTCGCCGCCATGCCGCGCCGCCGTCACGGCCTCGGCGCGGTCACCGTGGGCGAGGCGATTTATGTCCTGGGCGGCGCCGCCCAGGTAAGCAGCGGCGAAACCAGCGCGGCGCTGGACCGGTTTGAGATTTAGTTTCGGTGATCGACGTGACTTCGCCTCGGCGCAGAGCATGGATCAAAGGCGCGACTGCGATCTTCGCGGGCATGTTGGGCATTTCCGCCTGCGCCACCTCGCCAGATGCGCAACGCGTCGCCGAACTTGAAGGCGCGGTTTCACGCGCTATCGACCTGACGAACCAGGAATGTAGTTACGCCGACGGCTATGAGCAGAAAACTTGGAGACGTTACCTTGGCCCAGCCTTCTGCAAGGAGGACCGTGGCCCGCGCGACTATCAAGATATCTTGCGGATCGAGCCCGACGGCTCACTTGCGTTTCAGAAAACTTCAGGATCTGAATTTTGCAGCGCGGTCCTCAAAACTGCGCGGCCAATCGAATTCAATTCTGCTGTCACCTCGGTAATGAAGCGAGAAGGCTTTCTGGAGACGGATGCCATCTACATCCTCTCCTGCAGGCGCGGAACGTGTAATGGTCAGCCCGATTGCGACGGCATGCCAACACGACGCGAATTCTATCGTGCGGCGGGTAATCTTTTGGTCACTGCGTACCCGGGCGGCCGAAACTATCCAAACACAGCAACAATTTTCGCAACACGCGCAGCGGTGGATCACGGCTGCGCCGACCCTCAAGTCGTCGAAAAGGGCTGGTGCTACGTTCCGGGCGAAAGGCCTTGACGCGCATCCCTTCATCCTGCCCCGCATTCGCGGCGCTCCGCCGCTTTGCGGTAGTGCGCACGGCAATGGACGCGGCGCTGGCGCGATGATCCGGTTGCGCCCGCCCCGAGCCGGCGAAGCGCCTGCGCTCAGCGACCTCTGCATGCGGTCCAAGGCAGTCTGGGGTTATGACGCCGCTTTCATGGAGATGTGCCGGGCGGAACTCACGCTCTCCCCGGACGAACTCGATCCGCAACGCCTCGCAGTCGCAGAGATCGACGGCGAGCTCGCCGGGTTTGCGCAGATTGCTATCTCAGAATCTGTAAACGAGCTCGACAAGCTCTATGTCGATCCCGTTCATCACGGTAAAGGCGTCGGTCGCGCCCTGTTTCAATGGGCGATGGACGCAGCCCGCGCCCTTGGCGCCGATCACATGACCATCGACGCCGATCCCGGCGCCGCCGAGTTTTACCGGCGCATGGGCGCCCACGACCATGGCGAAGCGCCTTCTGGATCGATCCCCGGGCGCATGCTGCCACGCTTGCGGATCGAACTTTAATCACACTTCGGCGCGGACGATTGACCGGCTCCGCGCGCAGCGGCAAAAGCACGTCCATGACGATCCTGATCACCGGCTCATCGGGCCATCTCGGCGAAGCGCTCGCCCGCATCCTCACCGCGCAGAAACGCGACTTTACCGGCGCCGACATCAAGGCAGGGCCGTTCACCGATCATGTGGGCGACATTTCCGATCCGGACTTCGCCGCGCGCGCGATGAAGGGCGTCAGCGCGGTATTGCATTCAGCAACGCTGCACAAGCCGCACGTGGTCACTCATTCGATGCAGCAATTTGTCGATACAAACGTCACCGGCACGCTGAACCTGCTTGAGGCCGCAGTGCGCGAAGGCGTTTCGGCGTTCATCTTCACCAGCACCACAAGCACTTTCGGCGATGCAATGAAGCCGCCACTGGGCGCGCCGGCGGTGCGCGTCACCGAAGCGCTCAACCCGATCCCGAAAAACATTTACGGCGTCACCAAGTTGGCGGCGGAAAATCTGTGTCACCTGGTCCATAAAAAGCACAAGCTTCCCTGCCTCATCCTGCGCACCTCGCGCTTCTTCCCCGAGGACGACGACAATTCACAGATCCGCAACGGTTTCGACGACCTCAACGCCAAGGTGAACGAACTGCTCTACCGGCGCGGCGACATCGCCGACATGGTCTCGGCGCATCTGGTCGCAATCGAACGCGCCGGCGAGATCGGTTTCGGGCGTTACATCATCAGCGCGACGACGCCGTTCAGCGAGGACGATCTTGCCGAACTCGGCCGCGATGCGCCTGCGGTGCTGCGCCGTTATGTGGATTTCGATGATGAATATGCCCGCCGCGGCTGGCGCATGTTCGACACGCTCGACCGGGTCTATGTGAACGATCTGGCGCGTGAAGAATTGGGCTGGCGCCCGCAGGTCGATTTCGCCTCGGCGCTCGAGCGGCTGAAGCAGAATCAAAGCCCGTTCAGCGATCTCAAAGACCAGATCGGCAAGAAAGGCTATCACGACGAAGTCTTTGAGGACGGGCCGTTCCCGGTGGACTAAATCCTCAGTTGCGATCGACCGGCAAGCAGTCAGCGTAAACTGGATTACCGACCACCTGCCGGCTCATCCAGGCTTCGCCCGCGGCGACGCAATCGGCCTCATTGTCATAAACGCCGATAATTTCGGGTTCCCCCGTCGGCCCAGGCGTGAGGTAACCCTGCGCCGTCCATTCATGCACTTGCCCATGCTGGGTTGCGCAAGCAGATGCAGCCAAGGCTGCGAACGCGATGGTCGCCACCTTACGAATCGTTCGCCGACCACGGGCCGACGCTTCAGGATGATACTTTTTCATCTGCCTCTCCCTTCGTCCAAAACTATTTCAGACGGATCGCAAGGCGAAATCATGGCGCCGGAGAAAGTTGGCGCCGTTCGCGGCTAGAAACCTCGCGATCTACAAGATCGGGTTTGTGCATCGTCCTGGCATCACAACATCTTGCCGAGCGGTGGAAGATTCCACGTCGTGCAGTTCCATTCGCAAGCGCAAAAATAAAGCCCCGGCGATGTCGCGCCGGGGCTTTGAGTGAATTTTACTGGCTGAAGATCTCAGGCAGCGAATTCTATTATCGTCAAACGCAATTGCGTTCGGAAACTTGTTCGCGGAGCGCCCCCGCATGTCGTCGGCCCGTTACTTGTTACGCCGGGCCGATGAATAGCCGCCATGTGCGTGATTTCGGTGCTTCAAAACACGATTTACGCGAGCGACAGTACCGCCAAACGCCTGATTTCAAGCGGTTTTGCGGCTTTCAGACCAAATTTAGGCTTTTTTCTTCCGGCGCTTCACGCGGCGCTTCTTAGCAGGAGCTTTCTTCGCCGTTGTTTTGCGCTTCGTGGTCTTACGCTTTGCGGTTTTCCGCTTGGCGGTCTTGCGCTTCGTGGCTTTCTTAGCGGTTTTCCGCTTCGCCGTCTTACGCTTGGTCGCCTTTTTTGCGGTTTTCCGCTTCGCGGTCTTCCGCTTTGCAGTTTTGCGCTTCGTCGTCTTCTTAGCCGCTTTGCGCTTTGTGGTCTTCTTCGCTGCTTTGCGCTTGGTAGCTTTACGCTTCGCCGGCGCTTTCTTCTTTGCAGCTTTACGCTTTACCGTTCTCTTCTTCGCGGTCTTTTTTGCCGCTTTACGTTTCGTCGTTTTTCTTTTGACAGCCATGGTTCACCTCCGAATCAAGCGTCGAAAGTGAAAACATAACTTAATTTACTAAAAAAGTATTGTATATGCGCAACGCTTAGCGTTCGCATGTGCGTTTTTTTGCATTTTTTGATTCGTTTTCGCGTTTAAAACGGAATGTCGTCGTCCATTTCGTAGTTTTGTCCGCCCGAAGACCCTCCTCGTTCGGACATTCCGCCTCCATCGCGATTTGATTCGCGATCAAACGAACCGCCGCCGCTTCTTCCGTCGAGCATCACCAGCGAAGAATTGAATCCGCGCAGAACAACTTCGGTCGTGTAGCGGTCATTGCCGTTTTGATCCTGCCATTTCCGAGTTTCGAGCTGGCCTTCGATGTAAACCTTCGAGCCTTTTTTCAAATATTGCTCTGCAACACGGCCCAATCCTTCGGAAAAGATCGCAACCGAGTGCCATTCGGTTTTTTCGCGCCGTTCGCCGGTGTTTTTGTCCTTCCAGTTCTCGGAAGTCGCAATGCGCAGGTTGGTGACAGAGCCGCCATTCTGAAATTTACGGGTTTCCGGATCGGCGCCGAGATTTCCGATCAAAATGACTTTGTTGACGCTGCCAGCCATAACACTCTCCTGAATTCCATCTTTATCAGAGCTAATCGCGCGGATTCGGCGTGTGCTCAATGATTGGTTCTCCCCATGAATGAACCGGGGACGCCCCTTGCAATAGACACAGGTGTTCACATCTTGTTCTTGCTGTCAACGTCGATATAAGGCGCAGCACTGACCCGCCCCTATATATAAAGAGACCCGCGTTCCCATGAGTTTGAAATCGATCCGCGTCGCCGGCGCGCGCGAACACAATCTGAAAAACATCACCCTTGAGATGCCGCGCGACCAGTTGATCGTGATGACCGGGCTTTCCGGTTCCGGCAAATCGTCCCTCGCCTTCGACACGATCTACGCCGAGGGACAGCGCCGCTATGTGGAAAGTTTGTCGGCTTACGCGCGCCAGTTCCTGGAGATGATGCAAAAGCCCGATGTGGATCAGATCGACGGCCTTTCGCCCGCAATTTCCATCGAACAGAAGACCACCTCGCGCAATCCGCGCTCGACGGTCGGCACAGTCACGGAGATCTACGACTATATGCGCCTGCTCTGGGCGCGGGTGGGCGTCCCCTATTCGCCGGCGACCGGTGAGCCGATCTCATCGCAAACCGTCACCGAAATGGTCGACCGGCTGATGGCGGAAGGCGACGGCGCGCGGTTCTATCTGCTCGCGCCGATGATCCGGGCGCGCAAGGGCGAGTACAAGAAAGAGTTCGCCGAGCTGCAGAAGAAAGGCTTCCAGCGGGTCAAGGTCGATGGCGAGTATTACGAAATCGCCGACGTTCCTGCGCTGAACAAGAAGATCAAGCACGATATCGAAGTGGTTGTCGACCGCATCGTTATCAAAGCCGGACTTGAATCGCGCCTCGCCGAAAGCTTCGAAACCGCCCTCGAACTCGCCGACGGCATCGCCATCGCCGAAAGCGCCGACAAGAAAGACAAGGACGGCGCGCCGCAGCGCACAATCTTCTCCGCGAAATTCGCCTGCCCGGTTTCCGGCTTCACCATCGACGAGATCGAACCGCGGCTCTTTTCATTCAACGCCCCTGCCGGCGCCTGCCCGCAATGCGACGGCCTCGGCACCGAAATGATTTTCGATGAGGAGCTGGTCGTGCCGGACGGCGCGCTGGCCTTGAATGACGGCGCCATCGCGCCCTGGTCGAAAGGCACCTCGCCCTATTACGCCCAGACGCTGCAGGCCCTCGCGCGCCATTACAAATTCAAGATCACCGTGCCGTGGGACGAACTTTCCGAAGAAGCGCAGGACGTGGTGCTCTACGGCACCGGCGATGAGGACATCAAATTCATCTACGCCGACGGCGCGCGCAAATTCGAGACTGTAAAGCCCTTCGAAGGCGTCATCCCGAACCTCGAGCGGCGCTGGCGCGAAACCGATAGCGCCTGGGTGCGCGAGGAGATGTCGCGCTTCCAGTCTGTCACCCATTGCGAGGCGTGCAACGGGATGCGCCTCAAGCCCGAGGCGCTGGCGGTGAAGATCGGCAAGCTCTCCATTTCCGAAGCGACGGCATTTTCGATCAAGGCGGCGGGCGCCTGGTTCGACGCGCTCGAAGCGAAACTCTCCAAAAAGGAAAAGGAGATCGCCGTCCGCGTCTTGAAGGAGATCCGCGACCGGCTGTCCTTTCTCAACAATGTCGGCCTCGATTACCTCACCCTCTCCCGCGCATCGGGCACGCTGTCCGGGGGCGAAAGCCAGCGCATCCGCCTCGCCTCGCAGATCGGCTCCGGCCTCACCGGCGTTTTATATGTGCTCGACGAGCCCTCCATCGGCCTGCATCAGCGCGACAATGAACGCCTGCTCGAAACTTTGCAGCGGCTCAAAAATCTCGGCAATTCGGTGATCGTCGTCGAGCATGACGAGGAAGCGATCCGCGCCGCCGATCATATTGTCGATATCGGCCCCGGCGCCGGCGTTCATGGCGGCGAGATCGTGGCGCAGGGCACGGTCAAGGACATCATGAACGCGAAGAACTCGCTCACCGGCGATTATCTCGCCGGGCGCCGCGAAGTGCCCGTTCCCGCCGAGCGTCGTCCCTTCAACAAGAAGAAAGCGATCAAGATCACCGGCGCTGCGGCGAACAATCTCAAGAAAGTCACGGCGGAAGTGCCGATCGGCCTTCTTACCTGCGTCACCGGCGTCTCGGGCGGCGGCAAGTCGACCCTGATCATCGAGACCTTATACAAGGCCGCCTCGCGCCGGCTCTACAATTCCAAAGACGCGCCGGCCGAGCATGACAAGATCACCGGCCTTGAACATTTCGATAAGGTCATCGACATCGACCAGTCGCCCATCGGCCGCA
>CAZAOB010000033.1:0-37029 GCA_964486635.1 uncultured Caulobacterales bacterium | reverse complement strand
GGATTCAGATCGAGCGCTCGCGGGACAAACTAGGGCCGGACCCGATTGACTTGATGCAGATCCACAACCTCGAGGGCTGGCGAACCCATCTTCCTTTTCTACTCGAACTGAAAGCTGCGGGAAAAATTCGATATGTGGGCGTGACGCATCATATTGATGCCGCCTTGCCGGAACTGATTGAGATCGTTCGCACTCAACAGATCGATTTTGTGGCGTTTCAATATTCGCTGGCGGCGCGCGAGGCCGAAAAGCAGCTTCTGCCGCTCGCGGCTGACCGCGGCGTCGCTTTTATTGCGAATAAGCCCTTCGCACAGGGCGCGCTGTTCCGGTCTGTTCAGGGGCGGGCATTGCCGGAAGAGGCGATTGCCCTTGGCTGCTCGAGCTGGGCGCAGCTTTTTCTACGCTTCATAATCTCTCATCCCGCAGTGAATGGCGTTATTCCGGGGACGGGAAAGCCGCAACACGCCAGAGACAATGTTGCGGCTGGATTTGCGCCTGCGCTTTCCCGCAAAGACGGCGAACTGTTGAACCTGCTTTGGCAAGGCGATTAATCGTGTGTGCGACGAACGACGGCGCGCCAAATTACTCGCCGGTTCTGACAGGCTGATAGCTCGTCGGGTCGTTGATGTCGCCTTCACCATTATATTTCGTGGCCAGAGGGTAGGGGAAGACAACGCGCTGACGCGTCTCGTCCCGTAGCAAGATTTGGCTTGGCGCTTCGCCGCTCTCGACCCAATTCATTAGCGCTGCAAGCGAGTTGTTGATGTTCGGCCCATCAGCGGGGCTGCCGCCATGCTTGTTACCGGGCAGCACGAACAGCCGTGCGAATTCCTGAGCCTGTTCTTCGCCATATTTATCGATGACTTTTTCATACCAGTCTATCGTCATTTGTGCGGTCACCGCGCCATCGGAGAACCCGTGCAGCACAAGTAACTTTCCGCCGGCATCACGGAAATCGTCGAACTCAATTCCGTCAGCGTCATACACGGCTTTCATTTTTTCTAGCTTCTTCCTGTCCTTCACAGGATCGAATGCGAGATAGTCGAAGCTCGCGCCGGGATCGTCAGGGAACGCCATGTAGCGCAAAAACGTGCGCGCGATTTCTTCTGCGTAAGGCGTGTCATTGACGCTGCGCGGGGCGTAGAATCCCGGCCAGTCAAGTTCCGATCCCACTTCGAGTGCGTAGGGGTAGGCGATCCGACCCGCTGCATTCTTGGGCTTTTCATAAAACTTGCGCAGCGCCCCCACTTGTTCTTGCGTCAGGCAGCCCTCGCTCGCGCCCTCCTTACAAAGGAGCACGCCGGGGTCGAAATTGCATTTGCGCGGATTGTCGATAATGCCATCCTTGACGCCGTCGACTTCGTCGCAAGACGCAATCGCTGCTTTGTGGATAAGCGGGACGTCGGACGCCAGAAGGATCGGCGTTCCGTCGGCTCGCGTGTTGGCTTTCACAATCCACGGCATCTTTATGGAGTTGATTTCCTGGTAGCGGACTACCGGCGCCCGCGAGAGAGCTCCGTCATAGTCGCCGGGATACTTCAGCGCAGACATGATGCCGGCGTGACCGCCTTTTGAGAAGCCGGTGATATAGGAGTAGGACGGCTCGGCGCCATAGTAGGCTTTTGATACCGCCTTGATGGTCTGAGCGGCGACGTGAGAGGCGCGGTAGCCGAAATCGATTTCACCTTCGCGATTGCCCGATCCCCACACGCCGTCAAACGGCCGCCGGTTGATGTGGCCGCCATCGCTGGTGATTGATGCGAACCCGTTGACGAGACCGGCGACATTCTGGTCGTCATCGACGGCGCCGCAGAATGCATCGCAGGCGGCATAGAGCGCGCGCTGGTTCCACTGCTTCTGATCGGGCAGCAGAATGAGAAACTTTACCGCCGGCGCAACATATCCCTCGATGCGGCAATGCGGCGGTACATCTTCATCTGCGGCAATCGGCAATCCTTGCACAATGCTGCGCTTGTCGAACATATAGCGGCTTTGTTTGAGTGATTCATTGCCGTCTTCCACATAAGACGCACTTATGATTCTCACCGGATTGTCGGCAGCGTCTTCAAATGAAGCGCTGTTCAGCGCGTCGCAGGCAGCGGCTTGTGAAGTCTCGACTTCCGCGGCGCCAACGGATGTTGTGATGACAACAGCGCAGGCCGTCATGAATGTAAGTCTGAGGTGCATCTGGTTTTGCTCCGAGTGTGAGATTTCAGTGCTTGTGTTCGGGTTTGCTGGTCGGACGGGAAGTCATGGCCACGGCAACGACTTTCGAAAGCGACGCGCCAATGACGGATGTGTGGTGTTCTCCGTCTATGACGGTCAGCGCCACATGGTCGCCGCGAACTGCGTGCAGCTTTTTAAACATGGTCGTTGCATTCGTGACCATCCGGCCGACTGTAAACAGCCACTTGTCGCGAGCGGGAGTGCTGAACTTCGCGGAGTCGCACTCGCCCGGCGTTTCCTCGCATCCGCCGACTGTGATCAACAGGCGCGCATGGTCTGGCGCTTCCGCAAATCGCAAGAGGTACGCATCCGCCTCATTCAACAGTCTGCCGTCGGCAAACCAGATCGAGGGACTCATGGCGACGTAATTCTGAAACAGGTTTGGCTTGGTGAAATAGGTGTGCAGCGTGAATAAACCGCCGAAGGAGTGTCCAGCCAGTGTCCGGCGATGTGCATTTATCGGGTAGTCCGCCTCAACTTCCGTCATGACGATGTTTTCCAAGAAGCTCAGAAATCCGTCAGCGCCGCCTGGCTGAATCACTTCATTGCCATCGGGGTCCAGTTGCAAACCGCTCTCCGGCGTCCACGGCGTCAGGTCTTTTTCGCGCCGCGGGTTCCATGGCTCATCTTCAGGATAGCCGATGGCGACAACCATGGCTGCGTCGCCATATTCGTCTGCGATCTTTCTGCGGACTTCGTCTGTTACGGCGCCGAAGACGCTGTTGCCATCCAGGATGTAGATGACAGGGTAGCCTCCTTCCGGAGCCGGTGCGTTGGGTTTGAAAATAAACAGCTTGTGGACTTCGCCTGTCACGGCGTTCTCAACATGCCGAGTTTCGGCATTGGGCATTTGGTACGGCGCCGCCGTCGTTTGTGCAGACAGCAAACAAATACAAGTGAGGAATAACGCGATGGGCTTGACGTGCATAACGCCTCTGCAGCGAAAGGGAAAAATTTCGAAATTATTGTCTGGCATGCCTGGCCTGGTGTCAAGGAAGAGACAGCGGCAAAAAAAGTCGTTGTGACTGCGGTCTTCTCGCAAACAAAAAACCCGCCGCTTGCGCGACGGGTTTTTGTGGTGGTGGACATTTCCGCAGCGAGTCAGACGAGTTTCTCGCTGTCGGACATGCTCAGGGAGGAGCTTACCATTCCTTGCTGATCGTCAGGCCAACAGTCCGCCCAATGATCGTGTGGTTGTTTGGATCATACGCAGGGGCGAGCGGCGTACCGGGGTTTCCTGCGTCAATGAACGGAGGATCCTGGTTGAACAAATTGTTCACCGACAGGCTCAAACGCGTTCCATTCGTCACGATGTTGTCGCCAAGACCGTCCAGATCGAGTCCGATATTGACGTCGACCGTGATCCAGGAGTCGATCGGTACAGGCGCCGTATTCAAGACTGGAGCGCCGGTTCCTGCTGCCGGAACATAACAACTGCCGATGGCGCATTCATAGCTATCGACGTAGTTCATCGTCACGATGCCGCTCAGCGCGCCTGCAGTCGCCCGCACGCCTTGCTTCGAGCGGAACTGTACCGGTGAACCGAACGAGCTGTACTTGCCGAGCTGATCGACAAAAGCCAGTCCCGGCGCTGCCTGCGTTTCGTAGTTCAGCAGGTATGTGCCGTTTGCGAAGAACCCGAGATCAAGATTGTCGCCAGCTTCGAAATCATAGCTGACGCCGAAATCAAATCCGGACTCCTTCAATGCAGCAATGTTGAGCTGCGTTGCGTTCACAATCATCTGAATGTCGGCGGCCGAGTTAAAGAGAGGCGGACCAAACGTTCCAAGAAATTTCGGGCTGTCGATGATTGCCTGCGCTTCAGCCACGGTCGGAATAGTGATCGCACTTGCGAAGGCGCCGCCGCCATTGGTGGCGAAGTATTCAGCCAGAATGCCGTTCAACGTACCGGACTGGATGCGCTGAATGCGATCTGTGACTTCAATGTTGAAGTAGCCGAAGCTGACACTGAGTCCCGGAAGGCTCGGCGGCGCATAATCGAAGCCCGCCGTCCAGGTGGTCGCCTGCTCAGGTCTTAACACGCCGGCGCCTGCGCCGCCGGAATTGATGATCAGCGAGAACGAACATTGCTGGCCGGCCATGCCCGGCGTGCCCACGAGCCCGTTGAATGTCACGAGTGTCGAGTCGCACGGACCGAAGCGCGAACTCGGCAGGATAAACGCCGCGTTTCCGCCGGGGACCGGCTGCGGATCGTCATTCTCAAACCGCATCGGCGGGGCATGGAACGAAGTGCCCCAGGAACCGCGGATCTTCAGACCGTCTACCGGACGGAAATTGATGCCAACCTTCGGGTTGAAGTCGTCATACTCGCTGCCGTAGTCCGCATTGAAGCTCTCATAGCGGCCAGCGACGCTGACATCGAGCATCTCGTGAAGCGGGATCAGCATTTCGCCGTAGACCGCGACGGCATCGCGAGCTGTCAGCGTGTAGGGACCCTCATTGCCCGCAACCGTGATGGTATTTTCCCGAAGGTAGCCATCCATGGCTTCGTGCCGGAACTCGCCGCCGATGGCGATTTTTACGTCGCCGGCCGGCAGGGTGAATAATGTTCCGTCGACCTGGCCAGTGACCTGCCAAAGGTCTGAGTTGAAGTCCAGGCTTTCAAATCCGTAGTATTCGTCAAGCTGGGCTTGAGAAAGCGGATCTGTCGAGAATGGATTGAAAGGCGTTGCGCCAGCGCCTGCGCAGGCGGGGTTGGCGCTGCCGAGCGCGCAGTCGAGATAGTTCAGGCTGGAAACTGCGACCGCGCGCGGCTTTGTTTCTAGCCGGTTTTGATTCTCGACCGAGTAGGTAAACGCACTCTGGAATTGCCAATCGGAGAAAAGGTCGACCCGGAAGCCAGCGGTAGCATTGAAGCTCTCCACTTCGCCTCTCCGCGTATTCGGCTGGTCGTCGAAGACATAACCAAAACCGATATTGCCCATGGCGTCCGTCAAACTTGGATCGATGCCGGCGATGTAGAATGGGCTTGCCGGCGTCACCACTGCGCTGAGCAAGGTGCCGTAGCCGTTATTGTAGAAGTTTTCGCGGTGCGAATAGCGAGCATCCGCAAAGATTTCAAAACCCGGTGAAAGCTCCTGATCGAAAGACGCAAAAACCGCGTACCGCTCCGTATCGGGAATGATATCGGTCGCGTCATAGACATTTACAGTGTTGCCGACGCCATCCGCCACAGGGATCAGGTCTGCGTTCGTCAGCGCCGCGTTTGATCCGGGTGGAACCGTTGCGCCTACTGGCGCTGAACCGGCTTCGCTGCCCGCGCCGCCGAGGTAGATATTTGGGGTCGACGAAAAATGCCCGTTAAACTGACGCCAGTTAACGCCGCCGAGCGCTGAAAAATCACTGCCATTTGAATAGGGATCGCGGTCGGTCTGCGCGACGTTGTCCCGTTTGTGATATTCGCCGCCGATTATGATGTTCCCGGTGTCCCAATTGAGCGGGAAAAGCTGGGAGCCAAAAATCTCATCGCCGCCGCCTTGAGTGGCCGTGCCGATTTTAAACGTCGTGATCGGACGTTCGATTTTCCGCTTCATCACGAAATTGACGACGCCGCCGACGGCGTCAGAACCGTAAAGCGCCGATGCGCCGTCCTGAAGGATTTCAACGCGCTCAATTGCTGACGACGGGATGTTGGAGACGTCTACAAAATCGCCAAACTGACCTGATGCTGCAACGCGGCGGTCGTTTACCAGGACCAACGTCGACAATGCGCCGAGACCGCGGAGGTTGACACCCTGACCACCGGTCAGGTTGGCGCCAGCCGAGCCGGCGTCTTGTCCGCTTTGAGTGTTGTCTGACATGCCAACGCCGCCGGCGAAGTTCACCGGCAACTCACGAAGGAAGTCGCCAACGCCGGTCTTGCCGCTCTCCGCGAGCGTGTCGCTGTCGATCGTCTGCACGGCGCTGCCCACGGCCTCTGCGCCGCGGATTTTGGTGCCGAGAACGACGATCTGATCAGTATCGCCGTCACCTTGAGCGAGCGCAGGCGAAAGTCCTGCGACCGCCGTCAAACACGCCGTGGTCAGCAACAGGCTGCCCTTGGCGCTCAATTTTTTCGATATTTTTTCCGATTTCTTCCCGAACGCCGACATGATAGCTGCCCTCCCGTCGCGCAAACGCCCTCAATTGCTAGGAAAACAGCCGCTATTGAGAGCCAATGGCAACGATACTGGCACCAGATTCCGTCGCCGGTCAATAAATTTTCGAAATTTTGTCACATTCGCGGCTGGCGGCGTAGCATAATGACAACACCGGGCGTCACGTCCGGAGTGGAATCTGGCAAATCGGTCGGGGATTGTCCGCTGCGATCGCAATTTTCGGCGATTCAGGCGCAGCGCCAAGCCCGCACGCTGGCGCGGCGCGCGATGTCATCGGATGTCTGCAGCCCCCTCAGATGACGCGAAACAGGCTCATCATGCCGCCATGCTGGTGCATGCCTCGATGGCAGTGAATCATCCAATCACCCGGGTTGTCGGCGACAAATGCGACTTCGACCGTGTCGCCGCCGAAAACGGTAAATGTGTCACGATACATCGAACGCGGAAATGGAATTCCGTTTCGCCGCACCATTTTGAACGTGTGCCCGTGCAAGTGCATCGGGTGATCGACCTTTGTCGCGTTCTTGAACCGCAACAGATACGTCCTTCCAAGCTGGCACTCGAAAAGCGGCTCTGGATCAATACAGAAATACGAGTTGAGATCTTCGAGCAGTACCTTGCTGTTCATCGTCCAAAGCGCGACTTTGTGATCTCGTGGAATGCCGTCCTGCTCTGCAAGCAAGGCAGCCATCGCGCCGATCTTTGGCACATCCTCAATCGACGTCATGTGTTGATTGAGTTCGATGTCGACCGGAATCGCATTTGGCAAATCGGGCTCGGGAATGTGATTTCCGGCGGGGGCGGTGGGCGGCGGCAATTCATGTACTTCACGAAGCGCTGGACCGTCGCGGTAAACTATGTTGCACACGGTTATGGGCGTGTTGCGGGCCGCAATTTCTTCAGGTGTCGCCCATGGTGGGACGGGTTCAAAATCCCTGTTAAAGACGTCAATTACAGGATATGTGCCCGGCTTCGCCGCGCCATCAAGCACCAGATCAACGCGCTCTCCGGTGCCAATAATCAAAGGCTTGTCCCCTACCGGATAGGGTTCGACCGCGTTGCTGTCCAATGCGATCACCCATGGCTTGTGATCGTTGAACTGCAGTGCGTAACGCCTGTTTCCTGATGTATTTGCAATGCGCAGTCGGATACGTTCGCCGCGTGAAATTAAAATGTCGGGAGTATCTTTTCCGTTCATTGTAATTTTTGTGTGCGGCGTATAGTCAGCGTTGCCGCGCCACAAATGAAACGCTTGCTTCTTTGGGACCTGATAGTCTGCGTCGAGACCCCAGTCATACAAAGACCAAATGATTTCACGATCGACTGCCGGCGGCTCATTCTCTTCAACAATCAGCGCGCCGAACATACCGCGAGCGATCTGCTCTTCCGAATTCATGTGCGGGTGATACCAGAACAATCCGGCGTCAGGCGGCGTGAAATCATAGTAAAATGAATCGCCTGGTTGAATTCCCGGCTGGGTGATGCTGCCTACGCCATCCATGGCGAAAGGGATTCTCAGGCCGTGCCAGTGTATAGAGGTGGGCTGAGAAATTTTGTTTTCAAAAAGCAGTCGCACTGTCTCGCCGAGGCGCAGGCGGATTTCCGGGCCGGCGACGGATCGGTTGTATCCCCAGATTTCTGTGTTCTGTTGCTGATCGGCGAAAACTTTCAAACGTCCCGGCTCTGCGGTCATGTGGGCGATTGACGGCGAGCCCTGCTTCCGCCCGATAATCGTCGGCAGAGATGCCGCAGCAACCGCCGCGCCGCCGCCGGCGAGCAGGAATTTGCGTCTGTTTGCTGTGAAGACAGGCATCATTGGCGGCCTCTTGCGTCGGCGAACAGCGATCTTGGTTAGAATTTCGATATTTTGCAACTGGCGAACGCGGGTGGTGCGGGCTGGGCCTCAATCGCAGCTAGGGCCGACCGGTCAGTAGAGATCCAAGCGTCCGAACCGGGAACGACAGCCGTAGTTCGATCAGCTTCGTGGTGGGTAAGGCGTGCGTTCAGAACTTTGTCTTGAAAGAAAAGAATCATCAGTATGCGGTCTAACGAGCGGCGACGCCGAAGCGGTAATGCATGAGGTCGCGTTGCAGAAGCCGGCGGAAACATGCGCGACTTGCGGGCGTGCGGTCTGAGCGGCTGCGCCCGGTCATCACTCCGATGGGCAATGCGCGCCGGCCTCGACCCAAGCCGCGGTAAGCGCGCCCAGCGTAGCTTGGTCGCCCGGCGCTGGTGTTCGACCTTCTCCCGGATGCCAAGCCCAGTTGACCAGATGGTCGCCGCCATTGTGTTCAATGATGTCTTCTACGGTTCGCCCGCCGGTGAGTTCCGGGTTCTTGAGTTGCTCGCAGAGAGCGGCTGGCGATTTTCCGGCCCAGCCCATAGTGGCGGGCGCCAGCAACCACGGAGAAGCGCCTGGAATGGAGCCGGTCATGCTTGCAAACTCTGCATTCTCCGCTCCGTGGCAGGTGGTGCATTCCATGCCTGGCGCACCCATGCCGTCGCCGCGAACAACCGGCGGAACGTGCGTATGCAAGTCGTCGCCTTGCGTGGGACCGCCGGAGACAGGATGGCAATTTGCACAGCGCGGGTGCAGCATCACCTTTGACATTTCGGTAAACAGCGCCGCCGCCCGCGCTTCGTTGTCTGTCAGACTCGCGAAGGCTGCGGGCGTCTTCAAGCCTTCGATTTCCAGCGGGCCCGCCGCTTCGTTCTTTCCACACCCGGACAAAAAGACTGCTGCAGCCAGGGTGCAGACTGAGACGGAAAAAAGGTTTTTGCGTCGCATGTCGTTCTCCTAAGCCTGAAGCGATTTGATCATGGGCAGATTGCGAGGTGTGGCGCCGGTGAGGCGGCGCACGGCGTTGGCGACCGCCGGACCAATTGGCGGCACGCCCGGTTCACCCACGCCCGTGGGCGGTTCTGCAGACGCGATGACATCAACCTCGACAGAAGGCATCTCGCCAATTCTGAGCGAGCGATAGTCGTGGAAGTTCGATTGTTCAACCGCGCCTCCGTCGCCAAGCGTCAGCTCATTGAACATGATCGCACTGAGCCCGTAGCCGATGCCGCCTTCCATCTGCGCCCTAATGATTTCCGGATTCACCGCAACGCCGCAATCCACGGCGCACCAGACATTATGGACTCGCGGAACGCCATTCTCGATGGAAACTTCTGCGACTTGCGCCACATAAGACCGGAAGGACTCAACTGCGGCGACGCCGAAAGCGCGTCCATTCGGGGCCGCGCGTCCCCAGCCAGCCATGTCTGCAGCTCGGCCCAAGACCGCAGCGAGGCGCGGCTGTTCGCTCATCAGCGCAAGCCGCCCGGCGACAGCATCCTTGCCGCCCTTTTCGAGCAACTCGTCAACAAAAGTTTCGACCGCGTATCCCGTGTGCGTGTGACCGACCGAACGCCACCACAACGTTGTGACAGGGTTGTTGATGATATGCGCAGAGCAAAGGAAATTCGGCACCGCATACGGAATATGCGACGCGCCTTCCACCATGGTGGCGTCCACGCCATTCTGAATCATGCCCTCAAACGGCGATCCGGCGAGGAACGATTGCCCAGCGATGGTTTGCTCCCATGCGACAATTGCGCCATTGGCGTCGAGGCCGCCGCGCAGCCGGTGCGCAATTGCGGGCCGGTAATAGCCGCCCTGAATATCGTCTTCCCGGGTCCACATGAGCTTTACCGGAGTCTCGCCGCCCGCCGCCATGAATAACTCTGCAACTTCGGCTGCGACATGCGCGGTCGGTTGCGCCCTACGACCGAAACTGCCGCCAGCGTAAAGGACATTGAGTTTTACCTGCGCTGGGTCGAGGCCGCAAATTTTCGCAATGGTCGGATGATCGAGCGAGGGGAATTGGCTACCCATCCAGACTTCGACGCCGCCATCTTCGCGACGTTCCATGACCGCATCCATGGGCTCCATCGGCGCGTGCGCGAGATAAGGAAATACATACTCGGCTTCGTGCGTTGTCGTGGCGCTCGCCATTGCTTCGTCAACGGAACCCTGGTCATGGGCGACTGCGCCGCGACGCTTGACTGCGTCCGTGCGCTCCTTGGCAATTTGATCAGAGGAACGCTTTTCTGCTGCACTGTCATCCCATGTGACATTCAGCGCTTTGCGTCCTTTGAGTGCCGCATATGTGTTGTTGGCGAACACAGCAACGCCAGCGCTGATGGTTTTAACGTCGGTGACGCCGGGCACGGCGCGGGCCGCGGTATCGTCGACGCTTGCCACCTTGGCGCCGAACTTCTCCGGATGCCGAACGACCACAGTCGTCATGCCGTCCCTGTAAACATCGAGGGTGAACTCGGTCTCGCCAGTCGATTTTCCTACCGTGTCGAGCTTCGGCACATCCTTGCCAATGAACACAAACTGGTCCGGCGTTTTCAATTTGGGCTCTGCGGGCGGCGTTTCACCCGCCGATGCTTCTGCGAGTTCGCCAAAAGTCGCCGTTCGCCCGGTTGCAGCGTGGCGCACGATGCCGCTTGCGACGCCAATCTGTTCGGCGGGCACGCCCCAGCTTTTCGCGGCGGCGGAGACCAGCATGGCGCGCGCAGCAGCGCCGGCATGACGCATCACAGAAAACGAAGCCGCAATGGCGGTGGAACCGCCAGTGCCCTGCATGCCGCCCAGTATTGCATTGCCGTACAATGCTGCGTTCGAAGGCGCGTGCTCGGCGCGGATCTGACTCCAGTCGGCGTCGAGTTCGTCGGCGACGAGCGTTGCTAGTCCGGTCGCTGTGCCCTGGCCGAACTCGATATGCTTGATCAATACGGTGACGAGATTATCAGTCCCGACACGGATGAATGCGTTAGGCGCATAGCCGCCGTCGGAGGACTGAGCACCAAGCACGGCTTCCGCGCCGGACTGTGCGCGCGCCTTGAGCGGCAGAAAAACACCGATGATCAAACCGCCGCCAGCCGCCAGAAACGAGCGCCGCGACGAGATCGGGTTAAGCGGAAGTTCTGACAGTATGTGCATCGACTTAACCCTCCAGCTTGTCGCCAGCGGCTTTGACCGCCTTGCGAATTCGAACATAAGTGGCGCATCGGCAAATGTTGCCGGCGAGCGCATTGTCGATATCGGCGTCGCTGGGTTTCGGCGTGCGCTGAAGGAGCGCGGCCGCCGTCATGATCTGACCGGACTGGCAATATCCGCATTGCGGCGCATCCTGCTCGGCCCACGCGGCGCGCACTGCTTCCGCTTCCGGGCCTTCCAGCCCTTCGATTGTCGTTACTTGCGAGCCTGCCACGCTCGATATGGGCGTAATGCACGACCGTCGCGGCTGGCCGTTCAAATGTACTGTACACGCGCCGCATTGGGCGATCCCGCATCCGAACTTTGAGCCGGTCAGACGCAACTCATCGCGCAAGACCCACAACAATGGCGTATCCGGGTCGACGTCGACCGTGCGCTCTTCATTGTTGACACTGAAGGTGACGCTCATGACAGGCCTCGCTTGTTTGAATTGGCGGGAGTGCGGCGAAAAAATGAAGCTCGCGCGGACCAGTTTATAATGCCGCGTTCATGACGACGTGTCTAGAAAATCCCGCATAGGCACAACTAAGGACGCGCTAACCACAGACATGGCGCAGCGTTGAGTGTTAGAATATCTCAGACGAAATTATTTTCGGAATTTATCCAGATCGGCAGGCGTATCGATATCCGTCAGCATAACGCCTGCAGCAGTCACGCAAGAACTTTTCGGCTGCGCGGCGAGTAACGTCTTGGCCCCGGAGTCGCCGGATAGATGTTTCAATTGCGCAAACCAGCTTGCGCCGAACAGAGCAGGAGGCATACGGATTCCATTCGCCTCCGTGCAAGCGCATGATGTTGCGCTGGCGCTCGCTTCATTGAACAGTTTGTCAAAATGATCCGGGCTGACAAACGGCATGTCAGCAAGCACAAGCATGACGCCTTTTGCTCCGCTTCGTTCCGCCCAGTCTACGCCTGCACGAATTGATGTGCTTAGCCCGTCGCGCGCAGACGGATTGAGTATGATGGAAAATCCTAACGAAGCGGCTTGCTCCTCTAACCTCGAATCGGGCTGAAGGACGATGGCGCAATACGCGCAGCCCACAGCGGCAAGGTTGGCGGCGGAATGGCTGAGGACAGTGCCGTCCCGGAGCGGCGCTGAGAGTTTGTCGCCGCCAAACCGTGAAGACGCGCCGGCTGCGAGCAAAATGGCCGCTGTGTTTGCTGGGCGAAGCGTCATCGCCCGTGTGGCCAAGCGTTCAGAATTTCAGCCAGCACCGAGACTGCGAGCGTTGATGGGTCCCGGGTCGCCGGGATCAGGCCAATGGGACCCTTGAGACGATTGAGTGCAGTCTCTTCGACACCGTTTGCTTTGAGCGCATCAAGTCTGGCGTTCTGCGTTCGAGGACTTCCCACTGCGCCGATAAAAAATGCAGGCGAGGTCAGTAGTGCGGGGAGCAAAGAGACATCCCACTCCCGGTCGTGGAATAGCAGTACGACGGCGGTCCACTCATCAATATCGAACGCCGGCGCAGACGACACAGACTGAAGCCGGATTGATCTTGTCGCACCGCAAGCGTTGAGCGTCGCTAGGTCTGGCGACGCCGCACAGAATGTATGCCCTGCAGCGACAGCCAATCGGCTGAGCACAGAAAGTTCCGCCCCTAACCCTGCGGCAACTATCTGAAGGGGAGGCGTGAAGAGCTTATTGAAGCGATCGCCTTGGCGAAAGGTCGCGCGCTCGTCGGATGATCGCATGTCATTTGCACAGAACTCAAAAGTCACCGGGCGCCGCTTTTGTTGGGCGTCACTCGCAGCTTTTAACGACTCTAACGGCGGATTGACGGAGAACAACAAATCGACGCCGGATCCGCAAGGAAGAACGATGTCGCGAAAGTTCGAATCCTTTCCGAACCGCACGACGCCGCCTTCTTGCTTGACGATCATGTCTTGCGCTGTGGCGACAATTGCTCGTTCCAGACAGCCGGAGGTTATCGAACCGGCGAACTCGCCATTGGCGGCGACCGCCATCTGGGCGCCAAGGGCGCGCGGCGATGATCCGTCGATCTCCACCAACGTGACAATCACACATGGGCGGCCGGCGCTGCGCTCGCGCAGAGCGAGCGAGAGCACATCCGCGCCAAATGGATTAAAGCCTGAGGCCAATGTCGGCCCGGTTACATCTGCCTCTGGGTTAAGGTCGTCCAACATAATCTTCGCTTGGCTGACGCTACGGTTGCATATTCATAGACTACCAGAGTCTAAAGCAATGAGTGAGCCTCCGCCATGCCTGCGCCCTCACTTCATAACAAGTTTGCGGCGTCGCGCGCTGCCGGCCTGCCAGGCTTGCCCGGCCAGCGCAAAGCAGCGCAATGAAAAGCCAATCGTTGAATTGACAAGAAATCGGGCACATGAGCGCGCTGACTGACCTCATAACGGACGCCGGCTGGAGAGATGTGCTCGGTCCTGTCTGCATCGAGGCGCAAGTTGAAAATATGTTGTTGCGTGAAGATGCGGAAGGCGAGCAAGTCTATCCGCCGAGACCGCAAATTTTTTCTGCGTTCAACCTGACACCGCTCAACAAAGTCAAAGTGGTGATTCTGGGGCAGGATCCTTACCACGGAGAAGGGCAAGCTATGGGCTTGGCCTTCTCTGTTCCGGCGGCCACAAAGCTTCCTCCATCTCTCAGGAACATATTCAAGGAAATTCAGAGCGATCTCGGCGGGCCGCTCCGCGCCAGTGGTGACCTCACGGACTGGGCGGCGCAGGGCGTGTTGCTGATGAATACTGTGCTGACAGTACGAAAGGGGGCGGCGGCGTCCCACGCTGGCAAAGGGTGGGAAGCTGTTACGAAGGCCGCCGTCGCAGCACTCAGCGACACGCGCTCGGGAATTGTGTATCTATTGTGGGGTTCTCACGCGCAGGAATTCGCGAAGATCATTGATCCCCACAAGAACACGATCTTGACGGCGCCGCATCCGTCGCCCCTGTCAGCCTATCGAGGCTTCTTTGGCTGCAAGCATTTCTCCAAAACGAACGCCGCCTTGAAAAATCAAGGCCTCACGGAAGTTAACTGGTCGAAATGATGGCCGGCTCAGGGGCGCGGCAAAGATGTCCCGAAGCCTCTTGGCGTTAGCGGTCATCGACGCTGCGTGTTATACTGGCCAAAAACAAGGCGGCTTAGGTTTGGGAAAACTCACAACACACATTCTGGACACCAGCGCCGGGGTTCCGGCGGCGAATGTCGAAATCGAGCTGTTTGAAATCTTGGAAGACGGTGCGACGCGCGGCCGGCGACTGGTCGCTGCGACAACGAATGCAGACGGTCGTTGCGACAGTCCATTGCTGGAGGGGGCGGCGTTCAAACAAGGCCAGTATGAGCTTGCGTTCTCGATCGGCGATTATTTTTCGAGGTCCGGCGTTACATTGCCTGAGCCCAGATTCATCGATGTTGTGCTGATCCGCTTTGGAATTTCAGAAGCCGGTTCGCACTATCACGTCCCGCTGCTGGTATCACCATACGGGTACTCGACTTACCGTGGCAGTTAACCGATGAGCGACGTCGTCACCTTTTTGCTGAACGGATCGTTGCGTCGGATTCGACAGCCGCCGCCGACGCAAACCTTGCTGCGCTACCTCCGTGACGAAGAGATGTTGTGCGGAACAAAAGAGGGTTGCGCTGAGGGAGACTGTGGCGCCTGCACTGTGATGATCAGCCGGCTCGATGGTGACGGCGAAGTTCGGCGCGAAGCTGTCAATGCATGCATCAGGTTTATGCCAAGCCTCGAAGGCGTTGCGGTCACCACAGTGGAGGCGCTGAGTGATGACGCATCTTCGCCGCACATTGTTCAGCAGGCGATGATCAAAAATCACGCTTCACAATGCGGGTTCTGCACACCTGGATTTGTCATGTCGCTTTATTGCGCTTATCGAAACCGGCAGGCATTGCCCCATGCTGCGGCAAACGATGTGCTCGCGGGAAACCTTTGCCGCTGTACGGGCTATGGTCCGATAATCGCGGCAGCCAAAGAGATTGGCGATGTCGCCGTGACCTCCAATCAGGTCGAGGAAGATCGTTCAGAGGTCGAGCAGCTTCGATCCATTCAGGTCGACGGCACAATCGAAATTGAACACGAGAGCGGCAAAGCTTTCGCACCTCAAAGCGTGGATGAGCTGGCGAGAATCTACGTTGCGAATCCGGATGCGACATTAATTGCCGGCGCGACGGATGTCGGCCTGTGGGTGACGAAACAACATCGAAGCCTTCCAACCGTAATTTTCCTCAATCGCGTGCGCGAACTTGCGCGCATGGAAAACAGGGACGGCGCTTTGCATATTGGCGCAACCGTCACCTATTCGGACGCGTTTGATACAATTGCGCAAATTTTTCCCGATGTGGGTGAGTTGATGCGCCGCATTGGCGCCGTCCAGGTTCGTAACGCAGGCACTATCGGCGGAAATGTAGCGAACGGATCGCCAATTGGCGACATGCCGCCCGCTCTCATTGCGCTGGGAGCGACGGTGGTTCTGCGCAAGGGCGACGTTCGCAGGGAAGTGCCGGTCGAAGTCTTCTTCATTGCTTATGGAAAACAAGACAGAGCGCCCGGCGAGTTCGTGGAAGGGATTCGCATTCCGATTGGCGACGACGGGTCACGTCTGCGCTGCTACAAGATCTCTAAACGTTTTGACCAGGACATTTCGGCGCTCTGCGGTTGCTTTAACATAAGCGTCGAGCATGGCGCCGTTCGGTCCGCCAGGATTGCGTTTGGCGGCATGGCGGAAATTCCAAAGCGCGCCCGCGCGGTGGAAGCCGCCTTGCATGGCAAGCCCTGGACCCGCGCTTCCGTGGAAGCCGCCACGGAGGCCTTCGCCGCGGACTTCACGCCGATCAGCGACATGCGGGCAAGCGCGAACTATCGGTTGCGGACGGCGCAAAATCTGTTGCTCAAGTATTTTCTTGAATCGGAATCGCCCTCGAGCGAGACGCGGATCGTCGGACGCGGAGCCGCCGTCACGTGAGCAGGGACAAACCAATAAAGTTGACGGGCGGCGTATCGGCGCATGCAGCGCATGATAGCGCCTACAAGCACACCGCAGGCAGCGCGCTCTATGTTGACGATATTCAGGCGCCGGCAGCGTGTCTTTACGCTTATATCGCGCACAGCAAGCGGGCGCACGCTAAGGCGAGCCCGATTGATTTTGAACCGGCAAGGAAAAGCGCAGGCGTTATCCGTGTGTTGACGCGCGACGACATTCCCGGCCTCAACAATGTTGGGCCGGTGGCGCATGACGAACCGCTCTTCGCATTGGGGCGCGAAGGCGGTATGGCGCATAGCGAGGGGCAAGCGCTGTTCGCCGTGATTGCCGAGACGATGGACGCCGCACGCGCGGCGGCGCAAGCCGTAGAAATCCAGTTTCAGGACCTTCCCGCGATACTGACGATCGACGACGCATTGAAAGCAGACTCTTTGGTCGAACCGCCCTATGCGATGGCGCGCGGCGACGCAAAAGGAGCCATGCCGTCCTGCGCGCATCAGCTGAAGGGGCGCGTCGAGATCGGCGGACAGGAGCATTTCTATCTGGAAGGTCATGCAGCGCTCGCCGTTCCGGGAGAGGATGACGATGTCACAGTCTATTGCTCTTCGCAGCATCCAAGCGAAATCCAGCACAAGGTTGCTGAAGTGCTGGGCGTGCCAAGCAACGCGGTTACCGTTGAAGTGCGCCGCATGGGCGGAGGTTTTGGCGGCAAGGAGACAAACGGCAACCTTCCTGCGGCGACGGTCGCGCTGGCGGCTGCGCTAACCGGTCGTCCGGTCAGAATCCGATACGACCGCGACGACGATTTCATCATGACCGGCAAGCGTCACGACTTTCGAATCGACTACGAAGTTGGATTCGACGCCGAAGGGCGCATTCAGTCGATTGTAATGGATCAAGCGGCGCGATGCGGATGGTCGCTGGACCTCTCCTCCGCCATTTGCGATCGCGCGATGTTTCATGCGGACAACTGTTACTACTTGCCGAATGTTCAGATCAACTCCTATCGATGTCGGACGAACACAGCGTCAAACACAGCGTTTCGCGGGTTTGGCGGTCCACAGGGAATGGTGGCGATAGAACGGATTATGGATCAAATTGCCTATGCGTTGGGCAAGGATCCGCTCGATGTGCGGCGCGCGAATTTTTATGCGTCACATAAGGCGCCAAGCGACGACCGAAAAATAACGCCCTACCACATGACCGTGGAAGATTGCGTGATTGAAGAAATCGTCGACGAACTGGCATTGTCTTCGGACTACAAAGCGCGAAAGGCAGCGATTGCAGAGTGGAATAAGGCGCATGAGACGCTGAAAAAGGGCATCGCGCTCACGCCGGTTAAGTTCGGAATTTCGTTCACCAAGACGCACCTCAATCAAGCGGGCGCGCTCGTCCATATCTATGCAGATGGATCGGTCCACCTCAATCATGGCGGCACCGAAATGGGTCAGGGCCTGTTTGTAAAAGTTGCACAGGTTGTTGCCGAAGAGTTTCAGATCGACCTTGCGCGCATAAAGATCACGCCGACAAATACCGGCAAAGTGCCAAATACTTCCGCAACCGCCGCGTCGTCGGGAAGCGATCTCAACGGCATGGCGGCTTTGGATGCGTGCCGGAAAATCAAGCGTCGGCTGATTGAGTTCGCGGCGAAAGAATGGGGCGTGTCGGTCGATGACATCCGCTTTCAGGCGGGGCGCGTCAATATCGGTCATGAAGAAATTGCGTTCGACGAACTGATCGCGAAAGCCTATGTGGCGCGAGTTTCTCTCTCTGCAAACGGGTTTTACGCGACGCCCAGAATTGCTTGGGACAGGGCGGCGGGAAAGGGGCGTCCGTTTTTCTATTTTTCTTACGGGGCGGCCGTATCGGAAGTGGTTGTAGATACGCTAACAGGTGAAAACCGTCTCTTACGCGTAGATATTCTTCACGATGTGGGCAAGTCGCTCAATCCCGCTATCGATCTCGGGCAGATCGAAGGTGGTTTCGTGCAAGGGGCCGGATGGCTGACAACTGAAGAGCTTGTTTGGGACGACAAAGGCCGGCTCAAAACGCACGCGCCATCGACCTATAAAATTCCTGTGGCCTCGGATTGCGCCATGGAAACCCGCATTGCGATCTGGGAGAAAGGCGTCAACCGCGAGGACACGATTTATCGGTCGAAAGCGGTGGGCGAACCGCCCTTGATGCTCGGCATCTCGGTGCTCATGGCGCTCTCCGATGCGGTCGCTGCAGCAATTGGCGGCGAGCGTTATCCCTCATTGGATGCGCCGGCGACGCCTGAAAGGCTTCTGCACGCGATTGAGGGCGGGTGGCGCTGAGGTGGGCGCCTGGTCAGAAGACATTGCGGAAATCCAGTCGCGCGGCGAAACCTGCATTCGCGTCACGCTTATTGAGGCGAATGGCTCTACGCCGCGCGCGGCCGGCGCCGCCATGTTGGTGTTCGCCACTGAACAACTTGGAACAATCGGCGGCGGCGCGCTTGAATTTGACGCAGCACGGCATGCGCGAAGGCTGCTTGACGCCGCGGCGGCAGCGCCGATGTGGGTTCGGGATGTAAAGTCCTATCCGCTCGGTCCGACGCTGGGACAATGCTGCGGCGGACATGTTCGTTTGCTGTTTGAGCGATTGGGCGCCCGTGAGTGCGATCACGTATCCGGCTTACTGAGCAAGGGCGCGACCTTCTTGTCCCGGCCAGTCGTTACAGGTGTGCCGCTTGATAGCGCTGATGAGCGCGCCGCCGCTGCGATGGTGCGGGAAGGAAGTGCGCCTTGCAACTTGTATAGCGTCGGCAAAGAGGATTGGTTGGTGGAGCGCGCCAATCCGTTGACATTCGCGGTCCATCTCTATGGGGCTGGGCATGTAGCGCGGTCGCTGGTGCGGGTCATGGCCGGAACCGGGGCAAAGATCGTGTGGGTGGACACGGACGTGGCGCGGTTTCCGGAAGAGATCCCCGCTTATGCAAACCGATTAGTGGCGACCGTTCCGCACGCAGCCGTTGAACACGCTCCCGCTGACGCTTTTCATCTGGTCATGACGTGCTCTCACGCACTCGATCTGGATATCTGCCACGCAGTTCTTCGTCGCGGTGCGTTTAGTTATCTTGGTCTCATTGGTTCGAGGACCAAGCGCGAGCGATTTGTCCGCCGATTGCTGGAACTTGGGGTGGCGCCGGAAGTCCTTGCCCGAATGACTTGCCCGATCGGCGCTGACGGACCATCGGGCAAGGAGCCCGCCGTCATTGCAATTGCTGCGGCCTCGGAAATTCTTCGGGCGAGGGACGCATTGCGCGCACCTTAAGGATTGTTCGAAAGCACGCGTTGTGACCATGCGTCAATGAGCGCACGTTCTTCTTCAGTCATTTCAGTGAGATTGCCGGGCGGCATCGCGTGAGCATCAACGGTCTGAGCACGGATTTGCGCAGCATATTGATGAACAAGCGCCGGACTGTCGTACATGATGCCGGCTGGCGCCGCTGTTACGAAGTCGCTGGGAGATGCGGCGTGACATACGGCGCACCGCGTCTGAATGATCGCAAATGCTTGCTGGTTGACAGGATCATTCGCATCCTCGTCTGTTTGTTCGGCTGAAATGCCGGGCGTCGCGGGCGCTTCATTGGACGATGGGCGCCAAGCGACGAACACCATCAAGGCGAGAAGAAGCATAGCGGCGGCCGGCCATTGCCATCGCATTGCAGCGCCATGTTCGCCGCGATCATGGGCGTTAAAATAGTGCCGAACGATTGCGCCGATCGGCAGGATGAGAGCGACAACGACCCAGTTAAACGCATGCGTATAGGTTATCGGGTAGTGGTTGGAGATCATCAAAAACAGAACGGGCAGAGTTAGATAGTTGTTGTGCGTGGAGCGCAGTTTCGCAATGGCGCCGAACTCTGGATTTGGCGACTTGCCCTGCTTGAGGTCCGAGACGACGATCTTCTGATTTGGAATAATGACGAAAAACACGTTTCCCGTCATGATGGTGCCGATCATGGCGCCGATGTGCAGAAACACCGCGCGAGGACTGAAGAGCTGTCCAAGTCCGATCGCAGCTCCGACGATCAGGGCAAACAAAACAGCAAACATGAGGGTCTGGTTATTCTTGAGCGGCGATTTGCATAGTCCGTCATAGACCAGCCAGCTTGAGATCAGCACGCCTATAGATATGAATGTCGCCTGCACCTTGGAGAGCGGCATCACTGAACGGTCGATCAGGTAAATGTCCGCTTGCCAGTAATACACGACCGACATCAACGCAAAGCCGGTCAGCCATGTGGCGTAGGATTCCCACTGAAACCAGCGAAGATCCTGCGGCATCTTCTCCGGCGCCACCATATATTTCTGGACGTGGTAAAAGCCTCCGCCATGAACGGACCAGCTCTCGCCCTTCACGCCTTCGGGAAGACCGTCGCGTTTGCGCAGGCTGTAATCGAGCGCCATGAAGTAAAAGGAGCTGCCGATCCAGCCTATTCCTGCGACGATGTGAGCCCAGCGAAACACCAGGCTGAGCCAGTCCACAATATGCAAATTCAAAACGATTCTCCGAATTCCTCTGGCTGCGCCCGGCGATATGGCGACGCGCGTGCAAACGCAGTATATTGATAGTCGGCGCGTTGGACATGCACAATTGACGCGGGCGAGAATGAGAGCGAGTGATTGATGACCTATGACCGCGACCTGGTGGGCTACGCGGGTGCGCCGCCGAAAGCGTCGTGGCCTGGCGGCGCGCGTGTCGCTGTTCAGTTTGTGCTGAACTATGAGGAAGGCGGCGAACGCTGCCTTCTGCACGGCGATCATGAATCCGAAGCGTTCCTTTCCGAGATCGTCGGCGCGCAGCCCTTTCCTCGCCAGCGACATATGTCCATGGAGTCAATTTATGAATACGGCTCCAGGGCGGGTGTGTGGCGTATCCTCGAGTTGTTTAGGTCGCGCGGTTTGCCGTTGACCGTGTTTGCCGTGGCGGCGGCCGCTGCGCGCAACCCGGCTGTGATAGAACGTGCGCTTGCGGACGGGCATGAAATCGCTAGTCACGGGTTGCGGTGGATCGATTACAAGGATGTGCCGGAAAATGTGGAGAAGGCGCATCTGGAAGAGGCGGTGGACATCCTGACAGGCCTTTGCGGAGCGGCGCCGACGGGATGGTACACAGGCCGCACCAGTGAGAACACGCGCCGTCTCGTGGCGGAACATGGCGGGTTTTTGTATGACGCGGATGATTATTCGGACGACCTACCATTCTGGAGCAAACAGACAAAGTCGCCGCATCTGATCGTTCCTTACACGCTCGACACAAACGACATGCGTTTCGCCACGCCCCAGGGGTTCAATTCCGGCGATCAGTTTGAAACTTACCTGAAGGACGCGTTCGATGTCTTGCACGAAGAGGGCGGCCAGGCGCCGAAAATGATGTCGGTCGGACTTCATTGCCGGCTTGTGGGGCGCCCGGGCCGCTTTAAGGCGTTGCAGCGTTTTGTGGACTATGTGATGGCGCGCGACGGCGTCTGGATTTGCAAGCGCGAAGACATCGCCCGCCATTGGCGCAAGACCTTTCCGTTTCGAGCTGGCGAGACTTCGGCATGAGTTTGGTCGAGACCAATGGCGCGTCGATTGATTGCGAAGACCGAAGCAGATTCGTGGAGGCGTTTGCGGGCGTCTACGAACATTCACGCTGGATTGCCGAGATGGCGTTTGAGCGGTTGAACGGTTGCGAAGCGCTGACTCTGGACGCGCTGGCGGCGACAATGGAAGACATCGTCGACAAGTCGACCGCTGAGCAGAAGCTAACCCTCTTGCGTGCGCATCCCGACTTGGCGGGGCGATTGGCAATGAGTGGTGAGCTGACCCAAGCGTCGCAGCGCGAACAAAGTTCTGCCGGGCTGGATCAATGCACGAAGTCGGAGTTCGAGAAGTTCACTGCGCTAAATGATGCTTATAAGACCAGATTTGGTTTTCCATTCATCGTTGCCGTTTCCGGAATGAACAGACAGCAGATCCTTTCAGCCTTTGAAGTCAGAGTTCGGAATTCGCCGAGCGCGGAGTTCGAGACGGCGCTACAACAGGTCCACAGGATCGCCCGGCTTCGGCTGGAGAAAATTTTTAACGAGCAAAGCAAGTGACATCAATCACTGAACCACACATTCCAGAGTACGCACGGCGCTTCCCAAATTTGGCGTCGCCCCGCTTCGGTTCGAGAGTAATCAGCGCTTCCGACGAATTTTTTGGCGCAAAGGAGCGAGTGATCGCCGACGCGCCTCCCATCTTCATTCCTGACAAATATGATGATCACGGAAAGTGGATGGATGGATGGGAAAGCCGGCGAAAGCGTGAACCGGGCAACGACTGGTGCGTGATTGAACTTGGCGTGACGGGAATGCTGCGTGGCGTGGAGATCGACACGAGTCACTTTACGGGAAACTTTCCGCCCGGCGCCTCGTTGGATATTTGCTCGCCTCAAGCGGACATCAACGACGCCAACGCATGGCGGCCGTTGTTATCGCGTGTGGCGTTGCAGGGAAATCAACGACAGTTTTTTCCTGTGGAAAGCGCCGATGCGTGCAAGTATGTACGGCTCAACATCTTTCCCGATGGTGGTGTTGCGCGTCTGCGCCTATTCGGCGAGGCTGTACCCGACTGGGACAAGCAACCGGACATTACGGAACTGTCGGCGCTGAAAAATGGTGGGCGAATTCTCGCTTACAACGACGCGCACTACGGAAACCTTTGGGCGCTTCTGTCGGAAGGGCGGGGTCAGACCATGGGAGACGGCTGGGAGACGCGCCGCCGTCGCGAACCCGGCAATGACTGGATTATCATCGCGCTCGGTGCGCGCGGCGTGGTTGAGGGAATTGAAATTGATACTGCGCATTTCAAAGGAAACTTCCCGCATAGCGCGTCTGTTGATTTTGCTGATATTCCCGCAGGCGGCGATGCGGCGGTTGCTGAGGGCGATGTAGCTTGGCGAGCGCTGTTGCCGAAAACGGTGCTGCGAGCCGACCATGTGCATGAGTTCGATAAGTCAACGGTCGTAAGCGCGCAGCCAGCATCCCATGTACGGCTGAATATTTTTCCGGATGGCGGCGTGAGCCGCTTCCGGATTTTCGGCAGACGCGCGCCATGAAGACCGTTCACCTTGAACCGATGCCGTTGACACAAGAACGATTCTCGCGTTTTGGCGACGTGATTGAGATCGGGCGTGGGGAACGCATTCTCATCAATCAAGGAACGACAGAACGATTCCACGCTCTCGCAACAATAGACACCGAGCATCAGGGCGGCCGGCCGATTCTTTCCATATTTCGCGCGACAGCGCGTCCCGCGCCAATCAAGATCGCTTTGATGGAGCGTCATCCATTGGGCAGTCAGGCTTTTTACCCTCTCCAGAATGCGCCGTGGCTGGTCGTCGTATCAGCCGCGGCAGTACCGGCTCCTGAAAATCTGGAGGCGTTCTGGGCGCGGGGCGATCAAGGCGTCCAGTATGCGCGCAATGTTTGGCATCACCCGTTGTTGGTCATCGAGCCGACGCAAGATTTTCTCGTAGCGGACAGGGCTGGCGACGGCGACAATCTTGAAGAAGTCCAGTTTGAAACGGGGACTGCCTTTTTGAACGCGCCGCGTCTTGACCGGTAGCGCGCGCAGCCATTGACCTTGCCGGGTCAATCCATCTGCAATCGAAGCAACACCCGCACGTGGTCGATGTGACTATTGACGCCATTGCGAACGCTGTACTTTTCCGCAACCGCCCGCAATTTGCTCGGCTTCCTCTGCGCCAGCGTGTTTCTGATTTGCTCCGCGATCGCTTCCGGTGTTTCGTTTTCGATAATGGCGCAACCTTCCGAGGCGGAAATCAGTTCTCGCGCCGCCAGGAAACAATCGGTGGTCAACACCGGACAATTGCACGCCATCGCTTCGAGCACCACGGCTGGCAGCCCCTCATACACCGATGTCAACACAAACATGTCGGCGGCGTTTAACCACGCATCAGCGTCGGGAACGAATCCGGGAAAGGACACACGCGCGCCCACGCCGAGCGCATCGGCAAGTTCAATGCAATCCGATTTTTCAGGGCCGTCTCCCAGAATGATGAGGCGGGCCGCAGGTATGTCCAGTTTCGCGAAGGAGCGGATCAGGAGGTCCATCCGTTTCTGCGGTTCGAAGCGCCCTATGCCGAGTATAATACGATGCCCTTCGGGAAACGTTTTTTTGCGTTCAGCAGAGAGCATCGCCGGCGTGACATAGGGGTTTATCACCGTGTCGATGCGATTGGCGGCGGAGGGAAATTGGTCACGCAAAAGTTTTGTCTCTGCGTCGCTCAGGGTGAGCACCTTGGCCGCATACGAAAATGCCTTACTATACCAGAACTTGCGAAAGGCGCCGGAAACGCCGCGATCGGACATGCGCACAACCGGATTTGTGGTCTTCAGGATCAGCTTGGTTTCCTTCAGGCCAGAAAGCTTCACGCCTGCAGCGCTGATCCAGTTCATGTTGTTGCATGTGGAAAGAACGACGTCGGGAGAATTCTCGCGCAGCCAACTTACCCACTTGGGCGCAAGGCGGATCAGGTCGACGGTCCGCGATGCTGATAGGCCTCCGAGAAAGACGACGCGCACTTCTTTATCGAGGAGCGGCAGGAGCGTGTCTTCTGCGGGGCCGCCTCGGCCAAACACCAGCAACGTGACGTCAAAGCCCGCCTCTGAGAACCCATTGGCGAGCAGGCAGCCCACGCGATCAATGCCGCCCAGCCCGAACATGTGCTGCGTTAGAACGATGCGTTGTGCTGGCGATTTGTTTTGCATGGAGCCTAATTGTTCGCACTTACATTTGAGCATGCGCGGCGTCGCTTCTGACGCGTTGTGCGCCGGCACGCAACTGCCGGAAAGCTGCTGTCGCATACAGCCCAATAAATACTAAACTTGCGGCAACCGTCGCAGGCCAGGCCGCAGGTCCGTAGGTCAAGATTGCGATTGCTGGCGCGGCGCTAATGAGCGCAACCAGGCAAATGAACAGGTAGGACGGAGTTAGAACACTGATTCCAAATTTGCGTTTCACCAAGGCCAGACGGATCATCGCCAGGAAAAACATAGCAAACGCAAATCCGCTTGCGGCGCCGATTGCGCCGAATTGGCGCGCCAGTACGGTAACCGCCACACACTCTATCGCCAAGGCTGCCAGCACTACTCGCGGCGGCCACTTTGGATGGCGAAACACAAGCGGCAATTCGCTCAGCCCAAAACTGCCATCGAAAAGTTCGCCCAGCAAAATCAACAGCACGACCCCAGCGCCCGCGGCGAATCCGGGACCGAACCACGCCAGCAAATCATCGCCATTGAGCTGCACCAGAATGAGAAGCCCTAGCTGTACGGTGAACACAAACAAACACAACCGTTTCAAGTGGGCGCCAATCAGGTCGAGCGAAGTCGACTGTGCGATGATCGGCGCAAGCATTGGTTCGAACAGGTAGCGGACTTTCTCCACCACGGTGCCAATTTGCTGAGCTAGGTAGTAGACGCCAGTTGCGGCGGGCCCAGCCACCATGCCGAGCAGGAGTATGTCGGCGCGCCGAAATGCGAATACTCCGGTCTCATTAAGTGCGATCGGCAAACTGCGGCGCGCCATGCTGAAGACTTCGCGGTGATTGATGTTTCTGCCAAGTCCGCCTCGAAACATTGCGCCTGCGGCAAGAAAAGCGATAGCTGCGGATATGGCCAGTGAAACCAGATAGCCGCCGATCAACGCATGCGACATCGACAGTCCGGAGAGCTGAACGGGCAATCTGTCTGCGACGAGCGCGTAAGCGGCGAGGGCGCAGAATAGAAAGCTCCATGGCTTGATGACCGCTTTGACGATCGTGTCCCATGCCACCGTGCGATGGTGCCGGGTTGCCGTAAGCGCGACGTCAGCTAGGGCGATGAGCGGAACACCGATGACTGCAATCCGCGGCGCAGCATCGGTAGGAAAGAGGATTGGCCAGACAAGCCAAAGTATGCTGGCGATCGCGATTGAAACAACTCCGGTCAATATGATCGCTTCTGCAACCCGTGTGGTGATGGGGGCTCCGCTCGCTTCATCGCGCGCCAGTTCACCTAATAAGGTCTTGGTGAGGCCGAAACTGGCGAATGCGGCAGCTAATTCCAGAATGGCGACTGTTTCGCCGAGCCGGCCGAACACAGATGCGCCAAACAGTTTTGCAACAAATACAATCAGCAAAATGCGGGCAAGCATCCGGACGCCAAACCCGGACAAGATTTGGCGCGCACCCCGCGACAAGTCACGGCGGTCGCGATCTATCGCGCCTTGGTCCGGATCTGACATTCTGTGTTTTTCGCGTCCGTTCTCGCCGAGCTTGCCTCTGATTAGGGAAAGCGCCGTCTTCCTTCAAGCGGAGAGCTCAGAAGGCGGAGCTGCATCGGCGTTTTCCCGCCCGCTTCGTTCAGAAATGATGCGATTTACGACGGCCAGGTCTTCGGGCCGGTCAACATCTACCGCCGCATCCGCCTCGCTCAGTTCGACTGGCCGGATAGGGCATTTCAGGACTTTCGAAAGACGCGCAAACGCCTGCTCCGGCGTAAACGCCCGGAACAGAATCCCGAGCAGGTTTACGAGGCCGAACATCGACGCCATTTTCAGCGGGTGTTTGCGGTTCGCCTCAATTTGCTGGAAAAACTTGACGACGGGGATCGCGTCATTGCCGGCAATGACGAAAAGGTTGGCGCCAGACAAATTGGCTTGCCGAAACGGCAAATAGGTTCGGCGCATTCCGGGATACGAATCCTCGATGACACCTTTTTCTACGAATGCGACCGAAACACCCTCCAGCGCGGATTTTTGCAGAAACTCGTCGATCATGGATGCGGTCAAGAGGGGATGATCGGAAGTCGTCACAAGAAAGGTCTCGCCAGCGGGTCTTGATTCAAGCGCCTTAAGCACGCTGTCGCTGATCGTGGCGGCGGCGGAAACCGTGGAGATCGGCACACCCTGAGCCGCCTCTGGAAGCCCGTCGATCGCGTCGATATCACCCAAGCCGTCGCCAGCGATAACGACGATGTGTCCAATATGTGTCGATTGACTTAGCGCACCGATGACGCGGGTCAGCATGGGCTTGCCGCAAACGCGCACCTTGGCTTTTAAGATTTCTCCGTGGGCGGCGGCCACGGGGTCAACGCCAGGTCGTTTGCCGGCCAGGATGACGGCGGTGCGTTTGACGCTTTCAGTTTTCTGGCGGGGCATTGGGGCGGTCCGGCTTGCTTGATCAGGCGCCAAAGACCTCGCACTTAGACCCTGGCGCTCTTTAAACGAAAATTGAGCTGCTATATATGCACATTTTTCAAGGCGCAAAGTAGCCCACGGCAAGCTTCGGAATCCTTCTTCTGCGGGAGAGCTCAGAAGTGGTGCAGAATGAACCGAATATGGACGGACGAAGCAAACCGGCTGACTTCCAAACCGCGACCGCAGCTGCGCGATCGATCGCGTTCCTCTTTTTGCATGAACAGCCTCATCAGATCCCCCATGCCGCGCCGATTATGGATGCGCTGGTAAGGCGGGGCGCATTTGCTGAAATACAGGCCTATGTCATGGGCGAGGAGAATGCGGCGTTATTATCGGCGCTGATTTCGCCGGAAGCGAATGCGAAGGTGCGGTTGACTGTTTTGGATGCTCCCCTGATTGCTAAAGCGCTCGAGCTTTTGATCGGCCGGGCGGCCCCGCTGCGGAGAATAGGCGCGCTCTATACGCTCAAGAAGAAACTCGAGAAGGTCGATGTCATCGCGTCGCCTGAGACCACGTGCTTACTGCTACGCACGCATTTCGGACTCAAAAACACAAAGATTGTGTGGACCCAACACGGATGCGGAGACCGCGCTGCGGGATTTAAGCCAAGCATTGCGTTGTTTGATCACGTTTTCGTGCCTGGTGTGAACCAGCGTGATCGCATGTTGAAAGCCAATGTCGTGACAGAAGGAAACTATACGGTCGTCGGCTATCCCAAATTTGATTTGGTCGACTATTCTTCAAAGTCGAAGCGGAAGTTCTTCGACAACGCCAACCCGACATTTGTATACAATCCACACTTCGATCCGGGGCTCTCGTCCTGGTACAAGCACGGTGAAGGCGTGCTTGACGTGTTCGCGCGCCGCCGCGATTTCAACCTCATCTTCGCGCCGCACATTATGCTGTTTACCAGAAAGTTGCATCTGACCGGCGACTTTTCGGCCATGGCGTGGCGAAAACAAATTTCTCAACGGTTCTACGACTGCGCAAACATTCACATAGACACGGGGTCTATCAACAGCATCGATATGACATATACGCATGCTGCGGACGCCTATATCGGCGATGTTTCCAGTCAGTTGCACGAGTTTCTCATTGAGCCCCGCTTGTGTGTGTTCATGAACAGTCACGGGGTGGAGTGGCAAGGCGATCCCAATTACGCCAACTGGCGATTGGGAGAGGTTATCGATGCGCCGGGCCAGTTGGAGGGAATTCTCGATAACTTCCAACAAATCAAGGACCGCCGCCGTCACGAACAGGAAGAGACATTTCGCAATACTTTTGACGAGCCAGTGCTGGGCGGTTCCGAAAGAGCTGCTGCTGCGCTTTGCGAGATCCGGTAAAGAGATCTTACCATTCGACGACAGGAAGGTTTCGCTTGGCCGCTTCCCTTCGCGTTTTGCCTGCGGGTGACACTACAATCGCTGCATCGGCAACTTCGAAGAGGTGAAGATCTGTGTGATGATCGCTATAGACCGTCCAGTGCTGTCCGGTGCGCGATTCTTTGGAACCGGCACTCAAAGCCTCAGCCACCATGCGAGCCTTATCCGGCCCGTAGCAATTGGCGCCAACAAGTCTCAAAGGTTCACCAGAGTTATCTGAAAAATTCGTTGCTGTTGACACACACAAGTCGAACCCTAGCTGGGCGGCGAACCGGATCGCGTAGAAATCGACGCTCGCCGTGGCGAGGATCAGCCGGTCGCCTTCGGATTTGTGGCGTTCAATCGCTTCTAGTGACTTGGCGCGCATGCCTGAGGCAAGTGTTCTGTCCACAAACGCAGCCGACAATTCACCTATCTCTTGTCGCGAAAATCTACCTAGCGCAATGTTCATCATCGTGTCTTTCAGCGCACGTCGTGAAATCAAGCCAACTTTGTGCGCGACCATGTGCGGCAGCAATCTCGCCATCAACATGGCTTTGGCGAACAGGGGCTTGCGAGTGCCGAGAAGAAACGGCGTAAACGTCGCGAACGAAGTTAAAGTGCGATCAAGATCAAAAATGGCGATGCGGACAACCACGCAGCAAACGGCCTTTCAAACGAAGTCACATCGCATGTAAACATCACATTGCAGAGAATGGAAAGCGCGACATGAAAAAACGGCCCCTCGAAAGAGGGGCCGTTTCAGTGTTTGACGTTCGCTCGCGACTAGAGGTCGACGCGAAGCTTGAAGTAGTAGAAGCCGCCCAAGTAACCGGCCGGTGCGATCGGCGGGTATTGAGAGCCGGCTACGCCCGCATTCACCGCAGAGAGCGGATCCGGGAAGGAGTTGAACACGTTCTGCGCGCCAGCGATCAGCTCAACGCCGTCGATGACTTCGACGCCCAGCTCAAGATCGATCGGGAACTGCGCACCGCCATAGTGCGGTAGATCGCAGAAGTCCGGCGCAGTATTGTTCGTCGCGTCGAGATGGCACTCGAAGAACTTGCCATAGTAGTTGACGCGAACGAGACCGCGCACCCGACCGGCATAGTGGTTGAAGGTCAGGTTTGCCCGAGTCTGCGGGATCGTGTCCTCGAGCTGACGAGCGCGGCCCGTTGACAATGGAGCGGCAGTGTCTGCGCCAAAATCGGTGACGCGAGTTTCCGTCCAGTTGAACGCCAGCGCCGCTGTCGTCCGCGATTCCGGATAGAGCTCAAAGTTGGTGTTCGCGACAATATCGATACCCTGCGTGCGGGTGTCGAAAGAGTTGGTGAAGAAGCCGAAGCTCGTAAGGTCTTCTGAGCCTGCAAAATCAGAGGCGTCCAGTACGGCCGCAGCATCCAACAGATTGAGCACCTGACTGGTGGAGGCGCCCATAGGAATGGCGACTGAATTCTCCATCGCCACTTCCAGCAATTCGCCCAGGAAATCCTGCTGATCGGAAATAGAAATGCGGTCTCTCACTTTAATGCGGAAGTAGTCCACGGTGAAATCGATTGGACCAAGACCAAACGCCACACCGGCGGTGAAGTTTTTCGACTTCTCAGGACCAAGCATCGGGCGGAAGCCTGTGGAGAGCTCAAGCCGGTCGGCGATAAACTGACCTGCTGCGCTCGAAAGCGGAATCGTGCCCTGGTCAACAAGCTGTGTGCCGCTGAACTGGGTCGTGATGTTGGTGACGTTCGCCTGGCCTGCGGTCGGCGCGTGGAAGCCGGTCGAGTAGGTTGCACGAAGCGTCACGTTGTCGGACGCATGGAAGAGCGTTCCGATTTTGTAGTTTAGCGTGTCGCCGAAAGAGTCATAGAAGTCCTCATAGCGAACAGCGCCCTGAAGCACCCATTGGTCGGTGATGTCCGCTTCGACTTCGCCGTAAATCGCATAGTTCTTTTGCGAAGTTGTTCCGGCGCTTGCAGGCGTGAAGCCGCCAAACCCGTTCGAGCTTGAGGAGAAACCCTGGCCGCCCGGATAGGCTGATGACGGCGCAGCAAGCGGTCCGATCTGGTACGATTCAAGCTGACCGGCGCGAATTTCAAACTGCTCTTGGCGGTGTTCAGCGCCAAAGGCGAGTGTGATGTCAGACGCGAACCAGCCGTTTGGAATAGCGACAGAGAAGTCGGCGTTGAAGTTATTGTCGATCTGACTGTAGCCGCCCGGATTGAACGACGTAGGCGTGTTCGGCCCAAGGCTCGCGTTCACCGTGTTGTTGATGAAGAAGTCGATATTGCTTTCACCGTAAGTGTAGCTGAGATCATAGGTGAATGCGCCGATAAGGCCGCGCAGGCCGCCGGTGAACGACCGGTCGGTCAAGTCGCCGCCGAAGCGTGGCGTGAAGCCGCCGGGGAACAGTTCGACGAATGAAAAGCAATTCGCATCCCCTTGCACGGACGCCAAGAAGGTCGGATCCGGAATCAACCCGCCATTGGTAAGCGGAATGCCCGCGATACAGTCGCCTGCAGTATCGACGGAAAGGTCGCCAACGCGAACGGACGGAACGTTGTCCATATCGGCGTCGGCCATGTCGATCATGCCGGTGTCCGGGTCTACTTCGGGGCCTGCAAATACCCCAGGACGGTTTGTGGGGTTGCGGAAGAAGAACCCGCCTTCAGTTTGGCGACCCGAATAGTTGCCGAATGCGTAGGCTTCGATCTGCTCGGAAAACGGTATCGCGGCGTTAGCGAACACCGTGTAATCATCATTGATGTTCGGCTGGCCCCAGATCTGAGCCGGGTTTGCAACATCGGTGTTGCCCGCCGCAATGAGTGCAGCCGCGTCAGCGCGCTGAACGGATCTGCTCGTGGCGTCTACTTCGCCATATTCGCCGCTTATGTTGAGGAAGCCGCCTTCGCCGACAGGAATCGGTAGACCGAGATTGGCGGAGAAAGAATACTGATCGCCGTCGCCTTCGTAGCTCTGACCCCATTCCGCTTCAAAGCTCGCGCCATCCGGCGAGTCTTTCAGCACAAAGTTGATCACACCGGCGATGGCGTCTGAGCCGTATTGCGATGACGCACCGTCGCGAAGTACTTCGACTTGCTTCAGGCCGATTGTCGGAATCACTGAAATGTCCGCGCCTTGCGCGCCGTCGGAAACGCCGCCGCCAAGGAACGAAATCACCGCCGCGCGGTGGCGGCGTTTGCCGTTGACCAAGACCAGCGTGGAGTCTGGCGCCAGGCCGCGCAGGTTCGCCGGCCGGATGATCGTAGCGGCGTCGGAAATTGGATAGGTGTTCACATTGTATGATGGAACCGAGGTTCGCAGGATGTTTTGAATATCGCTGTCGCCCTGGTTGATGAGCTCATCGGAACCGATGACGTCAACAGGCGCCGGCGTGTCGGTCGCCGAGCGTGCATCGCGACGCGTGCCGACGGTGATGATGACGTCGCCGTCCGCGTCATCGGCGCCGGGTTGTGCGACCGCGTGACCGGTCGGTACAAGCGCAGCAAAGGCGATCGCTGCTCCCGCTGTTGATAATTTGAGCCTGGTTTTTCTCATATTGTCCCTCCGGGTTAGGTATTGTCGCCGTCAGATCGGCCATTCGCGGCTTTGACATCGTTCCGCTGAATGCAGACCGCATCCGCAGAATCACGCCCCTAAAAACTGCGCAAAGTCGCGAGTGAGCAATTTTACTTTTGTTTCAAATGAAGAGGCGAGAGATTCTTCCGCAGTTCACTGCGTTTTTCCGGAGTGAAGCAAAAATGTTGCACCATGCGGTGCAACATGATCAGGAGCTGGGGTGATCTGCTAGTAAGCCGCAATAAAACACTAAGAACTTCAAAAGGTATTTGTTCCGAACACGCAAGGGCGTTGCGAAATCCACATATGAAGAAAGAAGTGGCGTGCAGTCAGCTATGAGTCGAGGTGCTTTGTGATTAAGTCACACCGTTCCGTCGAATGATTCGCATAGCTTACTTGCCGAGCGCCTGCCACAGATTGAAGAGACTTAGGGTGCAGATCGCGATCCCGACTAAGGCCATCATGGTGCGTCTCGGCACGCGCTTTGCGGCGTAGGCGGCGATCGGGGCGGCGATGACGCCGCCAATGAGAAGGCCCAGCGCGGCCTTGCCGAAATTCGGACCGAGCGCCGCTAGAAAGGCGACCGAGGCCGCGACCGTCACGACGAACTCAGCCAGATTGACGGTGCCGACGGCGATTGCCGGCGAGGCGCCGCGGGCGATCAGGTTGGAGACTACGATCGGACCCCAGCCGCCGCCGCCCGCCGCATCGGCGAAGCCGCCGACAAAACCGAGCAGACGGACTTTCTGAATTTCCTTGGGCGGTTTTGGCGGGCGCAGGGCTTTGCTGATGACGATGACGCCCATGACGAAGAGATAGGCTGAGATCAGCGGCCGGGCTGCGTCTAGGTGGATGGTGCTGATCAGCGCCGCGCCGAGGACGGCGCCGCAAGAGCCGGCCAGCGCCAGCCGCCGGAACAGCCGCCAGTCGATATTGCGCGCCGCCGCGTGCGACATGCCCGATGCCGCGGTGGTGAAAACCTCGGCGGTGTGGACATTGGCGCTGGCGACAGCCGGCGGCACGCCGACAAAGACCAGCGCCGTGGTCGAGGCGACGCCATAGGCCATGCCGAGCGCGCCGTCGATCAGCTGCGCCGCAAAGCCGATGGCGATAAAGGCTGCAAAACTTGGGTCCATAGGATTTTAGGGAGGTCCTGTCCGTCCGCCGGAGGGGGGCGGTCAATTCCTCTTTATAGGGATCAATCGGCCGGCGCCAGCCAGAAGAACTTAACCTCCCGTCAATCAAAATCACTTTTCGGCCTGGGTGAAAAATTCCTCTTGCGCAAACCCAAACAGGGATTATCTTCGCGGCTGTCTGGAATTGTGACGACAGAATCGACGATGGTCGCGCGACGGTCCGTTCCGGCATGGAGATACACCACAAGGTGACCATCCTGTTTACGGGAGCAGCGGCCAAGGAGGCCGCTAAGCCTCCCAGTCGTCGCTCCAAACTCCGAGCCGGCGCGAAAACGCAGCCATTCCTTATTACAAACAATGACGACCGCCCCGATGAGGCGGCGTTTCCGTTTTCGGAGCGCTCTCGCGCCTTCCGCGACCGGTTCTTTCCGGCGGCGTCCGACGCCGACTGGCTCGACTGGCGCTGGCAGGTCCGTAACCGGATCAAGACGCTTGCAGATGTGGAGCGGATCTTCGTCCTGACCGACGAAGAACGCGACGCTGTCGCGCGCCGGTCCGGTTCGCTTCCCATGGGGCTGACGCCTTACTATGCGAGCCTGATGACGCTGGACGGTCCGTCGGCCGGTCTGCGCCGCACGCATATCCCGGTCGGTCAGGAATTTATTCAGATGCCCGGTGAAGCGGACGATCCGCTCGGTGAGGACCATGACGCCGCCGTGCCCGGGCTGGTGCACCGTTACCCCGACCGCGTGTTGTTCCTTGCAACCGGTTTCTGCTCGACCTATTGCCGCTACTGCACACGCTCGCGCATGGTCGGCGAGACCGGCGGCGAATACGAGTTTTCAAAATCACAGTGGGAGGCGGCGCTGCAATATATCGCAGCGCATCCGGAGATTCGCGACGTTCTGATCTCGGGCGGCGACCCGCTGACTCTGTCTGACGACCGTCTCGATTATCTCCTCGGCCGCCTGCGCGCCATTGAGCATGTGGAGTTCATCCGCATCGGCACGAAAGCGCCGGTGGTGTTGCCCATGCGGGTGACGCCGGCGCTCACCGCCATGCTGAAGAAATATCATCCGCTGTGGATGAGCATACACTTCACACATCCGGACGAACTGACGCCCGAAGTGACCGAATCGACGCGGCGTCTCGCTGACGCCGGCATTCCGCTCGGCAGCCAGACGGTTTTGCTCAAGGGCATCAATGACGACATCAACGTCATGAAGCCACTGATGCACGGCCTCCTGAAGCGCCGGGTGAAGCCGTACTATCTCTATCAGTGCGATCCGATCACCGGTTCGGCGCATTTCCGTACGCCGATTTCAAAGGGTCTCGAAATCATCGAGGGGCTGCGCGGCCACACGACAGGCTATGCGGTCCCCCAATATGTCATCGACGCGCCCGGCGGCGGCGGCAAGATTCCGCTGCTTCCCGATTATGTGGTCGGCCGCGAAGGCGACGACCTCATCCTGCGCAACTTTGAAGGCAATACATATCGCTATACCGACCCGCTGTCCGACAGCGGCGCCGCGCTCTAAGGGGGGGCGTCATGAAACTTGGACTGGTTTACGATCTGCGCGACGACTATCTCGCTCTTGGGTTTTCCGACGAGGAAACCGCGGAGTTCGATTCGCGCGAAACCATTGACGTGCTTGACGGCGCGCTGACCCGTCTCGGCTGGCAGGTTGAGCGCATTGGTCGCGGGCAGGAACTGGCGAAGCGTCTTGCCGCCGGCGAACGATACCACATGGTGTTCTCGATCGCCGAAGGTCTGAAGGGCCGTTCCCGTGAGGCGCAGGTCCCTGCGGTGTGCGAGCTGTTCGACCAGCCCTACGCGTTCTCCGATCCCCTGACCATGGCGGTGACGCTGGATAAGGCAGTCGCCAAACGCATTGTCCGCGACCAGGGTGTTGCGACGGCGCCCTTCGCGGTCATTGAAAACGCTTCCGCGCCGATGCCGGAGATGACTTATCCGGTATTCGTCAAGCCAATCGCTGAAGGCACAGGCAAGGGCTGCGCCAACGCCTCGCGTGTCACTTGCGTTGAAGATCTTCAGCGCGAAGCGGCGCGGTTGATCTCGACGTTCCATCAGCCGGTGCTGGTAGAAAGCTATCTCTCGGGACGCGAATTTACGGTCGGCATCACCGGCAATGGCGCCGCCGCGAAGATCATCGCCGTCATGGAAATCGCCGTGAAGCCCGACGCCGATGGCGGCGTTTATTCCTACGAGATCAAGGAAGACTGGGAGCCTTACGTCAATTTGAAACTGTCGAAGGACATGGAAGCGCGCCGCGCCGGCCAAACCGCGCTCGCCGCCTATCGTGCGCTCGGCTGCCGTGACGGCGCTCGGGTCGACATCCGCTCAGACGACAAGCGCATGCCGCACTTCCTTGAAGTGAACCCGATCGCCGGTTTGAATCCGACCCATTCGGATTTGCCGATCCTTACGACAAAGGCCGGCAAGTCTTATGACTGGCTTATCGCAGAGATCATGCGCGGCGCCTGTTCGCGTTACGGTTTCTCCGCGCCAAGAGTGAAGGTCCGCGCACAAGCGGCTTGATGAATGAGCGGTTTTATTCCTGTCATCCACGGCCGGCCCGACGACAGGCCGGACGAAGAAGACACGCTGCGCAATGCGGAGGTCATTGCGCAGACGCTGGGCGTGCTTGGCTATGACAGTGACATTGTTGAAGTCGATATCGACCTGACCGCGCTTGAACGGCTGGCCGCAAGGAAGCCGTTGGCCGTATTCAATTTGGTCGAAGCGATTCGCGGCGACGCCACGCTCGGCCATTTGGCGTCGGCTGCGCTCGATCATTTCGGCGTCGCCTATACGGGCGCGCGCACGCAGGCCTATTACGTTTCAACATCGAAACTGCTTTCAAAGATGGTGCTGGAATCGGCCGGGCTTCCCGCGCCGAAACACTGGCTGCGGAAAGCGCCGGCGGATGCCGGTAAAGTCATCGTAAAATCGGTCTGCGAACATGCATCATATGGCATGGACCAGAATTCGATTGTCGATGCGGTCAAGGCGGAAGCGGAAATTCTTTTCCGGGAACGAAAGTTCACGGGCGCATTTTTTGCCGAAGAGTACATACCGGGCCGGGAATTCAATATCGCCGTGCTCGAAGACGCGACGGGACCACGTGTCCTGCCGCTGGCCGAAATGTCATTTGACGAACTGCCGGACGGCGTCGCGCCGATCGTCGACTACGCGGCAAAGTGGGACGAGGATTGCGAGGCCTATCAGGCGACCAAACGCAAATTTGGCGCGGAGCAACGCGAGCCCGCACTGGCGAAAGAGCTTCACGATCTGACGCTAGGATGCTG
>CAZAOB010000032.1:4955-37586 GCA_964486635.1 uncultured Caulobacterales bacterium | reverse complement strand
CGGCAGTTCTTCTTCCTTGACGATCTCCGTGTTCACGCCTGCGGCGTTCAGTTTTTCCGCCGCCGCGGTCTGGCCGTCTTCGGGAATGGTGGTGATGTAGTCGGCGCCTTCGGCGAGTTTGCCGGTGACCTGACCTTTTGCGACTTTGGCGTTTGCGATGCTGCCCGCGTCAATGCGGTCGACAAACTCGGAATATGTCAGCTGCGTCGGCTGCGGTCCCGGCGTGTTGAACTCAAACAGCTGCAGCGCCACGACGAAGAAAACAATGACGAGACCCCAGATCAGAATATTGCGTCCGTTCATCCGTGCTTTCTTTCCTCTTGGTCATGGCCCGCGCCGCCGGTTCGAGCGGCGAGCGAGAATAGGTGTTAGAGCCTTAGATAGGCGTTAAGATTTGTCCGCGCCACACGGTTCGGCGCAAATTGCGCCAATTCTACGGAAATCTAATAATCCGGCCCCCAAATCGCTCAATTGTGAGGGACCGGAATTCGGCGATTCCCGCCCCCATAGATGGGATTGCCGGCGTGGCGATCAATACGCTGTGCTGATAAAGCCCCGGCGCGGCGCTGAGCCCCTCGGGCGGGCCCGGGAACAGATTGCGTTCGGCCATATCCGCCGTCCCGAGCGGGGCGACAAACCCGTCAGCCGCGCCTGATGAGACGATAAATCTCCCATCCCAGAGAATCTGCCTTTTCACAGCCACCGGAGCCGCTGCGGGAACGCCGGCGCGGCCAAGCAACGCCGCCGGCTCGCGGATGATCCAGATGCGATTGCGCCAGCGCCGGATCAGGGTCCCGCCGAGGGTCACCGCGCCTTCGCCGGCGCGGCTCATCGCTTGCGCCGCATCGGTTGCGCCCGGTGCGAACTCGCCCCCGCCGACTGCGTGCAGCAGCCTTCGCGCAAGTCCGGCAGCGTGGGGCGCATCGCTGCGCCAATGATCGAGAGAAATCCCGCCCCAGCTGTAAAAGCATCCGCCACACCGGTCGAACAATTCTTCTTCGCTTTCGCGCGCAGCATCGCTCGCCATTCTCAGGCTCGCGGCGGAAGACGCCAGCGCCTGCGGGCTCACCAATTCTTGCTCGTACAGCGCTGCAAGCAATGCGCGCACGCGAACGCGTTCAAACCGGTCGTCAACATTCGAAGGATCGTCGATGAACGGTTGGCCGACGCTGTGCACATACGCGGTCACATCATCGCGGCGCACGCCGAGCAGCGGTCGCACCAGACGCAAGGGCGCGCCGGCGCCGGAAGCAACAAGACTTTCCTCACGCATGGCCGCAAGACCGCGCGCGCCTGCACCCCGTGACAGGCGCATGAAAACCGTTTCCGCCTGATCATCGAGCGTGTGCGCGGTGACAAGCACATCGCAACCGCGCGCCTGCGCGGCCTCGATCAACAATTTGTATCGTGCAGCCCTGGCTGCCGCCTGAAGCCCCGTACCCGGCTTTTCACCTCGCCAAGCCAGCGTTTCATGCGCAAGACCCAACGCCTCGCACCAGCGTCTGGTTTGCGCCGCCTCCTGCGCGGATTCCGGCCGCAATCCGTGATCGACGGTCAGCGCAATGACGCGCGCGCCGGACAGCTTCGCCCAGCCGGCGCACAAATGCGCAAGGGCCATAGAATCGCGGCCGCCGGAGACCGCCACCGCCACGCACTGAGCCATCGTCGCCGCGTTGAGTTTCGCGGCAAGGTCTTGTGGTGTCAGCTGCAGCGGCGAACTGGCGGCGTCGGTCACGCGCCCTACTTGCAGTCGATCCGCGCCATTTCGAGATTGGCGCGCTCCAGCACTGGCGCAGGCGCGTTCGGGTGTTTGGACTTCATCGTCTTGAACACCGTGCAAGCCTCCGTGGATTTGTCGAGGCGGGCGAACGCCGTCCCCAGCTTCAAATACGCCTCAGCCGTGCGCTGATCATTTGGGTAGGCGCGGATATGCGCGATGAACGCATCAGCCGCCGCAGCGTTTTCGCCGAGCGCCAAATGAATTTCGCCCAGCCGGAACTGTGCATCCGCCGTACGCTGATGATTGGGAAAAGCCTCGACGTAAAGACCAAAGGCCGCCTTGGCGCGCTGATAGTCGCCCGCCAGCAAGAATGCAGACGCGTAATCAAACGCCGCGTTCGGATCGAGCGGCAAGGAGATGTCATCCGGGCCTGCACCCGCTGGCGATGTTTCACGCGCGATTTGATCCGCAATCGGATCTCCGCCGGCGCCCGCCCCCGGAAGGAGCGGCGCTGGACCGCCTGTCGGCGCGGCCGAGCTGAAGTCGCCGGGCGCGGAAAAATTCATGTCGCCGGCAAGTGCAGCAGTGACGGCGTCAAGGCGCGCATTCGCCTGGTCGAGTTCGTAGGTGAGCGTCTCGATTTCGCCGGTCATGTCCTGAATCTGACGTTCCAGTTGGGAAATACGCAGCATCGCCTGGGTCTGACCCGCCAAGGCTTGCTCTGCGTTCGCCAGACGGTCCTGAAGTGCGCGAATATCGTCTTTGGTGCCGGCGGCGGCGGAGCCCGCCATCACGAGCGCGGCCGAAACGGCGACAATGATTTTCTTGGTGGGGGTCATGTCGAAATCCTCAAACTCATCACGATGGTCGATCTGCAGAAATCTATGATGGCACAAAACTACGGCGAAAAAACGCCCTGCCAACCGATGCCGTTCAACGAAAAAGGCGCGCCGGCATTTTGCTGGCGCGCCCTTGTTCAATCGCCTATTGGCGCACCGGTTTTAGGCGCCGGCGCTGGTGATCGTCGTTGTCGCGTTGCGGTTCACGGACCAAGCGGCTTCAACCGAACGCGCGTCGATCGGGCGTTCCTTGCCGTAAGAGACCGTGGTGATGCGCGAGCCGTCAACGCCGAGGCTGACGAGGTAAGCGCGTGCAGCTTCAGCGCGGCGTGCGCCGAGTGCGAGGTTGTATTCGCGGGTGCCGCGCTCGTCGCAATTGCCTGCGAGCAGAATGCGGGTTTCCGGATACTCTTTCAGCCAAGCAGCCTGACGGGCCAGCGTGCCCTGGGCTTCGGCGCTCAGCGTGTATGCGTTGTACGCAAAGAACACGCGGTGACCGGCCGAATTTTCAAGATCGGCCTGGCTGCCCGGAACAGGACCCGTCGGGCCTGTGCTTGTCGTGGTCGGGCCTGTCGGGCCTTCGGTCACGCCAGGTCCGCTGGCGCAAGCTGAGATCAGCGCCACAGACGCAAGAACCCCCGCAATTTTGAAGAATTTCATCATTTTATTCAGCTCCACTTCCCCAGTTTCCGGCTTCAAACCGCTGGGCTCATTTGATCCGGCCCGGCGAGCGCGCCCCCGCCCCAAAGCCTCTTTTTACTCAACCCGCACGCTATTGCGGCGCACAATCGCTACGGCAGCTTAATTCCCCCGCCTTACAAATCGGTATCAGGCAAATAAATAAATTTACCCAACATTTGAATCGTAGCGAGACACGCGTCAGCAATCAAGAACGGCTGTTCCGGCGCGAAAATGAAATTTCGTTTATCCTCGGCCCGAAAAAGCCCCTTATTTTAACCGCTTACGGCAATAGGGGCGACCAGGCGGGGTCGGACGCATCGCCGGGCGTCCGTACCCGACGCAAATTCCGCCCGGTGAGGTCTACGGACCACAACTGCGATTCACTGCCCGAACCATCGCGACGCGACTGGGTCTGACGGTAGAAAAGCAGCACGCGGCCGTTCGGCGACCAGGTCGGCCCCTCTTCCAGATAGCTCTCCGTCAGGAGCCGCTCGCCAGTTCCATCCGGACGAATGACGCCGATATAGAACCGGCCGTTATACATGCGCGTGAAAGCGATCAGATCGCCGCGCGGCGACCAGACCGGCGTTTGGTAACGACCCTCGCCAAACGTAATGCGCTTCTGGTTCGTGCCGTTCGCATTCATCGTATAGATCTGCTGCGTGCCGCCGCGATCGGATGTGAATGCAATTTGCTGTCCGTTCGGCGACATTGTCGGAGAGGTGTCGATAGCCGGATTGTCCGTCAACCGCGTCAGACGGCGCGTGGACAAATCCATGTTGAACACATCTGAATTGCCGTTGCGCTCCATCGACATGATGACTTCGCGGCCATCAGGCGAAAAGCGCGGCGCGAATGTCATGCCGCGAAATGTGCCGAGCTGTTCCTGCTCGCCGGTTTCGATGTTGAACAGATAGACTTGACCTGGCTTGTTGTCGAACAGCGCCATGTAGGTGATCTGCTGCTGTGTCGGCGAAAAACGCGGCGTGAGCACCTGGTAGTTCAAACCATCGGTCAGCGGAATCGGATTGGCGCCGTCCTGATCCATGATCATCAGTCGTTTGGTGCGCTTTTCTTTGGGACCGGTTTCATGAACGAACACGAGGCGCGTATCGAAATAGCCGTCTTCGCCGGTCAGGGTTTTGTAGACAAAATCAGCGACTTTGTGGGCCGAACGGCGCCAGTTGTCGGCCGGCGTTTTATACGCGACAGCGCCGAGCTGTTCATCGGAATAGACATCCCAGATCCGTGTCGACACCTGGATCCTGCCATCGGCGAGTTCCTCTACTTCACCGACAATCAACACTTGCGCGTTGATGATGCGCCAGTCAGCGAAACGCGGACGCACATTCACGCCTTCCGGTTTTTCAATATATGCACGCTGATCGATCACCTGAAACAGACCGGAGCGATCGAGATCGTTCATGATCACGCCGGTGATGTCGCGCCCCAAGGACTGTGTTTGCTCGTCGGCGCCGAGAAAATTCGGCGCTGCGACCGGCATTGGATCAACGTTGCCTTGAGTAATGTCCACATGCACCCGCGCCATCGCTGGCGAAGCGAAAAACATCGCACATATCGTCAGGAGAAGGTTTCTGGTTCTCATCATTTCGTACTCTCTTTCTGCCCCTGAACTTTCAAATCTTTCGCACACGCATCAGCACTTAGACCGGCGGAATAAACGTCATCGAGAATTCTTTCCATGAATCGTATCGATCCAGCGGAAGGAAATTATATGGCGCGCATTTCATCACCGCTGTCAGCGCTTCTCGCTGGGCGACTTTCCAAAATCTGTTGCCAGACAGGTTTATCTGCAACTCGTTGGTAACACGAGGCGGTGATGCGAGACTACCGTCCCGGTTCAACTCGAATTCCAGGTTCACCAGCAACTTTTCAGGCTCAGGTGCGCCGATGATGGTTCCCACCGTCCAGCAGCGCTGGATCGCAGCGCGCATTTTCGCCTCGTCACTCGCGGTCAGCCGATCGCCCGCACCAACGGCGGCGCGCGCACGATCCGCCTGCTCTGTTGTTTGCGATGGGGTTTCCCTCGGTGTCTGCGAGTTGTTTTTCTTGGGGTCGAGATCCACCAGCGCTTTCTCCAGCGCATCGAGATCAAGGTCGTCTTTTTTCGGTTCAGGTTTTTTCACGGGCGCCGGCTTGGGCGGCTCCGGCTTTTTGGGTTCCGGTTTCGGCTCGGGCTTCTTCGGCTCTGGTTCTTTCACCACCGGGGCGGGTTCGGGCTCGGGCAAAGTTTCCGCCGGCTTTTCCTCAGCAGGCGCAGGTTGCTCCTCAACCGCGGGCTCTGGAATTTCCGGCTCTGGCTGCTCTTCCGCGACAGGCTCAGGCGACGCCGCGGGAACACTGGTTTTCAGATCGAGCTCCGCTTCGGCGATCAAGTCGAGCGGCACATAAGGTTCCGGCGCCACGTCCGGCAGTTTGATGAACGAGGGCGCGAGAAACCCCACGCCGACGATGGCGAGGTGAAGCAGAACAGAAGCGATGACGCCAAAACGCATGTACGTGACAGGCCTTCGTTACAATTCGTCGCCCAACGTCAATTCGATTCCTGCTCGGTCACGAGACCGATGCGGCGGAACCCTGCGGCGTTGATCCTTCCCATGACGCGAACCACATCACCATAAGCGCGGTTCTGGTCGCCCCGGATAAAGATGCGCTGATCGTATCCGGCGGTCGCCACCGCTTCGAGATGCGCGACCAGACTGTCATATTCGACCGGTGTTTCTTGCACGTAGATCGTGCCGTCGGCCGAAACCGTCACCGTGAGCGGTTCGCCTTGATCCTGAATCGGATTAGCCGCCGTTTCGGGCAGATCGACGGCGACCCCAACGGTCAGCAATGGCGCCGCGACCATGAAAACGATCAGCAGCACCAGCATGACGTCGACCAGCGGCGTCACGTTGATTTCCGCCATGTGCCGCGTGCGGCCGGGACGATGACGCCCGCCGCCGGGGTTGAGATTGGCGCCCATTAGCGCGCCCTCTCATCGAGCTGGCGCGACAGGATCGCAGAAAACTCGTCAGCAAATCCCTGCAAGCGAACAGCATAGGAATTGAGCGCAGAAGAATAACGGTTGTAGCCAATCACAGCCGGAATCGCCGCGAGCAGGCCAAGCGCCGTCGCGAACAGGGCTTCGGCGATGCCGGGCGCCACGACCGCAAGGTTTGTGTCTTTGGTCAGCGCAATCGCCTGGAAGGCGTTCATGATGCCCCACACAGTGCCGAGCAGCCCGATAAACGGCGCCGCCGAACCAACAGTCGCCAGCACGCCGAGACTGCTTTCCGCTTTTTCCAGTTCGCGCGAGACAGTGACGTTCAAGATCTTGTCGATGCGGTCTCGCGCACTGATCACCAGAGCGTCGTTCCGGCCTGTCGATTTCGACTGGCTCCATTCTTCCATCGCAGCAGCAAAGACGCGCGCCATCGGATGATCGAGCTTGTCGCGGGTTTTCCGGTACAATTCGTCGAGCGGCTTGCCAGACCAGAACTGATCTTCAAATTTCGCCGACTTCGATTTCAGCCTGCCGAAAGTCAGCGACTTGTCGATGATCACCGCCCAGGACCAAATCGACGCGATCACCAGGATCCCCATCACGGTTTTCACGATCGGATCGGCGCGCAAGAAGAGACTCCAGAGGCTGAAGTCGCCTCCCATGCCGGCCGCTGCTGCGCCTACGACTTCTGTTTCCATTATCTCACATATCCCTGATGCCGCCCGCAAATCGGGCGAGACTAATACCGTATTCCTGTTTCGCGCACGCCCGCCCCATCGCCCCCGACGATAAGAATTCGGCGCACACGAGCCTCATGCGCGATCTCGCCCCGCGCCGGGCGATTCCATGGTTAACACTGAACGCGTTCGCGTTTAATCCCTTTATGGCGGGAATTCGGGCATTTGCAGGGCTTTGGGAAGGTCAGATTCGCGGCTTTCCTAAGTTTAATGACGGTTAATGAAAGGTTTACGTCAATCGGCCGGCGAAAATCGCGCGATCAGATCGCCCGGCAAGCGGCGCGCCCGGCCAGTCAAATTCATGCAGGCCGCTTCAACTTCCGCGCGCGCCAGCAGCGTTTCTTCGCGCCAGATTTCCTGGGACAGCAGCATCCGGGCGCCTTTCGCCGACAAAAACCTTGTCCGCACCTCAAGCAGATCGTCGATCTTGGCCGGGACCAGCCATTCGGTCGTCATTTTTCGCACGGCGAAGGCGAGCGGCTCATCACGCCTCAGCATTTCTGAATGATGGACGCCGCAGGCGCGCAGGGCTTCGGTGCGGCCGCGCTCAAAAAATTTGAGATAGGCCGCGTGATAGACCACGCCGGAAAAGTCGGTGTCCTCATAATAGATGCGGATCGGCAATCGGTGGATGGTGTCTTCGCTCATGATCCGTTTGTCGCATTGCTCCTCCTTGCCCTGCAAGGAAAACGCGCATTAGTCAGTATGGATGAACGTCTTCGGCAATCCCGACTGGACCAATCCGGCCGTGCGGCTCAAGAACGCCGTCGCCGGACCGATGCGGCGTGCGCTCGCGCTGGCCGGGCGCTGGACGCCGAACGCCGCCGCCGATCTCGAAACGGTGCAAACGGAGACTCTGACGCTGGCCGGCGACAAGCCGGAACAGCGCAGGCTTGTTTATGCAGCCGCGCGCGCCGAAAGCGAAACGGTTGAAAACCTGCTCTATACGCCGCACGGGCATGGAGTTGCCGATGGCAAGATCATCGAGCGCTACAGCGTGCGGGCGCCGTCGCTGCCGGAAATCCTGAAAACGCCGAAAGCGCCAGCGCGCACCATCCGTACCGGGACGGTCATCGAGGCGGAAACCCCATACACCTATGGCGACTGGGTCGGAGACTTCATCCGCGCGCTTGTAACTGCACAGAATGTTGCAGCTCCTGTCGTGCTGCCGGCGTTTCTCGCCGAAAAGACTTATGTGCGGCGCGATATCGCCGCCCTCGGCCGTGACATCGAGATCGCCGATGCGCCCTTGCTGATCGAACAGGCGCGCGTGCTGCGCAAGACCATTCCGAGCTATTACTGGAGCGCGCGCGACGTCGACGCCTATCGCAAGGCATTCAAGGTCTCGCCGCCGCCGGCGCAGCAGGGTTCGATGACCTATCTCGGGCGCTTCGGCACCGTGTCGGAATCGGTGCAGCGCGATTATCCGACCAAGATTGTCGCGGGGATCGTGAAATCCCTTGGCGGCGAGGTCTTCGATGCGCGTCAGTCTTCGCCGGAAAAGTTCGACGAGCTCGCGCCGCAGATGGAAACCGTGATCGGCGATCAGGGCTCGGCGCTGTTCGGGGTCATGCACTGGCGCACGAAGAACGTCATCGAACTGACCCGGCGCGACTGGTGGCATTCGGCCAATCTCTTCATCGCCAAAGCGTCAGGCGTTGAGAATTACGCGGTCATCGCCGTGGACGATCTTGACGAGGCGGCGCTGCGCGCGCGCATTGATGGCCATTTGCGCGATTTCGGCGTGTTAGCGACCGCTTGAATAGATCAGCATGTTGTCGAGGAGCTGGTTCGAGCTGCTTTCGGTCAGCATGAACATCGACGCCATGCCGACCGTGAACATCGTCCACACCGCGCCGAAGACCAGCATGAAGATGATCGAGCGATTGACGCCGTGAGAAAGCACTGCGCGGTCCGGTTTGTTCGGATCGTAACGCACCGCGACCTGCGCGCCGACCGGCAGCGCTTCGTGAATGTCGTGATGATAGGTCCGGCCCGAGCTGCCCGAATAGCCGAACGCAATGGTCTTGCCGGTGCGCTCAATGTGGTCGGGCGTGTAGCGATATTCCACCTTGGCCTGATAGGTCGTGCCGTCATCGTCGCTGCTGACGACAAAATCCGACGCGGTGATCGTGCCCGGCGTAGTCGGCCAGTGCGCCGCCTGGGTGCCGAAATAATAGGAGCGCACGCCATAGCCCAGAATGGCGACGCCGATCGCCAGAAACAGGCCGAAAAACAGCGTCAGAAAAATCGATCCGCCCATGGCGCGCCTCTCCGATTTTGCCGTGAAACGCTACTGTGAAATCATCACCAGATGATGACTGGTTTGGATGGAACGCAACCGAATTTACAGGCGTCATTGCGAGCTCCGACCCGCAATCCATTGATAAGCGTCGCGCTTGCGGGTGGATCTCGGATCAGGTCCGGGATGACGCCCATCACTTACCTTCAAACAAATCCGAACCTGCGCCCTTCGGCGCGGTCAGGCCGATATGCGTCCAGGCAGTGACGGATAGGACCCGCCCGCGCGGGGTGCGCTGAATGAGGCCCTGCTGCAAGAGAAACGGCTCGATCACGTCTTCCACCGCGTCGCGCGCTTCCGCCAATGCCGCTGCGATGGTTTCAACGCCCACCGGGCCGCCGCCGAAATGCTCCGCAATCAGACGAAGATAGCGCCGGTCGAGCGGGTCGAGGCCAAGCCCGTCAATCTCCAGCCGCTTCAGCGCCTTGTCGGCGACTTTCGCATCGATCACGCCGGCGCCTTCCACCGTCGCCACATCGCGCACCCGGCGCAGCAAACGGCCGGCAACGCGAGGCGTGCCGCGCGCCCGGCGCGCAATTTCGCCGGCGCCGTCGGCGGACATTTCTGCGTTCAACAATGCCGCGCCGCGCGAGACGATGCGCGCGAGATCTTTTTCCGAGTAGAAATCGAGCCGCACCGGAATGCCGAAACGGTCGAGCAAGGGTTTGGCGAGCAACCCTGAGCGCGTCGTCGCGCCGATCAGGGTGAAACGCGGCAGGTCAATGCGTACCGACCGCGCGGACGGGCCTTCGCCGATGATCAGATCGAGGGCGTAATCCTCCATCGCCGGATAGAGCACTTCCTCCACCGCTGGCGAGAGCCGGTGAATCTCGTCGATGAACAAAACGTCGCCGGCTTCGAGATTGGTGAGGAGCGCCGCGAGGTCGCCGGGCTTGGTGATCGCCGGGCCTGACGTCGCGCGGAAATTCACTTCCAGTTCATTGGCGACGATCTGCGCCAGCGTTGTCTTGCCGAGGCCGGGGGGCCCATGAAACAGGACGTGATCCAAAGCTTCGCCGCGCGACTTCGCCGCCTGCACAAAAACGCGGAGATTGTCTTTCGCGCTCGGCTGGCCGACGAAATCGTCGAGCTTTTTTGGGCGCAAAGCGGCGTCAACATCCTCGCCCTTGCGCGCTCCGTCGATCAGCCGGTCGTCTTTGTAAGCAGGTTCAGCCATCATTCATCCGTATACATCTACGCCGCCGCCAGTTCTTTGAGCGCCGCCTTGATCAGCGCTTCGACACCGGGCGCGTCCATGCCTTCCGCGGCGCGGGCGACGGCCTTGCGCGCTTCCATGCCGTCATAGCCGAGGTTGGCGAGCGCCGAGACTGCGTCGGCTTTCGCGGATAACACAGGATCGGACGGCGCTGCGCCGGCGGCTTTTTTGCGCGCCGCGATGGTGATCACCTCGCCCGTCGCGGCGATAGCGCCGACCTTCGACTGCAATTCCGTGGCGATCCGCTGGGCCAGTTTCTTGCCGACGCCATGGGCGCGGGAGATCGCGGTTACATCTTCCGCCGCTACGGCGTCATACAAATCGGACGGGGTCAAAACCTGCAAAATCCCCAGCGCATGTTTGGCGCCGACGCCCTGGACGCTTTGCAGCAGGCGGAACGCGCGGCGTTCATTCTCCGACGGGAATCCGAACAGGCGGATCAGATCTTCGCGCACCAAAGTCTCAATCGACAAAGTCGATTCCTCGCCCGGAGTCAGCGACTGCAACACGCGTGGCGCGGCGTAAATCTCGTAACCGACGCCGTTCACATCAATTAACGCAGTTTCCTCCGCCGTTGAAATCACAACGCCTTTCAATCTGCCGATCATGACGCCTCCAGCGCTCTAAAGGTTCTGTTATGGGCATGACAAATCGCGACGGCGAGCGCATCGGCTTCGTCGCTGGCGAGCGCCCCGCATTTCGGCAGCAGCACTTTCACCATCGCCGCAACCTGGGTTTTGTCCGCATGGCCCTTGCCGACCACTGACTTCTTCACCGAGTTCGCGGCGTATTCCGCAACGCTCAATCCGGCAAGCGCCGGCGCCAGCAACGCAACACCCCGCGCCTGCCCCAGCACCAGCGCATCGCGCGGCGACGCGTTGACGAAGGTCTCTTCCACTGCCGCTTCGTCCGGCGCATGTTCGGCGATCAGCGCTTTCAGCCCGTCGAAAATCGCGCAGAGTTTTTCCGGATGAGCGGCGCCGCGCGGCGTGCGGATGACGCCCGAGGCCACATAGGAAAGCCGCGGCCCGGCGCTGTCGACGACGCCCCAGCCCGTGACGGCGGAGCCGGGATCAACGCCGAATATGCGAATCACATTGGTCATGGCCGGACCATAGGCCGGTTTGGAACAAAAGGGGAATGGCTAAGGCCGCGCCTAATTGCGGCCGAGGCGCTCTTTCAGCTTTTTTGCATGCGCCTTGAGTTCCGGGGAGACGGCGGCGTCGGAGAGGAGATCGTCGATCAGCACCCGTGCGGAAGCGGCGTCCTTGTCCCTTCCATCGCCCTCGCTCAGCGCCACCGCATAAAGAAACCGGCCCTGCGGGTCGCCCGCCTTCGCCGCGCGCTCGAACCAGTCAGCGGGAAGGTCGCCTGACTGCGCGCCGCCATGAATCAGCAGTCCGAGCGCGGTCATGGCTGGCGGCATCCCCGCTTCGGCCGCTGCGCGCATGTGAGTCGCCGCGGCGTCGAGGTCCGGCGCGCCGAGCGCGCCTGATTGCAGCATGAGGGCGAGATTGTAGGCGGAAACGGGATCGCCGGCGTGCGCGCCACGTTCAAACCAGTCCGCCGCTTTGCGCTGATCCTTCGCGACGCCGTCGCCGGACATGTAGGCGATGGCGAGATTTCGCATCGCTTCACCATCACCGAGCGCGGCCGCCTGCTCAAACAATTTCAGCGCTTCACGTCTGTCGAGCGCGACTCCGTCGCCCGTCATATGCATGACGCCAAGCCTCAATGTCGCGATGGCGTGACCTTGCTGCGCGGCAAGCTTGTACCAGCCGGCAGCCGTTTCGGCGCTTTTTACAACGCCTTCGCCCATTAACGACAGCTCACCCAGCGAAAACTGCGCATCCGCCTGCCCGGATGAGCCCGCCGAAACATAAAGATCGACCGCACGCTGAAGATTCTTTTCGACGCCCAGTCCGTTTTCGTAGAGATAGCCAAGGAGATGCTGCGCGTCGGAATCGCCGGCTTCCGCCAATGGTGTGACGACCGCGATTGCGTCCGAAAACTCACCCGCCTCCAGGTGAGCGAACGCCTTTTCGATCGGCCGTTCTTGCGCACGAAGCGGCGTGAAAGCGATGAAAATGAAAAGAAGAGCAAGCAGGCGAAGCATGCGCGCAATGTTAGGCCGCTTTTTCGTCGCCGCCTAGTGAGACGTCTCCATGGCGGCGTATGCGAGGTTCGCGCCTTCAATAAAGGCTGCCGCAAAACACAGCGCGACAACGCTGACGGCGCAAATCCCCATGATCCATTGCAGTTTCATCACCAACGTCGCGCAGTCCGCCGCGCGCTCCCCAATCCGGGGAAACCCTACGCAAGAACTGTTCCAGAACGGGCGGCTTAAGCGGCGGCGATCGCCTTGATGAACGCCTTCACCGCCGCTTCGGGGCCGTCCGCGCCATTCCAGACCGCGGAAGAGACAGCGAGAAAATCAGCGCCTGCGCGCACCAGCGGCGCACAGTTCTCAGGGGTAATCCCGCCAATGGCGACCGAGGGAACGGTTGTGGCGTAGCTCCACCATTCCAGCAGCGAAATATCGGCCGTGGTCGAGGCGAGCTTGGTTTGCGTCGGGAAGAATGCGCCGAATGCGACGTAGTCGGCGCCGTCTTCGCCAGCCTCAAGCGCCAGGTGTTTTGAATTGTGACAGGTAATGCCGATCGACGCCTGTTCACCGAGAAGCGCCCGCGCCTTTTTGCAGCTTTCATCGGACTGGCCTACATGGACGCCGTCAGCGCCGCATTTGCGCGCCAGGTCAGGCCGGTCGTTGATGAGAAACGCCGTCCCGTGGTTACGCGCAATCGGCGCCAGCAGATCGGCGGCGCGCAGAATTTCTTCGTCGCTGGCTGATACGCCTTCGGGGCTTTTCAACCGCAGTTGCACGCAAGCCACATCGCCGGCGCCGAGTGCGCGGGCGAATGCTTCGCCGAACGCCTTCAGATCGGCGATAACCGGCGGTGTAATTAGGTAGAGGCGGCTGTCGTTTTCCATCACGACTCTATAGAGACGCTTCGGGAATTTAGAAAGGTGCTACGCCGCTGACTTCAGCGCCGCACGGTCACGCTCCGCCTGCTCGCGCTCAGCCTGTGTTTGTTTGAATTTGGGCTTGAGCAGGTTCTGTTTAATCTCGGCGGGAACGGCGTTGTAGACTGCAGGTTCAGCGAGGCCGACGCGCGCACGCGCCTCTGCGAGCGGCAAAGCCAGCAACTCTTCGACATCATACTCCAGCACCCACCCGGCGGCGCGGGCGTTATGTCTGGCCTCAGAGAGCGCCTTGCCGATTGGCTGGAACGGCTGCTCCAGCTTTTGCGCGAGGAAGCCGATGGCGATAATTAGCCGGAAGCCCGGATTATAAGTCTGGTGGCGCGTGTAAACGAGATTGCAAAGCTCTCCCAATGCATCGCGTCCATAGCCGGTCAACACATGCCATAGATCATGGCTCACCTGCAGATGCATGAATAGGCGCATATATTCTTTGAATTCTGGATATTCTTCGTAATCGATGCCGGCGTCTTCAGCGGCGCTGCGCAAACCTTCCGGCGTTAAATTTTCGCCTTCCATGAAATCGAGATAGGCGCGCGCGAGCGTACCCTCAGGATAAGCCCGCAGCCTTGCGCGATCGCCGAGCAGTTCTTCCAGGACAATTGGCGTCCTCACCACGCGACGCCCATACTCAGAGTTCGTGAACTGACGAAACATGCGTTTGGAAGACGAGCCGGAAAGCGCTTGTACGATTTCAAAAACCTGGCGCGTGTCTTCTTTGTTGGTCACCAGCTTCAGCACCGAAAGAAACGCATGCAACGGCCGGGTCGGCACAGTCGGCGGCAGCGGATAGCCGTTAATCCAGTCATACTGCTCCGGCGGGATTTCAATGCGCGGTTTCTTGACCGGGGCGGGTGTTGCGGACGCGTTGATGGCTGCTTCGCTCATGGCGGTTCCATTCCTGAAATCGGATCTGGGTTCTGGCGTTGGATCGTGACGAGATAGCATTACACTAACCAGTTTACCTGTGCCTAATGTCGCTCCGGGGCGGAGAAATTTCAAGGGGTGCCACGCCTATTAAGCGCTCGCCGAGTTTACGTCGCCAGCTTCAGTTTCTGGCGGTCGAAGACTTTCAGCACCTGCGCCAAATCGTGTCCCCGCTTCAGCACGGCGCCGGTCATAGAGACCACAACCCACTGGCCCTGCTTTTTGGCCAGCGCCGGGCGCTTTTCAATGCGGTAGAGCGGCAGTTCCGACGCGCGCCGGAAGATTGAGAACACCGCCGCATCTGTCAGGCTGTCGATGGCGTAATCGCGCCATTCGCCGGCGGCGACGAAATAGCCGTAAACGGAAAGGATGCGGGTCAGCTCGCTGCGCGTGAACGCCGCCGGTTCAGGGCGCGGGCGATGCTGGGGTGCCGGGCTGATGCTTCGCATTAGACGAAGTTTCGCGCGGGCCGGGCCGCCCCGCAACCCCTTATTTCCGCCGATCAGCGCCCGCATAAGGGGAAAACCATCCTTAATATCGCCTTAATTGGCCCCTTTCTCCGCCCCAATCGCAGCGCATGGTGGCCTTGCCGGGCGGGCGGCACGGCCGGAGTTTCCGGTTTTAACCATCGCCCCCAGCCCCCGGGAGATTTGGCCACCACTCCGCCCGGCAAACATTCCCCCACACTCTTCGGCTTGACGATCCGCGCGATGCTTGTGACAGGCAGTCGCCATGAGCTCTGTTCTGGCTGTCGCCTTTCCCGTCTTCGCCATCATCGCCGCCGGCCTCGCCGCCGGACGACTCGAATGGATGAGCGCCGCAGACAGCGCCGCGCTCAACAAGTTCGTGTTTCGGTTTGCCATGCCCGCCTCATTGTTCGGCCTTACGGCCGGCGCAACGCCGCCCGGCGAAAACGATCTGATTATCGCGCTGTCCTATGGCGCCGGCGCGATCGCGGTTTTGTTCGGCAGCTATTTTCTGTCGCAAGCGCTCTTCCCACTGACGAAACAGGAGGCCGGCGCTCATGCGCTCGCATCCGTGTTTGGCAATGCGGTGTTTCTCGGTCTGCCCATTGCGCTGACGATCGAGGGCTGGGCGCGGCCCTTCGTATCGCTGATGCTGATCGAAGGCACGATTATCATCGCGCTCGGCTCAGCGCTGATCGCCCCGCGCAGCAATGGCGGCGCCTTTATCGCCAGAGCAGCGGGTTTCTTCGCCGGGCCGCTGAAAAACCCGATCATCATCGGCATGATCGCCGGCTTTATTTATTCCGCACTCGGATTGTCGTTTTCCGGACCGGCAAAAACCTTTTTCGATCTGCTGGGTCGTGCGGCGGGACCGGCGGCATTATTCTCGCTTGGCGTTTTCCTCGCAACGCACAAATTTCCCGCACTCAAAAGCGTGGCGGGCCGCACTGGCATGATCGCTTTCTTCAAGCTTGCAGTCCTGCCGGCAATTGCTCTCGGCATCGCCATGCTGCTCGGGCTGGAAGACCGTGCCTATCGCGGCGCGCTGGCGCTGTTCCTGTTCGTGCCCTCCGCCGTCGCCGCCTTCATCATGGCGAGCCAGTATAAGGTCTACACCAGCGAAACCGCAGCGGCGGTCTGCGTCACGACGATCCTGTCCGTGCTGACGATCTCAGGCGTGCTGGTGGTGTTCGGGTAGATTTTCGCACGCGCTTTGCGGCACAATTGCGCAAATCGATCTTTAAGGGAGAGACGAATGACGAAACGAGTCGCCTTCATCGCCACGGCAGTCTTTGCGCTTGCAACCGGCGCCTGCGCGCCGGAGCCGGGTTCCACTGACCAGGGCGCAGCGAGCGAAGAACGCGACGCCGAAGCGATCAAGCAACTTCATCGCGGCCAGCAGGAAGCCCTGCTGCTTCAAAGCGATCCGGGTCCGCTGCAGCAGGTCGCGCTGGAAAATTTTCTCGTTGTTGCGCCGGGCGGGCGCGTCGAGAATCTGTCGCAAGCGGTCGCCGGCGTCAGCAGTCTCAACGTCAACGGCGTTGAGTTTTCGCAGGAGCAAGTGATTTTTCACGGCGACACCGCCGTGCTGATCGGCAAGATGGATATTGACGGAACCATGCAGCCGCTCGGCGACTTGCCGCCGATGAAATTCATGACGACTTATGTGCGGACCGCAGACGGCTGGCGTATGCTGGCGCGCTCCATGACGCCCTGCGCGCCGATCGCAGTTGAGCGCGGGGTTTGCTGATCACCGCCGCGCCAGCACTTTTTTCACCGCTTCGACAAGCTCGCCGCGCTTGACGGTGAACTGCGCCGGCTGCGCCTCACGCCATTCGGCGTTGTCCTCGATTTGTTTGGAAAGTTCGGCGCCGAGGATGAGGTCCTTAATCTGAAGCTCGTCCTTTTCGCGCTCGTCGGAGCCCTGAATGATGGCGACGGGCGCTGACCGCCGGTCAGCGTATTTCAGTTGCTTGGCGAAATTGGAACCGCCGAGATAAACTTCCGCCCTGACGCCGGCCGCGCGCAATTCGGCGGCCATCGCCTGATAATCCGCCATCTGATCTTTTTCGAGCGCCAGCACGACGACCGGTCCGCGCGCCGCATCCGCCTCGCCTTTTTTCAGCTCCAGCGCAGCGAGCAGGCGCGACACGCCCACGGATACGCCGACGGCGGGAACCTCTACGCCTTTGAAACGCTTGACGAGGCCATCATAGCGGCCGCCGCCGCCGATCGAACCCATCTGCACCGGACGGCCTTTCGCATCGGTGAGACCCGACTTGAATTCCGCCTCAAACACCGGGCCGGTGTAATAGTCGAGGCCGCGAATGACCGAGCAGTCAAAAAGGATCGGCCGCGAGGCGAAATCCGGGATCGACGCTTTGATGCCGTTGAGTTCCGCAACGCCTTCGGCGCCGCTTTTGGTGTCGCCAAGAATTTTTGAAATCACATCGAGCGGGTCGTCATTCGAATTTTCGGGGCCCGAGGTCAGGAACGCCAGCACAGTCTCGATTTTCTTCGCGTCCAGCTTCGCGCCGTCGGTGAAGTCGCCGCTTTCGTCCTTGCGGCCTTCGCCAAGCAAGAGCGCAACGCCCTCGGCGCCGAACTTGTCGAACTTATCCATCGACCGCATGACGGTGAGGCGGGTTTCGGTATTTGCGTCGCCTTCAAGGCCGATCTTTTCAAACAACCCGTCGACAATCTTGCGGTTGGAGATGCGAATGAAAAAATCATCGCGCGCAATGCCCGCCGCTTCGATCACCTCGGCGAAGAGCGCGCAGATTTCCGCATCTGCGTATGGCGCCGGCGCGCCGACCGTATCGACGTCGCACTGGGTGAACTGGCGGAAGCGACCCGGGCCGGGTTTTTCATTGCGCCAAACCGGGCCCATCTGGTAGCGGCGAAAAGGCTTCGGGAGCGCGTCGTAATTCTCCGCGACGAATCTGGCCAGCGGCGCCGTCAAATCATAGCGCAGGCTCATCCATTGTTCGTCGTCGTCCTGGAGCGAAAAGACGCCCTGGTTCGGCCGGTCCACATCGGGCAGGAACTTGCCGAGCGCATCGGTATATTCAAACGCCGGCGTCTCCAGCGGATCGAAGCCCCACGCCTCGTAAACCGCACTGATGCGCGCAAGCATGTCGCGCTCGGCGGCGATCTCCGCGCCGAGACGGTCGCGAAAGCCGCGCGGAATGCGCGCCTTGGGCCGTAATGTCTTTTCTTTTTTCGCCATCCGCGCGGGATAGCCCAACCCGTCACGAGGGGCAATGCGGGCCGCTGCGCCCGGTTTGGTTGAGCCACTGCGCTGGCGCGGGCATACTCCGAGCAACAGGGAGATTGACCATGAATATTCTGAGATTTGGATGGGCGGCGGCGTTTCTCGCCTTGTTCGGCTGCGGTGGCCCGGTGCCCGCCGACATGTTCCTGACCATGACCGCCTCCGGCGAAGGGGTGAAAGTCGAAGGCTCGGTGAACGGCAAGCCCAATGAGTTTTTGTCTGGGGGCGAAGGCGGCGCGTTGGTGACATCGATGCCGCTCAACAAATTCGTTCATGAAGGCGAAAACGAAGTGAGCTTCGTCCTGACGCGCTCAAGCGATGATGCGGAGTTCATTCCGTCGTTTCGCGCCGTCCTTGAGATCAGCATCAAAGGCGAGATTGTCGATTCGATGGCGCCGGGCGAGCGCATCATTTTTGACCGCCAGATGAGCGAGGAAGAAGCGGCGTCCGTAGCGGCGGGCGAAACCGTGACGATCACCGAGCGATTTACGGTTGAGAAAGAAAAACTGGCTGCGATGAAAGCGGCCAACTAGCGCAACTTATATTTCGAATCGTCCAGTTTTCTTCCGCTCATCCCCGCGAAGGCGGGGATCCATCCTCTATAAAGCGGTTTCATGTTTCTGGATTCCCGCCTTCGCGGGAATGAGCGGGGACTATACCTTGCAGTGAACGAAAAACCTCAAACCTACCCTACTCCGCTTCAGGCCACTCAATCGGGTCGATGCGCAGAATAAAAATCGGCTCCACCGGCACCTCCGCCTCGAATGGTCCGCCGGGGCCGGTCTCCACCGCGCCGATAGCGGCGGCGACGTCCATGCCGTCAACGACTTTTCCGAACACCGCATAGCCATAGATCGGCCCGTGCTGCGTGACGCGATGATCGAGTTCGTCATTATCGCGCAGATTGATGAACCATTGCGACTGCGCGCTGTCCGGTTTGTCGCCGCGCGCCATGGCGACGGTTCCGCGCAGATTTTTCAGCCCCTTGTCGCCCTCATAAGGGATCGGGTCGTAAAGCGTGCGCTCGGTGAAAATCCGCGAAAAGCCGCCGCCCTGAATCACATAGCCGTTCACCACACGATGCATCAGCGTGCGGTCATAATGACCTTCGGTCGCATAGCGCAGAAAATTCGCGACCGTCGCCGGCGCCGTGTCCGGATAAAGCTCGACGGTGATGTCGCCCATGGAGGTCTGGATTTTTGCGTGGGTCGCCGCTTCCTGCGCGTTCGCAGCGTTCCATCCCGCGAGCGCAACCAATATCACGCAGAGTTTCTTCAGCATGCTCACTCAAATCCTTTCCCATTCAGGGTGCCGCGAATCTGGTTGATGCGGTCAATCAGGCTGTTGGTCGAGGAATCATGGGTGGTCACCGCTGGCCTTTGTTCACCCGCCGACGCCAGTTCCGGCAGGATCGACTTCGCCAGCACCTTGCCGAGCTCAACGCCCCACTGGTCGAATGAATTGACGCCCCAGATGACGCCCTGACAGAAAATCTTGTGTTCATAGAGCGCGATCAATGCGCCCAAGGTCTGCGGCGTCAGCTTTTCCATCAGGATCGAATTGGTCGGCCGGTCGCCGGGAAAGGTCTTGTGCGGCGCAAGCCGGTCGATCTCCGCTTGCGTCATGTTCGACGCTTTCAATTCCGCGCGCACTTCCTTTTCGCTTTTGCCGCGCATTAGCGCTTCGGTCTGGGCGAGAAAATTCGACAGCAGCTTCAGGTGATGATCGCCGGTCTCGTGCTGGCTGATCGCCGGGGCGATGAAATCGGCGGAGACCAGATCCGTTCCCTGATGCAGCAATTGGTAAAACGCATGCTGGCCGTTAGTGCCCGGCTCGCCGAAAATCACCGGGCCGGTGGCGCAGGAAACCGATGCGCCGTCCTTGCCCACGCGTTTGCCGTTCGATTCCATATCCGCCTGCTGGAGATAGGCGGGCAGACGATGCAAATGCTGGTCATAGGGCAGAACCGCGTGGGAAGCCGCGCCCATGAAGTTGCGATTCCACACGCCCACAAGCGCCAGCATCACCGGCATGTTCTGGCGCAGCGGCGCAGAACGGAAATGTTCATCCATGGCGTGAGCACCGCGCAGCAGGTTCTCGAAGTTTTCAAACCCGACCTGCAGCGCAATCGACAATCCGATTGCAGACCACAACGAATAGCGCCCGCCGACCCAGTCCCAGAACTGGAACATGTTCGCCGGCGCGATGCCGAACGCTTTCACCGCCGCTTCATTGGTGGAGAGCGCAATGAAATGGCTGGCGATGTCTCTTTCGCCGCCGCCATTTTGAAGAAACCACGCCTTCGCGCTCTCGGCGTTGGTCATGGTTTCCTGGGTGGTGAAGGTTTTCGACGCGACGATGAACAGCGTCGTTTCCGGATCGACCTCGCCCAGCACATCGGCGAGATGCTGGCCGTCGACATTGGAAACGAAATACGCCCGCCGTCCGTCGAGCCAGTATGGCCGCAGCGCCTCCACCGCCATGAGCGGGCCGAGATCCGATCCGCCTATGCCAATATTAACGATGGTTGTCAGCGGTTTTCCGGTAAAGCCCTTGCGCTCGCCGCGATGAATTTCACTGCAGAACGCTTTCATCTTGGCAAGTTCCGCGCGCACTTTCTGCGAGACGTTTTCGCCATCAACGAAATAGTCGCGCTGAGAAAAATCCCTGAGCGCCGGATGCAGGACGGCGCGGCGTTCAGTGGCATTGATCGCTTCGCCGCCAAGCATCGCCGTGCGTGCGCCCTCAATACCCGCCGCCATCGCAAGTTCGATCAGGTGATCGGCGACATCCTCGGTCAGCTTGGTTTTGGAAAAATCGAGAAACAGACCGGCCGCCTCAACCGAATAGCGGCCCACGCGCGCCGGATCGCGGTCGAACAGCGCGCCGATGGAAACGCCGTCAAGGTCCGCCGCATCCTGTTCGAGCGCCCGCCATGGCGGCGATTGCGTGATGTCGGTCATGCTCGGATCCTTGTAGGGCGCGTCACCATCTCTCGAAACTGATACGGATTTTATCCGTCTTCCTCAACGCGTTTTAAGGAAAAGCCGGTAAACGGACCGCATGCAGAGTTCACGCCCCGCCTTTCCCCCGCTCGCAAAACGCGCGCTCACCAGCCTCGTCGCAATCTGCGCGGTAACGGCGATTCTCGGCGCCAAAGCCATGGAATGGGAGCACCGCGCCGACGAAGCGCAGGCGACGCATGAGGCCGCTGCCCGCTTAGCCTCGGGCTCCTGAAATCACGTTCAGCACCGATTTCTTGGTTAATGGCAAGGGCAGGACTTCAGGCTCGCCCGATCCAGAATAGTAGACATAGAGCGGCACGCCGCTGGCGCCGAAGCCGGTCAGCGCTTCGGTGATCTCCGGATCCCGCACGGTCCAGTCTGCGACCATGAAAACCGCGCCCGCATCCTCAAATGCATCCGCCAGCGATTTGTCGGAGAGCACCGTCATCTTGTCGAACTGGCAAGTGACACACCATGCGGCGGTGAAATCAATGAAGACTGGCGTCCCGCTGTCGAGATATTCGGCGAGCGCCTTCTGACTGTAGGCGACGGCGTCGAACGCGCCATAACGCTCAGCCTGCTCGGCGGGAACCGGCGGACGCGCTTCAATGCGCATGAGCGGCGCAAGCGCCAGCACCGCCGCCACGGCGGCCACGGCGCGCAAGATGAGCGCGCGTTTGCCTTCGCCCTTGCTCAGCTCGAACGCCCAGGCGGAAAATGCGAGCAGCACAGCACCCGCAAGCACGGCGCCGAGCGCCGCGCCGCCCGTTTGCTGCGCAAGCACCCATACGAAATAGGCTGCGGCTGCGAACACCGGAAATGCAATCGCCTGTTTGAATGTCGCCATCCACGCGCCGGGCTTTGGCAACAGCTCTCCAAGCTTCGGCGCGAAAGACAAAGCAAGATAGGGCGCGGCGAGCCCGAGACCGAGCATTGCGAAAATCGCGAGTCCCGCAAGCGGCGGCAGCAATAGCGCCGCGCCCATGGGCGCACTCAGGAGCGGCCCGATACAGGGCGCCGCCACCACGACAGCCAGAGCGCCGGTAAAGAAAGCGCCTGCAGCGCCGGACTTTGAAACAAGGGACTCGCCCGCACCGACTACGGACTCTCCCACTGAAAACACGCCTGAAAGATTGAGCCCAACCAGCAGCAACACATAGGCGGACAACGCCACCACCGCCGGCGACTGCAAATGAAAGCCCCAGCCGAACTGTTCGCCGCCAGCGCGAAGCGCCAACAAAGCGCCGCCCATCAGCAAGAACGTGAACAAGACCCCCGCCGAATAAAACAGGCCGTCCCGCCGGACCAACGCCGCATTGGTTTGCGCACTCTGCATGAACGAGGCGGCTTTGATAAAAACGATTGGGAAAACGCACGGCATCACGTTCAAGATAACGCCGCCCGCAAATGCGAAGAGCAATAGCAGAGGCAATCCCGGCGCGTTGGTCTTCACAACGGGCGACGCAACGGGTTTCGTGATAGGCCCTGCGACATCAGCGGTGATCGCGACTGCATGACGCTCGCCATTCACTCCAGCATAGGTCAGTACGCCATCGATCTTGGATGCATCATACGAGTCTACCCACCCGGGCTTCATCGCAATCCGCAATTCGCCATCGGATATCGTCATTTCCTGTACGCCCGGCGCATCGACCAGCCCTTCCGGTCCGGCGAAGAAAAACGCCTTCTCACTGCTGAAATCATTCGGCGCTGTCATTTCCAAAACGTACATTCCGCGATCAACCGAGAATGTCGCATTGCCTCGAAAGTCAGCGGGAAGACCGCGGCGCGCCTCGGCGAATATGTCCGCATAGGCTGTGTTTGGCGCCGACGACGCTGTCACCGGAAGGGAAAAGGAAAAGTCTCCTTCCTCGGGCACGCAGATTTCTTCGCAAGCTTGCCAGGTTGCGTGAATTGTCACGCTGATGTCGTCGCCAATTTTCGCGGACAGCGGCGCCGCCACAGAGACCAGAAACACAGGCGCGCCTTCATGGGCGTAGCTCGCCAGCGGGCCGACAGGAATGTATTGCGGCGCCGGATGCAAAACGGCGCCAACCGTAAACCCGGGCGGCAGCGTCCACTCCAGACGCAACGGCATGCCCGCGTCGCCCGGATTGGTCCAGAACACATGCCATCCGGGACGCAATTCCTGCCGAACCGCGAACCACAAGGTTTCGCCGGGCGTGAAGCCTTCTTTCTCGGCGATGATTTCAGTCGTCGTGTACTCATTCTCGACGACGCTTTGCGCGCGCGCGCCGAAAGCAGCACCAGCGAATACAAGAACTGCAATGAAAAAACGGGCGACCATCATGGGAACGTTCGTAACGGCCGGCACCCGGCGCGCCAATAGATTTTGACCGCATTTGGCGCTGATCGCCGAAATTTGAGGCGCAAAAAAACCGGGCCCGCTCAATGGGGGCCCGGTTTCATCGAGTTTCGTATGTTTACTGGCTGACCAGCGGCCGGAACACATCCTGTTCCTTCAGATCAAACCGCTTGGCGCGCCGGTTCAACAGCACGCGCCAGTTACCCATGGACATGAGCAGCGCATAAATCAGCGGCAACAAGCCTGTCCGTTGCAGATCCAAAATCTGCTCATCAGTCAAAGCTTTCAGCCGGTCTTCGTCGATGCCAAAATACTGGGCAAAGGTTACAGGCTCCGTCGCGCCGGTCGGCGTGTAATGGGCGGATTGCGATTGGATAAGTTCGTACTCATTCAGCTTCGCAGCGAACTGATCAGTGACCACACGATCACGTTCATACCCCTTAACGAACTCGACAGCGTCCTTTGTCTGCTGAGTCATCTCACCATTATTGAACAGCGGGCGTTCACCATTTGCAACGAGCCCTTCATAGGCGCGGTCGATAACGATCGCCATACGCTGTCCATCGCTCTCGGAGGCGATGCCGAATGGATAGCGGCGCAGGTAACCAGGAATGTACCGTTGGTCGACCCAGTTCCCGCTTTCATCCACGAACAGGTTGACGTCGTCATAAAGTCCCATGATGGCGAGCAGTTGCGGCTGCTCTTTCGTCATGAAGATCAGCGGATAATCTTTCATCGCGGTCGGCACTTCGGACAGCGTGATCGGAACCGCTCGCGCTTTGGCGGCGAAGGCGAAAGGCTGCGACGGCGCCTGAAGCCCCAAATCGCCGTGATTTTCTTTCATCAATAGTTCCGGCTGTTCATACAGGAACATTCTGCCGGTGACTGTAGGAGCTGCTTCCGCTTCGCTCATTGTAAACCCTTCCTTGGACACATCTAATTCTCCTCGCGCGGGGCGCGGGAGGGCCCCTTCCGGGCCGTTCGGGGCGCACGCTTAGCAAAATCGCCGCGTAGCTCCAACCCTCCTTTCCGAACGGTGCCTCTTTTATCTCGAGGTGTCGCCTATTGACCCGTTTTTCCGGCCAGGAAGGCGGCCATTTCCGCCGGTTTCTCCATTGGCGCCAAATGGCTGACGCCCGCTTTGACCGTGACCTTCGCGCCCAGTCTCCGGAAGCGGCGGCGGCCAAACTCCGGCAGTGTCGACGAGCGATGGTTCGCCGCCAAGAGCTCGATCGGCGCCGTGACGGATCGGGCAGCGGCCCAGAAATCGTTGCCTTGCGCCGCGAATGTCGCCGCCTCCCATTCGGGGCGGCAAGCCAGCGAAACAGAGCCGTCGGCATCGGGCGGCCCGTCACTGAGCGCGTCAAGCAGATAGTCGTCGAGCGCGCCGGGCGCCCAACTCTGGAAGAGGGCCTTTCGCGAATATGAAGCGTGAACGCTCTCACGGTCGGGCCACCGGTCGCGCCTCCGGCTCGCCAGCTTCACCAACGTCATTCTGCGGGAGAAATAGGGCCAAGCGGGCGTCTTCGCCATGCGCGAAATCCATGCCGGCATTGCAACCGGCTCGATCAGCTTGAGCGCCGAGACGTCTTCGCGGCCCACCGCAGCCATCAGCGCCGTCGCCGCGCCCAGGGAGTGACCGGACAAGGTCCAGCCGCTGCGCGCCTGAAGGTCGAGGAACGTGCGGACATCATCCACATACGGCTTCCAGGACCGCAGACTTTCCGGGTTCGCCGGCAAGCCATTGCGGCCGTGACCGCGCAAGTCCAATGCGAAAATTTCGAACTGGGTCGCCACGCATTCCAACATCTGGCGGTACGCTGAAGCACAAAATCCCGTCGCGTGGAGAAAGAGCAATGGCGGCTTTTCCGGATTGTTCCAGCGCCAGCCGGTGACGGGGCCATCCGGCAGTTCGGTTAATAAGCGGACGGGCTGAATATCAGATTTCTCGAGAATCATTTTTTGAAGGCGAGCTCGAAAATTGTCCGCATATGAACGGCGTCAGCGGCGGCGCGGTGTTTGCGCGGCGCCAGTCTTTCCGCCTCAATCAGAACGGCGCTGAGTTTGTCGGGCTGCATGGAACGGAACAGGAGATTCAAATCGCTCAACTTGAATTTTTGCCGAATCTTCGCGGACTGAAACAGGCGATAAAGCCAGAACCCGTCCCAGTCAGGCGCATCGGAATAAACGTCGATTCCAGCCAGAGCCGAGTTCAAGGTTTCACAAACAAACTTCGGATCGGCGCCCTTTGATGTAATCTTCTTGTGAGTCACGCCATGCAGAGCCTCCGCATCGCGGCTCCACTCGTCAATCGACCAATCGGGCGACGGCTTGATCAGCAACGCGGTCGGATCGCCCTTCGCAAAACACCAGCCCACCTCGATCGGCCATGAGCGCGCCGAGAGGCCTGACGCTTCCAGATCGATAAAGGCGATATTAGATGTTTGTGGCGCTGGCAAATCGAATTCTGTCGGTTACGGCGGATTGCAAACAGGTCAAGTATGGCCTGTCGCGCCGTTGGCCGCAAAGCAAATATCGCCTCCCGCGCGGCGATACGTTTCAAGAGGTTTCGCATGGCGAATTATATTTCGATTGAATCACGGGGCCGCTCTGCAACCGCCATCACCGACAAAGTCAAGGATATCGTCGCCGCATCGAAAGTCCGGTCCGGCCTGGCGCATTTGTTTATTCAGCACACGTCAGCGTCGCTTTTGATTCAGGAAAATGCAGATCCGGATGTTTTGCGAGACTTGATTGATTGGTTCGACCGACTTGCGCCGGCTGCACACCCATATCGGCACAGCGCGGAAGGCCCCGATGACATGCCCGCTCATCTCAAATCGGCCGTTACAGCGACGTCGGTTTCAATTCCTTTTGAAAACGGAATGTTGTTGCTAGGCGCTTGGCAAGACATCTATCTGCTGGAGCATCGAGCGACACCGCATACGCGCCGCATTGCCGTCACGCTGATTGCCGCTGGATAGTCGCTCTATTGATGTAAACCCGCTTTGGGCCGGTACGTGCCGCTTTCAGGGTCTTGTTCGTAGTCGAGAATGGCGCCCGAAGCGTTCGCCGGGTGCGCGCCGCGCACTTCATCAAGCGCTCGACGAATTGAACGCGTTCGCCGCTCCGCAAACCTGTAAAGAGCGACAGCGCCGGCTGCCGCGGCGACAGTGACAGCTAATGTAGTGACGGCACTCATTCTCGCTTCTCCTCCAGTCCCGGAACGCTACATTCCGAAACGCGCCCACAGCGCCCTTCGCTCGCCGGCCGCCAGCAACTCATCAGCATCCACGAGCGGCGATGACGTTAAGGCTTCACCGCCGGAAAGCAGCTTCTTGAGCAACGATCCGCCCTCGAGCGAAATCCGCTTGATCTTAACATCATTTCCGTAGCGGTCGCGCAGCAATTCGCCGAGTTGAGCGGTTCCATCGACCAATCCCATCTCGGCGGCGACCGCGCCGGTCCAAAACCGCCCTGAAAACAGCTCCGGATTGCCGCCCAGCTTGGCGCCGCGACGATCCTTGACCAGGTCAATAAACTGCGTGTGCAACTCGGCCAGCATCGATTCAAGACGCGCCACATCTTCAGGGTCTTCCGGGCGGAATGGATCGAGCGTCGATTTGTTTTCGCCCGCTGTGTAGACGCGGCGCTGCACGCCGATTTTCTCAATGGCCTGATCGAAACCAAAGCCGCCGGAGATCACGCCGATTGATCCGACAATGGAGCTTTCGTCGGCGAAAATTTCGTCTCCCGCGATCGCAAGGATGTAGCCGCCGGACGCGCCAACGTCTTCAATGAATGCGATCACCGGCACATCTTTTTCCTTCGCCGCCCGCCTGATTGCATTCAGCAGCAATCGAGATTGAACCGGCGAGCCGCCAGGAGAATTAATTGCCAGCGCAACCGCTGCGAGCGCGCCCGGTTTGAACGCGGCCTCAATGGATTTTTCGAGTTTCTTGAGCGTCAGCCCTTTGCGCCCGGCGCCCGCTTCTCCGATAACGCCGTAGAGCTCTATCACGGTCACGAGAGGTTGCGCGGCGCTTAAAAACGGCAAAGCGCGCGTAAACTTCTTCAGGCTGGCGATCAGTTTTTGCATTTTCTGCAATTAGGCGAATACCCAAGCCATTTCAATGATGCCCCGCGCTGTTCGCTTCCCCTAACCCATTGCCGACGGGCGCGGCAGCGCTGATTCGCCGCTGACCGATATCTGCTCCTCTCCTTGACCCGCCTGCCGCCAGCGACCAATCTGCCGGGCGTGCTAAAGCCGCGAATGGGCAAAGTGGAAAGGCTTCACTGTGGGACTGGCTGCGACAGCGAACGACACGATCGCCGCGAGAAAAGCTCCCGAGTTTTTGACGGCCGTGGATCGCCTGCGCGCACTGACGCAATCTGATCTCGAAGCCGTCAATCAGGAGATCCTTCGCCGTCTGGATTCGCCCGTCTCGATGATTCCGGAGCTCGCGGGGCACCTTATCAGCGCCGGCGGAAAGCGGCTGCGTCCGATGCTGACACTCGCATCGGCCGGACTTTTCGATTATCGCGGGGACGATCACATCAAGCTCGCCGCTGCGGTCGAACTCATTCACGGCGCGACGCTTCTTCATGATGATGTGGTCGACGGATCAGCGCTGCGTAGAGGCGCGTCCACCGCCAACATTATCTGGGGCAACAAAGAAAGCGTACTCGTCGGCGATTTCATATTTTCACGCGCGTTTGAACTGATGGTGGAGGCGAAAAACTTCGCTGTTCTGAAGTCGCTGTCTCACGCATCCGGCGTCATCGCCCAAGGCGAAGTCTTGCAGCTCACGACCCAAAAAAACATCGCCGCAACTTTTGAGACTTATCTCAATGTCGTGGAAGCGAAGACTGCCGCCCTGTTCGCAGCAGCAACGGAAGTGGGCGCGCTGATCGCCAATCGTTCGCCTGCGGAGCACAAGGCTTTGCGCGAATTCGGCAGCTATTTCGGCATCGCCTACCAGCTTATCGACGATGCTCTCGACTATTCCGGATTTGAACTCTCCCTGGGCAAAAGCGTCGGCGATGACTTCCGCGAGGGTAAGATGACGGCGCCGGTCGTGTTCGCGGTAGCGCGCGCGAGAGACGAGGAAAAGCCCTTCTGGCGCCGGGTTATTTCCGAAGGCCGTCAGGAAGCCGGTGATTTTGAACGCGCCCGCGCACTCATGGATCGCGACGGCGTGATCGAAGACACGGTCGACTGCGCCCGCGATTACACCAAAAAGGCGCTCGACGCCTTGGCGCTCGCGCCCAAGAATGATTTTGCGGAAGCGCTTGCTGATCTGGTCCACACCTCGACTGCCCGAGGCGTCTGAATTCAGATATTCTGTTCCGGTGAACTGCTCACGCCGTCCCTTGCATGACCGTAGGCAAGCAGGCCCGATGCCTGCGCTCTCCGATATATCTTTGCAGCGCAGACGCCGAACAACACCATCAGAACTACTGGCGCCAGCCATTGCAGCGATGACGTCATTGTCAGCATCGCAAAAGCGGCCGCCGCAGATATGCTGACAAGGCCGACATACAAAGCAGCGATGCGCGCATGCGAAGCGCCGAGCCGCATCATCAGCTGATACAAGTGCTCACGATGCGCTTCGAAGACGTTTTGTTTTCTTACCACGCGCGAACACAATGTGAGCGCTACATCGAACAGAAACGGCAAAAATATCACCGGCGCCACCAGCGCGCTCAGATTTCCTCCCGTCCAGTTCGTTCCCAACACAGTAAAGGCGGCGATGTAAAAGCCCAGCATCATGCTGCCATTGTCGCCCATGAAAATTCGCCCGCGCAACAAATTGTCGGGTAGGAAGGCCATGCAAGCGAATGCAAGCAACAACGCCGCCGCTGCGAGTTCGGATGCGCCGGCGAAGCTTGCCGCCACGCTGAACCATGCCAAACCCGCCGCCGCCGCGCCCGCCGCGAGTCCGTTGGCGCCATCCATGAAATTGAATGCGTTCATGAACGCTACGATCCACAGCGTTGTGATGGGGATACTCCAGACCGCAGCAATGCTCACATTGCCGAAGAACGGCAAGGGAAGCATCTGAAACGGGGCGAAAATGACCGTGAACAGCGCGCCGATGAAAATCTGACCGACAAGCTTCCAGGTTGGCGGCAACGTGAATTTGTCATCTGCAAAGCCCAGGCCGAACGCAAGCAAACCACATAGCGCGAGACGCGCAAATTTACCCGCTACTTCCGTATCGCCAACGAACACAGAAATTACAAATGCGCCGGCGAGCCAGCCGGCGAAGATGGCGGCGCCGCCGATGCGCGGCGTGGCGCTTGAATGACTCGAACGTTCATTGGGCTGGTCCATCATGGCGCGCGAACTCGCAGCGAACATGCTGGCGCCATACGAAACAGCGAGCGTCAGGGCGCCCGCGCTCGCAAAAATGAAAGGTTCGATCAGGATCATCGTCAAGCTGGTTGGCTATGTTCGCCGACACTATCTCACATGAAGCGGCGAGGCCATGCTCCACCATCCGCATGCAGACGCTCGCGCCGCCGCACGATTTGCCGCCGCCTCCGACGCAAAGAGCGCAAAACACGTCGCGCCCGATCCTGACATGCGCGCTGCAAGCGCGCCGGGACAGGCAGCCAGAAATGCAACAACCTCACCAATCACCGGCGCCCTTTCGACAGCGAAAGGTTCCAGATCGTTTCGCGAAGCAAGAAACATTTTCTGCAGTGATGCGTAGTTTACCCCAATCATCGTCGCTGGACGCGGCGGCTCCGGCCGCGCATACGTCGCGTCAAAAGCACGGAATATCGGTCCCGTCGGCATTTCAACGCGAGGGTTTGCGAGACAAATCCACAATGGCGGCAAGGCCGGCCCGGGTCGCAATACTTCACCGGCGCCGGACACATTGACCGGCGCGCGCTCAAGACAAGCAGGAACGTCGGCGCCGAGAGCAAACGCCAACGACGACAGCGCGTTCTGGCTGATATCGACGTTCCACAGCTTGATGAGCGCGAGCAGAGCCGCAGCCGCATCCGCAGACCCGCCGCCAACACCCGATGCAATCGGCAGATTCTTTTCGAGCGTGATCGCCGCGCCGCTCTTGACGTTGCAGTGATCCGCCAGGCTTTTCGCAGCACGAAAAACAAGGTTTTTTTCCGGCGCCAGACCGGCTAACGAATCCGCAAATGGTCCGGCGACATCCAGCGTCAGCCGATCAGCGGGCGTCGCATGGATGACATCGCCTTTCCCGGCAAAGACGAACAGGCTGGCGAGGTCATGGAAGCCGTCTGCGCGAACCGGGCCGACATGCAGGTAGAGATTGATTTTGGCAGGCGCGTCGAGAGAGATCATGCGCCCTCTTCCGGCAAACCTTCCATGAGCTTTTTCTCCACCTGCTCTCGCAGCGTGTCGCCGGGCTCGAGATCGAGCACGCGGCGCCATTCGTACTTCGCCTCGACTTTGCGGCCGAGGCGCCAATAAACATCGCCGAGATGGTCGGTCACTGTCGGGTCTGCAGGCTCAAGCGATGCTGCGTGCTCAAGATGTCCCACAGCGATCTCGTATTCGCCGCGCTGATAATGCGCCCAGCCAAGGCTGTCGATATACGCGCCGGAATTGGGCTCAATCGCCACCGCTTGTTCGATCAGAGCGAATGCGCGCTCGAGATTGACGCCGCGTTCCGCCCATGAATATCCGAGATAGTTCAGCGCAACCGGCTCTTTCGGTGCGATCTCGACGGCCCGCTCCAAATCTTTTTCGGCCTTCGGCCAGTCATCCAGCGCCAGCAGCGACACCGCTCTTCCGAGGAAAAAACGCCAGGAATCTTCAGCCGGTTCTTCGGGTAGTGAAGCGATCAGCCTGTCGTATTCACGCACTGCTGCGCGATGATCTTTTTCACTGGCGAGAAAATTGGCGTAATTGAACAACACCTCCGCGGACCCGCCAGCGTCGGCGAGCGAACGCAGGATCTTCTTCGCTTCCGAGATTTTTCCCTGGGCCGCCAGACCGCCGGCGACTTCGATCTGCGCCTGCTCATAGAAGGCGGAACTTTTTGAAATGCGGCGAAGGACGGCGATGGCCCTGCTGTTGTCGCCATAGGCGTTCAGTATCGACCCGGCCAAGCGCTGCGCGTAGTCGAAATCGGGCGCCAAATAGATCGCGATCTGAACGAATGCGAGGGGCATGTCGTAATTGGCGTCGCCGACTCGGAAGCCTGCTTTTTCGGCCGCCTCACGTTGTTCCGTCGTTTGCTGCAATACAGCCGAACCGAACGTGAAAAGCGCCACAGCAGCGCCCTTCTGAGGGGTCACCGACGCCCAGGTTGTATCTATTTTGCCGCGATCGAGCCGGGCCAGCCCTTGCTCTGCGATTTGCCGGTCGGGCCCGCGATATTGCGCTAGCAGTTCATAGTGAGAGCGCGCTTCATCAACATCGCCGACGCGCTGCAGAAACGATCCGTAGGCATCGCGACCGACGACGCCGCCGTAGCTCATCATCGACAATTGATATGCAGTCCGCGCCTCATCAATCAATCCGGCGTTCTCAAACAAGAACGCCTGATGCAACGGGTGGAATCCCCGAAAGGTTTCGCCATCTTTCGCCGCCAGCGCCTTGAGCGCCGCCTCCGGCCCCTCTTCACCGGCGATCGCCCACGCATCGAGAATGACCATGGCTGCGGAAAAATACTCGACTTCAGCGTTTGCCGCCAAAGCCGCACGGGCGCCGGCATAGTTCTTTGACTTCAGCGCCTGTGCACCCTGCACGAGCCGGGCGAGGTCGTCATCTTCTGCATCTTCATTTGCGAGGATTTTGGGCGCGAGCGCTGCGGCGCCGTCAATGTCGCCGGCCGCGACTTTGAAAAAGAATGCGCCGCGCAAGACTTCATCGGTGTTGGGGCCGCCCGTCTCGACACCCTCGAACGCATCAGCAGCCTCTGCGACATTGTTGCTGCGCGCGGCAATGCGTCCGGAAAGATAATCGCCGACGACCGAGCTTCCGCTCTGTTGTGTCGTGCAAGCGGCGGAAAGAAATACAAGACCCGTCGCGGCCAACGCTTTATTGATGCCAGTCACCTGGTGTTCCTTACTCTTACGGCTCAACGCC
>CAZAOB010000032.1:0-4945 GCA_964486635.1 uncultured Caulobacterales bacterium | reverse complement strand
TCGGGCCGCCGCCGCCTTCAGGCGTTGTCCATACAATATTTTGTGACGGATCCTTGATGTCGCAAGTCTTGCAGTGAACACAGTTCTGCGCATTGATTTGAAACTTCGGATCGGCGCCGCCTTCTTCGCTCACCACCTCATAAACGCCCGCCGGGCAATATCGCTGGGCAGGCTCCGCGTAGACCGGCAGATTAACGCCGATGGGGATTGACGCATCCTTAAGTTTCAGATGCGCGGGCTGATCTTCTTCGTGGTTCGTTGCGGAAAACGCCACATTGGTGAGGCGATCAAACGTCGTGGCGCCGTCCGGGCGCGGATAGGCGATCGGCTTGTGTTTCTCCGCAGGTTCCGTCGCCGCTGCATCGGTCTTGCCGTGCTTCATGGTGCCGAAGAACGACAACCCTGGAACGATCGAGTTCATCCAGAGCTCGACGCCGCCTAGCGCAATCGCGCCGAGACGCGTGCCGAATGCCGACCATAGCGGCTTTGCGTTGCGAGCCTGGAACAGTTCGCGTTTGACTTCCGACTCGTCATACGCGGCCTCATACACGTCCAGCACATCGCCTTCACGCCCGGCCGCGACTGCAGCGTATGCCGCTTCGGCCGCCATGATGCCCGTCAGCATCGCATTATGATTGCCCTTGATGCGCGGGACGTTGACGAAGCCCGCTGAACAGCCAATCAGCGCACCGCCAGGGAAGGCAAGTTTTGGCACGGACTGGTATCCGCCTTCGGTAATGGCGCGCGATCCGTAAGCAATGCGCTTGCCGCCCTCCAGCAGATCGGCGATTTCGGGGTGCGTCTTGAATTTCTGAAACTCCCCATACGGATAAAGATAGGGGTTCTTGTAATTGAGGTGCACCACAAAACCGAGCGCGATCGTATTGTCGTTGTAGTGATAACAGAACGAACCGCCGCCCGTATCGTCTTTGAGCGGCCAACCGAATGTATGCTGAACATGACCGGGCCGCGATTTTTCCGGCGCGATTTCCCAGAGTTCTTTCAGACCAATGCCGTATTTCTGCGGCTCGCTGTCAGCGTCAAGCGCGTAGTTTGCGATCACCTGTTTTGAAAGGGAGCCGCGAACGCCTTCCGCCAGAAGCACATACTTGCCCACCAGCTCCATGCCTGGCTCGTAGCTGTCCTTCTTCTCACCGCCCTTGCCGATGCCGACTTCACCAACGACGACGCCGCGCAAGGATCCGTCTTCGCGATAGAGCGCCTGCGACGCCGCCATGCCGGGATAGATTTCAACGCCCATTCCTTCGGCTTGCTCAGCGAGCCATCGACAGACATTGCCCATCGAAACGATGTAGCAGCCGTGATTCTTGACCATGCCGGGCATGCCCCAGACAGGAAGCGACAGCGATCCGCCCTCGCCCAGCACCTTGAAACTTTCCGAGATAACCGGCGTGTCGACCGGCGCGCCCATATTTCGCCAGTCCGGCAACAACCTGTCGAGACCGGAAGGGTCGAGCACGGCGCCGGATAGAATATGCGCGCCGACTTCCGAGCCTTTCTCGACGACCACCACATTGATATCGCCGCCCGCTTCCGCAGCGCATTGCTTGAGGCGGATCGCCGCCGACAGTCCGGCTGGGCCGGCGCCGACAATCACCACATCGAATTCCATTGCTTCTCGATCAGGCGTCTCATTCGTCATTGGGCGGTCTCTTTCGTCATCGAGCTGCTTGACTGCACCTCGCTTCATCTCCGGTTCTGGCAAAAATCACCGGAAAAAGCCATGTTGCAGAACATTGTTTCGCCGGACGGTGAAGCTGAAACCCGCCGGAGTTTGGAAAAATGCTGCAATTCGCCGCCATCTTGGCCTGCTGCCTGTTCGTCGCGCTCCTGCTTTGGGCGGAGCACCGCCAGAACGTGAAGCTGAAGTGGATCTCCAAACCTGCGGCGTCGGCGGCTTTTGTTGTTACTGCTTTGGCGGCGGGCGCGCCGGAAAGCAGCTATGGTCTTTGGGTGCTGGCGGCGCTGGCGCTTTGCATGGCCGGCGACGTTTTTTTGATCCCAAAAGGCGAACGAACTTTTCTGGCTGGCATGGCGGCGTTTGCGGCCGGCCACGCCGCCTATATCGGCGCATTCCTCAGTGGCGGACCGGCGGCAACGCAGGTTTTCTTCGCGGGCGCCGCCGCCATGACCGTTTTCACCGGCATTTCTTTGCGCTGGCTGTGGCCGCACCTGGGAGATTTCAAAGCGCCAGTCGCCATTTATTCGGCGATCATTGCGGTGATGGTCGCCTGCGCCTTTCTCGCCTCTCCGCCAGGGGCGCAGGCGCCGAGCCTGCTTGTAATTGCGGGCGCGGCCGGATTCGCCGTTTCCGACGTTTCGGTGGCGAAGGACAAATTCATCGCCCCGGAATTTTTCAACAGGGCGTGGGGTTTGCCGCTTTATTACGGCGCGCAATTGCTGCTTGCCGCTTCTGTTTAGACGGTCTCGCCTGTTAGAATGCCTCCATGGCGGAGCTTACAAACACGGATGCAGCCCGCGCGCTGTTGCACTGGTACGCTGAAATGGGCGTGGACGAGGCCGTGTCTTCTGCCGCATCCGATTTCTCAAGCTGGACCCGCAATGATCCGGCCGCTGCGCCGCGCATCGACGCGGTCCGGACAGCCAAGCCAGCCGAAGACCCGACATCCGTCGCGGAAGCTCCTGCCCTTTCCACGGATGAAGCGATCAAAGCGGCGGAAGCCGCAGCCGCCGCCTGCGACAGCTTCGAGGCCCTGACGGCGGCCGTTCAGGCGTTTGAGGGCTGCCCCTTGAAGTCGGGCGCCAAGAATACCGTCTTCACCGACGGCGTGCCGGGCGCCGATCTCCTTGTGATCGGCGAAGCGCCCGGCCGCGACGAAGACCGGATTGGCAAGCCGTTTGTCGGCCGCGCTGGACAGTTGCTGGACCGGATGTTGGCTGCGATCGGCCGGTCGCGGGAAAGTAGTGCATTGATTTCAAACGTTATTTTCTGGAGGCCGCCAGCCAACCGGACGCCGACGGCGCTCGAAACGGCGATCTGTCGGCCGTTTGTGGACCGGCTGATCGAACTGACTGCGCCCAAGGCCGTTCTCATCGCCGGCGGCGCGCCTCTGCAGGCGATGCTCGGGGTCACCGGCATCATGCGCGCACGCGGCGTCTGGCGCGAGATCGAGACCGCTGGCGGCCAGCGTGTGCCCGCCCTGCCGACCTACCACCCCGCCTTCTTGCTGCGGCAGCCTGCCGGCAAGCGCCTCGCCTGGGCCGACCTTCAATCCCTCGAGCAGCGGTTAAAGGAGCATTAACCGACATTACGATAATCTTAGGTGTAAACTCCGGGGCGTTGGGATCATTTCCCATTTTTAAGATTGGCGGCGTCATGGCGGCCAAAGCTCCCGCGCAACCAAAATGAGTTGGGCGGCGACAAGGACAATGTTTATGGCGGCGTATCGCTGGTTTGTTGTGTTGTTGGCAATTGCCGCCCAAGGCGTCTGCGCACTCGCGCAAGAAGCGGCGCCGGCGCAAAGCGCACTTGCAGATACGCCAACACTCCGCGTACTGAGCGAAGAAGACGCTGCGCGCTACAAGGAAATATTCGAACTCCAAGAAGACGGGCGCTGGCAGGCGGCAGATGAGAAAATCTCCGCGCTCGAAAACGACATCCTCATGGGATACGTTCAGCACCAGCGCTATATGCACCCCACCGCCTACCGGTCCAGCTTTAGCGAATTGAAGCGCTGGATGTCGTTTTACGCCGATCATCCGGATGCAGACGAGATTTACGCCCTCGCTCGCAAACGGCAGCCAAAAGGCCAGTCCTCGCCCGTGCGGCCAATTCCGCGCAAGTGGCGTGCGACGCCCGACAAGGAATTCAGCCCGGAGATGACGGCCGATTACGGGAACACCAGCGCATCGCGTTTGCGCCAGATCGAAGGCCGGGTCCGCTATTTGTCCAACAAGGAGCGCGCGCTCGACGCCAAGCGCGAAATCGACGGACATGTCAAAAGCGGCACGATCACCGAGCGTCAATATGACCGCATGCGCTCATGGATTGCTGCGAGCCTTTATTATCAGGGCTATGTCGACGCTGCCGAAGAGATGGCGACTGACGCCAGCACGCGGAATGGCGACGATGCGGTTCTGGCCTATTGGATCGCCGGGCTGATCAAGTTCCGCAAAGGCGACATTTCAAGCGCACACGACCTTTTCCGTGCGATGGCGGCGGTATCTTATCAGGAAGACAGCCTTCGCTCTGCAGCAGGATTCTGGGCCGCACGCACAGCACTGGGCGCCGGCAATCCCGCCGAAGTGACGCCTAACCTCGAGATCGCAGCACGCTATCCCTTCACATTCTACGGACAGTTGGCTCTGGCGCAGCTCGGCCGCTCCTACGACTACAACTGGTCGGCGCCCACCCTGACTCAGGAGCAGTTCGACATTCTCGTGCAGAGCGAACCGCGCATCAAACGCGCGATCGCCCTTGCCGAAGCCGGCCAGTCGACCGAAGCGGATCTGGAGTTGCGCTGGGCCAATGGGACAATTGAGACGCCGCAAATCCCGCATCTGCTGGCGGTGGCTGTGGCGCTGGATTTCCCCGCCGCCCAGATCGACATCGCTCTTTCTGATTCCAATCCGGCGCTACAGGCGGGGCTGTTCCCAATTCCCCACTACACGCCGGAAAGCGGATTCAAAGTTGACCGCGCGTTGCTTTATGCGCTGATGCGTCAGGAATCGAAGTTCAAGACCGACGCCACAAGCCGCGTCGGCGCCCGCGGGTTGATGCAGCTGATGCCGCGCACCGCAAGCTACATCGCCAAGGACCGCTCTCTGCGCAATCGCACAGGGCGCGAGAAATTGTATGATCCTTCTTACAATATGGAGCTTGGTCAGACCTATGTGGGATATCTGATCGATGGCGCCGCGGATGGTGATCTGTTCAATCTCGCCGCCGCCTATAATGGCGGGC
>CAZAOB010000031.1:11104-39513 GCA_964486635.1 uncultured Caulobacterales bacterium | reverse complement strand
TATTCTCCTCCCCCGCTTGCGGGGGAGGTGTCAGCGAAGCTGACGGAGGGGGTTTAACCCCCATCGCCCCTCCGGGGCACTTCCCCCGTAAACGGGGGAAGAGAATGCAGCGCTCGTTATGACTCCCGAAGACTTTCTCAGCCATACAAATGTTCCACGTGAAACAATGGACCGTCTCGAAGAGATGGACCGTGTGCTGATCGATTGGTCGGAACGTCACAACCTGATTGCGCGCTCGACCATAAAAGACCGATGGGAGAGGCACTTCTTCGATTCCGCGCAACTGGTTCCGCTGCTCCCCGCGGGTATTAAAACCATTGTCGATATGGGTTCCGGCGCCGGATTTCCGGGGCTCGTGCTCGCCGCGATGCTTGCGGAAAAAAACGTTTCGGTGACGCTGATTGAATCGACGCAAAAGAAATGCGCGTTTCTGAACGAAGCGGGCGCCGCCATGGGTCTTCAAAATCTCAAAGTCATACCGGAGCGAATCGAATCGGTAGGGCTGGGCTTTACGCCCGACGTGATCACCGCCCGCGCCCTCGCCCGGCTTGAAAAATTGCTCGGCTACGGGGCTGAAATCGGGCGCAAAAATACAAAGTATTTCCTGCTGAAGGGACAAGATGTAGCGGGTGAATTGACCGAGGCCGCTAAATGTTGGCATATGGACGTCATCCGCCATCAGAGCCGGACGAGCCCTGACGCGACCATTCTTGAGATCGGAAACCTTGCCCGTGTCCGCTGATCGCCGCGCTTCATCACCCCGCATTCTCGCCATCGCCAACCAGAAAGGCGGCGTCGGCAAGACTACGACGGCGATCAATCTGTCGACGGCGCTGGCTGCTGTCGGCGAAAAAGTGCTGCTGATCGACCTCGATCCGCAGGGAAACGCCTCTACGGGGCTTGGAATCTACGCCGCCGACCGCGGCGTGACCACTTACGAGGTTTTGTCCGGCGAATATCGCCTCGAAGCCGCCGTCACCGACAGCGACATCCCCGGATTGCTGCTGGCGCCGGCCGGCGTCGACCTTGCGGGCGCTGAAATCGAGCTGATTGACGCCGATCGCCGGCATTTCCGCCTTTCCGACGCCATTGAAGAGTTCGTTGCGAGCGAAAAAGGCGCTGGCGTCACTTATGTTTTGATCGACTGTCCCCCTTCCCTCAGCCTGCTGACGGTGAATGCGCTTGCGGCGGCCCAGGCGGTGATCATTCCGTTGCAATGCGAGTTCTTCGCGCTGGAAGGCTTAAGCCAGATCCTGCGCACCATCGAGACCGTCCGTTCACGGATCAATCCGGACATCGAATTGCAGGGCGTCGTCCTCACCATGCATGACCGCCGCAACAATCTCACCAATCAGGTCGAGGATGATGTGCGTGCGCATCTGAAAGACAAAGTCTATCGCACGGTGATCCCGCGCAATGTGCGCATCTCCGAAGCGCCGTCGCATGGCAAGCCGGCGCTTCTCTACGATCTCAAATGTCCGGGCAGCCAAGCCTATATCCAGCTCGCCTCGGAAGTCATTCAGCGCGAGCGCGCAAGGCCGAAAGCGGCGTAATTCAGGGAATGGGCGGAATGGCCGTGGCGGAAAGAAAAAAGAGCAATATCAAGGGGTTGGGACGCGGTCTCGACGCCCTTCTCGGCGATGCGCCGTCAGTGCGCGAGGCTGCTCGCAAAACCGAAGCGGCGCAGCCAGCGGCGGGCGAAAAAGGTCCGAAACGCGAATTGCCGATCGAGCAGTTGAAACCCAACGCTGACCAGCCGCGCCGGATTTTCGACAAGGACGCGATTGAGGAACTGGCGAATTCCATCGCCGCGAAAGGCATGCTGCAGCCGATCCTGGTGCGCCCGAAAAAAGACGGCTCCTATGAAATTGTCGCCGGCGAACGGCGGTGGCGCGCGGCGCAAAAAGCGCAGCTTCATAATGTGCCGGTGGTCATCCGCGAGCTGAGCGACGAGGAAGCCGCCGAGATCGCCCTCATCGAAAACGTCCAGCGGGTGGATTTGAATCCGGTGGAAGAGGCCGCCGCCTATGCGCGCCTTTCCGACGTCTACGGACGAACCCAGGAACAGATTTCGAAGGCCGTCGGCAAGTCGCGCAGCCATGTGGCGAACACCATGCGGCTTTTGAACCTGCCGCAAAAGGCGCTCGACGCGCTTTCCGCCAATCACATTTCCATGGGTCACGCCCGCGCGCTTTTGGGCTCTTCCGCGCCGAAGCAGATGCTCGACATCGTCCTTAAAGGCGGGCTCTCGGTGCGTCAGACCGAGGACTATATCCGCAAGGCCGAGGCCGAGCTGAAAGCCGGCGACAAATCCACCGGCGGCGGAAAAAGCGATGGAAAAACAAAGGCCTCCACTGGGCCGAAGGACGCCGATACGCGCGCGCTGGAGCGTGATCTTTCGGCCATTTTAGGGCTCGACGTCGCCATCGATCATTCGGGCAAGGGCTCGGGCGCGCTGACGGTCAAGTACCTCACCCTCGACCAGCTCGACGACATCTGCCGCCGCCTGATGGGCGCCGGCGTTTGAGGGAATAATCAGCTTACGGATTATTCTGGCATGACCGTGCCGTAAGCGGCGAGCCCCCAGATAAGGGCGCCAACGGCCAGCATGCCGAACGCATGTCCATGCCATCGGGAATTCGCCGCTATGGCGTCCGGCCTGTCGACGTTGAGCCGATTGACCCACACCACAAGCGGCGCGACGCAGAAAAACACCGATAGCGACAGGATCGCGACCAGCCCCAGATACAGGGGCTGGTCCTCAAACACCCGCTCGGCGATGGTTGAGAAAATCGTCAGCACCGCATAAGCGACGGCCAGCAAAACGCCAATAAAGACGGGCGTTTTTTTGGCTTCCTGCTCCTCGCGAATGGCGGCGAACAGCGGGTAAAACCAGATGAACGAGAAATAGGCGCGCCAGAACGGCATGATGTTCGAGCTATCCGTGCGCTTTTGCCAGCGCCAGCACCGCCACATCCAGAAAACGGAATAAAGTCCGAGCGAAATGACGCTCAAAATCAGGAATTTCGGCAATGAAACCGGATGAAAAACGCCCTGATCCATGACTGCGTCATCGCGTTTCAGCCGCGCGTAAATCGCGAACGGAAGGTAGATGATTGCAGCAAACATGGCGAGCACAAGGGCGAACAGGCCGATATCCTCCGCCGTCAGCGGCTCATCTTCCGCATTCGGAATGAAGTCGAAATACCCCCAGTCGTCCAGATCCTCGGCAACGCCATTATAGGTCTCCATCTCAGCCAGCGGCGCTTCGGGCGCGAAGGTCTTCAGACGGTAAGAAAATGTTGCATCGCCTCCGGTGAACGTATTGCCGCGGACGAAGGAAAAGTGGTCGGTCTCGGCAGAAAAAGGGTCCGGTCCGTCAAATGTGTCGCCGATCTGCTCAAGCACGATAATGTGTTGGTAATCAATGGGATAAGAGAGCGCGATCGGCGCGGTGCGACCGCTTGAGGGAACGCTCTCCATAATCCCGAGCACTGCGTCAGCCCGAAGCGGGAAGCTGGTGTCGATCTCGTCACCTTCATAGTCGGCGCGCTCGGCTCGATAGGACTCGATGATCCTGATCGTGTTGGTGTCGCGATTATCGCTGACGTCGATTGGCGCGGCTTCGGTGAGGCCCGGATACCGCTTTTGGTAGTAAGCCAGATAGTCTGTTGAAAGTTGGGATACGGAATTTGCCGAGAACGATCTGCGGAACGAATCCGCCTCTTTGCCGACATAATCGGAAGTGACGCTCAGGGTGAAGCCGGTCTCGTCAAAGCCGGAAAAATCGAAAACCTCGCGAACCAGTTTTTCCGGCGCTGCCGGTTGGATCGCCTCCATTTCAATCAGCGCGTCGGCGCCCGCTCTGATCGGCAGGCCGTAGCCGTAGGAGGCTTGCGCGATGACAGGAAAAACGCCCCCTTGATCATATCTGGTGGGGTCGATCCAATAGCGCGTTCCTTCCAGCGTGATGAGGACGATGGCGTGATCAAAGGCGTAAGGAGACGGCGCCATTTGCGGCAATGCGCGCCCTTCGTCCGTGTCGACCAGCGCCACATCGGCTTCAACGCCAATCCGGCGCAACAGCGCCGCCAGCAACAGGCTCTTGTCCTTACAATCGCCCCAGCCGCGCGCAATCACCTCTTCAGGCGTGCGCGGCAGGTGCGAGCCGACGCCTGTTTCATCCGCCACGTAGCGAATTTCATCCTGCACATACCGGATCGCAGCAGTAATGCGTTCGTTCGATGAGCGTGCATCCGTGAGCCAGTCGAACCTGCGCTCAGCATCCGAAGGCAGCACCATCCGCTCCGCATACGCGGCCACAAGGCTTTTCGAAACATCGCCCCAGCCGGAAAAAGTGGAAACCGAAATCTCACCCCAGTTGGCGAATGTCTGCGGCGTTTTGCTTTGCTGCGCGACGGGCGCGATCGACGTCTGCTTCCAAATATATTCGCGCCATTCGCCGGCTTCTGTCACAGCGGGTTCAAGACTGGTCTTGCGGTTGCGGATCGTCAGCGCCCGCCCGCCATTGATCAAGATCCGCACGTTGAGCTGTTGCAATGGCACCGACCACTCGGTCGAAATGCTTCTTGAATACGCACCCGGCCAGATCGGCGACCGCGTCTCCCAACTGATCGCGTAATCGACGATATCGCCTACGCGGACATCCGGGATCTCATAATAAACGGTCAGATCGCCGTCCGTTACGCCGTTGGCCATGTCGCTTTCGCGCCGCGCCACGATGGCGGTGTCGGGGTCCAGTTTGTCGATGCGCTCACCGTCGCGAATGATAGTGACTGTGTGGATCCGGAAAACGTCATCAAGGGGGTCAAACGAGTACTGAAGCCGCGCCGCCTCTTCGAGGCCGGCCCGGTTCAACACCTTCATGGTGGTGCGGCGATAATGGGTGAAAACGTCTTGCTCGATGCGCGACTGCGCATCGGAAAGGAGATAGTGAACGCCATCCTGCGCGAGCCGAACTTGCTCTGGGTCCTCGGCGGGGATTTCCGCAGCGATCACCCAGTCTGGCGCAAGGTCAAAACCGATCGGCTCGCGCGCCAGCGACTGCGGCGCGGCAAAACAAAAAAGCGCCGTCAGGCAAAAAGCACAGAAAAGCCGCAATGAAAGCGGCGGGTTAATAGGTAAAGACAAGAAATGCCCCTCAAATCAGATAATTAGCTTGAAGGATCGTTCAACGCTCAGGCGTATCTGTCAACAAGACTTTGAGGGGTGGTCGAATCTGAGCGCTTCAGAAGTTCAACTCGCTGGCAACTCGCCGTCGAGCAGCCAGCGTTTTGCAAGCGTGATGTCAGTGAAGCCGCGCACCCGGCCATCGGCGATCTCCCGCAAGGCGCGCGCGCCGGTCGCGAAGGCGTCCGCGCCCTCGACCTTGATCGCAGCATCCGGGAGCACCACCGCTTCCCTTTCGAGACCGGCATTGAAAATATCGGGCATCAGCTCGTTCACAAGCCAGCTCTCCGACTCAGAAAAATCCGACGATAAAAACCGCAGATCGGCAAGCCAGAACCGGTATCCCCCCATTCGGAACCGGTCGCGAATATGCGTGAGAACTGCCTGGAATTCCTGCTGCGTGTCAAAGCGGTCGAACCACACGTCGGAGATCAGGCCGGTCGCCCGATTGTCGCCAACAATGGCGTAGACTTGGTCATTGCGGCGGTGAAACACCCTGTTCTCGCGCACTGAAAAGGCGCGAACGACATCGCCCTGGATGACGGCGGCGGCTGGCACGATGCAAGCTCCCTCTGGTCACCTCTCCCCGCGGCCAGACTAGCAGCATTTGAACGCAAATGCGAATTTACGCGCGCAGGTTTTCAGCGCGATCCCATGACGGCGAGCGCCAGTGCGGCGCGTTCGACAATTTCGCGCTGCGGCGCGCCTGTGGTTTTTGCATCCAGTTCCGCATCCACCAGCATGCGAAGCGCGCGCTCAAGCTTCGGCCCGCGCCACTTGTAGAGACGGTTTTCGAACGCGCGCTCTTCGGCGAAAAACACGGGCGGGCGCAGTTTCTTCATGGCGCTCGATGTGCTCTCGCCCGCATCGATCAGCGCCTGCGCCGATCGCAAACGCGAGAAGGTTCGCTGTAGCGCGCGCAGCAAACCGATCGGGCTGGCGCCTGCCGCAGACGCCTTGTGCAACGCTGCGGCGAGACGCGCGGGCGCACCATCGGCCGCCGCGCCCGCCGTGTCGTCCATGGCGTCGCCGAGGCCGTCCACCAGCGATGCGCGAACATCGTCGAGAGAGATTGTCGCCGGACCGGAGCGAACCGATGACGGGCCCTTGTACAAAATCAGCTTGTCGATTTCGGCGCGCGAAATGCCGTGATCCTCGCCAAGGATAGACACCAGAAGGTCGAGCGCATCGCCGTCAAACCGCATATCTTCAGCGCGCGCAGCCTCCTGGGCCATGGCGCGCACATCGGCTGGCCCGTCAGCGTAACAGGGAAGCGCGACAGCACGTTTGGCTTTCTCAAACGCCTTGCGCAATCCGGAGCGCGGCGTCAGTTCACCCGCCTCCACAATCACGATCCCGTTTGGCTTCAGATGGCCGCTGTCGAGCCCCTCGAGCAGCGTTTGCACAGCCTTGACCGCCGCCTCGCCGCTCGTCCGTAGGCGGATGACGCGCTCGCCGCCCGCAAAAGAAAGCGCGGTGATTTCATCGCCCAGACGGCCCGGCTCGTCCTTGAGATCGGCGTCGGACAGCTCCAGCGCATTGAACGGGTCCTTGAGGTCAGCAACCACACGAGACGCGATCAGCAGGGCGCGCTCGCGCGCCAGCCCGCTGTCCGGTCCGTAAATCAACACCGCCGAAACGGCCTTGTCGCGGGCCTCCAGAAAGCTTTTGATCGCCCGGCCTTTGAGGGCTGTCATGGCTATTCTTCTTCGGTTACGGGCTCTTCCGGCGTTGTCGCCGATGCGCCGAAGTCGGGCGTTCCGATGATCGGCTCGACGATTTCGCCCCGCCGCGGCTCGATCAGGATCTCGGAAGGGTCAAGCACGGTCTCGAATGATTCAGGGTCCATCTGCGCCCGCTTTTCCGGCGACTCCGAAAACCGGACCAGAAGGTCGCGCTCGATTTCTTCGGCGAGCTGACGGGCCGCTTTTTCGACGGCGGCGCGCTCGGCGTAAAGCGTCGAATACTGCGAGTTGACGATGTTGTACGACGTCACAGCGCGCGCGACGCCTTTGAAGCTCTCGCCGGTTTCAGTGTCGAAGACCTGATAGCGGGCGCTCAATCGATAATTATAGCGCGTCACCGTCGCGTCGATCTGCACCGCCAGCCGCTCGGCGCCTTCTCGCGCTTCCACATAGAGGTCATAACGCGGCTTCTCGCCGTTAACGGCGCCGAGGCGCGCATCGAGCGCGTCGATCATGTAAGGCGCAACGGTTTCGGGCGCGGCGACATTGGCGACGGACACCAGCCGGCTGACCGGCGATTCGCCTTCTGCTGTGGCGTAGATCGGCCGAAAGCCACAGCCGCTCAGCATGACCGTTAGCGAAAGGACGGCAACTGCTTTGGCGAGGCTCATGACAAGGCTTCCTTTGTGGTCTCGGCGCTAGTTGGCGACGATGTTGACGATGCGTCCCGGCACCACGACGATTTTGCGCACGGTCTTGCCGTCAATATGCCGCTTCACGCCCTCGTCCGACAAGGCCGCTTGTTCCACATCCTCGTTGGCTGCATCCGCAGCCACCAAAATCTCGCCGCGGCGCTTGCCGTTGACCTGCACGCCGAGGACAATTTCGTCCTTGGCGAGCAACGACGCATCGGCTTTTGGCCACGGCGCATCGCAGATCATGCCGCTTCCGCCCAAGGTTTCCCAGCATTCTTCGGCGAGATGCGGAATAAACGGCGCGACCAGTTGCGACAGCGCGCCGAGCGCCTCGGCCCGGGCCCACTTTCCTGCGCCCGATTCCTTTTTCAGCACATTGAGGAACTCATAAATCCGCGCAATCGCCTTGTTGAAACGGAAATGCTCGATGTCGTCGGTGACGCCGGCGATGGATGCGTGGGTCGCCTGCCGCAATGCTTTGTCCGCATCGGTGACGTCGGGCTTTGAAATGTCGAGATTTTTCATGGCGCCGGGCACCGCCGAAACGGCATCCCAGATGCGCCCGATCAGACGCCAAGCACCTTCAGCGCCCGCATCGGTCCATTCAACGTCGCGCTCAGGCGGCGAGTCGGAAAGCATGAACCAGCGCGCCGCGTCGGCGCCGTAGGTGTCTGCGATGGCGTCAGGCGAGACTACGTTCTTTTTCGACTTCGACATTTTTTCGATGGGGCCGATCTTCACCGGCGTGCCGTTGTCGGCCCGACGAGCCGCGCCCTTTTCGACGATCACTTCTTCGGGCAACAGCCACTGACCGCTTTCGTCGCGATAGGTCGCGTGCACGACCATGCCTTGCGTGAACAGATTGGCGAAGGGCTCATCGAGGGAAACATGCCCGCACTGTTTCATCATCCGGGTGAAATAGCGCGCATAAAGCAAGTGCAAGATCGCGTGCTCGATGCCGCCGATATACTGATCGACGGGCAGCCAGTAATCGACAATGTCGCGAGTCATCGGCTTGTCGTCGGGCTGCGAGGCGAAGCGCGCGAAATACCAAGAGCTATCGACAAAAGTGTCGAACGTGTCGGTTTCACGCCGGGCTTTGGCGCCGCATTCCGGACAGTCCACATGTTTCCATGTCGGGTGCCGATCGAGAGGATTTCCGGGTACGGAGAAATCCGCTTCTTCAGGCAGCTTGACCGGCAGGTCCTTTGCGGGGACCGGCACGATGCCGCATGTCTCGCAATGGATCGCCGGGATCGGACAGCCCCAATAGCGCTGGCGCGAGACGCCCCAGTCGCGCAGGCGATACTGCGTGACGCCTTTGCCGAGGCCCATCTGTTCGATCTTCTGGATTGCCGCCGCGATGGCGTCGTCAACTGACATGCCGTCGAGGAACCCAGAATTGAAAATCTTGCCCGGGCCGACATAAGGCTCGCCGTCGAGGCCATAGGTTGCGGCGTCGGCGCCTTCGGGCAGCACGACAGGCGGAATCGGCAGGCCGTATTTGGTCGCGAAATCGAAGTCGCGCTGGTCATGGGCCGGGCAACCGAAAATCGCACCCGTGCCGTAACCCATCAAGACGAAGTTGGCGACGTAGACCGGAAGCTTGCGATCATCGAATGGATGACCGGTTTCGAGCGCGGTTTTATAGCCGCGCTTTTCCGCCTTCTCGATCGCTTCTTCCGAAGTGCCGGCGCTGGCGCATTCGGCGACAAACTTGGCGAGCCCCGCGTCGCTTTCCGCCAGTTGCACCGCAAGGGGGTGATCGGGCGAGATGGCGATAAAGCTCGCCCCGAACAGCGTGTCCGGACGCGTGGTGAAGATTTCGATTCCGTCTTCGAAGCCCTTCGCCGACTTTGTACCGGCAGCGAAAGGAAACTTCATTTGCAAGCCTTTCGACTTGCCAATCCAGTTTTTCTGCATGAGCCGGACATTGTCCGGCCAGCCCTTCAGGCGGCCGTCATCCAGCGCGTCCAGAAGATCGTCAGCGGCGGCGGTAATCTTGAAGAACCATTGCGACAGCTTGCGCCGTTCGACCGGCGCGCCTGAGCGCCAGCCTTTGCCGTCGATCACCTGCTCATTGGCGAGAACCGTCTGATCGACCGGGTCCCAGTTGACCTGGCTTTCCTTGCGATAGGCGAGGCCCGCCTTCCAGAACTCCAGGAACATGCGCTGCTGGTGGACATAGTAAGAGGGATCGCACGTCGCGAACTCGCGCTCCCAGTCGATGGCCAGCCCCATGAGCTGCAGCTGGCTGCGCATGGCGGCGATGTTCTCGTAAGTCCATTTCGCCGGGTGCGACCCGGTCTGCATCGCGGCGTTCTCGGCGGGCATCCCGAAAGCGTCCCAGCCCATGGGGTGCAACACGTTGAACCCACAAGCCTTTTTGTATCTGGCGATGACGTCGCCCATGGCGTAATTGCGCACATGGCCGATATGGATGCGCCCTGACGGATAGGGAAACATCTCCAGCACGTAGTATTTGGGTTTGTCGCCGTCCGCCTGAGTGTGAAACGACTGGGCTTCGCGCCAGCGCGCCTGCCATTTCGGTTCGACTTCCTTGGGATTGTAACGAGGCATGGTCGGGTTCTTTCGGATACAAAAAAGCGGCGCTTGCGCGCCGCTTTTCACTCAGTCTGGCGCTGAAATCTAGCCGTCAATCTGGTTTAGGCGCAGCTGGCGGGCCCGCGTGAGAATGGCGTTCTCAATTTCGCGCGCCGTCGCCGGGTTGACCGTGGCGTCTGTCCACGCGCCGTCCGCGCCTTTTTCCTGGCGGAAAACCGAAACGCGAAGCGCATCAGCGCGGAGCGCGCTGTCGAGGATGTAGACATTGGTTTTGAAGCGCTCGCCCGGCGCCTCCGGATTCACATACCATTCGGTGATGATCAGGCCGGCGATCGGATCGGCCGAGAAGACAGGAAGGAAATTCAAGGTCTCGAGCGACGCCGCCCACAAATAGCGGTTAACGGTCGTCGCTTCGGCGCGGCCGGACTTGTAATTGGCGAGCGTCTCGTTGCGGGTGCCGCTGGCGCTGTTGCCGCCGCATGCGGCCAAGACCGCGGCTGCGCTGGCGAGCACCAACACTTTGAACATGTTCGCTTTTTCCGGCTTCATGCAAGGAATCCTGTTGTCTGGCCCAGCTGTCAGGCCTATTGGGGTGGCGCAAAGGGTGAAAATGGCCGGCGCGCCGCCGCTGCCGGGCCGTGGCTTTCCTACCACAAACCGGCAATTACACAACGCCCAAGCGCCGGTTCGCTTGAACCCGAGTGATCCAGGCGCCATTATCGTTCCCGGTCATAAAGCTGTTAACTTTATGCCGTTAACCGTGCGCGATGTTCTCAGCACGAAGTTGAGACGCCAGCGCGCAACTTGAAAGCAAGGCCGCGTGGGGCGGTCCGCTGAATAGGGAAGACGGCGAAGCCTTGTGGCGCCAGACTTGTACGGGTCATGTGGGGTGATCCAGGGGCGTAGCGTTGGGAGACGGCGCCGGTTCGCCGGTGTTATGTTTGAACGGGTTCGGGGGGATCGGTTCGGACGAAGAGAAGAGACAACGAAACGGCCCCGCAGCGTTGCGGTGCTTGGGCGAAAGCCCGGACATTAAGGCCCCTCGGGCGCAAGCCCGAACATGGGAAGTGACGGATACAGGACTGATGACCGGCTTACGGACATTGCTGCTCGGCACAGGCGCTGCGGTTTTCGCTGCTGGCGCCGCCTATGCAGCCGATCCCATCAAGCTCGACGTCAGCGGCGAAGCGAGTGCGGTTGGCGGAATCGCCGATGGCGAGGGCAAAGGCGACGTCAACGCCAAGCTGTCAGTCAAAGGGTCGACTGTTCTCGACAACGGACTTGAAATCGGCGCGGTGGTCACAGGCCGCCTCGACGCAGACCAGCCGCGGCAGATGTTCGGCGGCGGTCGTTATTCGGGCATGCTGATCGGCGGCCCGCGCGGCGTCGGCCCAGACACCAGCGACGCTTACCTTCAAGGCGCTTACGCTTATGCGCGCGGTTCATTCGGACAACTGATCGTTGGCCGCGACGCCGGCATCGCACGAATTCTCTCGGTATCCTCACCGACGATTTTTTCTTCGGTCAACGTCAATGATTGGCAGACGGATCTTTCCGGCCTTAATGACGTTCACACGATCAACGATTTTTCCGGCTATTCGACCAAGCTGACCTATATGCCGCCCGCAAATTTCATGGGCGGCGTGCTCGGCGGTTTGCAGCTCGGCGTTTCCTATTCGCCGATGCTCAAGAGCTGCGGCGATCCGTTATGCGCGCCGCAGGGCGGCTTTGTGATTTCGCCTGACGGCCTGATGCTGACCGGCGACAGTCACTGGGACGACGCCATCGAAGCGGCGATGTACTACGAAAAAGGCATCAAGCTGGGTGGATCGGATCGCCTGTTTGTCGGCGTCGGCGCGAGCTTTGTCACGGCGGCCGAACACAAACTGCCGACCGCATCCGTGTTTGACGACTACCAGGCATACTCTGTGGGCCTTAACCTGGCTTATCGCGGCATCACGCTCGGCGGATCGGTGAAATCCACCAATGCTGGTCTCGCCGCATTCGAAGACGATGGATATCTGGCGTTCGACGCCGGGGTGACGTTCCGCACCGGCGAGGATGAAGGCGATGTCGCTTTCATGGTCGCCGTCGGTCAATCAGAGGCGAATGTGATCGGGGCCAACCCGCTCGATCCGACTCTTTACCGTGATACACGCTCCGCTCAGGCGGGGGTGACCTATGTTCTTGGACGCGGCATTACGATCGGCGCCGCCGCTCAGTACACCGAGTCCAAGAAGCCTATCGCCGCAGGCGGCCCCGAAGAAGCCGCCACGGTCGTGATCGAAAGCTCGATCAAATTCTAGTGCGCATTGAGGAAGACCGGTTGTCGGTTTTCCCGTGAGAATGCGCGCCAGAAAAAAGTTTCTAAGCGCCTGCGTTGCTTAGAGGGGATATGAAACGGGGCGGCTCCATCAAGGGCCGCCCCGTTTTCGCATCTAATCGGCGCGCATCGTGTACCAGACCATTGGGGAGAACTTCGCCATGCACAGACGAATTGTTCTTGTTAGCTTGTTTTTGCTGGCGGCCTGCGCCGGCGCGTCTGACGACCAAAATCCATCGCCATCTCAAATCCAAGGATATGCCGTGCCGCGCACAAACAATCACATCGATTATGTTGAATTCGCTGGCGGGAAAGATCTCGCGGTCGTGAAAAAATTCTACGGCGATGCTTTCGGCTGGGAATTTCAGGATTACGGCCCGGACTATGTCGCCTTCACCAGTGCGGGACTGGAGGGCGGGTTCAATGCGATTGAAACGCCCGCCGTTGGCTCAACCTTGATCATTCTCTATGCGGACGATCTGGAGGCGAGTGAACGCAACATCGTCGCGGCCGGCGGCGTGGTGACCGAGCGCCATGAATTTCCGGGCGGCCGCCGATTCCATTTCCGCGATCCGGTCGGCAATGTGCTCGGCGTTTGGACGGTGGTCGAAGACTAACCGCGTCGCGGCGCCACGGGCTACTAGTCCAGAAAGGCCCCTATCGCTGCGATTCCGGCCACATTGGGCCCCGTCAAAGCAGCGGCGTTGCTCTCATTGACGCCGCCGAGGGCGAGCACCGGCAGCGGTGAATGCGCCGCCAGGGAGAGGAATTTTTCCGAACCAAAGCCCGCCGCGCTGGGGTGACTGGCTGTCGCAAACACAGGCGACAGAAACGCGACATCCGCGCCCATGGCGTCCGCTTGCGCCAGCTCTTTTGCATTGTGGCAGGAGGCGCTCAGCATCATCCCTTCGGGGGCGTAGCGCTCAGGTTCAAACCATCGCGGTAGATGCACGCCATGCGCGCTGACACTTTCCGCCAGCGCAAAATCGGCGCCGATCAGCAATTTAAGGTCGCGCGCATCGCAAACACTTTTCAACTGCGCGGCCAATCCGGCGCGATTGGGCGAACGGTAATCGCGCAGAACAATCGCGGCGCCGGCAGGCAAAACCCGCGCAATCAAAAGCGGGTTTGGAACGCGGTCGGCGTCAGTGAGAAAGACCAATGAAAACGGCGCTGCGACGCCTGATTGGCGTTTGAGCGCGGCGCCGGCGGCTGCTAGTTTCGCGGCGCGTAAACGGAGCCCTTCATGTCTGCCCACAAACCTCGTCCCGATAGCGGTCCGCTAGACCCTGCCGCGAATCTCGCCGCAATCAAGGGCGAAATCGAAACTGCGCTGGCCGAAGCGGGAAAAGCGGCGGGTTCCGTGGTGGTGACGGCGGTGTCAAAGACTTGCGCCGCTTCGCAGATACGCCCGGTTTTGGAGGCCGGACATCGCGTTTTTGGCGAGAACCGGGTTCAGGAAGCCATGACGAAATGGCCCGCCTTGCGCGCAGACTTCGCCGATACGCAGCTCCATTTGATCGGACCGCTGCAAACCAATAAGGCCAAGGAAGCGGTGGCGCTGTTTGACGTCATTGAAACGCTGGACCGGCCCAAGCTGGCCAAAGCGCTGGCGGCCGAAATGGAAAAGCAGGATCGGCGCCCTGATCTGTTGATCCAGGTGAACACGGGGGCGGAACCGCAAAAGGCCGGTCTGGCGCCCGCGGACGCGGCGGACTTTCTGGCCCAGTGCAGAAATGAGTTCGGGCTGGATATCTCCGGTCTGATGTGTATTCCGCCGGTTGAGGATGATCCGGCCCCGCATTTTGCGCTGCTTGCCAAAATGGCGAAGAATCTCGGCCTTACCCGCCTCTCCATGGGCATGAGCGGCGACTTTCTTGTTGCGGCGCAGCTCGGCGCTACCCACGTACGTCTTGGAACAGCGATCTTTGGAGCGCGCGCGACCTAAGTCGGCTCACGAGGTTCTAACGAAAAGTTGTGTGGCGGGCGAATTTCAATCCATACTGGATTGGCGCTATGACCCGCTGACATTTTGAGAAACGGGCGAGAGACTTATGAACCGCGTCAAGAAAATCCTGTTGGTCGACGATGATGAACTGCTTTGCGAGGCGTTGCAGGACCAGTTCGGCGTCCACGACGAATTTGCACTGGAGCCGGTGTTGACCGCCAGCGCCGCAATAGAGCGCGCCAAGGAAGAAGCCCATATCGATCTGGTGCTGCTTGATGTCGGTCTGCCTGATATGGACGGTCGTGAAGCTTGCCGGATCATGCGCAAGAACGGGTTCAAATCGCCGATCATCATGCTGACCGGCGCCGACAGCGAAGCTGACACGATTTTGGGGCTCGACGCCGGCGCCAATGATTACGTGTCCAAACCGTTCAAATTCGGCGTGTTGCTGGCGCGCGTGCGCGCGCATTTGCGTAGCCACGAACAGAGCGAAGACGCAGTGTTTAAAGTCGGCCCGTACGAATTCAGGCCGGCCGTGAAGATGCTGGTGACGCCGGAAGAAAAGAAAATCCGCCTTACCGAAAAAGAAACGTCGATCCTCAAGTTCTTGTATCGCGCCGGTGGCAAACCGGTGACGCGCGACGTGCTTCTCGATGAGGTGTGGGGCTATAATTCCGGCGTGACCACGCACACGCTGGAAACGCATGTTTATCGCCTGCGTCAAAAGATCGAACCCGATCCTTCCAACGCGTCGATCCTGCTGACCGAAAGCGGCGGGTACAGACTATCTCTCTAGGCGCGTTCTTAGGAAAGTGGTCGCCGGCCTTCCGTCAAAAACGCGACAAAGAACAGTTTGAAAGCGCTGGCCATTGGGATCGCAAGCATGACCGTTACGATGTTTCACAATCCGCGTTGTTCGAAATCGCGGCAAACACTGGCGCTGCTGCAAGAACAGGGCGTCGAGCCAGAAATTGTGCTCTATCTTGAAAACCCGCCCTCCCGGGCGGCCCTCAGGGGCCTGGTCAAAAAGCTTGGCATTGCCTCCGCGCGCGACATGATGCGCGCGAAAGAAGCGCCCTATATCGAGCTGGACCTCGCCAAAGTGAACGCAGAGACCGCTCTTATCGACGCCATGGCTGAGCACCCAGTGCTGATAGAGCGCCCCATTGTCGTGAACGGCGACAAGGCCGCCATAGGACGCCCGCCGGAAGCGGTTCTCTCAATCCTCTAGTCGTTCACCCGGCGAGCAAACGCTCAATGTCCGCGCTTTTCGACATCAGGCCGCGATAGCCCTCTTCGATGAAGTCTTCCGCCCGATCGAACGCGGTCGGCATAGCGTCACGCATATCGGGCTGAATCAGAATGTCCGGCGGCTCGGCCACGGCCCGGGCCCTCGCCAGATGCATTTGAAAAATATCCGCAGCAGCATACGCCGTTTCGAATAAATGCGGTTTCGCCATCGCGCTGGCTTTGGCCAAGGCGATTTGGCGATCAATCGCCGCCTTGGTGTCCTCGATCAGTTTTGTCACGGCTTCGGTCATGGTTTCTGGCTTGCGTTCATCCTTGAACACCGGAACCGGAAGCCTCTGTTCAACCGGTGCAAACCGGTCAAGCACGCGTGGCACTGCGTTCAGATCGACAGAGATGACCACCTCCGCGCCGAGCCGCCGGGCAAGCGATACGGGCGCAGGGTTCGCAAGCGCGCCGTCGACCAGCCACCGGTTTTGCGTTTTGACAGCGTGAAACACCACTGGAATTGCGCTCGACGCGCGCGCGGCGTCGATGACGGACCCCGTCGTGATCTGGACTTCCTGCCCGGTGGCGAGGTCAGCGGCCACGGCGCCGAATTTGATGGGAAGATCCTCAATGTTCTTGTCGTAGTCGCGAAACGCCTCGAAAGCCGGCGCGGTGTTGATGAAACCGCCGCTGTGCAGTTTGAGGGCGAAGCTCTGCAGCGCCGGCAGCGGCTTTAGGGTTCGCGCCCAGCCTTCAAACTCTTCAAGAGCGCCAATCAGATGCGCGCCGCCAACCAGTGCGCCTACGGAACAACCGGCGATGGCGTAAGGTTCAACGCCGATCTCTTTCAATGCACGCAGAACGCCGATATGCGCCCAGCCGCGCGCGGCGCCGGATCCAAGTACGAGCCCGAGTTTTTTCGTCACGTGTGGATCCTCCGCTTGCTAAGACGTCGTCCGCTGGCCGGCTGCGAACGCGATACGACAAATAGGCGTTCCGGCCGCCGCTTTCCATATGTCGCCGATGGGCATATTTCTCATGCGATGATTATTTCCACCTCAGCCATGGCGGGTTTTGTGGCGACGGTTCTGGTGATCGAAGCGACGCCGGGACCGAACATGGGTTGGCTCGCAGTTGTTGCCGCAACGGAGGGGCGCAAGGCGGGATTTGCCGCTGTGGCCGGGGTCGGCCTCGGACTGCTGCTGATCGGAATCGCTGCGAGTGCGGGTCTTGGCGCGCTTGTGCTGGCGTCGCCTGCCTTGTTCGACGCGCTGCGCGTCGCCGGCGCCGCCTATCTCCTCTGGCTTGCCTATGATGCGTGGCGGGAGGCGGGGGAAGCTTCGCCCGGCGTGTTCCACGGCGAGCCCGCGCCCGTGATGCAGTATTTTCGCCGCGGCTTGATCGTCAATGTGCTTAATCCGAAAGCCGCCGTTTTCTACATCGCGATCTTGCCGCGCTTCGTTGACCCGGCCGCTCCAGCTTCGGTTCAAATTATTGCGCTGACGCTGCTTTACGTCCTGTTGGCGACGCTGGTTCATGCGGGTCTGGTGTTGTTCGCTGGCGCCGCGCGGCCGTTTCTGCAAGACCCGGTTCGGATGCGGGGAGCGCGGCGACTGATGGCGATCGCGATCGCTGTCATCGCCGTCTGGTTCGCGCTGAGCGCAACGCGCTGACCCCGGTTTTAAGCGTGGGGAAAACCGGCCTGCGGCAGCGCCGATTGTTACCGGAAATCAAGGGAAAACCAGCGCCCCGTTCCGGTAGCGCGTCATGGCGAAGCGCGCCATAGTTACGGGTTCGAATCAATAATCACTCGGAGAGTCCACTTGTCCGGCGCAGAGAAGATCAAGACCCTGCGGAAAGAGCTTCGCGAGCCGAATCCTGCTGAAGCCACGCCGAGGCCGCACACCCGCGACGAAATCCTCGCCATGATGGACGAGGCCGCCGCAAAGGTGAGCCGTCCTGAAAAGCCAACCAGTGGCGGAGTGGCGCACACGCTGTCCTTCTGGCTGCTGTGGGGCGGCGTGCTGACGGCGGCGGCCGCCATCGCTGTGGTGATCCTGAGTTCGCGGGATGCGGGCGGGGCGGGGCTGGTGCTGGCCGGCGGTCTTGCCTTGCTGATCGCCGTATTCCTCGCCGGCGCGGCATTGAAGATGTCGTCTCCGGCGCTTGTCGCTGGCGTCATGCTGCGGCGCGTATCCGGCAAGAAGCCGGCGGAAGCGGTTGAACTGGCGGGCGCAGATATTCTTGGCGCTCTCGGTCTGGCGGAGCGGGTGCTCGATGGCGATCAGGATGCGCGGCTCGTGGCCCGCCGTGATGGCGTCGTCACTTATGCGAACCGCGCGTATTTCAAGCTGGCGAAGGCGGCCGGGGTCATGGGGCCGGCGGGCTTGCCGCCCCGGATAGATCGGCTGTTCGCGCAACAAGGCGCGGAAGCAACGAAAGTCTTCCGTCTTTGCCGCGCCGCTAAGAGCGCAGAAGAAGGCGAAGAAGTTATTTATCAGACCATGGGCCTGGCGGGCGGCGGCGCGCGCCGCCGCTTTGAAGTCAGTGTGCGACCTATTCGCGGTGCAGAAGATCATGTGAGCTGGCGCTTGCGCGAACTTCCGGTCGACGAAGAAGAACAGGATGTGCTGGCGGCTGCTTATGCGGATTTGCCGCGCCCGGTGTTCGCCCTTGAAAAATCCGGTCAAATTGTGTGGGCCAATGCGGCCGCGCGCGAAAAGCTGGGCGCGGCCCGCGGGGAACTTCGCAATATCGACGACATTGTTTTGGGCGAGACCCGCGATCTTGTCAGCGGCTTGTGGCGCATCGACCGCGAACCCGTTGCGGCTCAAGTGCGCCGGCGCAATGAAGAGCCGGCGGAGGCGACATTTTCCGCCTTTCGCCGCGGCGGCGTCGGCGAAGGGTTCGCCTGTGTCGAGATGACGGTCGATGAGCGTGCTGACGAAGTTGAGGACGTCGCGCTCTCAGGGGACATGTCGGAATCGCCTTTCGGAGTTGCGATCGTTGAAGGCGAAGTCAATCGGGACGGTCGCGTAGTGGAGGCCAACAAAGCCTTCGCTGATGCGTTCGGCGCGCAGAAAAAGAATGCGCCGCTGGTCAAAGCGATTTCCCAAGCGACGCTTGAGGAGCTGGCTGAAGAAATTCGCCGCAAGTCGCGGGCGGGCGGTTCTCCGAAGCCCATCGAGGCGACGCTCGGCAAAGGCGCTGCGGCGCGGACATTCGCGCTGTTTGCGCGTCCCGTGCGCCGCAAACGCGGTTCTTATGGCGTGCGCCGGACGCTGCTCTATTCGATTGATGTGACTGACCGCAAGCAAATGGAGGAAGAGTACGCGCAGGATCAGAAGCTGCGCGGCATCGGAGAGCTGGCGAGCAAAGTGGCGCACGATTTCAACAATTATCTGCAGGTTGTGATCGGACATTGCGAGCGATTGATGCTGAAGCATCCTGCCGGCGATCCCGCATATGCCGACCTCGTTCAGATTCGCGAGAACGCGCAGCGCGCCGCGAATACGACCAAACAGCTGCTCGCCTTCTCCCGAAAGCAAACCCTGAAAAGCGAAGTCTATTCGATCACCGAGATCTTGCGGGATTTTTCGAGGTTCCTGACCCGCTCCATCGGTGAAAAAGTGAAACTTGACCTTGTCAATGGACGCGCGCTGCCGGCGGTCAAGGTGGACCGCTACCAGCTTGAAACAGCGGTCATGAACCTCGCCGTGAACGCCCGTGACGCCATGGCGCCGGCGGGCGGCACACTGACTATCCGTACGCAATGCATTGTTGCGGAGGAAGTGAAGGCGCGCAACGTGCCGGGACTGCTCGATCAGGACTATGTGCTGATCGAAGTCAGCGACACGGGGCCTGGCGTGTCCGAAGACATCGCCGACAAAATTTTTGATCCATTCTTCACCACGAAAGAAATGGGCAAAGGCACCGGTCTTGGCTTGTCCACGGTTTACGGAATCATTCGACAGCTCGACGGCGTGATTGCGCTTAAGAGCGCGCCGGGAAAAGGCGCAACGTTTGAAATCTATTTGCCTGCGTATGACAAAGAGGAAAACACGGTTGAAAGCCCGGCTGCGGGCGCATCGCCGGCGCGGCCAGCCGAACCAAAGGACCTCACCGGCGCGGGCCGCGTCTTGATTGTTGAAGACGAGGACCCCGTCAGAAACTTTGTTGTCGCGACGTTGTCGGACTGCGGGTACGAAGTGAGCGAAGCTGCCGACGCCGAGGAAGCGCTTGAAATGCTCGAGGAAGATATGGACTTCGACCTCGTCATCTCCGATGTCATGATGCCGGATATCGATGGTCCGACGATGATCAAGCAGGCGCGTGAAACCCTTGGCCTGCAGTCGAAGGTTATCTTCATGTCCGCTTATGCGGAAGCGGCGGTGCAGGAACAGCTCGATCTGATCGACGGCGCGGGCTATATTCAAAAACCATTCACCTTGCAGGGCATTGCATCGCAGGTGAAAGACACATTGTATCCGCCAACGAACTAATCGGCGGGCGGCGGCGAAATTCAGGGCGACAGCGTGAGACAAATAGTTTTTGACTTGGAGACGACCGGATTCAAATTCTCCGAGGGTCACCGCATTGTTGAAATCGGCGCGGTGGAGATGGTCAATGGCGCAGTCACCGGGCGAAACTTTCATACTTATGTAAACCCCGAACGCGACATGCCGGACGGCGCGTTCCGCGTGCACGGGCTTTCAGAGGCCTTCTTGCGCGACAAGCCTGTGTTCACCGATCAGCGCGTCGCCCCCGCTTTTCTGGGGTTTGTCGATGGGGCTGAGCTGGTTGCGCATAACGGGATCGGGTTCGACCTCCCGTTTATCAACGCGGAGCTTGAAGCCGCCGGCTTCGCCACGCTCGATACGTCTAACATCACTGATACGCTGCATATGGCGCGGCGCAAGTTTCCGGGCGCGCCGGCGAGCCTCGATGCGTTGTGCGCGCGGTTTGGTATCGATACGTCGACCCGTGAACGCGACGGCCACGGCGCCCTGCTCGATTCCAAGCTGCTTGCTGCGGTGTATATTGAACTGACCGGCGGCGTGCAGGCCGGGCTCGACTTCAAGCGTGAAGACGTGGCGCAATCGGTTGTCGGGTCGCGAGGGCGGGCGCCGGCGCGTCAACGTCCGGCGCCGCTCGTCTCACGGATCACAGAAGCTGAGCGCGCGGCCCACGAGGAATTCATCACCGAGATGGGCGACGACGCGGTCTGGAAGAAAGTTCTGGCGAGCTAAGCGCTTCCGCCGACAACGCTACTGCGCTTGTGCGGCTCCGCCGGCCGCGGCTTTGCGTTCGGCGTTGGCGATGTAGATGCCCATAAAGTCGATCGGCTCCAGCATCAGCGGCGGGAAGTTTCCGTTCCGCGTCGCATCGGCCACGATCTGGCGCATGAACGGAAACAGCAGGCGCGGACACTCCACGACCATGACCATTTCCATCTGATCCTGCGGCACGTTGACGATTTCGAACACGCCCGCATAGGTCGCCTCGACCACAAACATCGCTTCGCCTTCTTCGCGGTTGGCGCGGGCGGCCACGGAAAGCTCGATCTCGTACTGGTTCTGATTGATGCCGCGTCCTTGAACATCGACATTCACGTCAATCTTGGGCTGTGAGTTCGACTGATAGACCGCCGGCGCGCGCGGGTTCTCGAACGAAAGATCTTTCAGGTACTGTGCAAGCACGGTCAGCGACGGCGCCGCGTTCGGGTCCACCCCTGCTGGATTGGCGTTATTCGGGTTTGCTGGCGTGTCAGACATGGGTTTGCACCGTCGGCTGGAATGAAAAGAGGGCGCTCCATACACGGCCCACTCGCAAGCTGCAACCCGGCGCTATCTCAGGGTGTTTTCGCGCCTTACAATGTGCGCGCGTACGCCCTTCAACACCCAGCGGGCCAGAATCCGGCGCACGGGCGGGACCAGCAGCAAAAAGCCGGCGGCGTCCGTGATGAAACCGGGCGTCATCAGGAACGGCGCTGCGACGATCAGCAGCGCGCCGTCCACGACCGAATCCACGGGCAATCGGCCGGTTTCGAGGTCGGACCGCGCCGCGTTCAACGCCGCCAGCCCCTGCATGCGAATGATGAATCCGCCCAGAAGTGCCGTGAACAGGCAGGCGGCGATCACCGGAAGGACGCCAAAAGACTGTGCGGCAGTGAGCAGCACATAGATTTCGGCGATCGGGCCGATGACAAAAACGATAAGTAGGACGAACAGCATGGGACCCCGGGTGTATTCTGCGCCGCGCCTCCTATATAGATAGCGCTTGGGCAAAATTAAGGTTTCGGAGCAATATTCAGCATTATGGATCCGGTGCTTCTCTTTTTCGCTGGCGTGACGGCTTTTGTGATTTTTCGCCTGATTTCGGTGATGGGAACCCGCACCGGTCATGAGCAAAGCCACGATCTCGAGGCTGTGCGCCGCGCTGCTCAATCGCGGAGCTCGGAATCGCCGCGGGACGAGCCGGAAGACCGCGAAGCGCCCGCGCCGCCCAAGCCAGTCTCCACCAATGCGCGCGTGTTGCGTGAAGCAGACCCCGAATTCGACGAAGCGGAATTCCTGTCGGGCGCCCGAAGCGCCTATGAAATGATCGTAGAGGCTTTTGCCTCAGGGGATTTGAAATCCATCCGCCCCTATTTGAATGACTCCGTGTACGGCGCATTCAAGGGCGCTGTGGTCGACCGCGACAGCGCGGGACATGCGTCCGATCTCAAATTCGTCGGCATTGAACGAGCGTCAATCGTCGATAGCTCGGTGGATGCGGGAACCATGTCTGCAGTAGTTGAGTTCAGCTCGAACCAGGTGCGCGTCACGCGCAACAAGGATGGCGACGTGGTGGACGGAGATCCCAACCGAATTGATCTGGTGCGGGACCGTTGGACATTCTCGCGCCGGGTCAACAGCGGCGATCCGAACTGGATGCTTGTGGCGACCGGCGGCGCCGCATAGGCTTTGCCGCCGCAAGCAAGACGGAGCGCCATTTCCTCATGAGTGACGCATGAAGGCCTCTTCCGCCATGGCGCTGCGCATATTCGTGGCGGGCGCGGCCGCCCTTGCGGCCATTGCTGCGCTGCTTGTTTTTTCGGGTGTGTGGCCGCCCTATTTCTCACGCACATTCGACGATGCGGATTACGGACCGCCCGTTCTCGACTTTCGAAAAGTGACTTACGACGATTTGAACGGCTGGCGGCTGGACGATCCGGGGCCGGCGCTGGAGACATTCGTCAGGTCCTGCGAGAAATTGGAGGCGCGCGCTCCCGAAGCGTCGGCCAATCCGCTGGAAAACCTGGGCTCGAACCTGCCGGGCCTCACGCTTGGCGGAACCGTGGCTGACTGGCTGAGACCCTGCGCCGAGGCGCGCGCCCTGATGGTCGGCGCCTATTCCGATCCCGGCGGTCGCCGTGGCGCGTTGCGGGCGTTTTTCGAGTTCCATTTCCAGCCCGTTGAAATCGCGTCTGCACGTCCGCCGCTTCCCGAAGGTCCGGCAAAACGCGCGGGCCCCAAAGTGGAAGCGACCGGTGTGTTCACGGGTTACTTTGAGCCGGTTTATCGCGCCTCCCGACAACCCACCGCCGCGCATTCGGCGCCAGTTCTTCCGCGTCCTGACGATCTTATTGAGGTCGACCTTGGATTGTTTCGGGATAACCTGAAAGGCGAACGCATCGCCGGCCGCATCAAGGACGGCCGGCTGACGCCATATGATGATCGCGCGGCGATCGAGGAGGCGCCGCTTCAGCCAGATAGCGACGCGCCCCTCGCCTGGCTCGACCCAAACGATCTGTTCTTCCTGCAAATACAAGGATCCGGCCGGCTAAGGTTTGAAGACGGCGGCGAGCTTCGGGTCGGTTACGCTGCGCAAAACGGCCATGTCTACACCGCCATCGGAAGAGTGATGGTGCAGCGTCAAATCATGCCGCTGGAAGATATTACAATGCAGTCCATACGCAGCTGGTTGGAGACTGCGGAACCGACGGATGCGCAGGCGCTACGCGCCGCTAATGCATCCTACGTTTACTTCGGAGCTCTGGATCAGGTTGCACCGGAACTGGGACCGCTTGGCGCGCAGGGCCTGCCATTGACGCCGGAGCGCTCCCTCGCCGTGGACCGTCGCTTTCACACGCTGGGGGCGCCGGTTTGGGTTGAGATTGAGCCTGTGGCCGCTCACGGCGACGAGCCGATCCGTCGGCTCATGATTGCCCAGGACACTGGCGGTGCCATTCGCGGTCCGGTGCGCGGCGACGTGTTTTGGGGCGCGGGCGACGAGGCTGGCGTTATCGCCGGCGCTATGAACGCCAAGGGGCGTATGGTGGTGCTCCTGCCACGCAGGCTCGCAGAGCGGCTGCCTGAACGACTGTCGCGGCAGAACCGGCCGTGAAGCGCCGCCGGGGACTGACGCCGGAGGAAGACGCCCTGTGGCGCAAGGCTATGCGCGACGTCTCGCCGATGGGCCGGAAAAAGCCTTCTCTCGAAGGGCTCGTTTCGCCTTCGCAACCTTCTGTTTCAAGCGCGTCTCATGGGGCGCCCAGCGCCGGTTTGCTGCCGCCGCGTCGCCGCACCATCGGGATTGAGCCGCGCACGCTGCGGCTCCGCACAGACCATCCCTTTCTTGCGGGCGACCCGCGCCTTGAACGGCTTGCTGGGCGCGGCAGGCTACCTATCGATGCGGTTCTCGATCTGCATGGCCACAACCAGCGCACCGCCCGCAGCACGCTCCAGCGCTTCGTGGCGCAGGCCCACGCTAATGGCGCGCGCTGCCTTCTGGTGATCACCGGCAAGGGCGCGCAGGTTATCGACGGGCAGACGAACGAAGCGCAAACGGCCTCCGCGGGTCGCGGAATATTGCGCGCTCGCTTTGCTGACTGGCTGGAGGAGCCGCCCCTGCGGCAGCTTGTTTCAAGGGCAAGCCCTGCGCACCAGCGTCATGGCGGGGCCGGCGCCTTTTACATTTTCCTGAAACGGTAAGCGGGCCGAAGGCTGAGCCAAAGCCCAGCCATCGGCATTAGCCGTTCAACAGCCGGATCATCAGAAACACAATGACCGCCGCCGGGATCACGTAGAAAAACAGAATGCGTGACAGGCGAATGAACATCGTTTCCGTAAAGTCTGCAGCCCAGGCCGAAACCGCTTCATTCCACCAGCGGCGCGGACGGTGACGCGGCAATTGCGCGGTCTCATATGGCATTGCCGCCAATACGGTGACGCCGCGATTCTTCCAGCGCTGGAAGACTTTCTTGAGCGCGCCGTTGACGACCGAGCCTCTCAAGCGGCGGGAAAGCATGGCGAACGGACCGTAGGAAAAGTCCGCCGGGTCAAATTCGATGTCGAGCACAACCGGGGCCGGACGGTCGTCCTCGCTGTCCTCGCCCATGCGCACAACAGCGTGGCGAACGCCGTAATTGCGCAGATAATTCTCAACGTCGCCGAGTGAAGCGGCGCCGCCGTCGCGGCGGAAGCGAAGCAACATGCGCACGCCATTGCTGCCGCGGCTTTGAACAGAGAGCAGCACCCACGCAAACAATCCAATTGCCGCGCCGAGGGCGATGGCTCCGCCGGCGGTGAGTTGCGACAGCCAGGGCAGCGTTTCGATGTTGCTCATCGGCAGCGGCAGCGAATTGTAAATCCCGAAGGCGCCGAGCGCGGTCAGGGCGATCGCAGCAGCGCCGACGCCGTAACCGGCAAACCGCATCAGCCCGGCGGGAAAATCAATCTGCGGGCGCGCCACATTCTGCAAACGCTTCACCCAGAACGCAGTCTTTGCGTCCGTGGTGCGGTACTTGTCTTCGAACAATGTCGGATCCGGGTTGTTCTCGACCACCATGAAGCGCGTCTTGGTTGGCGGCGCGTCATCGATATTGTCATCGATAATGACGTAGTCGGACGAGCGCATGGCGACTTCGTAGGGCAGCACCATAGCGAACAGGCTCGAGCCCTGCGTGTCGGCACCGAGCGTCGAGTAAAACCGGGTTTCTCCGCTAACCGGATCAAACATGGTGTTGGTTTGCCGGTTCGGATTCACTGTGGCGCGCGCCATCTTGGCCAATTCCCGATGGGGTTCGACCAGTTTGGAGGTCTCGCGGACTTCGACGCCGATGGAGCGCAACCCGTCGAGTTTCGACTTGCAGCGATTAAGCGCTTCCGGGCCGGCGAACACCACGTCAATCCGGTCACGGATCAATTTCTGGTCGGCCATGTCGATGGGCAATCCAGCGCGCGGCATCTCGATGTCATAGTCGCCAGACGGCGCATTGCCGCTGGCGGAATCGAGCAGGCCCCAGCTCTTGCGGAACCGCCGCTGCAGCGCTGAAAATCCGGTGCCTGGATGAGAGGACTGGATCAGGTCGTAGAGCTGCGACTCGTGCACCGCGAGGCAAAGATTGTCGGTGGCCTCGATCTGGTCGACGCCCAGTACGGTGAAGAGGCCTGCCATGGAGCGCAGCGTTTCGAAGTCATAGCCCGTATACGGATGATAGAACGGAACTACCGCGAAATCGGCGGTCTCCTGTTTTACCGCCATCAAAGACTGTTCTTTGGTGCGCAGCGGCTGGGTTACGGAATGATTGTAGTCAAAGCGGCTGTTTTTTGTCGCGGCGTCGAATTCGCGCTCGATCGCGGCGCCAACGTGACTGAGACCCCCGTCGGGGACGGTCTTGCGGTCGCGCGCGCGGTTGAGAAATACACGCGTCGCCTGATAGCCAAAACCCCACTCCTCGCCGGTGAAAGCGACGCGCGGCCGCTTCTTGCCCTTGTCAATTTCGGACGAGACCGAGGTTTCTGGAACCTTCTCTGAATACCGCGGATCTGCGTCCTCGGCGAAAGACATCATGGTTCGCCGCTTCCAGGGCCGCGTTGCGCCGTCTGCCATGACCTATCCCCGCTCCTACTCCCTCAAGAGGATACAGATTAACCTGTCATTAAGCATCGTGAAAGCCCGCAAAGGCCCGCGAACCCCGGTATTGGCGCGGATTCGTGCGGTTTTGACCGGCTGTGGCTCAAAACCGCCATAGCACCCCTGCCGGCGGCTTGGCGCCGCGCCTCCGCGCAGCTGTTTCGTACCCGAAAGAAACTAGGCCAACTATAGGATATACTTGGACAAATCCGCGTTCTTGGCGATATCGCCCAATCGCGCCTCGACAAAGGTCCGATCGACCGTCACGGCCTCCCCTCCCTTGTCCGCTGCGGAGAATGAGACTTCGTCCAGAACCGTCTCCATGATGGTGGCGAGCCGGCGGGCGCCGATATTTTCAACCCCGGCGTTCACTTCCGCCGCCGCGTCCGCCAGCGCATCGAGCGCGTCCTCGGTGAACGAGAGCGCCACGCCTTCGGTCTCCAGCAGCGCGGCATACTGCTTGATCAGACTGGCTTCGGGCTCCGTCAGAATGCGCCGGAGGTCATCGCGCGACAGCGCATCGAGCTCCACCCGGATCGGCAATCGACCCTGAAGTTCCGGCAAAAGGTCCGACGGCTTCGACAAATGAAACGCGCCAGACGCGATGAACAGGATGTGGTCGGTTTTGACCGGACCGTATTTCGTCGCGACCGTTGCGCCCTCGATCAGAGGCAGCAAATCGCGCTGCACGCCTTCGCGCGAAATGTCGGCGCTGGCGCGGTCGGAGCTTCGGGCGATTTTGTCCACCTCGTCCAGAAAAACGATGCCGTCATTTTCGGCCAGATCGACCGCCTCGCGCGCGATGGCGTCATCGTCCATCAACTGGTCCGCTTCTTCCGCAAGCAGCGGCTCGTAGGCGTCCTTGATCTTAACCCGCCGCTTTGCCTTCGGCCCCTGGAACGCTTTTCCGAGCATGTCGGAAAGGTTGATCATGCCCATCTGCGACCCAGGCATGCCGGGGATCTCCATCATCGGCGATCCGCCCTGGGCGTCGCGAAGTTCAAGCTCGATTTCGCGATCATCAAGTTCGCCGGCGTGCAGTTTTCGTCTGAACGCTTCGCGTGTCGATTCGCCGCCATGCTCGCCCACAAGCGCCGTCAAAACGCGCTCTTCGGCGGCGGACTGTGCTGCGGCCCGAACGTCTTCCCGCTTTTTCTCGCGCACCAGCCCCACTGCAATTTCCGTCAAGTCGCGGACGATTGAATCAACATCGCGGCCCACATAGCCGACTTCCGTGAACTTGGTGGCTTCGACCTTGAGAAAGGGAGCGCCCGCGAGCTTGGCGAGTCGGCGCGATATTTCAGTTTTGCCGACGCCAGTTGGCCCGATCATCAAAATGTTTTTGGGCGTGATTTCCTCACGCAGCGGGCCTTCAACGCGGCGCCGGCGCCAGCGATTGCGCAACGCGATGGCGACCGCCCGCTTCGCGGCCTTCTGGCCTACGATGAAGCGGTCGAGTTCGGAAACAATTTCACGAGGGGAAAAATCGGTCATTTGGCTGGAAAACGTCACTCTTCAGGGAAACACCGCCCTGACATAGACGCTCGCGAGCAAATCGCAATCCCGCCGCCGATATGGGCGAGGCCTGCATAAAAAAGGGCGCCCGATCCGGGCGCCCCATCCCCTTCGGCGCAAGCCTTGTGACTTATGCGTGTTTTTTGCGGCTGGCGAAGCCGAAACCTGCGAGGCCAGCGATAAACAAGGGCAGCGCCGCAGGCAGCGGCACCTCGGAAACCGGGATCGCCGTGATCGCCTTCAGTTTCCATTCATCGTTGTAGCCGCTCGCGCCAATGCCGAAATAATTGCTGGTGACGTTGAACGACATCAGGCTTGCGAGATTGGATCCGGGAATGTCGATGTCTTGCGCG
>CAZAOB010000031.1:0-11058 GCA_964486635.1 uncultured Caulobacterales bacterium | reverse complement strand
TTCCAGAATGCCGTCGCCATCGGTGTCTGCGAAAAAGTCAAAACCGTCATTGCTGTCCACGTAAGAGAACAGCGCTGACGCAAGTTGCACTTGCTGATTGAACATCAAGATCAGAACTTCGTTGCCGCCGTCGCCGTCCACCTGATGATCGTCGTCGTTGCTCAAGCCGTTGCCGCCATCATGATCGAGGCCTGTGCCAGGCGACCAGACGCGCGGTTCTGCATCGCGGCTGCCGGGTGTGACCACGGCCCCGCCAGCCGAAGCCGTGTCCGTGTACAGGCCGGCCGTTACCGTCAGAACGAGCCCGTCAATCGTGTATTCCTGGAACCCCGCGCCAGCGCCAGTGCCGCCGCCTGTGCCATTCGCGGCGAAGCCGCCTGTGGTCGTGTAGAAAGTTGTTGCGTGCGCGCCTGAAACGCTAAGCGCGAGTGCGGCGGTCAAAGCAATTGCGGTCTTCATGGTGTTCCTCATTACACAACAGGTAGTTCAAATTATTCCGAACCCGGAAAGCATGCTGGCGTCAATCGCCAAGGATCGGGATTTTTTCACGCGCTGTGATGCAAGAAACAACGTAAACTTATTTCGCAATGCGTATCGAAATCTGCATCGCGCAAAACTATGGAATATCACAGAGCTGTTTGGTTAACAGCAAAGACGCTTTTCCTGCGCAAGGTTAATGCGATGTGCAGGGGTAAAACGGGCGTGTCTGATTTTGAGCCGGTTGTTGCCGGCAAGATACTTAACGCGGTCGTGGGAAAATTTGTCAGGAAGCGATCGTTTCGACCGTCAGCGAGTCGTTTGTGTAGATGCAAATGGAAGCCGCCACGGCCATCGCTTTTCTGACGATGGCTTCCGCCGGCAGTTCCGTTTCCTCGATCAGCGCACGGGCGGCGGCGCGCGCATAGTCGCCCCCCGACCCGATGCCGGTCACGCCGAATTGCGGCTCAAGCACGTCTCCCGCGCCGGACAAGGTCAGCGTCACATCCTTGTCGGCAACGATCATCATCGCCTCGAGGCGCCGCAAATAACGGTCCGTGCGCCAGTCCTTTGCCAGCTCGACACAGGCGCGGGTGAGTTGGTTCGGGTATTGTTCAAGCTTTGCCTCAAGGCGCTCGAGCAGCGTAAAGGCGTCTGCGGTCGCGCCGGCAAATCCAGCGATCACCTTCCCGCCGGCAAGCCTTCTGACCTTGCGCGCGTCACCCTTCACAACCGTGTTCCCGAGGCTGACCTGTCCGTCGCCGCCAACGCAGATCTCTCCGTTTCGACGAACGGCGAGGATGGTTGTTCCGTGCATTGACTGTTCGCTCATCAGTTCTTTCTCGTGCTTCGCGTGCGTGACGCCGCCATGGACGCGCGTGCGGATTTTGCATAGTAAGGATGCGTGACCGCCTCAATGCCACCATAGGGGGCGGGCGTCAAAGGAGACGGCGATGCGCGCGGCGACAGTTGAGCGAAAAACCCGGGAAACCGATATCTTTGTGGCGCTCGAGCTCGATGGCTCGGGTGACTATGACATCGAGACAGGCATCGGTTTCTTCGACCACATGCTTGAGGCCTTCGCCAAGCACGCGATGATCGATCTGAAGGTAAGAGCCGAAGGCGATCTCCATATCGACATGCATCACACCGTCGAAGATGTCGGCATCGTCATGGGACAAGCTGCGGCAAAGGCGCTTGGCGCCTGTGACGGCATTCGCCGTTTCGGCGCCGCCTATGTGCCAATGGATGAGACCTTGTCGCGCGCGGCGATCGACATCTCCAAACGCCCCTACCTTGTCTGGAAGGTCGAGTTCTCGCGGCCGAAAATCGGCGACATGGACACGGAACTGTTCAAGGAGTGGTTCCACGCCTTCGCATCAAACGCCGGAATTTGTCTGCATGTGGAAAATCTTTACGGCGACAACACCCATCACATCATCGAAAGCTGCTTTAAGGCGACGGCGCGCGCCTTCCGCGAGGCGCTCGAAGCCGACCCGCGCAGCGATGGCGGCTCCCCGTCGACCAAGGGCTCGCTTGGCGGCTAGTCGCGCGTTGCACTCCGATTAGCAGTTCGTCAGTTGACGCCCAGCCCGCTTCAAGGTCAGATCGCGTCCGGCTGGGCGTAATCATCCGGCGTCTTGTGTTGCGTATTGCTCGCTGAGGCGAGCTGAGGGGCGTCAAGCAACAGGGGTTTCTAATGAAGTTGAAAATCGGACTGGCGATGACGGCGTTTATCGCCGCATCATTCTCATTGGCGAAGGCGGGAGACTTGGCGGATGCTTGCATCGCCGCCCTCGAAGCTGATGGGCGGGATACATCCGGCTGCACTTGTCTTGAAGAAGAGGTCGAAGCCAACGGCCTCGTCGATGAATTTCTGGCGCTCGGTGAGATCGCCGATCCAGCCGAGCGTTATGAAGCGGCCTCCGATGAGGCCAAAGCTGCAATGAACAAATGCACCCGATAAACGGGTCTGAAAGAGAGGAAACGACTATGAAAAAAATGATCACCGCCCTCGCCGTCGCCGGTTTCGCCCTGGCTCCAGCGTTCGCCAGCGAACTGGAAGCGCACTGCGAGGCTTACGTCTCCGAAAATGGCGGCGACCCGTCGGGCTGCTCCTGCCTCGCAGATACTGCGGACGCGGACGCAACTGCTGAACTGCTCGCTGTGGCGTCGCAGGCGGATGTCGATGCGCTCAGCGACAACGCCAAAAGCGCGATCGCAGCCTGCTTCCCCGACGCCTAGTCTTTAGGATCATCCGAGAAATCAGCCGCGCCCCGCCAAGGGGCGCGGTTTTTCTTTGCGCCCTCCCCTTGTGGCGAATGGCGGCGCGGTTACAAGCCTCGCCATGGCCGAGACGCTAACGATCATTGACTATGGCTCCGGAAACCTCCGGTCCGTTGAAAAGGCGGTGGAGCGCGCGGCCCGTGAGGCAGGGCTGGCCCGCCACATCGCCGTCACCGATGACCCCGACCTGATCGCCAGCGCCGACAGACTGATCCTGCCGGGCGTCGGCGCCTTCGCCGCCTGTATGTCCGGGCTCTCCGCGCGGCGAGGCGTTCTGGAAGCGCTGGAGCACGCTGTCCTGGCGGAGGGACGGCCGTTCCTTGGAATCTGCGTTGGCATGCAGCTGCTGGCCAGCCGCGGCGAGGAGTTCGGCGGTTGTGATGGTCTGGGCTGGATACCGGGCGCGGTGAAGCCCCTCACCCACTCAACCGAGTTTCGTGCGCCACATATGGGGTGGAACGAAGTGCAGATTGCGGCCCCGCATCCGTCTCTCGACGGCCTCAATGGCGAAGCGTTTTACTTCGCGCATTCTTTTCATTTTGAGTGCGAAAACACCGCTCATCTGCTTGGCGTTACGCGCCACGGCGCTACTATCGGCGCCGCGGTGGGGCGCGACAATCTGCTTGGCGTGCAGTTCCACCCGGAAAAGTCGCAAGTGGCGGGCATTGCGATGCTTGCAAAGTTCCTTCGGTGGTCGCCGGCATGACACGAAAATTCACTCTCTACCCCGCCATCGATCTGAAGGGCGGCGAGTGCGTCCGTCTGCTGCACGGGCGGATGGACAAATCAACAGTCTACAATCAGGACCCAGCTTCGCAGGCCCGGTCATTTCTGAGCGCGGGCTTTTCCTGGGTCCATATCGTTGACCTTGATGGCGCTTTCGCGGGCGCGGCGCGCAATGGCGATGCCGTGGAAGCCATATTGCGCAGCGGGGCTGTAAAAGCGCAGTTGGGCGGGGGCATTCGCGATATGGCCGCGGTCGAACGCTGGCTCGCGGCGGGTATGACCCGTGTTATCCTCGGTACGGCCGCAGTTCGCGAGCCGGAATTCGTCGCGGAAGCGTGCAAGTCCTTCCCGGGGCGCGTCGTTCTTGGCGTGGACGCGCGGGACGGCAAGGTGAAGACCGATGGCTGGGACGGAGACACCGATGCAACCCCCGCGGATCTCGTAAAACGCTTTTCCGATCAGGGGCTTGCTGCGGTGCTTTATACGGATATCAGCCGCGACGGCGCCTTGACTGGCGTCAATGTGGAGGCGACGGCGGCGCTCGCCGAAGAGACGGCCCTACCGGTGATTGCGTCCGGCGGCGTGGCGTCGGTTGAAGATATCAGGTCGCTGAAAAAGGCTCACGAGAACATCGAGGGCGTCATTATGGGGCGGGCGCTCTATGACGGCCGCATCGACCCGGCGGAGGCTCTCGCAGCGGCGGAGTAGGGCCGCACCCAGCGCGCCATTGGTGAAATCGCCCTAAGTCCAGTATGTTAACGCTGAACTTGAGTTTGCGTAGCGGGGGCCGTGCCGGATATGGGCGCTGGACGAACAGAGTTTGAGTTGAAGTTCACCGGGCCGCCGGACAGGGTGGCGGCTTTGCCGTCGAGCCGGTTTTTCGCCGCCCTGGCGCCGAATGGCGGACAGTGGGAACGGCTCTCGTCAACCTACCTCGATACGCCCGAAGGCGCGCTCGCCGCTGCCGGTATAAGCCTGAGGCGGCGCGACGAAGGCGCAATCACCCTTCAAGCCGTGAAAATGCGGGGCGACAGTCCCGCAGCCAGGACGGAATACGAAACCGAACTCGACAACGATGTGCGTTTCCCGGTCGCGACGGGAAACCGGAAGTTGGACGAGATGATCGCTACGGTGGCGGGAGACCTCGTTGTTATCGCCAGCACCCAGGTCGACCGCTGGTTTACGGTTGTCTCGTTTCGTGGCGCCCGGATCGAGCTGGCTGTCGATCTTGGCCGCGCGGAGCGTCGCATCGGCGAGGGGCCGCCGCTGAGCGGTCCCATCGCAGAGGTCGAGCTGGAGCTGATTGAAGGCTCGCGCGAAGCGGTTTTCGATTTTGCCAGACTTTTGTTGCGCAATGCGCCTTTGCGTCTTGCGGCGGGGTCAAAACTGGATGCCGCGCTGGCGCTCGGCAGTTCTTCGATCCCCAAATACAGGCTTCGCCCCGGGAAGGAGCTGGCGTGTGCTGGCGACATGCTGACTGGCAGTCTTGCAGGCGCTGCGATGCGCCTCGCCAGTCTGCAATCGCCGACGATCGATGTGCGGCGACCGGAGGGCGTTCATCAGATCCGGGTCGCGCTCAGGCGGCTTCGCACGAGTGAGCGAGTGTTCAGACGCGACCACCGTTCCGACGACATCAAGCGTCTGGCGGAGCGCGCCAAAAGCATCGGCGCAGCGCTGGCGCCGGCGCGTGACTGGGATGTGTTCATCGAAGAAACGATCGCTGTGGTCGGCGCGGACCAGTCGGCGCCGCCGGGCCTGAAGCATCTGAAAGCGGCGGCCGAACGAAAGCGTGCGGAGGCTTGGGCACAAGCGGTCGAAACGGTTTCCAGCGACGCGTTCACGCTCTTCTTGCTCGACCTGCTCGAGGCCGGCACGTTGCAACACTGGCGCCTGCGTGCGGGGAAGGCGTTGGACAAGCCCGCATCCGGTTATGCGCCGCCCGCGCTCGATCGTGCGCGCGGCAAGGCGATGAAAACCGCGAGAGCCTTACGCGCAGGCGACATTTCAGCGGAAAATGATCCGGCGGCATTGCATCCCTTGCGGATCGCGCTGAAAAAGCTGCGCTATCCGCTGCAGACCTTTAAATCGCAGTATCCGGGTGACGCCCGCAAGGACTATATGAAAGCCCTTTCAACGCTTCAGTCCATGTTTGGCGCCGTGAACGACGCCGTGACGGCGCAGGCGCTTGCTGACCAGGCGAGCGAAGGCGGCGGGGAAGAGGTTATGCGCGCTGCGGGGTTTGTTTCCGGCTATAAGGCCGCCGAAGCCAGACACGCCGCACAAGAGATTGACGCAGCATGGGCGGCGTTCGAAAAGATGACGCCGTTCTGGAAGCAGGATTGAATGCTCAATATACGGATTATCCCTTGTCTCGACGTCAAGGATGGCCGGGTCGTCAAGGGCGTCAATTTCGTCGATCTGCGTGACGCGGGCGATCCCGCGCAAGCGGCGGAAGCCTATGACGCTGCGGGCGCCGATGAGCTTTGCTTTCTCGACATCTCAGCCAGCCATGAGGGGCGGGGCATACTGCTCGAAAAGGTTTCGACTGTTGCGGAGCGCTGTTTTATGCCGCTCACCGTGGGCGGCGGTGTCGCGTCGCTGGAAGATTTTCGCGCATTGCTGCTGGCGGGTGCGGACAAGGTTGCCGTGAACACGGCGGCGGTGAAAACGCCGGAACTGATCACGGCAGCCGCTACGCGCTTCGGGGCGCAATGCGTCGTCGTCGCTCTGGACGCAAAACGGGTCGGCGATCCCCCCTTAAACGGGCATTGGGAAATCTTTACCCATGGCGGCCGCAACGCGACCGGCATTGACGCCGTTCAGTTTGCGAAAGACGTGGTGAAACGCGGCGCCGGCGAGATCCTGCTGACTTCCATGGATCGCGACGGCGTCAAAACCGGTTATGACAATGAGCTTACGCGCGCCGTGGCGGAAGCAGTGGATGTGCCCGTTATTGCGTCAGGCGGCGCCGGATCAACGGCGGATTTGATTGCGGCGGTGAAAGAAGGCAAAGCCTCCGCGGTGCTCGCAGCGTCGATATTCCATTTCGGCGAGATCACGATTGCCGAAGCGAAGTCGGCGATGAAGGCAGCGGGATTGCCGGTGCGCATTTCACGCGAAGCGGCGTAAAGGAAAATAGATGAGCGGCGGAGACGACATCGGCGTCGTATTGAAACGTCTCGAAGCGACGATCGCAGCGCGCAAGGACGCACCAGAGCACGCGTCTTATACGGCCTCATTGCTCGCTGGCGGCGCCGCGAAATGCGCCAAGAAGTTCGGAGAGGAGGCGGTGGAAGCGGCGCTCGCGGCGGTTTCCGGCGACCGGGCGCATCTCACCGCAGAGGCGGCAGATGTACTCTATCACTTGCTCGTCATGCTCGGGCAGGCGGGCGTCACGCTTGATGATGTCGCTGCAGTGCTCGCCGCCCGCGAAGGAACTTCAGGGCACGCTGAAAAAGCATCGCGGAAATGAAAAAAGCCCCGCCGAAGCGGGGCTTTTCATCCGTTTCAGGCAGACTTACCAGCCGCAGCTCTGGCCCTGGTTTTTCTCTTTCAGCCAGATCAGCAGCGGCTCGAAATAGGCGACCATGGCCGAACCGTCCATGTCGCGGGAGCCGGTGAAGGCCTCAAGCGCTTCCGGCCACGGCTTGGAGGCGCCCATTTCCAACATGGCGTTAAAGCGCTCGCCGACTTCCGCTGATCCGTAAACGGAACAACGGTGCAGCGGGCCTTCCCAGCCGGCGATGTCGCAAGCGGCTTTGTGGAACTGGAACTGCAGGATGCGGGCGAGGAAATAACGCTCGTAGGAAACGTTGCCGGGGATGTGATACTTGCCGCCCGGATCGAAATATTTCGCATCGCGCGGGCTCGGTGGACGAATACCCTGATATTCCTCGCGCAGCTTCCACCAGCCGTTATTATAGGTTTCCGGCGTCAGCTCGCCGGAAAACACCTGCCAGCGCCATTTGTCCATCAACAGGCCGAAGGGCAGGAAGGCGACGCCTTCCATGGCTTCGTTCATCAGGAGGCCAATGTCTTTCGACGCGTCAGGAACTTCGGAGATGAGGCCGATCTGCTTGAGGTATTCAGGCGTGATCGACAGCGAAATCATGTCGCCGATCGCCTCGTGGAAGCCGCCATTGGCGCCGCCCTGGAACAGCACCGGCTGGTCCTTATAGGCGCGCTGATAATAGTTGTGACCAAGCTCGTGGTGCACCGTACGGAAATCGTCGGCGTTCACTTCGGTGCACATCTTGATGCGGATGTCGTCGGCGCTGTCGAGATTCCAGGCCGAAGCGTGGCAGGCGACTTCGCGGTCCGCCGGCTTGGTGATCAGCGAGCGTTCCCAGAAGGTATCGGGCAGAGGATCGAAGCCGAGCGATGAGAAAAAGCCCTCGCCGGTCTCGACGATTTTCTTCGCGTCATAGCCATTCGACACCAGACGCTCGGTGAGATCGTAAGCGGGCGCGGCGCCTTCCGGAGCGACAAGATCATTCAACCCGCCCCAGGTCTGCGCCCACATATTGCCGAGCAGGTCGGCGCGGATCGGCTGATCGAGCGGCACGATATCGTCGCCATACTGCTCATTGAGTTCGGTGCGGACATAACAATGCAGCTCGTCATAGAGCGGCTTCACCTGGCCCCAGAGACGGTCCATTTCCGCCGCGAACGCATCCGGGTCCATGTCGTAGCGCGAACGCCACATGGCGCCGGCGTCGGCATAACCGAGCTCGCGCGCGCCTTCATTGGCGAGCGTGACCATCTTGGCGTAATCGGATTTGATCGTGTTGCCGTCGGCGTCCGGCGTCACCGGCACTTCGCGCCACTTGGTCCAGATCTCTTCGAGTTTCGCCGGATCGCGGACTTCGCCCATCAACACTTCAAGGCGCGAACGCGGCGTCAATTCGCCGTCGAGTTCGATCTTGCCAGTCTCGTATGCGGCGCCCATGCGGGTGTTGATTTCAGCGAGTTCGCCGGCGGCGCCCGGCCGCGACGGCGCCGGCAGATTGACGCCGAGCTTGATCGCTTCGAGTTTGCGGGTGAGATCCTGCGGCAGATCGAGATCGTTGAAACGCTTGGCTTCGTTTGCAAACTGCACGCCTTTTTCGGTGAATTCGGTGTCGGCCTTGGTCACCAGCCAGTTGGTGTCATAATTGATATACGTCGCCTGAACCCACGCGACGCGGGCGTAATACTCGCCATAGTCGCGCGCCCATGCTTCAACATCGGCAACGAATTTTTCCGCGTCGGCCTGGGTTGGCGCGGTAGATTTCTCGGCAGTTGAACCGGCGCTATTTGACGAGGAATCTGTCGACGGCGCCTGACTGCAGGCGGCGGCCAGAGCCAGCACCGACACGGCGGCGAGAGCGCCCAATGGGCGCGAAATTCTTGTTTTTGTCATGAAAACTCCCTGAGACAGCGTGTTGAGCGGACCATAGCCGGGCGGGACGCCCGACGCAAAGCATCTGGGGCCGGGATCAGACCTTTGTGGCGATGCGGATCGCGGCCCTGCAGCCAAGCTTTATCGCCGCCGAAAGGAGGGCGTGGCCAAGCGCAGCATTAGCGCCTTCGAGCTCGGCGGTCTGCTTGTGTTCCAGCTCATCGTCGCGGAACTTGCGCACCGTGTCGGCAAGGTGCGGCTCGGTCTCTTCAAGGTCCACGATCTGTTCTGCGTAGTGCTTCTCGATGACGTCTTCGATGGCGGCGGTGCACGCCATAGCCGATTTTTCGCCCATCAGCGCAGTTGCCGCGCCGAGACCGAAACCCGCCGCGTTCCAAAATGGCGCGAGCAGGGAAGGCCGCACCTGACGCTCCGCCAAGAGCGCGTCAAATGTCGCAAGGTGATGAGCCTCGCCGTCTTCCATTTCTTTCAGCAATGCAGCGGTCCGGGCCTTGGCAGGCAATTTATCAAACACCGCGCGCTGCCCGCGATAGATCGCTACGGCGCCGTATTCTCCAGCATGATCGACGCGCAGCATTTCGGCGATGCGTCCGGCGCGCGGTCCCGGCTTCTTGGGGCTCGTTGCATGCGCCTCGCTCATGCTGAGGCCGCTCCCCGCACACGCCGGGCGGAGCGGGTCTCGGTCAACGCCGCCAACAGCGTGATTGCAAACAGACCTGCTGACGCCAGCAGGTTGTAGCCGGCCATGGAGATGCCGAGGAACCGCCACTGCACATCCTCGCAGGATGGGGCGTCGGCGCGCTGGTTCAAGGAAGCGGCAAGATCGTTGAGGTCGAGCCCGCCAAGCCCGCCCCCTGAACAAATCGCCGGACCCGGCCAATAACCGTATTCGACGCCGGTGTGATAGAACGCGAGCCCCGTGCTCACCACATAGACAAGAGCAGCCGCGCCGACGGCCGCCGCCGCGCCCAGTTTTGACTTGAAAACTTTTGAAATCACCAGCCCTGCGATCGCCACAGCCAGTGCGGTCCAGTGCGCCTCTCGCTGATCGAGGCACAAGATGCAGGGTGCGAGGCCGCCGAATTTTTCGAACATGTGCGCGCCCGCAAGCAGCGCCCCGCTGGCCAGCGCGCTCAGGGACAGGGCTCGTTCGGTAAGCGACAAATTCGTCAGGACTTGCTTCATGCGGTCAATATAGCGGGGAATGACGCCGCTTTTCTAAGACGGATCGTCACATGGTTGCGAAAGGCGCGCTCACGCGCCGCCGGTCAGCCAGGCCTTGAGAAGCTGCAATGTCTCCGCGCCAAGAAATACGAGCAGAAACACCCAGACAAACCCGATCAGCAATCCACCGATCAGCAGCACGCCATCTCGTTCGATCAATCCGAGCGCGGCGATCGCAACGCCGATGCCGGGAACCGTGTTGGTGAGAGGAAATGGCGTCAGGATCGATGCAATCGGCACCAGCAGCAGCGCGCCAATGACGCGCAGCGCAAACTGGCTGGTGACAGGGCGCAGGCGCGGCGCTGCGATGCGCTCGACCCAGCCGCCATATTTCTGCGCTCGCGTCAGCACGCGCGCAAATTCGGGGATCGAAAAGCGCCGGTCAGCGAGTTTTTTCGGAAGCCACGGGTGCCGCCCGCCCAGCGCCATCTGGCCGGCGAGCGCGAGCATCGGCAAGGCGACGATCTGAGGCAGCAAGTAAACGAAGGGAAGACAGCACGGCAATGCCAGCAACAACAGCAAGAAACCGAAGGCGCGTTCGTCGAGGCGCTCCACGATGTCGCCCAGCGCCGCCGTTTTGTCGGCGTCAGATTCTGGGGCGGTCGTTTTCAATTCATCCAGAATATCGTGCAGCACGTGCGTTGCGCCGCGCATTCCGGGTTTCGCTGACGTGTGTTGGGTCATAGGGCCGCCGGGAAACTGAGCGCAGCGCCGTCGCCAGGCTTGCGCTTCGGTGATTACGCCCCGTGATGTAGGGCGGTTCGCAGCATCTAAACAGGGGACGGTCAACAAATCGTTTGGTTTGTGCCCGCGGCCAGCTTGACCGAGCGCCGCGTCTGCCTATCCTGCGCGCCTTTCCTGCGGTGGCCCCTGTGGTGGAATTGGTAGACACGCCTGACTCACAATCATGTGCTGCACAGCGTGCTGGTTCGAGTCCGGCCCGG
>CAZAOB010000030.1:9383-40499 GCA_964486635.1 uncultured Caulobacterales bacterium | reverse complement strand
GACCGGAAACTTTTCAACGCAATTGTAGTAGCCGGTGTGATCGCCATAGGGGCCTTCATCAGCATACTCATCAAGCGAGACGTAGCCTTCGAGGACGATCTCCGCTTCCGCTGGAACTTTCAGCGGCACGGTCTTGCAGTCGACCAGCTCGACCTTTTTCCCGCGCAGCAATCCGGCGAAATGATATTCGCTGAGCGTGTCCGGGACCGGCGTCACGGCGGCGAGGATCGTGCCGGGATCGGCGCCGATGACGGCGGCGGCGGGAAGCGGTTCGCGCTTTTCCTTGCCCCAGCGCGCGTGATGCTGGGCGCCGCCGCGATGTTTCAGCCAGCGCATGATGGTCTTGTCGCGCCCGAGTTTCTGCATCCGGTAGATGCCGAGATTGAAATCGTCCTCGCGCTTGGTTCCCGGTCCCTTCGTCACCACCAGCGGCCAGGTGATCAGCGGCGCCGGTTCGCCCGGCCAGCAGGTCTGGATCGGCAGTTCGTCGAGATTGATCTCGTCGCCGGTCTTCACCACTTCCTGACACGGCGCGCCCCAGTCTTTGCTGGCCGGCTTCATCGCCATCACGGTTTTCGCCAGCGGCAGCATGTCGAGCGCGTCTTTCAAGCCGCCCGGCGGTTCCGGCTGGCGCAGGAACGCGAGCAGCTCTCCCACTTCGCGCAAATCCTCGCCGGTCGCGCGCTCCTTGCCTTCCAGCGTCACGCCCATGGCGACGCGCTTCACCGTGCCGAAGAGGTTGACCAAAATCGGCATGGGCGAGACCGACCCGTCATCCATCACCGGCTTTTCAAACAGCACTGCGGGCCCGCCCTCGGCCAGAAGGCGAGTCTGGATCTCCGTCATCTCCAGCTTGACCGAGACCGGCTCGGAAACGCGGGCCAGCTCGCCGGCCGATTCGAGGCGGTCGATAAAATCGCGCAGCGACTGATAAGGCTGGACGGGTTTGGCCATGTCCCATCCCTAGCCCAAGGCGGGCGCGCTTTCTATGCGTCCGGTGCGCACGGCGGCGCGCGCCGGGAGCGGATGGGCCGTTAACACTTCGCTCACCAAAAAGTAACAGCCCCGCTTAACGTATTTTTCGCGCGTCCCCTTTACGCTGATCCCGCCGACGCTTAGCTTAATCAGGCGCGGCGAATGAAGTTGCGCTCCAAGTCTTAGCCGCCCGGTTGTGTCGTCCTCGCCTTGCGTCAGGAGGACAGTAAGTCAGGGGTTTCGGGGAGTTTTCTCGGCATGTTGCCGATCGTGCATCAGGTGTTCGGATCTATTCTGGTGGTTGCAGGCCTTATTGTCCTGCCCTTGCCGATCCCGTTTGGCCTTATCATGCTGACCATCGGCTTCGCGCTGCTCGCGCCCTACATGCCGCCGGTGCAAAGGCTGATCCGCCACATGCGCGCGAAATGGCCCAACCTCGACGAGACTCTGCGGCGCTGGCGCGATCGCATGCCGCCGGTGATCAAATCGACCATCGACAAAACCCACCCGCATCCGGCTGAATAAAGACTGCGCCGCCGGGCGTTCGCTCGTGTTTGACTGCGCCCGATTAGCTTTCTACCTTTGCACCCGACTAACCGCCGCGCAGCCGCGACGCGTCAACCGTGCGCCGGCCGCGCCAACACAGGAGAGATCATGACCGCTGTCTGGAAAGCCTTCTGCGCCGGAGTATCGTTTCTCGCCCTCGCCGCCTGCGGCAATAGCGGCGAGCAAACGTCAACCGAAGTCACTGGCGCGCCGGTCGATCCGGCGGCGCAGGAAATCGCCAACACCCGTCATGACGCCATGGAAGACATTGGCGACGCCTTCAAAACCATTCGCGATCAGATGAAAGCCGGTTCGCCGGACATGGACGCGATCAAAAGCGCCGCCGCGCTGATCGAAGAAAAATCCACGCAAGTGGGCGACTGGTTTCCGGCAAATACATCGCCTGCGCTCGGCGTCGACACCGAGGCCCTGGCGACGATTTGGGAAAAGCCCGAAGAATTCTCCGCGGCCGTTTCGCGCTTTGAGACAGCGGCCGCATCCCTGAACGGCGCGGCGCAAAGCGGCGACATGACCGCGCTTGGCGCGGCGGTTCAGGAGATCGGCGGGTCCTGCAAGAATTGTCACGACAGCTTCCGCGCCGATGACGACTAAGACTGGCGGCGCGCGCGAAGTCGCCGACACGAAAACCGTGATCTGGGACGGCGCTATTCGCGCATTTCACTGGATCGTGGCGGCGCTGATCCCGCTTGCGTGGTGGACGGCCGAAAACGGTCACATGGACTGGCACCGGCGCATCGGCCTGACCGTGCTCGGTCTCGTCGTGTTTCGACTTTACTGGGGACTCGCCGGTTCCAAGACCGCGCGCTTTGCGAGCTTTGTGAAGGGCCCCAAAGCCATTCTCGCCTATGTCGGCCGTCTGAAGCGGCCATACACGCCCTCGCCCGGGCATAACCCGCTTGGTGCGCTCAGCGTGATTGCGCTCATCGCCGCCCTCGCCGCGCAAGTCACGCTTGGTCTGTTCGCGGTCGACGTCGATGGCATTGAATCGGGTCCGCTGTCGCATCTCGTTTCCTTTGAGACGGGACGCGCCGCCGCGGAACTCCATGAAACGTCATTCAAGGTGCTCCTTACGCTGATCGGTCTGCACATTGCGGCAATCGCGTTCTACGCGTTTGCGCTGCGCACAAATCTGGTAGGGACCATGGTGACCGGAAAGCGTGCGGCCTCTCGCGATGGCGGCGAACCGGTGAACGCGGGCGGCTTTCCTATCGTGCGCTTCGCCATCGGCGTCGCGATCGCAGCAGGCGTCGTGGCCGCACTGGTTCAGCGTTAACCCAGCTTGGAAAAATCAGGCTTGCGCTTTTGCATGAAGGCCATGCCGGCTTCGCGGAATTCCGCCGATTTTAACTGCGCTGCGAAGTGGGCGCCTTCTTCTTTCATGCGTTTCAGAATCGCGTCGCGGTCGCCCTTCATCAATCGCTTGGTGAGGCGCATCGCCGCCGGCGCTTTCTCCGCCAGGGCGCGCGCGGCGCCAGTCACGGTATCCGATAAAGCATCGGCAGAAACCACGTCATTGACGAAACCGAATTCGCGTGCTCGCGCTGCGCCAATCTTTTTCCCGGCGAGCAGCATTTCCGCGGCGCGCTGATGACCGGCGATATTTGGCAATAGCAAACTCGACGCCGCCTCCGGCACCAGCGCGAGATCGACAAACGGCGTGTGGAACGTCGCCGCCTCGCCCGCATAAACCAGATCGCAATGGAGCAGCATAGTGACGCCGACGCCGACGGCCGGCCCTTGCACGCAGGCGAGCAGAGGCTTTTCCGCTGTCGCGATCGCTTCAAGAAACCGGATCACCGGCGGCGTTGCGTGCGGATCTTCGGTTGACGTCGCGCCAGACATGAAGTCGGCGATGTCATTGCCGGACGTGAAAAAATCGCCGCGCGCCTCAAACACCACCGCTCGGATCGCATCGTCCTTGTCCGCAGCGACCAGCCCGTCGGCCAGCACGCCGTACATGGCGGCGGTGATGGCGTTCTTCTTTTCCGGGCGATTGAAAACAAGGCGCAAGAGCGCGCCGTCGCGTTCGGTGAGGATATGTTCGCTCATCTCAAGTCTTCCTTTGTGTCGCTAGTGGTCCGATTCCGGCATTTGCATCCCCTGGCCGCCTCGTCCCGAGCAAATGCCGGAATCAAAAGGACCACTAGAAATTATTTGTTTCTAGTGGAGCTTTTGAATTTGACATTCGAGCAAGAGCCTGGCCGCAATCGGGACTCAAATGTCAAATTCGCTCCACTAGCCGACTTGACGGCATGCCCTGCCCGGGATCAAGAACAGGGTGCAGTCAAAAGGCGAGTTTATGCAGATCCGCATTCTTGAAACGGGCGAGCCGCCGGAGCCGCTAAAGTCGCAATTCGGCGACTATCCGTCGATGTTCGAGCGGCTGTTGTCGCCTTTTTCCGACCGGTTTTCATTTTCGCGCACCGCCGCCCAGAAGGGCGAACCCATGCCGAAAGTCAGTGAGTTTGACGGCTTGCTGATCACCGGCTCGGCGACCGGCGTTTATGACGGGGATGACTGGATCGAACCCTGCGCCGAACTGGTCCGCGATTTGGCCAAAGCGGGCAAGCCGCAGGTCGGCATTTGCTTCGGACATCAGTTGATGGCCCAGGCGCTCGGCGGCAAGGCGGAGAAGTCGGATCGCGGTTGGGGCGTCGGCGTCCATGAGTACAAGTTGAAGGCAGAAGCGGACTGGATGAGCCCGCCGTCGAACCGTCTTGCTTGCGCCGTGTCGCATCAGGATCAGGTGACGGAACTGCCGCCCGGCGCACGCATCTTGGGCGGATCGGATTTCTGCCCCATGGGCGTGCTTGAATATGCGCAAGGCCCAGCCATTTCGTTTCAGCCGCATCCAGAATTCTCGCATGAATACGGCGAAACTCTGTTGCGCTTTCGCAAGGGCCGAATTCCCGCCGACCGCGCTGATCCCGGCATCGCCAGCTACAAGAATCGCAGCGACCGCGAGCTGATGGGCAAGTGGATCGCGAACTTCTTTTTGCAGCACGAACGGTGACACATGACTGAGCTGACGCTGACCATTGGCGACAAAAACCTTTCCTCCTGGTCTTTGCGGCCGTGGTTCTTGATGACCCATGCGGGAATTCCCTTCCGCGAGGAGAACATCAAGCTCGACATGCTCTACTCCCGTAAAAAACTGAACGAGAAGTCGCCGTCAGGCCTCGTTCCGTTTTTGTCGCATGGCGATCTCACGGTGTGGGATTCGCTCGCCATCGCCGAATATCTCAATGATTTGTTCCCGGAAAATCATCTGTGGCCGGAAGATAAATCGGCACGCGCCATCGCCCGCTCCGTTGCTGCGGAAATGCATTCAGGGTTTTCAAACCTGCGCAATGTCTGGCCGATGATCGTGACCCGCGAGAACATGCGGCACACCACTTCTGGCGGCGTGCAGAAGGATATCGATCGCATCGCCGATCTATGGACCAAATGCCGGAAGGAATTTGGCGCGGGCGGAGATTTCCTGTTCGGAAAATTCTCCATCGCCGACGCCATGTATGCGCCGGTCGCCTCGCGCTTTGTCACCTATGGCCCGCTCAATTTGTCGCCGGAAGCCAATGCCTATCGCGACATGATCATGGCGCTCCCCGCCATGCGGAAATGGATCGACGGGGCAAGGGAAGAATTGGCGGCGGGTTAACCGCAATCCCAGTTGTAGATCGCATTCTCGAAACGCTTCGCGATGAGGTCTTCCTTGCGCATCAAAAAGCAAGCCTCGCCGCAATCGCCCCACATCATCTCGTCGGTGACGCCGAGCTGTAAGAGCACCGTGTCATAGTCCCGCCACTCTCGCGATTCGCGGACGTCATTTTGCGTGAATTTGGGAAAGCCGCCCAAATATATGTCTGGACTCTCGAAGGCGTCCATCCACTGATAAAAATCATCAGCGGCTTCTTTGCCGCCTGTTCGGTAAAGCGCTCGGTCGCGAGCTGTGACCGAAAAATCCGAATAGCTCGGATGCATGTCGCCGGTTTCAAACACAAGGGCCCGACCTTCGTCCATAACGCTCGACACTTGAAATGGCGAACATTCCGGCGATCCATCCCGATACTGATCGCCTAAAACGAAGCCATCCAGACGTTCACGGTAGATAATTGCGCAACCCTGACCATTGCGGGACGGAAACTCACAGCCATTGACATCGTCGTCGTCAACGAAGAACTGCAAAAGCCCGCTGTCGGGAAAGCCCTCAAGCGGCGGCGCTTCTTCAAAATTTATCTGCGCAAGAAAAATCATTGGCTTGCCGTTCTGCCCGGCGAGCAGCGGCTGATCCTTCGGCCAAGCGGGCCTACCGCCGAAACGGCTGGCCGTGACCGTTCCCGCCGCGGGCCTATTTTTAGGGGAGCACGCAATCAACTTTTTTGAACTGCTTAAAACATCCTGCTTCAGACTCTCATAAGAATCGCCGGCGCTCACGCCCGACGGCTTTTCCGATGTAGATTTTCTTTCCAAAAATGTTTCCCTTAGCCGCTTGAAAATGCTCATAAAACCCTTTCCGGAATTGTTCCGGAATCGAGTGTTGCACGGCCCGCGCCAACCCTCTATCCCCTCGCCCATGCAAACATCAGACGCGCAAGCCATACTCGAAAAGCTGATCGCCAGCGCCAAGGCCGCCGGGGCCGAGGCCGCAGACGCGGTGCTCTATAACTCTGTTTCCAGCGGGGTTTCCTGGCGCATGGGCAAGCTCGAGGATGTCGAGCGCTCAGAGGCGCGCGATTTGGGTCTCCGCGTGCTGGTCGGCAAGCGCCAGGCCTCGGTCTCGACCACCGATCATTCGCCGGCCGCCCTGAAAGAGCTCGCCGAGCGCTGCACCGCCATGGCGAAGGCCGCGCCGGAAGATCCCTATTGCGGCCTCGCCCCCGCCGACCGCCTCGCCAAGGCGCCGTTTCCATCGCTCGATCTCGGCGACTTCACCGAGCCAACAACAGAAGCGCTCAAAACGCGCGCCGCCGAATGCGAAGCCGCCGCGCTCGCCGTCAAAGGCATCGTCAATTCATCCGGCGCCGGCGCCAGTTACGGCGAAGGATGGAAATGGCTGATGACCAGCCACGGCTTCTTCGGTCAGTCCGGCGGATCAAGCCACTCCGTCTCCGTGAGCGTGGTCGGCCAGGACAAGAACGGGATGGAAACCGACTACGACTACGATTCCAAAACCCATATCGACGAATTGGCAAATGCAGCCGAAATTGGCCGTAACGCGGGCGAGCGCACCGTTCGCCGTCTTTCGCCTCGCAAGCTCAAGAGCCAGACAGCGCCCGTCATCTTTGACAACCGATTGTCGCGCTCGCTGCTCGGCCAGCTTTCCGGCGCCGTGAATGGCGCCGCCATTGCGCGTGGCGTCAGCTTTCTCAAAAACAAAATGGGCGAGAAAATTTTCTCCGAGTCCATAAACATCGTCGACGATCCGCATGTGGCGCGCGGCGCGGGATCGCGTCCGTTTGACGGCGAAGGCCTCGCCAATGAGCGCATCGACCTGATCAAGGACGGTTTCCTGACATCATGGTTCTTGAACTCCGCGCAGGCGAAGCAACTTGGCCTTCAATCGAACGCCCGCGCAACGCGCGGCGCCGGCGGCGCGCCGGGATCGGGCTCGACCAACTTAACCCTGCTCCCCGGGAAGGCGACTCTCAACGATCTGTTTGGCCAGGCGAAAAACTGCCTCTACCTCACCGACATGTTCGGCCCGCAGGTGAACCCGAATACCGGCGACTATTCCGTGGGCTGTTCGGGCTTTTGGGTTGAAAATGGCGCGCCCGCTTACCCCGTCAGCGAAATCACCATCGCCGGCAACATTCTCGAAATGTATGCAGGTCTCGTTCAGGCGAACGATCTCGAAATTCGCGGCGCGACGAACGCGCCGAGCGTCCTCATTCCGGCAATGACGATCGCCGGCGACTGATTTTTATTTTTTATCGCGGCGTCCATGCGAAAAACCGCAACCACTTTCTCGCATGCCGCCTAGACGACGGAGTTTCTGATGACAGACAAACAATTGCTGCATTTCGTCTTTGGCGGCGAACTGGAAAACCTCGAAGAGGTCAAGTTCCGCGACCTCAACAAGCTCGACCTTGTCGGCGTCTACCCGAACTATGCGGAGGCCTCGAAAGCCTGGCGCGCAAAGGCGCAATCAACGGTCGACAACGCCCATATGCGTTATTTTATCGTTCACATGCACAAACTGCTGGATCCCGACGGCGACGGGAAATTCTAGGCAAGCGTGGCGCAGCCGTTCACACGCGAAGAGTTTGCGACACCGCAAGGAAGGCGCAGAGCCTGGCGCGCGCTGATGCTTGGCGATCATGGCTTCCTGCGCACCGTCTACGACAACACCCACGAGATTGCGCCCGGAAAAATGTGGCGCACCTACCAGCCGTCGCCTGCGCATCTCGAACGCTGGGCCGCGAAAGGCGTCAGGACCGTCATCAATTTGCGCGGCGACAATCCGAGCGGGTTTCTGTTTCTTGAAGAGGAATCCTGCCAACGGCTCGGCCTGACGCTTGTCAATTTTCGCGTTTACTCCCGCGAGGCGCCGTCAAAGGAAATCCTGAAGGGTGCGCGCAAGTTGTTCGAAGAAATCGAATATCCCGCCATCATGCACTGCAAATCCGGCGCTGACCGGGCGGGGCTAATGTCGGTTCTGTACTTGTTTTTCCATGAAGGCGTTGCGCTCGACGCGGCGCTGGAACAGCTCTCCTTCAAATACGGCCATGTAAAAGCCGGCAAGACAGGCGTCATCGACGCCGCATTTGAACGCTATATCGCACACGCCAAAGCGAATGACATTTCACTCGCATCGGTCGGCGCATTTTTTGACTGGATCGAAGCGGACTACGATCCAGCAGAAGTAAAAGACGCGTTCCGCTCAAAAGGCTGGGGCGATATTCTGACGGAAGTCGTTCTGCGGCGCGAGTAAAACTCTCTCATTCGAAGACTGGCTGCATCACCGCCACTGCGAACATTACGAAACACTTCCGTCATTCAGCGCATTGCCGTTCGCTTCTATAAGTGATGTTGGGAAAAGAGGACGCAATCTTTCGAAGCGGCAAGCACTTCAATAGAGAAAATCCATTGTACATCTATCTGTAAACCCATTCACACTCATCAATCCGTCTGAAGGGCGTTCTACACGAGCTGGAGCGCGGCTTGCCGGGCATAGATACCGCCTGCCGCGGTAAGATCTTCATGGCTCCCGGTTTCAACGATTCGGCCTTCGTCCATCACCGCGATGAGGTCGGCGCCCTTCACGGTCGCCAGCCGATGCGCAATGACCAGCGTGGTTCTTCCCTTGGTAAGCCGCGTCAGCGCTTCCTGAATTCTTGCTTCGGAGTCCGCGTCCAATGCAGACGTTGCTTCATCCAATAGCAGGATGGGCGCATCTTTCAGGAACGCGCGCGCCAGGGCGATGCGTTGACGCTGCCCTCCGGAAAGCGTAGCGCCGCCTTCCCCCAGCACCGTGTCGTAGCCGCCGGGAAGCTGCGCGATGAAATCGTTTGCGGCGGCGCTTTCTGCCGCGCGAACAATATCGGTCCGGCCCGCGCTTGGATTTCCGAAGGCGATGTTCTCAAGCGCCGACATGTTGAACACGACCGCCTCCTGGCTGACGAGTGCGATCTGCGAGCGCAACGAGCGCAACGTCACCTTCGCAATGTCTTGCCCATCAATGAGAATTCGGCCCGCAGTCGGGTCGTAAAGTCGCGGGATCAAATTCATCAGCGTGGATTTGCCGGCGCCGGATGCGCCCACCAGCGCGACCACGGATCCGGCGGGAATATCAAGCGTGGCGCCGTTAATGGCATCACGGCCGCCCTCATAAGCGAAGGAAACATTCTCGAACTGAACGCGCCCCGGCCCGCGAATTAATTCCACCGCCTCGTTTGCGTTACGAATGGCCGGCGTCTCGTCGATGATCGAGAGCATGCGCTCAAACGCAGCGAACCCTTCCTGTGCAACCGCATTCAGCGTGCTCAATCCCCTCGCCGGTTGCGACAGCAATAGCAACGCCGTCATGAACCCGGTGAATTCTGAAAAACTCGTCGCGCCAGACGAAATCCGCCACGCCACCACCGCGATAATCGCAGCCACCGCAATAGAACCGGCGGCAAACACCAGCGGCTCATTCAGCGCTCGCGCGTAAGCCATGCGCTTGAGAAGGCTCAGCCGGTCATCAAACGCGGCGCTCGCCCTCGCTCGCTCCAGCGGCTCGATCTGGTAGGTCTTCACCATACGCGCGCCGGAAACGCTTTCGCCTATAAGCGCCGTCAGATCGCCCGCCTGCTCCTGCGCGCTTCGTGACGTCGCCCTCAGCACCTTGCCGATGCGCGCAACCACCAGTCCGATCACCGCATAGATGACGATCACGATGGCGAACAGTACAGCGTCAAACCAGATCATCGCTGCGCACAAGCCGGCAAAAGTCAGCAGATCGCGAACGCCGTTGGTGAGACGCGTCAGCGTTTCACGCAACACGGTCATGTCATTGGTGAATCGCGCCATGTGCTGGCCGGAAACTTCACGGCGAAGCTGCGCGAGGTCGAGCGCAGTGAGCTTTTCAAACATGTCGTTTTGAATGTCGCGAAGAGCGCTTAATGCGGCGCCGGCGTTCAACCTGCTGATCGCATAAAGGGCGGCGGCATAGACCGCGCCGAGCACGACAATCGCCGCGGGCCCGGCGACAGCCACGCGCGAAAGCGGCGCCGGCGCGTCTCCCGCGCCTGACAGGCCCGCGAACACCCATTCCACGCCCAGGGCGATCGAGGCGTTGGTGCCCGCATAGACAGCCATGGCGACGAGCGCCAAGGCGAAGCGGGGCCAATAGCGGACGAGATACCCAGTCCACAGTCGGCGGGCCAGCGAAGGCGTTGAATGGACCATGGCGTTCGGCGGCGGCGCCTGAGTGCTAAACTGGGCGGCCAAATCGCGCTCCTTGGAAAAATCTGCTTCCGCCATTGTCGCCATCGCCGCCGCGCGACGCAAGCTATTGACCCGGCGCGGAAATTGAGGAACGCCGGGGGAATGCTCAAGAAATTCCTGAAAAGCGCGTTTGTTCTCCACGCCGCCAGCGCGCTGATCGGCGCTTACATCCGGCTGGTTTACGCCACTTCGCGCTGGACGGTGATTGGCCGAGAACATGTGGATGCGACGCAAGGCGGCGCCATACTCGCGTTCTGGCATGGCCGCCTGCTTATGGGCGCGGCGATCCGGCGGCAAACCGGGCGGCAGGTGTATATGCTGATCTCGGCGCACCGCGACGGTGAAATCATTGCGCGCGGCGTTTCCGGTTTCGGTGTCGAGTTCATTCGCGGGTCTGCAGCGAACCCGAGAAAACCCGGCAAGAACAAGAGCGGCGCATCCGCCATCGCGCAGATGATCGCTGCGCTGGAAGACGGCGCGATCGTGGGTTTTACGCCAGACGGGCCGCGCGGGCCGGGCGAACGGGCGAAGCCCGGCATCGTCCGTCTGGCGCAGTTGAGCGGCGCGCCAATCATTCCCGCTGCTTACTCCATCAGCCGCGGCAAACACCTTTCAAGCTGGGACCGGTTCCTGCTGGCCGCACCGTTCTCCAGAGGCTATTACGTTGCGGGCGCGCCGATCCGCATTCCCGCTGACGCCGACGCTGAACAGCGCGAAGCCATTCGGGCCAGCCTTGAGAATGCGCTCAATCAGGTGACGCGCGATGCAGACGAACGCGCCGGGCGGCGCAAAGCAAAGACGAACAGCACGGACAGATGACTGCAAGGCCGCGAGAACCTCTGGGACTAAAAATCTACCGCACGGTTAGTCGCGCGGGGGAGCCCGTTGCATCCTTTGCCCTTAAACAACGCCTGAAAGCGGGAAAAGAAGACGCGGGACGCATCAGCGAACGCAAGGGCGAAGCCGGTCGGCCGCGCCCCGACGGACCGCTCGTCTGGATTCACGGGGCCAGCGTCGGAGAGTCGCTCTCGGTGATTCCGCTGGTCGAACGATTGGGCGCCGATATTCCGGGCTGCAACTTCCTTGTCACAACAGGAACCGTCACCTCCGCAACACTGATGCAGGAACGCCTGCCCCCGGGTGCGTTTCATCAATTCATCCCGCTGGATCATCCCGATTATGTCGAGGCTTTCTTGAAACATTGGCGGCCGGATGCTGCATTGTTCGTTGAGTCCGAATTCTGGCCGAACCTGATCCTGAGCGCGCGCAACTGCACAAAATTCATGGCGCTGGTGAACGGTCGGGTGTCGCCGCGTTCCTTTGAAGATTGGCGGCGCCAGCCGAATGCGATCAAGTTTATTCTCTCGTCTTTCGATGTCATTCTTGCGCAGGACCCGCAAAACGCCGAACGCCTTTCGCAGCTATCGGGAAGACCGGTCGAAACGCTGGGTAATTTGAAATACGCGGCGACGCCTTTGCCTGCCGACGAAGCTGTGCTCGGTGAACTGCGCCAGCAAATCGGGGCGAGACCGCGCTGGCTCGCGGCAAGCACGCATCCGGGAGAAGAAAATGTTGTTCTGTCGGCGGCGAAAATACTGCGCGATGACATTGGCGATCTGCTCACCATCATCACTCCGCGACATCCGGGGCGCGGCGAAGAGGTTGCGGCGCTGTGCGCGGCGGAAGGATTAAGCTACGCGCGCAGATCGAGTGGCGATCCGATCACGCCGGCGACCGATGTTTACATCGCCGACACGCTCGGCGAGTTGGGACTGTTTTATCGCTTATGTGATGTCAGTTTCGTCGGCGGCAGCCTTAAAGAAATCGGCGGGCACAATCCGCTAGAACCGGCGCGCCTCGGCGCCGCGATCCTGCACGGGCCAAATGTATTCAATTTCACCGAAACTTACGCGGCCATGCGCAAAACCGGCGGCGCGGCGCTCACCCGCAATGATCGTGAAATCGCCTCGGCCGTACGCCGTCTTTTCGCCGACGACAAAACGCGGAAAACGATGACGCAAGCTGCAAAACAAGCGGCAGAGTCAGGCGCGGAGCGTATCCTCGCCGGCGTCTGTGCTCAGATCGAACCGGCGTTGCAGTCAGCCGGCGCAGCGGACTGATGCGAGAACCCTGGTTCTGGAGAAATCATTCGCTGGCGGCGCAGGCGATGACCGCAGCGCTGCAACCGGCCGCAATCGTGTATCAAACCGCGCACAGATTGCGATGGCGTTTCACGCGCGCGAAACACGCGGACGTACCCGTCATCTGCGTCGGCAACGCCACTCTTGGGGGCGCCGGCAAGACCCCCTTCGCAATTCTCGCAGCTGCGTTGCTTCAGGAAGAAGGACTACGCATCGCCTTTTTGACAAGGGGTTATGGCGGCGACTTACGCGGTCCGGTCCTTGTTGACGTGAACCGTCACACCGCAGACGAAGTGGGAGACGAAGCGCTGCTCTTGGCCCGGCATGGCGACGTGATTGCATCGCGCGACCGTCCGGCCGGCGCGACGCTCGCCGTAAAACACGGCGCGCAGGTGATTATCATGGATGACGGATTTCAAAACCCGACCCTGCACAAGGATTTATGTGTGCTGATCGTCGGCGCCGATGAGCAGGCGTCGAACGGCGCGCTGTTTCCTGCGGGGCCGTTTCGGGAATCTCCCGCCAGCGCGAGAGCTCGCGCGCAGCTTGTGGTCGCCATGGGCGCGAGTGATGCAAATGCTGATTTCCATGCGCAGCTCGCGCCGCAGAGCGCGCCAACGCCGCAACGCGTTGTTGCATTTGCGGGCATAGGAACGCCGCAGAAGTTTTTTGACACGCTTGAAACGTGCGGTTTTGACATCGCCGCCCGTGTCCCCTTCCCAGACCACCACCGCTTCTCGGCGGCAGAACTCCGCGTGCTGTCGGAAGCAGCATCGAATGCGCAAGCACGGCTCATCTGCACGGAAAAAGACTTTGTCAGGTTGCCGGCCGCGTTCCAAAAAGAGGTTCTTACCCTGTCCGTCGCCATGCAGGTCGCGGACCGCGCGCGATTGAAGCAATGTCTGTTCAGCGCTATCAAACTTTCTATGCCCGCGTCTGAAAACCACCGTGATGACTAGCCCCAGCGACGCCGAACTGGTTGCGCTGCCGGCGCGGCGCGACAAGCCGGTGACGCAGCTGCACCGTCTGGAATACGCGCTTGTGGTTTCGCTGATGGCGCTATTCAGGCTGATCGGCGTGGACGCAGCCTCCTGGCTTGCGGGAAAGTTTGCGCGCCATGTGGGACCGTTGATCCGCCCAGTATCGCGTAAGGCCGAACGAAATCTCGCCCTGATCTACCCGCATTGGGACAAGCAAACGATCCGCGCCGTCACACGAGACGTCTGGGAGAACACTGGCCGCACGGCCGGTGAGTTTCCGCATCTCGAATATCTCCGCGACTTCGAAGAGAACGGACGCATCGAAATGGTCGGAAAAGACCGGCTCGACGCCATGATCGCCAGCCCGACGCCGTTCATCATCATCACCTCGCACTTCGCGAATTGGGAGCTGACGCCCTCCATCGCGCATCACGCGGGCTTCGACTACGGCTTCGTGTATCGCCCGGCAAACAATCCGTTGACCGATGAACTGATCATCAATCACCGCGGAAAAGTTATGTCGCGACACCAGGTTCCAAAGGGAAATCGCGGCGCGCGCATGCTGGTGGATATGCTGCAACACGGCCGGTCGCTGGGCATGCTGGTGGACCAAAAACTCAACACGGGAATCTCGGTCCCCTTCATGGGCGTGCCCGCCATGACCGCGCCTGCAACCGCACGCCTATCGCTGAAGTTTAATGCGCCAGTCGTTCAGATCAGCCTGTTGCGGAAGAAGGGCGCGCATTTCACGTTCACCGTGCACGAACCGCTCGACTTTGCGCCCTCAGGCGAGACCGACGCAGATGTGTTGGCGCTGACCAAACTCATCAACGAAGCCTATGAAAGAGACATCCGCGCCAATCCCGGCCAATGGCTCTGGTTTCACCGGCGCTGGCCGAAAGAAACATACTAGTTGCACATGCCTTCATGCGCGACACTCGCGCCCGCTGCTGCGGCGGAACAGGCGTTGGAATAGGTCTCGCCGTCACATCCGCAAACCGGACGGTACTCGCGCGTGCAGAACTGCGGCTTCGGTTTGCAAACGCCGGCGGCGTCCGCCGTGTTTGCGCACACGCCCGGCTCCATGGCGCAATAATCGCCCTCGTCCGAGCAAGCAAAACCGGCGATCCCGCCGCACATGCCGCCCGTTTCGCCAATATCAGACCCGGAGCCGTCTCCACCCGAAGACGCACAGGCCGAAATAAACAGAATGAGCGCCGCAGCAATCCGCATCAATCGTCGGCCTTCATTTGCGACTGCAGGTAATTTTTCTCGCCAATCTTGTCCATCAGCTCGAGTTGAGTCTCGAGATGGTCGATGTGCTCTTCTTCCGATTCCAGAATGTCCACCATCAACTCGCGGCTGACGTAGTCCTTGACCGTTTCGAAATAGGCGATCGCCTCTTTGTAGAGAGGGTGTGCGCGCTGTTCGGCCTTTAGATCGGCTTCCAGCGCCTCGCGAACATTCTCGCCGATATAGACTTTGTCGAGGTCTTGAACATTGGGGAGGCCTTCGAGAAACAGAATGCGCTCAATCAATTTGTCCGCATGCTTCATTTCGTCGATGGATTCTTCGTACTCAACCTTGCCGAGCTTCTCAAATCCCCAGTTCTTGAACATGCGCGCATGCAGAAAATACTGATTGACCGTCGTCAGCTCGAGCCGCAACGCCTTGTTGAGATAGTCAATGACCTTTTGGTCGCCTTTCACGTCTGCATTCTCCTGCATCGCCGAAATGAAACTGAATCGTCGACGCCAAGATAAACCGTCGCGCTGTGCGGCCAAGTGTTATCTTTGCAAGCGAGAATCACTCGCGCAGATTTTTCGTGCAAGTGAGAATGATAATCTGTTGAAGGTGATTATTCGGCTGCGAGTTTTTGGACGTCGTCAGCGCGCATGCGCGAATCTTCGATCAATTGCGCGACGTCAGGCAAACACTTGCCGCATTGAGGACGGCGGCCGCAACGGCGGAAGACTTCGGCGACGGTGCGCGCGCCTTCGCTCGCAGCGGCGAGTTCTTTGTCCTTCAGCGCATTGCAGATGCACACATACATGCAGGCGACAGACCCAATTCAGACTCGCGGACCCAAAGCCGATACCCGGCCGCCCGCAGCCTCTTCTAGATGGGTCAGTTAAGAATGATTGTCAATAACAATTCGTTAAGTGCTATTCGCCGGCGCTGGCGGCCTTTTTGGGCTGACTCATGGGGTCCAGCGTCAGCTGGGGATCGACGAGCCTTCCCGCCCACTTCATGGACCAATGAAGGTGCGGCCCGGTAACCCGGCCTGTCGCCCCGACAGCGCCAATAACGTCACCTTTTTCGACCCGCTGGCCAGGAACCACGTCGATCCTGGACATATGCAGGAAGGCGCTTTCGAGCCAGTGGCCGTGGTCGAGCAGGACCAGCCCGCCCTCAAAATACATGTCGTCATCGGCCAGCCGGACAATGCCGGGCGCCGGGGCGCGGATTTCAGTGCCTGTCGGCGCGGCGATGTCGAGGCCCGAATGCGGGTTCTTCGGTTCGCCATTCAAAATCCGCTGCGAGCCGAAGACGCCGCTGATCCGTCCTGTCACCGGCCAATCGAATCCAACGGACCAGTCGGCGAGACGTTGGGTCTCCGTCCGCGCCGCTTTTTTCAGATCGGAATCCTTTGCAATCTTTGCAAGCTGCTCTTCGGTAAAGCCCGAAACCTTCGATTGGTCGAGACCGTCGATGCGCTGCACGGGAAAGTCGCGATCTTCGATCTCGACACTGCGGCGCTCAACTTCGCCGTTGGGCAGCGTCACAACCACCAGCGCCGTCAGCGCGCTGTCGCGACCAAAACCGATAACAAACCGTCCGTCATCATCGACCATGACGTCTTCGCCATCGAGCGTAACCTTTGCGCCGATTTCCGTCTGGCCGAACAAGATCCCGCCTTGAGCAAAGGCGCCGTCGAGCGTGAACAGTTCCGGCGCGCCGGCGAATACTTTCTGGCGTTCCGTTACGTCGTTCATCGCTTCGGCAAAATTTGCGCGCCGCGCCAGATCCACCTTGCCGCCATCTGCGCCAACGTTGCCGACTTTTGCGCTCGCCGCCGGAAGAACATTTTCAGCTTCGATATGCTGATCGGTTTGAGCGGGCTCCTGCGCCGAAGCAATTCCGACCAACACGGGCGCGGAAAGCGCCGCCATGACAGAACCTAAAATCGTTTTCATCACGCGTTCCCCTTCAAACCAAACCCAGTCATCGCCGCCTTGGCGTCGGCGTAGGCTTCCTGTTTGTCCACATTCCAATAGCGCAGCGACTTCAGCGAAATGCGCGCACCGGTGACCGCGCAAACCACATAGGCGCCGGGCTTCACCACATGAAACTCAGCGTCATCATAATCGAGGACCGCCTCATCATCGGGGCCGAAAGAATCAAATGGGTTCACTTTGGTCAACGCGCCTTCCTGCAAGGTCCAGATGCAATTTCGCCCGGCCTCAATACCGCGCCCACGCCGCCATAGTCAAAGCGCCGATCTAGTCGAACAGCCTTGGCTGGCGCGGCTTCACCGGACTTTCAGACTTGGACGCCTTTGATTTCTCCGCGCTTTTTACGGTTTTTTGAGGGCCAGCGCCGTCTCCGAAAGAAATCGCCCGCACGCCATCGGCAAACTGGATTTCCCCGGTTGCGACAGCGGCCGTCTCAGATGCCCGCCGCAGAAGCGCGCCATCGCGGCCGCGAACCAGCGCAAACCCCCGCTCCAGCACGTTTTGGTAAGAGACCGCAGAAAGCACTCGGGCAGAAGCGGCAAGGCGCGACCGCCGGTCGTTGACGATGCGGTCGGTGCGGTCAGCAATGCGCGACCAGTTCACCGCAATCTTGTTTTCGCGCTGTGCAAATCCGGCAGCGAGCAAGCCGGGCGTCAGCCGGCCGCTGATCCGCGCCAACCCGGTGAGCGCATTGTCGAGGCGCGCTCGCAACGCGCTGCGCAGTCCGTCAGCGGCGCGATCAAGGCGTTGCGATGCAGCGCCCAAAACATCTTCGGGACGGCCAAGTCCGCGCGTCGCGGAGACAAGCGCTGCGCGACGAGTCTCAAACGATCTTGATGCGGCGCCGGTAAAGCGGCGTTCCTTGTTCAGGACTTCGCTCAGCAACTCGCTGCGCACGGGCACCGCGATTTCCGCCGCCGCCGTCGGCGTCGGCGCGCGTTTGTCGGCCACATAATCAATCAGCGTCGTATCTGTCTCGTGTCCCACCGCAGAGATCAGCGGGATTTCGCTGTCGGCGGCGGCGCGCGCCACCACTTCTTCGTTAAAGCACCACAAATCTTCAAGAGAGCCGCCGCCCCGCGCGACGATCAATACATCCGGGCGCGGAACATCACCGCCCGCATCCAGCGCGTTGAATCCGCGTATCGCTTCGGCGATCTTGTCTTCAGCGCCGCGCCCCTGCACCAATGTCGGCCAGACAATCACATGGCGCGGAAAGCGCTCACGCAGGCGGTGCAGAATATCGCGAATGACCGCGCCTGAAGGCGACGTCACAACGCCAATCACCTCTGGCAGGAACGGCAGCGGCTTTTTGCGTTCCGGCGCAAACAGTCCTTCTGCTGCTAGTTTTTTCTTGCGCTCTTCAAACAGCGCCATTAGCGCGCCAACGCCGGCAGGCTCCAGCGAATCGATAATCAGCTGGTAGCGCGACTGCCCCGGAAAGGTGCTCATGCGCCCGGTGGCGACGACTTCCATCCCCTGCTCCGGATTAATCGACAGACGGCTAGCGGTCCCTTTCCACATCACGCTGGAAATGACAGATTTTTCATCTTTGAGGTCGAGATAGACATGGCCCGAAGCCGCACGCGTCACGCGGCCCAGCTCACCTTTCACCCTCACCAGCCCGAAATTGTCCTCAATGGCGCGCTTGACCGCGCCAGATAGCTCGGAGACTGTGTATTCGTGTATGTTGCCGATAGCGCTTTCACTCATACGAAGCGTTTAAGCACGTTTTTTCCTTGGCGGTAAGCAGCGGCATTTTAACAGCCGCCAACTGCCAATCGTTGTTTCACTGCGTAGCGACTGTGATAGCCAACACACAAAGGCGACGGCGCATTTGTTATGGCCCGCGCCTGTTATAGCTTTGAAGGATAAGACTATGAATTCAAAATTGATCATGGGCGCGGCGGCCGCAGCCCTGGTGATGGGCGGTGCAGGAGTCACCAGCCGCATCGTATCGACCGACAATGACAGCGCTGCGCCATTCCTGCATCCGCTGATGATCGCCCGCGCCGCCTGCGGCGACCGCACCGACGCGCTTTCCAAACGGCGCGCCTTTTTTGTCAGCGCGGCGAAAGCGTATGCCGAGGATGCGGCACAAGACGCAGACACGAGCAAGATGTTGCTCAACGGTCTCGACACAATCACTTATGATGTGACGACATCAAAACCGGAAGCGCAGGCCTGGTTCAATCAGGGCTTGGCCTTCCACTACAATTTCAATCACGCGGAAGCGGTAAAAGCCTACAAACGCGCGCAGGAAATCGATCCTGATTGCGCCATGTGCTTCTGGGCGGAGTCACTCGCGCTGGGCCCAAACATTAATGCGCCCATGGACGATGAAGCCGTGGCGCCCGCTTATGCTGCGCTTCAAAAGGCGATGTCATTGCGCGACAAGGCGAGCGAAAAGGAGCGCGCCCTAATCAATGCGCTGCATTATCGTTATTCTCCGGCGCCGGTTAAGGATCGCGCCAAGCTCGACAATGCATTCGCCGACGCCATGGATGAAGTCGCGCTGAAATATCCCGAAGACGATTTGATCAACACGCTCGCAGCAGAAGCGAATATGGACACGCAGGTCTGGGACTACTGGGCTGATGGCGGCCGTACGCCGACGGGCCGCACGGCGCGCACCGTGTCGTTGCTGGAAGGCGTCCTCGCGCGCAACCCCGACTACACCGCGGCCATCCACCTTTATATCCACATCACGGAAGCCTCGAACGATCCCTATCGCGCGGCGGCGCCCGCCGACCGTCTGGCGGCGTTGACGCCGGGTCTTGGCCACCTCATTCACATGCCGTCGCACACTTACTATCGCATTGGGCGCTTCAAGCAGTCGCTCGAGCACAACATCGCCGCGGTTGAAGCCGACGATGCATATATCGCGAACGCAGAACCCAGCATCATTTACGAGTACGGGTACTTCACCCACAATGTGCATTTCGCGATGACGTCCGCACAAATGGCAGGCGACGGCGCCAACGCGCTGGCCATGGCCAAACGTCTCGACGATAAGCTGCCGCTCGAGATGGCGACTGCTGCGCCCTGGGTGCAACCGATCAAAGCGGCGCCCTATTACGCCATGGTGCAGTTCGGCGATCCCGCCGAGATTCTCAGCGCGGAAGACCCGGGTGACGCGTTGCCATTCCTCAAAGGCGCATGGCTGTATGCGCGCGGCGAAGCTTTCGCCAAGACAGGCGACGCTGACGCCGCCATGAGCGAAGCGGAAAAGCTCAGCGCGCTGGTTGCAGACGCCGACTTTTCCGCGCTGGTCGATGGCGGCGTGCCCGTGATTGATATTCTGAACATTGCGCGGCTCACGGTCATTGCAAGAGCGCATGCGTCGACCGGCGACCTCGCTACAGCAATCGAAGCCATGGAAGAAGCGGTCGCGCTGCAGGACGCCATCCCTTACATGGAGCCGCCGTTCTGGTACTATCCTTCCAAACAAACGCTGGCCGCAATGCTGATGCGCGCGGGCCAGACCGAACGGGCGGAACAGCTGTTTATCGAAGCCCTCACGGAGTCGCCCAACAACGCGTGGGTGCTCTACGGTCTCGCGGAGAGCTATAAAGCGCAAGGGGACAAGAAGGCTGCGAAATACGCTGACGCGCTGTTCAAAGATGCCTGGATCGGCGGAAAGAATACCTACCCCGATGTGGCGGCGCTCTAGCGCGGGTCAATTCGCGCATCGCGAAACTTGAAAAATCGCTCTAGGGTCGGCGCCGGCTCTGGAGCGATTTTTTTATGAGCAATTCTCAGTGGACGAGACGCGCACTGATCGGCGGAACCGGCGCAGCCGCGTTTTCAGCAGCGTTGGGCATGCCTATTCCGTTCACCCGCTTTCTTCCGCGCGGCTTGGTTCCTGTCGCGCTCGCACAGCCGAGCGAGATGGAGGGCAAAAAGGGCCTGACCATTCTTGGCGACAGACCGCTGAACGCCGAAACGCCTGCGCACCTGCTCGATGAATATATCACGAGTGCGCAATACATGTTTGTGCGCAATAACGGCCTCACGCCATCATTCAGCGCCGACGATATTGCAAACTGGCGCCTGCGTATCGATGGCGAGGTTGAAACGCCGCTTAAGCTGTCGATCGATGAATTGCGCAGTGACTTTGAAAACGTCACGCTGCAACTGCAGATCGAATGCGGCGGCAACGGGCGTAAGTTCATGACGCCCGCCGCACGGGGCAATCAATGGACGTTTGGCGCAATCTCGTGCGCTGAGTGGACCGGCGTGCGCCTCCGCGATGTTCTGAGTCGCGCAGTAATCAAATCAACCGCCGTTTACACCGGGCACTATGGCGCTGATTTGCATCTGTCGGGCGATCCGGAAAAGTCGCCGATTTCGCGCGGCGTTCCCATCGCAAAGGCGCTGGAGCCGCACACCATCATCGCGCATGCGATGAACGGCGCCGATATTCCATTGTTAAACGGCCATCCGCTGCGCCTCATCGCGCCGGGCTGGCCCGGTTCGTGTTCGCAAAAGTGGCTGAACCGCATCACGCTCCGTGACCGCGAACATGATGGCGAGAAAATGGGCGGCCAGTCCTATCGCGTGCCGAAATTCCCTGTGGCGCCGGGTACGGAACTCGCCGATGAGGACATGAGGGTCATCGAATCGATGCCGGTGAAGTCAGTGATCACCGCGCCGCAAACCGGACACCGCGTGCGCGTGGGCGAAGTCTTCGACATACGCGGCCACGCCTGGGCGGGCGACAATGAAGTATCGGCGATGGATGTTTCGGTTGACTTCGGCGCCTCATGGACCCGTGCAGAACTCGCTCCGTCCGCCAATCGCTACGCATGGCAACACTGGCGCAACGAACTCTCATTTCCGGATCGGGGCTATTACGAAATCTGGGCGCGCGCGACAGACAATGACGGGCGCATGCAGCCCGCAACCCAACCGGGCTGGAATCCGCGCGGCTATCTCAACAATCTTCAGCACCGCATAGCGGTGTTTGTGTTGTGAGCGCTTCTGCGTCCACTGTTGCGCGATTATCGACGCTGGCTGGGATGGCGGGCGCTGTGGTCGTGCTGACAAACCTGTTCGATGACCCCAACCAGGTGAGCGCGAACAGCGCCGCCGAAATGACGGAGGCGGCGAAAGTCAGCGCCATGGCGGATGAGTGGCGCGGCGCCGTCGACTATTCGCCAGCATATGCCGCGCTCTCTCCATACGCCGAAATCACCACCGAAGGCGCCTTCGTGGCGTTTGATCCTGCGGATGACTACTGGGGATTGCCGCGCGAAGCCGGTGTTGAAACCGTCTCAGCCTATTGCAGCGCGTGTCACACGATGCAGATCGTTATGACGCAGCGCCAGTCGCGAGAGGGTTGGGACTATCTGCTGACATGGATGGTCGAAAAGCAGGGCATGTCTCCACCCGCTAAGGACACGCGCGAGGAGATACTTGACTACTTGTCAAACGCGCTCGGCGAACGGTGAAAGCGTCAGTCGCCCTGATGCGCCAGCGCTGACTTGAAAATCCAATAGCCTGACAGCAGGCCAAACATGACCGCGATGACGATGGCGCCGTCCGCGGCGACTTTCCCAAGATGAAAAAGCTGGCTCATCGCCCACAGCACAACGCCCGAAAACGCAAAACTCTCAACACCAACCAACAATCCCACCGCAATCGCGTTCAACATAATCCCTCCGGGGAAACGCCGAACGCATATGGGCGGGACTTTCAGGAATTCCAGTCACGAATTGTTTCTACAGGAATTAATTTTCGTCTTCGGCTTCGCGTAATTGCCGTTTGAGCTCGTCTATGTCTTTCTGGCTGAGCCCTTCCGGCAGGTCGCGCAATGTCCAGCTCGGCTCAAACTCTCTTGGACCGATCGCCGGGCGGTTGCCTTCAACACCCCGGTTCAGATTATCGTCGCCTGCGTCGGGAAGATTATTGATGCCGGGGTCGGCGCGCCGGAAGTCCCGCAGCGCTTCGGCGTCGCCATAGTCAGTGCGATTGCGCAGGGTTTCGACCACCGGCCCATGGGTGGGGCCGGTAATTCCGCGCTCGCGATCGCGCTGCAAGAGCTCCCTCGCCCGGCTCCAGTCTTCGCCGCTGGCGCCCGGCCGCCAGCCGGAGCGTATCTGCGTGCGCCCGGAGCACTCCGCCTGCTTGTCCGCATCAGAAAACTGTTCGGGACAAAAGATAGCGACCACCCCGGAATCGCCCGGCAAAATGGCGGCGGCCCCTTCCGGCAGCGGTGTGCCGGACAAATCAACCTGGGGAAGCGCCACCCGCGGGGTCAGAAGCGTCCGCCTTCCAAAGACCGGTTCTTCGTCGAAGGCGTCATCGCCCGAGGGCGCCTCGGCAAGATCGGGCTCAACTTCGCTCTCGATATCTTCAGCGGGCTCAGCGGCCAATGTCTGGTCTTCGCCATCGCTTTCATCATCGCCAAGAATGTCTTCAAGACCGGCTTCCTGCGCAGCTTCTTCTTCGACCTCGACGAGCGGTTGTTCCGCCTCCTCAACGGGCGCCAGAGGCTCTTCTTCGGGCGCGGGCAAGGTCGCCTCATCCTCCGCGGCCGGCGCCGGGTCGGGAATCAGCGGCTCTGGCGCGTCTGCGGGTGGGGCGAATTCCGGTTCGAGATTAAGCTGTAACTCGGGTTCGGGCTCAGGTTCGGGCGCTGGCTCCGGCTCGGCTTCAGGCTCTGGCGTCGCAGGCTGCTCCGGTTCGGGTTCAGGCTGGGGCGCAGGTTCCGGCTCCGGTTCCGGCTCCTCGACAATTTCCGGTTCAGTTGGCTCCGGTTCGGCAGGTTCCGGCTCGGGCGTTGGCTCCAAGTCGACATCGCGAAGCGGCAAGTCGAAAGGCAGCGGCTCAACCAGGGTGACTTGAATCGTGTCGCTCGGCGCGTTGGGGATCCAGATGCGCACGCGAGCAAACGTCGAAAGCAGCGTCAGCACGATGAGGTTGATCGCGATCGCTAACGCAAAAGATGTTCGGCGTTTGCGCGATTCTGTGGCCGCCAGATAATCCAGCAACCGGCTGCTCGAACGTCCGAATGGCCGATAAAACCTGCGCCAGCGCTTGCGCAGCGTCGCAAATTTGATGGATTGCGGCAGCTTCGCCTTTTCCGGCGCAATGGGTGGCTTTGTCTCTTCAGTCATGCCGTAACGAGTTGATCGCCGACCGTTGGGCGCTTAAACGCGAGACAAGAAACGTGGAGAGCGCCCAAGTGAAGGTCCTGTTGGTTGGCGGCGGCGGCAGAGAGCATGCGCTGGCGTGGAAAATCGCGCAAAGCCCGGAATTGTCAAAGCTCTATCTGGCGCCTGGAAGCGCCGGGCTCAATCAATTTGGTGAAAAAACACCATTCGGCGACGGCGATATTGAGGCGATTGCTGATTTCGCCGCCGAAAAAGCCTTGGATTTGGTTGTGGTGGGTCCGGAAGCGCCCTTGGCGGCCGGACTGGGCGATCTCCTCAGGGCCCGCGGCGTTGCGTGCTTCGGTCCCGACCGCGCCGCCGCTCAGCTGGAATCGTCAAAAGGTTTCATGAAAGACGTGGCCCGCGCTGCTTCGGTTCCGACGGCGGCGTATGGTCAGTTCAGCGATGCAGCGGCCGCAAAAAAGTTTCTCCGCGAACAAACAGCGCCATACGTAATCAAGGCCGACGGCCTCGCTGCGGGAAAAGGCGTCGTCATTGCTGAAAACCTCAACGATGCGGATGCGGCCGTCGACGAAATGTTGAGCGGGCGGTTCGGAGACGCAAGCGCGTCGATCATCATCGAGGAATTCATGCGCGGCGAAGAGGCAAGTTTCTTCGCCATCACCGACGGCGTGCATGTCTTGCCGATGATTGACGCGCAAGATCACAAACGTGCGTTTGACGGCGACGCGGGGCCAAACACGGGCGGCATGGGTGCCTATTCTCCGGCGCCTGTTTTTACTCAAACAGTCTACGATCGAACCATGCAGGAGATCATCGAGCCCACCGTGGCAGAGATGCGCAAGCGTGGAACACCCTATGTGGGCGTGTTGTATGCAGGCTTGATGATCGAAAGCGAGCGTCCGCGTCTGGTTGAATTCAATGCGCGATTTGGCGATCCGGAATGTCAGATTCTCATGCGCCGCATGTCGAGCGACATCCTGCCGGTATTGATGAAAGCGGCGACGGGAAAACTCAACGAGGCTCAGTTTGAATGGTCCGACGAGGCGGCCGCACTGGTTGTGCTGGCGGCGGAGGGCTACCCCGGCGCCTATCAAAAGGGATCTGAAATTAAAGGCGTCGATGCGGCGAACGCGATCAAAGATGTGGTTGTATTTCACGCAGGGACAAAGCTCGAAGACGGCAGGCTCCTCGCCAATGGCGGTCGCGTGTTGAATGTAACCGCGACCGGCAAAGATATCCGGCAAGCCGTGAACCGCGCCTATGCCGGCGTGGCCGCGATTGACTGGCCCGGTGGCTTTCACCGCACGGATATCGGCTGGCGCGCGCTATCGCGCCCCACGACGGAAGCGGACCGTTGATCGCGCTCGAAGAGTGGAGAAAAGCAGCGCGACACTTTGATTGCGCGGGCCACAGCATTGCTTACTGGGCGCCGCCATCGCCCAGCGAGACGAAACCATGGTTGCTCTTGATCCATGGCTTTCCGACAAGTTCGTGGGACTGGTCAGCGCTCTGGCTGTCGCTGGAACCGCATTTCAATCTGGCTGCGCTCGACATGCTCGGTTTCGGGTTGTCCGACAAACCGGCGGACATACCCTTTTCGATTCTCAATCAGGCGGATCTGCAGGAAGCCTTGCTTGAGCGGCTCGGCGTCAGCGAGGCGCATCTGTTGGCGCATGACTATGGCGACACGGTCGCCCAGGAATTGCTCGCGCGCCATTGCGACAAGACACTCAGCTTCGCCATACGGTCGTGCGTGTTCCTGAATGGCGGACTATTTCCTGAACAGCATCGCGCCTTGCCGGTGCAGAAGCTGGGCTTATCCCCGATCGGTCGCATTGTCGGGCTGATGATGACACGGGAAAAACTGCGCGCATCCTTCGACGCCATTTTTGGTCCGCATACCAAGGCCAGCGATGCGGAAATTGATGCGCATTGGATGCTCATGAACGAAAACAACGGGCGCAGAATTTTTCACAAGCTGCTGCACTACATTCCCGAACGCAAGACCATGAGGTCCCGATGGGTGGGCGCGCTCAAGGAAGCGGGCATGCCCATGCGCTTGATCAATGGGGGACAGGATCCGGTGTCAGGCAATCATCTTTACGACTACTATCTGCAACAGGCGCCAAACGCCGACGCTGTATTATTCGACGATGTCGGCCACTATCCGCAGACCGAAGCGCCGGATCGCGTGCTCGCCGCTTTCATTGAATTTCACACACGCATAGGAACCTTGTCGTCATGACCGCATTTTTTACGATTTTCGCCACGGTGTTTCTCGCGGAACTGGGCGACAAGACCCAATTGGCGACCGTGCTGTTCGCAAGCGAAGACGGCAAGTCAAAAGCGATGGTGTTCGCAGCCGCAGCGCTCGCGCTCGTTGCGTCGACCGGCCTTGCGGTGCTGGCGGGCGCGGCGGCCGACAAATGGCTTTCGGCACTGCCATTAAAGCTGATCGCCGGCGCTGGATTTGTTATCATTGGCGCTTTGATGATCGCCGATCACGTTCGCGCCGCCTGAAGGAGCTCTCATGACTGACGCCGCCACGGAATTCACGGGAATTGGCGATACGCCGGAACATCTGAAATTCGACGAGCGCGCGTTGGATGCCTATATGCGCCAGCATGTCTCCGGATATGAAGGACCGCTCGGCGTCAAGAAGTTCAAAGGCGGACAGTCCAATCCAACCTACTTGCTGACGACTCCGGCGAAAAAGTATGTGTTGCGCAGAAAGCCTCCGGGCAAGCTGTTGCCATCGGCGCACGCGGTCGATCGCGAGTACAAAGTGATGACCGCCCTTGGCGGACAGAATTTTCCGGTCCCAAAGACGCACGCGCTGTGTGAAGACGAGTCGGTTATTGGCACCGCATTCTTCATCATGGATTTCGTGGAAGGGCGCATCTTCTGGGACGCCAGCCTGCCCGATGTGGCGAAAACCGATCGCAGACCCCTCTATAACGCGCTCATCGATACGCTCGCGGACTTGCATAATGTCGACTACAACCAGGCTGGCCTCGAAGATTACGGCAAGCCCGGCAACTACTTCGAACGCCAGATCGGCCGCTGGTCAAAGCAATATGAGGCGGCGGAAACCGAAACCATCGCGGAAATGAACAATCTGATGCGATGGTTGCCCGGTGCGATCCCCGCCGACGACGCCACTTCCATCGTTCACGGCGACTTTCGGTTCGATAATGCGATCATGCATCCGAGCGAGCCGAAAGCATTAGCGATCCTTGACTGGGAGCTCTCGACCCTTGGCCATCCGCTCGCAGATTTCACCTATTTCCTGATGGTGTGGCATATGCCGGCGAGCGTTCGCGGCGGACTGCTGGGCGTCGATCTGGCCGCGCAGGGCCTGCCGACCATTGATGACGCCGTGGAGCGCTATTCGGCCCGTACCGGCCGGGACGGCGTAGACGACGTCAATTTCTGTCTCGCCTACAACATGTTCCGGTTAAGCTCGATCATTCAGGGCGTGTACGCGCGATCTCTGCAGGGCAATGCATCCTCGCCCGCCGCGAAGGAAATGGGCGCTCAAGTCAGGCCGCTCGCCACACTCGCATGGAGCTTCGCGCAGAAAGCCGGGGCCTAGGCGCATTGCGCCGCCGGACGCAGCGCCGTATCACGCACAACAAAAAAGCCGGCCCCAAGAGGCCGGCTTTTTCGATTTCTACGCTATTGCGTAATTCGTTATGCAGTCTTGCGACGGCGAGAGGCGAAGCCAAGACCGGCCAAGCCTGACAGCAGCAGCGGAAGCGCTGCCGGAACCGGAACGTCGCTTACGTCGAAGCGAGCGATGGTGAAGCCGGAGCCAGGCGTCAAAGCCGTCAGCACGAAGCGAGCGCCGGTGCCGAGCACTGCGAGCACGTCCGTGTTGGTGATGTCGATGACCATGGAAGAGATTAGCATGTTCGACAGATCAAAGATGTCGAGACGGAAAGCGCCGCAGCTGCCTTCGCCTTGACCCATTGAATTGTCGGTGCAGTCAGTGTCGCCGCCAGCGTTGAATTCAACGTTGGTAACTGTGTATTCGGCTGCGAAAACAAACTCGATTGATTCACCAGAATCAAACTGGGTCTGGTCATCCGAGCCATTATCTTCAGACCAGGCGCCGAGGCCGGAGTCTGCAGGATTGACGTCCTGAATGAGGCGCGTCGGATCGCCATCGGCATACGCATTGACGGTCAGATTGATGCCGTCGCGCGTATAGTTCAGGCCGTTATAGCCCATGCCATTGTCGATGGAGCAGAAGTCGCCCGGCGATGCGCAGTTTTCAGTGAAATCAACGCCGGCTGTGCCAAGAGGCGTCACATTGAGGCCGTCACCCTTGAACACAAAGGTCGTCGCGGTTGCCGGTGCTGCCATGAAACCTGCAGCTACGATGGCCGCTGCAACAAAACGAAGGGTTTTCATAGGTGTAGTCCCCCACTCAAACTAAAATCCGGGAAACGCCGGAAATCGCGCCGTTAAAAAACCTTTAACGACAGTCCTAAACAAGCCTTTTTGGGCCAAATGTCAATCGATTTACCCCCACTTAACCTAAAAAAAAGGTTGCAGTGCAACATAGTCGCGCCCTCACCCTGTGGGATACACGCTAGGCGCGAATTTTAAGGTTTTGTTAACCATGAATTCGCCGGGTGGAGCGGCTTTCACCCGCGGACCGTCGTTTTCCGAGCCGCCCGGATGACCGCCGCCCGCGATTGTAGCAGCAACGCTCCCGGGCTACACAGCCCGTGATTCGCCGCCCCGCTTCCAGCATCCCAAAAGGACCCGTCTTATGCGCCGATCCACGCCACTTCTCGCCGTCGCCGGCGCTCTATTTCTGGCTTCCTGCGGTCAATCGCCGTCCAGTTCCGCCGCTGAGACAAAAACCGCCGTCACCATTTTCACCGGCGGGACGATCCACACTGGCGTAGATGGGGCTCAAACCGCGGAAGCCGTGGCCGTCGCCGATGGCGTAATCCTGGCGGTCGGCGCGAGTGATCTGGTCGAAGCGGGAGCTGGCGAGAACCCTGAGATCATTGACCTGAAGGGTGCCGTCATGTTTCCCGGCTTCACCGACGCCCACGCTCACCTCCTAGGCATTGGCATGCGCGAACTCACTCTCAACCTCGAAGGCACGCCGTCAGTCGCTGCTTTGGTGGCGACGGTCGCCGAAAACATTCCCCAGACCGGCGAAGGCGAAGTTGTCTTCGGCCGTGGCTGGATTGAAACGGGCTGGCCCGAAGGGCGCATGCCGAACCGTGATGATCTCGATGCGGTGAGCGAAGGACGTCTGGTCATTCTCGGCCGCGCAGACGGTCACGCGATGGTGGTGAACACCGCCGCCCTCGAAGCCGCAGGCATTGACGATGCGACCGCCGACCCGGATGGCGGCAAAATCGAACGCGACGAGCAAGGCCGTGCGACCGGCATTCTGATCGACAACGCCATGGATCTGGTTCGCCCGCTGATTGGCGAGCCCGGCCTCGAAAAAAAGCGGGAAGCCTATGCCAGAGCATCTGACGTTTACGCCGCATACGGATGGACTGGCATGCATGGCATGTCCGCCGATCCGGCTGATACCGGCCTCACCGAAGACCTTTCCGACGAGGGCGCGATCAATATCCGCGTTTACAGTTCTGTCGATGTCTCCGGCATTGATGGTTTGGCGGCCAGCGGACCTCGCCAGAACAAGAACAAGCGCGTTATCACGCGTGCCGTAAAACTCTATATGGACGGCGCGCTCGGATCGCGCGGCGCCGCATTGAGCGAGCCATACTCAGACCGTCCCGACACCTCAGGTCTGCTGATGATGTCGCACGACGAAGCCTTGGCCCTGTTTGAAAAAGCCATCGGCGCGGGGTTGCAAGTCAACACCCACGCCATCGGCGATCGCGGCAACAAGCTGCTTCTCGACTGGTACGAAGAAGCGTTCAATGCGCATCCGGACAAGACTGATCTGCGCTGGCGCGACGAGCATACGCAAATTCTGCACGTTGAAGACATTCCGCGTTATGCGGAACTTGGCGTCATTCCGTCCATGCAACCGAGCCACGCGATTGGCGACTTGTTTTTCGCCCCCGACCGGCTCGGACCTGACCGGCTCGACGGCGCATACGCCTGGCGCGCGCTGATCGATTCCGGATCAGTCATTGCCGGCGGTTCCGATGCGCCGGTCGAGCGTGGCGATCCGATGATCGAATTTTACGCCGCTGTCGCGCGCAAGAGCCTCGACGGTTTCAGCAACGACGATTGGCGCCCAGCGCAAGCCGTGTCGCGTGAAGAAGCCTTGAAGATGTTCACAATCTGGCCGGCCTACGCGTCGTTTCAGGAACACGAGCTCGGAACCATCGAACCAGGCAAGCGGGCCGACTTCACAGTATTGTCGAAAGACATCATGACCATTCCCGAGGCGGAAATTCTCTCTGCGAAAGCGGTTATGACGGTAGTCGACGGCGACGTCATTTTCCGCGCGGAGTGAGCGAACCCGCCAAGCCGCGAAAAAGTGAACGCGACAGTGCGGCGTGACTGCCCGAAAACCATTGCGTGCGGGCCGGGTCAGGCCCACATTCAGAGTGTTATGACATTCTGGCAGTTTCTGATTTTCTTCGGGCTTGCCGTGTTTGTACTTTGGAATATCTGGTTCGCGATCCGCTCGCTTGGCGATCTTGGCGACGACGATTGACGGCAGGTCACACGAATTTGGCGCGGGCTGCGCTCTACGCGCTAGGCCGTCGCGAACAGCTGACTCATATCGTCAAAATATTTGAACTCGAGCGCGTTGCCGGCGGGATCGAGCAGAAAAAATGTCCCCTGCTCGCCCGCCTCGCCTTTGAACCGCACGCCCGGCTCGATCACGAATTCCACACCCGCCGCGCTCAGCCTGTCAGCGAGCTTGTTCCAGGCGGTCGCATCCAGAATGACGCCGAAATGCTTGCACGGAACATTTTTGCCATCGACAATATTGGTCACGGCCCGGCCGCATTCTTCCGGCGCCAGATGAGTGACGAGCTGGTGCCCGAAAAAGTCGAAGTCTATCCACTTGTCAGAACGCCGCCCCCGCGGACAACCGAATAGATCGCCGTAAAATGCCTCCGCTGCGGCCAGATCATCGACCGGAATGGCAAGGTGGAATAACGGCGCCGTCATGTTTATATCGCTCCAGAACGCACCTCACGCATAA
>CAZAOB010000030.1:0-9373 GCA_964486635.1 uncultured Caulobacterales bacterium | reverse complement strand
CGAAAACTTCACGCACTTGGGTGACGACTTCTATGTATCACCGCAAATCGGTCCCGCCGATGTCGCCGCGGCCGCTCGCGCCGGGTTTGGGTTGATTGTGAACAACCGTCCCGACGGTGAAATGCCGGGCCAGCCGAGCAGCGCGGAGATCGAAGCCGCCGCCCGCGCGGCCGGGCTTTCTTATGTTCACATTCCCGTGGACGGGCGCGGCATCGCCATGAGCCATATTTCCGCCCTGAAAAAAGCGTTAACTGAGGCCGAAAACAGGAAAACGTTGGCCTATTGCCGTTCCGGAACACGCTCGACATTTGTGCGGGCTTATATGCAGGCGGCGCATGGCCGCGGCGCACAGGAAATTATCGCGGAAGCCGCCGCCGCTGGCTATGATTTGAGCGGTCACGTTGAAGCGCTGGAAATGTTGTGCGCAAGTGCAAGTGAGAAAGTTGACGAAGCATGAGTATGATTGCGTTGATGATGAGCATGGTTGTGCAAGCGGCCGATCCCTATATCGCGCCGCCGAAACTTCACGGCGAGCCGACATGTTCTTGCTCGGGCAATGAACGACCGGACGTTACGTTCACAGGATACGTCATCGACGCAAAAGTGATTCTCGGTGCGGACAGGCGGTCGGTTGAAGAACGGATGGCGACAATATTCGACGTCAAGTATTCCGACGACTCGAAAGTCCGCGACAGAACCCCTGTCTGGCACAATGTCAGCGAAGAGTTTTGCGGCATCACATTTGACTACGGCAAAAAATACGAAGTTCATGCGCGCTGGGGCGAAAACGGCGAGCTTGAAACCGATCAATGCCTGACAGGCGAATAGTCGAAATTCAACTCTAGTAGTGGATGATGATCCGCGCGCTTGACGCCGCCGCGGGGATAACGATCGTCTCCGTCAGCGTAACGCCGCAACGCAACACCGCCATGTCGCGGCCGTCTGCGTCCGTGGCGTGTCCGTCCTGGCCTTCTCCGCAATCGAGAAAACTGCCGCGCTCTTTCTCAATGACGTAAAGATAGTTTGGCGGCGCCGCCACAAAAGCGCGATCCGTAATCCCGCCAGCGCCCTCGCCGATCGACACCCCGCCCGCAGAGCGGTCGGCCGATTCGCCGGCCAGCGCCGCAGACGACAGCGTTAACGCCAGCGCCAGCGCTGGGGCGATCACTTTAAGGTTCTGTTTACGTTCGGCACACATGCACGGCTTATCGCAAAAGGTGCGCCGTCCGGCGGTTTTCGCCGCTCACCGCGAATTTATTTCCTTGTCATCAGGGAAAAAGCCATGTTGATTGCGCACTTAGGTGAGGGTTGGCGGAAGCTGATGTCCATTTTCGGCGATTTCAAAATTAACGGTAATCAGCTCGTCGCGACTGAAACAGGCGCGCAGATTCCGCTAAATGGCGAGTTCGCCCGTGATGCGCTTCGCATCGCGAGTTTCGTCTGGCTGGTGAATGCGCTGCGCGCCACGCGCATGGTTAGAGGCCGCGAGCCGCGCGCAAAAATTTCTTTCTTTCCAAAGAAGCCGCGTTCCTATTACGCCATCTGGCCGGTCTGCCAGCTCGCTGACGTTAAGATCGTTGACGACCCCGAGGAAGCAGACCTCCACTTCTATTTTGAAGATCGTGAATTTCTCACCGCGCCGCGCATGGCGCCGTCCGCAAAGCCGGCTTTCAACGTCGACTGTTTCGATATTCGCAAAAGCGTGGTCGCGCGCGTTTTTGAAGAAACATTCGGCTACGGACTTTCCATCGATCCGCAAACCCATTCAGGGCTTGCGGTCGAGAAATCGGAACTGAACGGCAAGCATGACGGCCGCAAGATTGAATGCCCCATCGCCGCGCCCGTTCCGGGCCAGGTTTATCAACGCATCGTCGAGAATACCTTTGACGGCGAAGAGCATGTCGACATCAGAACGCCGATCGTCGGCGGCAAAACCACGCCTTATGTGTTCTTAAAAAAGCGCACGCGAGAGTTACGCTTCACCAACGACAATCACCGTGTCGACCTCGCGCCCATCGACGCCATGCTGTCGCGCGAAGAGCAGGAAAACATTGCGCGCTTTGCGCGCGCCATGCGCCTTGATTTCGGCGGACTGGATGTGTTGCGCGACCGCCATGACGGCCGCATCTACATTGTCGACGCCAACAAGACCGACATGGGCCCGCCCGCCGCCATGAGAGGGCAGGACAAACTAACCGCCATGCGTGCGCTCGCAGACGCGTTCGCCGGCGCTATCGACGCCAAGCTGGCGCAATAGGCCCGCGCATTGGTCTCCATACCCTTCTTCAAGAATATCGACTTCACCCATGGCGTCGCCGATCTGGTTGCGCCCGGCGTCAGACGCGTCATTGCCAATAATCCGGGGCCGTTCACCTATACCGGCAGCGGAACCTATATCATCGGCGAAGGCGAGGTGGCCGTCATCGATCCCGGGCCGGATGACAATCAACATTTGGACGCGTTGATGAGGGCGCTGGATGGGGAACGCGTCACACACATTCTCATCACGCACACGCATCGCGACCATTGCGGGCTGGCGCGAAAATTCGCCGATGCGACCGGCGCGCCGGTGTTCGGATTCGGCCCTCACCCCGTGAAGGAAAAGTCGCTCGATGCGCCAGCGCTCGATGAAGGCGCTGACTATTCTTATGCGCCCGATGAAATCATCGGCGACGGTGCGATCATCGACAGCAAGAACTGGCGCATTGAAACGGTGCACACGCCGGGGCATCTATCGAACCATCTCTGCTTCGCCCTGCCTGCTCAAAAAGCGCTGTTCACCGGCGATCACATGATGGGTTGGGCGACAACCGTGATTGCGCCGCCCGATGGCGACATGGCGGACTATTTCGACAGTCTCGACAAGCTGCTGGCGCGCGACGATGAGGTTTATTTTCCGACGCATGGCGCGCCGATTGAAAATCCGAGGCGATTCGTGCGGGCGGTGAGAACGCACCGGCTGATGCGAGATGCGCAGATCGTCGAACAGCTCCGGAAAGGCCGCAGCAACATCAAGGAGATTACCGCCGCTATGTATGCCGATGTGGACAAGCGTCTGCATGGCGCAGCGGCGCTTAATGTCTACGCGCATCTCATCCGGCTTGTGCGCAACGGCGCCGTCATTTGTGGCGGCGAACCCGGCATGCGCTCAACTTACGCGCCAGCAGATCGGCCATGATCGTCGCCGGCATCGATGCGGGCGGCACGAGCTGGAAGCTCATGGTCGCCGGCGATACCGGCGGACCTCTCGCGCGCACTTCGATCCCGACGACAACGCCCGACGAAACGGTTTCGGCCGCGGCCGACTGGATCAACGCCTTGCGCAGTGACGGCCACGACATCGCGGCGATCGGGCTCGCTTCGTTCGGTCCGATCGATCGCGATCCCGGTTCAAAAACCTACGGCCTTCTCGGCGATACGCCGAAGCCGGGCTGGCGCGGCGCCAATCCGCGGCAAATGCTCGTCGATGCGACCGGCCTTCCCATCGCGCTCGACACAGATGTCAATGGAGCCCTCCTCGCCGAAGTTGAATGGGGCGCTGGCGCGAGTTTCTCAGATGTTGCTTACGTCACGGTCGGCGCAGGCGTCGGCGGCGCAGCGCTGGTCACGGGCAATCTCGTCGGCGCGCCGGGGCATGGCGAGTTCGGTCATCTGCGGCCGGCGCGTAGCGAAGTCGATCTACAACGCTTTGCCGGCGCCTGCCCGTTTCATGGCGATTGCGTCGAAGGGCTCGCTTCCGCAACGGCGATTGCGGCGCGGTGGGGCAAGCTGCCATACCAATTGCCCGACGATCACGAATGCTGGCCGCTCACGGCGAATGCGCTGGCGCAGCTTTGCGTTTCCATCGCCTATCTCATCGCACCGCAAAGGATCATTCTCGGCGGCGGCGTCATGCAGAGAGAAATCTTGCTCACTTCGATCCGCACGGAGTTTTCGAAGCTGGTGAACGGCTATACTGTCCGCGCCGAAATGAAACACGCCGAAACCTATCTTGCACCGCCCCTGCTTGGCGCCGACGCCGGCGCCATGGGCGGCGTTTATCTTGCGCAACGTGCGGCGAGAATGGCGGCGAGCGAATGATGGAGATCGATCCGCAGGACCGCCTGATTTGTCTTCGCGCCAATGAGCATATCGAAGACCATCACGGCGCCGTGCTGCCGCCGATTTCTCAAGCGTCGCTTTATCGCAAGCAGACGATGAAAGAGTTGCTGGACGGCCTCTCCCGGGAGAACGCAACAAGCGTTTACTCGCGCGGCACGAACCCTACTGTGCGCGTGCTGGAAGAAACGCTCGCCAAACTAGAACGCACCGAAGCGTGCAAGTGTTTTGGCTCGGGCATGGGCGCAATCAGCGCAGTCTTATTTGGCTTATTGAAAACTGGCGATCACGTTCTCTTCGTGAACGACATATACGGGCCGACGCTGGAGCTCGCAGCGAGGCTCGAAGATTTCGGCGTTTCCTGGTCGCAAACATTCGCGCAAGAAATCGAATCCATTACCGCCGAGCTGCGCGGCGAAACGCGGCTGATTTACATGGAAAGCCCGGGGTCAACGCTTTTCCAATTGCTGCCGATTGCCGAGATTTGCGCACTGGCGAAAGCCCGCGGCATTCTCACCGCCATCGACAACACTGTCGCGACGCCGCTGCTGCAAAAGCCGCATCAGCTCGGTGCGGACATCTCCATTCACTCCTGCTCAAAATATATAGGCGGGCATAGCGACGTCATTGGCGGCGCAGTGACTGGCGCACATGAACTGATCGAGCGGCTCTTTTACAAGAGCTACATGCTGCTCGGTTCGGTGATGGCGCCGTTTGATGCGTTTTTGCTGCTGCGCGGATTGATGACGCTGCCTGACCGGATTTTGCGCCATCACCAGGATGCGCTCGCTATCGCCGGTCATTTGAAAACACACCAGAGAGTCGGTGCGGTTTTTCATCCCGCTCATCTTGAGAACCAAGGGGCGCGCTTCGCGGCGCAAATGCGCGGGCATTCAGGGTTGCTTTCGATCGCTCTGAACGATGCTGATTACGCGCAAGCACTCGCCGTCGCTGATCGGTTGCGCCTGTTTGGCCGCGCCGTAAGCTGGGGCGGTGCAGAGAGTCTCGTCATGTGCGGACACAAGTCCGACCCGGCGGGCCGGAATACACGAGTTCCCGCATCGCTATTGCGCTTTTCGATCGGCCTAGAAGGCGCTGGCAATCTGATTGCGGATATTGAGCAGGCTTTGTCATGACGGCGGCGACTGCAAACGGGCCACGCCTGTCGCTTCTGTTTGCGCTCATTCCGCTGCTGGTGCTGTTCGGCGCAATCGTCGCTGGCATTTTAACGCTCGGCTTTTCGAGCGACCTCTTGCTGGCGTCCATCCTTCTCGCCGCCGCGTCCGGCGGCGCAGTCGCCGTTCGACAGGGCCGAACATGGACGGATGTCCAGTCCGAAGCGGGTCGCCGCATCGCGGAAGCTCTGCCCGCTATCCTGATCCTTCTCAGCATCGGCGCGCTTCTCGGCAGCTGGATGTTTTCCGGCACCATTCCGCTCATGGTGGTCATTGGCGTCGATCTAATTCACCCCGGGTTCATGGCGCTGACCGCGTTTGCAGCGACCGCCCTGATGTCCACCATTTCAGGAACATCCTGGGGCGCGGCCGGCACCATCGGCGTTGCGTTGATGGGCGCAGCAAATGCGATGGGCCTTCCGCTGGCGCCTGTCGCCGGGGCTGTCGTGTCCGGCGCGTACTTCGGAGACAAGCTCTCTCCGCTGTCGGACATGACCAACATCGCCGCCATCGGCGCCGGCGCAAAGCTCTACGATCATATCAGGCACATGCTCTGGACCAGCTTGCCGCCAGCCTTCATCGCCGCGCTGGTCTACGCCATCGCCGGCTTCACCAGCGCCGGCGCCGGTGCGGGCGCCGTTTCCAGCGCCGCCGACATCAAAGCTGCATTGCAGTCGATTTTCTCATTGAGCTTTGTCGCGGCGATTCCCTTGCTCGTCGCCATCGGCGGCATTGTCCTCAAACGTCCGCCCGCGCTCGTGGTTATGACATCGTCGCTTGTCGCTTTGCTGATCGGCGTTATTGCTCAGGGTTTTTCCGTAAGCGCGGCATTAGCGACGCTGGTCAACGGATTTGATCTCGGAGCCGTTCATTCAGACCCAACTGTGGCAGCGAGCGACAGTCTGCAAAATCTTCTTAACCGCGGTGGCGTGATGTCCATGTCGTCGACATTGATGTTCATCGTTGCTGCATTCCTGCTGGCCGCGACCATGGAAGTTTCGGGCGCTTTGAAGACTTTGCTGGATGCGTTGCTCTCGTCGGTGCGCTCGGCCTTTGGTCTCATCGCCGCAACGATGACAGCCGGCCTGACGATGATCGCCGTCACCAGCCACGGAGGCGTTACATCGCTGATTGTGGGCGGCATGTTCAGACAGTCGTATGCAGATCGCAACTTGGAGCCAGAAAACCTCTCTCGCGCCATCGAGGACTCTGTCACTGTAACTGAACCGCTGATGCCCTGGACCGTATCGGGATTGTTCATGGCCGGGACGCTCGGCGTCGCGACAATAGACCTCGCGCCCTGGGCCGTATTCTGTTTCCTGGGGCCGGTGTTCTCGCTCTTGTTCGCTGCCGCCTACATGATAGCGGGATGGGGCTTGAAGCAGACCGCTAGTCCGGCTTCAAACCCCGAACCCGATCATTTGCAGTGACGTCAAGGCGGACTACTTGTTCGCCTTCTGAAATTTCTTGTCGAACTTCTGCCACTCTTCAACCATTTTGGTTTCAGCTTCGACCGTGACGTTGAAATCCTTGAGCGCCTGTTCACGAACCTCTACCGCCAGTTCTTCGTTCTCTGATATTTTATCGAGACAGGCGCGATATTCGCCGAGCGCCGCCTGGTAGCCCTTGATGGCTTCGATGGTTGCGGCGCGGTCATCGGCGGTTGCTGTCTTCGGATCGGGCATGGATGGCGCCGTCGCGGTCAACACACAAGCGCCGTCCGCCGCCGCTGTTTCCACCACTGTCGCTTCGTCCTGGGCAAACGCGGCTCCAGCCATCGCCGTGATCCCCGCCGCTGTCAGCAGCATTTTTCTCATGCCGGTCTCCTCTACTCGAAAATGCGCCCCCATGCGGGGCGGTCACGATGAGCATAACGGAAAGCGACAGCGGCAAGCAAATCCACATGCACAGTATTTGCTTAAACTACAGAAAGGCACCTTCTCAGGTGCTCAACAAGACCCGGCGTGCTTCGGCGATGAGCCGGCGCTGAATATCTGTCGGCGCGCTCTCGACCTCTGAAGCGCGTTCCAGCAAGTCGACGAGCCGCGCCTTTTCATCCGCCGTGCAGACGTCGATCACTGGACGCAGAATCTTGCGGACGTTGTTGCCGGCGTCATTGATCTCGCCCACCGCCATCCGGCCAAATGCAAAGAGTGATTGTGCGGTTTCTTCATCCGCTTCGAACGCATCGCGCATATCAGCCACAAGCTGCGCCTGCTGACGGTCAGTCACGGCGCCGTCATAGGCGGCGATCTGGTAGAGCAAAACGGCGGCGGCTTCGCGCGGATCGGAAAGGTTCTCGATAAGGCGCTGATCAATACGACGGCTCCACTTGCCGCGACGGATCACGCCTTTGACATCGCCAATGGCTTCGCGCCCCTGATTGGCTGCATTGACGAAATGCGTAAAGGCCCAGAAGGCCGCAGCCAGCGCGCCAAGTATGGCGAGAATGATGTGCATGCAAAGCTCCCCGTCCAGCCGTGGGAAACACTACGGGGATTGGCCAAGCTTCGCAATTTCAAAAGATTCAGATCTTTCCTTCAAATCGAGCCGCGTAGCCGCTTGCTTCGAGAATCGCTTTGGGATCAGACACGAACATCAGGTCCCGGATCGCCTGCTGTTTGTCGGCGGCTTGCTCGTAATACGCCTCACAAATGCGTGCGCCGACAAAATAGCCAAGATCCGCGTACCAGACATTGCCCTCCACGGAGCCATTGTTGCGCACCCGCTCCTCCGAAATTGAGCGCCACCTTTGAAGGAAGCCTTAGGGATAAAGCATCCGCCGGGTCCACGATGCTTTGTCGTTCTCCCGCACATACTGCACGCGCTCATGCAGCCGGAACGGGCGATTGACCCAGAATTCGATCTGGGTTGGAACAATTCGATACCCGGACCAGTGCTCCGGACGCGGAATATCACCCAGACCGAAGGCGGCGGTTTTCGCCGCTACGGCTTTTTCCAGGGCAAACCGGCTTTCGAGCGGTCTCGATTGAGCGGATGCATGCGCGCCGATGCGGGCGCCGCGCGCACGCGTCGCGAAATAAGCGTCGGCCTCTTCCGCAGAGACATGCGAAACAGGACCGCGAAACCGTACCTGCCTGCGGATCGACTTCCAGTGAAATACAGCCGCTGCCTTCGGGACAGCAGCGAGCTCTTCGCCCTTTGCGCTTTCGGTGTTGGTGTAAAAGGTGAGCCCGCAGGCTGTGACGTCCTTTAACAACACCATGCGCACGTCAGGCATGCCCTCAGCGTCGACCGTCGCAAGCGCCATGGCGTTGGCGTCATTCGGCTCTTTCTTCACGGCGAGCGCCAGCCACTCCGCAAACTGCGAGATCGGGTCGGAGATGGTGAATACATCGCCCTGATCGGCGTCCACAGCGTAGGCCTCGTCATCGGGGGTCGCAGGAATCAAGTCGGACATCTGGTCTCCTTAACGTCGCCGAAATCAGAGGAAATTAGGATTTAAAAGCGGTTATAGGTATAGGCTGACGGCAGGCGAAGCTTTTTTCACGGTTCAGGCATGTCTTTCAACAGTTTCGGCAGAGCGTTGCGGTTCACCACCTGGGGCGAGAGCCACGGTCCGGTGCTGGGCGTGGTCGTGGATGGGTGCCCGCCGGGGATCATTTTGCGCGCCGAAGACATTCAGGTCGCCCTCGACAAACGCAAGCCGGGAACATCGAAATTCGTCACTCAGCGCAAAGAACCCGACGCGGTGAAAATCCTGTCCGGCGTGTTTGAAGATGATCGTACGGACGGACCGCGCACGACCGGGTCGCCTATCAGCCTCGTGATTGAGAATGTTGATCAGCGATCCAAGGACTATTCCGACATTCGCGACAAATACCGTCCGGGTCACGCCGACTTCACCTATGATGCAAAGTACGGATTCCGCGACTATCGCGGCGGCGGAAGATCGTCTGCGCGTGAAACCGCGGCCAGAGTTGCGGCTGGAGTTGTCGCTGAAAAAGTACTATCGCACATATTTGAGGGCGGTGTGTGGATTCGCGCCTCCATGGTTCAAATGGGGCCGTATAAAATTGATCGGGACAAGTTCGACTGGATGCAAGTCGAGAAAAACCCCTTCTGGTGCGCCGACGCTA
>CAZAOB010000029.1:0-40748 GCA_964486635.1 uncultured Caulobacterales bacterium | reverse complement strand
GGCGAATCACTGCTGATGCTTTGAATGTCCAGATTCATGAAATCGCCAACGCGGCTTTCGACGGTGACGGAATCGAAGAAATACTTGCGTTCAGTTCGGGAGCGCCCGCAGGCGGAACAGCGGCATTCTACGAGGTGGGTCTGATCGAAAAAGATTCAGCAGAATCGTCCTTACAGTTCACGCCTTTGTCTTTTGGCCGTAACGATGCAGCAGGCGTCGGGGGCTGAAAGAATTTCCCGCCCGTGGTCAGCAAAAGCTTGGCCCTTCTGACCGGCATGACTATTATAGAGGCCGAACTGGATTCTCAGGGAGAAACCGGCCTTTGCCATATTTCAAAAAACTGGGCGCGCTTTTGGTCCTCGGCCTGTCGTCCGCCTGTGCGTCCTTTCCGGGCGGCGGCGATAAGGCCGCTCCGCAGGCAGTGGAAGAGACAGAAGCTGCGAAGACTCAGCTGGCGTCTCTTGAGGCGGAAGTCGCGCGGCTGAAATCGCAGAATGCGCGGCTGGCGAATGACTTGCTCGCCATGAAGCGCGAGCGCGATCAGTTGGCGCTTGATGACGCCGCTGAAGCCGAGCAGCTCGCCGAGAATACGTTGCCTCCCAAGCCGGAGTATATTGGCGACGATCCCGCGCCGAAGCCAAACGCCGTTGTCGATGAAGCGGCGAGGCCGGCGCTGGCCAAGACTGACGTGCCTGTGGAGCGCTCGCCAAGATTGGTGCAGCCGACTTTCGCATCCAACGAAACAGTTTTTGAGAACGAGGCGGAAGGCGGCGACATTCATACCGAAAGCGTGCTTTTCGGCGTCCATCTCGCATCCTACCGGCACATGGAAGAAGCGCGCAGCGGCTGGCGCCAGCTGCAGCGCGAGAATCCAGATGAGCTTGGACTGCTGGAGCCGCGCGTCGAGGGCGTTTCGGTTTCCGGCAAGGGAGATTTCCTGCGTCTCGTGGGAGGCGGTTTTGCCTCGCGCGACAAGGCGGAAGCTCTATGCGGGCAGCTTAAGGAAAAAGGGCTGTTCTGTTCGGTGACGAGTTTCGAAGGCGAGCGTTTGTCGCTCGCGGAAACCAAAGGCTGAGCGGACTTTTATTCGTTCTCGGGCGGCGTGATATCGAACTTCCGCTCATCAAATATCGAGCCTTCAAATTCCGCCGCGCCTTCGTAGCGAACCGTCAGCTCTCCTGCGCCGAGCGATACAAACCCGAATGGGATCGTGACGCGGCGTGTTTGAGCGTCGGTAAAACCGGCGACATTCTCCCTTACGCCGAGCAATTCCCGTTCACCGGACGCATGCGTGAAGATCGCAAGCATCCGTCCAAAGCTGGATAGCTGTCCCTCGGATGCGATCGTTGTTTCGAGCATCAGCAGGCCATCATCGTCGCGCAATAGTTTGACATCGGCGATCTTCGCTTCCGCCTTGCCGCCATTGCGCAAAATCACCGGCGCCGACATGCCGAGCCCGACATCGACTTGCAGCCCGGTGCTGGCTTTGCGGATCAGCGTGCGCGACGCCTCCGTTTCGACCAGCAGATGCGAACGCCGTTCGCCTTTGGGCAACTTCGCCCGGTCTCTGATGCGCACGGTGACAACCTGACGGGCGCCGGGGCTCAATCGAAAGTTTGCGGGCGACACCACCAACCAGGGCGCTGCGCTTAACGACTCGCGCAAGTCGGGGTCTGCTGGCGCATAGCCGCTTTCCGTTGCGGCGAGATCGACCCATGACACTCGTGCGTCCATGATGCGTTCGGAAGGATTGGAAACCACAAATTGCGCAGTCGGATGCTCGGCACTGAGTACGTGTCGCAACGGCGCCAGGCCCATATCCGCAGAGGCGACGGACAGGGACGCCAGGGCCGCGGCCGCAAGTCGGCATAAGGTGTTCGCTATCGCCATAGGCCTCAGAATCGTCTCACACTCGAAACTAGTCGGGGAGAGTTTCCCAGCCGTAAGCAAAAATCATGAAATGCGGCCTTTCGGGGCCGATAGCGGATTCTACAAATGACACACGTAATCGTGCTCGGGAACGAGAAGGGCGGATCTGGCAAGTCGACAACGGCGATGCACTTGGTGGTGGCGCTTTTGCGCTCCGGTCACAAGGTCGGCGCGGTGGATCTGGACCTTCGTCAGGGCAGCTTGACGAGATACCTGGAGAACCGAAAAAAGTTCACCGAAATCAAAGGGAAAGAACTGGTTTCTCCGCTGGTGGCTCATGTGGAGCCATCATCCGTCGACAGCCGGGCCGAGTCTCAGAAGAAAGAGACTGAGAACCTTCAGAAGGCTCTGGAATCTCTGCGCGGCTGCGACTTCGTGATCATCGATTGCCCGGGCGCAAATACGCATCTGTCGCGCCTCGCGCATCTGCATGCGGATACGATCATAACGCCGCTCAACGACAGCTTCGTCGATTTTGATCTGCTGGCCCGGATCGATCCGGAAACGGGCAAGGTCACAGGACCCAGCCTCTACAGCGAGATGGTGTGGACCGCTCGCAAACAGCGCGCGATGATGGGCATGCGTGAAGGCATTGACTGGATTGTCATGCGCAACCGGCTGTCGGCGACTAGGGCGCGCAACAAGAAGACCATGGGAGACAAGCTGGAGGAGCTGTCTTCGCGGATCGGATTTCGGCTGGCGCGCGGATTTGGCGATCGGGTGATTTACCGGGAACTGTTTCCCATGGGGCTGACGCTACTCGATTTGGGCGGCGTCGATTCTCCTGTGCGCCTCTCGACCATGAGTCACGTCACGGCGCGGCTGGAAATACGTTCGCTCGTGGCGTCCCTCAAATTGCCGGCGGGAGACCAGGCCGCCAACACGGGCCCTGCAGCCGCGCCCAAAGATGACGCCGCCGCCGCCGCATAATTATTTGCGCATCGCGATTCGTGCAGCGACAGGCTAGAATGCCGCCATGTTTCCTGCGCTCCTCGCCATGATCGTCGCCATCGGCGCCGCCGGCTGGCTCTTGTTCCGGCTGGCGGGCAATCGCGATTCCAGCGGCGAGCGGCCGATGACCGTCCTGAAGATTGTCGTTTGGCTGGCGCTGACGGCTGCGCTGCTGGCTGCGAAACTCTGGCCGCTCGCCTTCATGGTGCTGGTCGCGGCGGGCGGTGTCACCGCCATTGAAGCTTGGCGAAAGCGCGCAGAGAGCGAAGACATGCGCGAGACCAGTTTGCCGACGCCTTCGAAAAAGCAGATGAGCGAAGATGAGGCCTTGTCAGTGCTCGGCCTGTCGGCGGGGGCCGGCGCCGAAGAGATACGCGCCGCCCACCGCAAGCTCATCGCGCAATTGCATCCGGACAAGGGCGGCACTGATTATCTTGCGGCAAAAATCAACGAGGCGCGGGATTATCTCCTGCGCCTCGCCGACGAATAACCGAATGGATCGCTAGAGACGTTAAGCAGCGCCCGCTTTGGCGTCGGTGTTCGGCGCCTCGAGGTCTTTTTCATCGTGCACGCGATTTCGGCCGGCGCTCTTGGCGGAATACAGGCACGTATCTGCGCGCTCGATCAGCGTTTCCATCGTATCCTTGGCGGTCTGCTGCGCGACGCCCATGGACATGGTGATGACGCCCAGATCTTCGTCCGTCCGGCGTTTGCGCAGGCGGCGCGATTCAACGGCGACGCGAATCTTGTCGGCGAGTTTGTGCGCGTTATCGAGCGTTGTTCCCGGCAGTACGACAGCAAACTCTTCGCCGCCATAGCGTGCGAGCATGTCCATGCCTTTCACATTGGCGTTCATGACTTCCGCGACGAGGCGCAGGACCTGATCGCCGGTCTGGTGGCCCCAGGTGTCGTTGAATTTCTTGAAGTGATCGATGTCGCCAAGCACCAGCGCCAGCGGTTCGTCTTTCGCCTTCGCTTCGTTCATGTATTTTTCGAGCGACTTGTCGAACGTTGCGCGATTGGCGATGCCGGTCAGCGCGTCCTGCATTGCTTCACGCTGGATCGCGGCGACGTCGCGCTGGAGCATGTTCACTTCTTCGGCGGACGCCGCGAGGCGCTGCTCCAGATTGTCGTTTTCTTCACGCATGGTTTTCGCAACGGACAACACGCCCTCAAGCAGTGCGCCAACATCGGGAATGCCTTCCGGGCTGCTCAGCTTCTCGGAGATGTCCGACAGTTTTTCGGAGTGGCCTTGCGTGCTTTCACCGGTCGATTCGACGAAGTCACAGAGGTCTGCGACTTCAGATTGAAACCGGGTCACCAGTTCGATGACATTGTTCGAAATGTCCGCGTGCTGGATGAGCTTCTTGTACAAGCCGTCCGCTTTTTCCTGCGTCACCTTGCCCGAAGAATCCATCGCCTTTTGGATATGCGCTGACAGAGCAGGGTTCTTGCCCTCGACGTGCGCGTACCAAAGTTCATAATTGCGCGGAGTCGCAGCCAGTCCGGTTTTCCTCAATGCGGCGAGCGCGAGTTCCGCAAACTGGTGCGTCGTTTCGTGATCAATATTCATGCTACCCCTGAAATTCATTTCGGGGAGATTCTTCCCCGCATTGGGGATGGACTTTAGGCGAACGCAGTAAACGTTTGCCTAAATCCGTTGGCGTGAAATTGGCGGAAACCCTTTGGGAACCGGGCTTAAAACAGGGTTAACGCGCCACTTGCTTGAGAATGAAAGCCGGTACGTGATCACCGAGGCCGACGACCGGATCAGGCGCATTTTCGCGCCGGCGCGACGGGCGACCGTCGGAACGATCGCGTCTTTGCGGGCGCTGGTCTGATCGTTGTTCTGGGCGCTGTTCCGGGCGTTCACGACGCGACGAGCGATTGTCGTTCCTCGCTTCGCCGGAAGCTTCGGTCCGGTCCTCTGACTGAACAGCGGGTGTTTCCGACGCCTTTGGCTGGCCAGAGTCAGACGCGTTTTCATGCTTTGAATCGCGACGGGAAGAGCGGCGGGACCGTCCTTCTTGCCGGCCGCGATTGTCCGACTTGCCGCGGCCTCGCGATTCGCCGGCGGGGTTTTCTTCGAAGAACTTGGCGAAGTCGAGCGCTTCAATCTCTTCAGCGCCGGTTGTCTTCAAGATTGCGTCATAGTGTTTGCTGTCCGCCGGCGTCACCAACATCATGGCGGCGCCCTTGCGGCCCGCACGGCCCGTACGGCCAATGCGGTGGACATAATCGTCAGCGTGAATGGGCACGTCATAATTGAAGACGTGGCTCACGGCCGGAATATCGAGACCGCGCGCGGCGACGTCCGACGCAATCAAAAACTGGAGTTCGTCGTTGCGGAACTTGTCGAGCGTTTCCATGCGATAGGCTTGCGCCAGATCGCCATGGATCGGGCGAGCGTTGAAGCCATGCTTTTGCAGGGACTTCGCCACGATATCGACCGTCGATTTACGGTTGCAGAAGATGATGCCGTTCTTGACGTCGTCAGCCTTGATCAGCTCGCGCAAGACGTTGCGCTTTAGCTTGTCGTCCCTGCCGGGCACGCGAACGATGCGTTGCGTGATCGTATCGGCGGTGGTCGCCGGGCGGGAAACTTCAACGCGCACCGGATTGTGCAGGAATTGATCGGTTATGCGCTGAATTTCCGGCGGCATGGTGGCCGAGAAGAACAGCGTCTGCCGCGTCATCGGCGTCATTTTGAAGATTTTCTCGATGTCGGGAATGAACCCCATATCGAGCATGCGGTCGGCCTCATCGACCACCATCACTTCGATACCGTTGAGCAGCAGCTTGCCGCGCTCGAACTGATCGATGAAACGGCCCGGCGTTGCAATCAACACATCGACGCCGCGCATCAGCTTTGCGTCCTGATCGCCGAACGAAACGCCGCCGATCAAGAGGGCCATGGTGAGCTTGTGATTCTTGCCGTATTTTTCAAAGTTCTCGGCGACCTGTGCGGCGAGTTCGCGCGTCGGCGCCAGCACCAGCGAGCGCGGCATGCGCGCTCTAGCACGGCCTTTGGAAAGGCGCTCGATCATCGGCAGCGTAAAGGATGCGGTTTTACCCGTTCCCGTTTGCGCAATTCCCAACACGTCGTGTCCGGCAAGCGCCGGCGGAATCGCCTCTTTCTGGATGGGAGTCGGGGTTGTGTAGCCGGAAGCTTCCACAGCTTCGAGCAATTTCGGCGACAAGCCGAGTTCGGCAAAGGACATTCAGTCTCCGTTTGGTTTTGTGCTGGCGGGCGCATTCGCGCGGGATAGCCAGACTTTCGCATCGGCGGGGGATTAAGGTTCAACGCCCCGCTTTTCCGCCGTGGAAACGATGCGTCATCAAGGCAATGGGCTCTTGGTCTATTCAAACCTGGGGCCGGGTGCGTGCGAAGAGGCGCTGCGTCTTATGGTGGGGCCCTGAATTGGGGGCCGGTTGCGCGCGCTGCACTGCAACATTGCGATGCTGGAAGTAGGCGGCTTCCGGCGACAAGTCAACGTTTGCAGGCGTTTTCATGCCCTTTCGGGGTGACGGGAAGGCTAAATGTTGCCTAAAATCCGCACATGCGCACTGCTTTCTCACCGATTCTTGCGGCTTTCCTGTGGCCCCTGCTGGCGACGCCGAATGCGGCGCAGGCGGAGGAATTCGACAAGGACGCCTGCACATTTAACGGATTTCCTCTCTATGGGGACGTTCAGGTGGTGGACAGCTTTCCGGATATCAAAGTTCAGATTGTCGACAGCTTTCCTGATCTGAAAGTGCAGGAAGTCACCAGCTTTCCCGACGATTGCGGGCAGTGGAAATTTGTCACCAGCTTCCCGGATGTGAAGATCCAGTATGTGACGAGCTTTCCGGACATCAAGATCAAGATGGTGACCAGCTTTCCGGGTTGGCCTTGATCGAAGGGACATTACTCATGCGGTTTGTTTTACTTCCGGCGCTTTTTGCGCTGAGCGCTTGCGCCGGCGAGACTTCGGCGCCCGTTGCGCCGGCTGACGCGTTTATGGCGGGCGTCGCGGCTCATTGCGGCAAGTCCTATTCCGGCCGCGTTGTCTCTACGGATGAAGTCGATGCGAATTTCGCGAAGGAAACGCTGGTCATGCAGGTGCGTGAGTGCAGCGACCATGAACTGCGGATTCCGTTTCACGTTGGCGATGACCATTCGCGCACTTGGGTGCTGACGCGAACCGATCAGGGCTTGCGCCTCAAGCACGATCATCGCCATGAGGACGGCTCGGAAGACGCGGTAACGCAGTATGGCGGCGACAGCGGCGCGGTGACGGCCAGCCGCGCTGAGTTTCCCGTGGACGCATTCTCCATCGACATGTTTCAACGCGAAGGGCTGACGGCATCCGTTACGAATGTCTGGGCGATGGAGATCACCGACGCGATGTTCGCCTATGAATTGTCACGCGAGAACCGGTTCTTCCGGGTCGAGTTCGATCTTACAGCGCCCGTCGATACGCCGCCCGCGCCCTGGGGCGCCGCGGAGTAATCGCCGCGCAACCGGGCGCAGCAAAGACGAGCGGGATGCGCGTCTCCAGGGAATTTGTGCAACATTCTGCGACGCCTTGCGGTTGAATTGCGCAAAAAATAATGGTGCGCCGTTGACTGGCCACCGTTTGTAAATGCGTGCATCGGCGCGCAACCATTTCGCGAAGCAAGAGCGCAACCGAAAATTCTTCCGGATATAATTCGCCCACCACTTTCCGGCAGGCCGTATCATGCGCGCATTCCCGAATTGATCTGAAAGTCTGAGGCCGCCGCCAATCGGAGCGGCCTGATGATCAATGTCGATTCAGGAAGGGAATGAACGGTGACGGAAAGTGAAAGTCCAAGATGGCGGTAATTGCGCTTGAATTCAGCCCGGCCCTAGAGAGCGCCTTGGGGGTTGCGGGAGTCGCGCGCGTACAACGCTTCGCGTTCTTCCGGCGCCATGCGCATGGCGTCGACCCGGGCGCGCTCCGCCTTGAAGCGTTCCAGCGCTGCGCCGGTAAGCTGTTTGCCGGTGGCGATCTTGAGACGCTGAGGGTTCACGGCCGCGCCGTTGTGGTGGACTTCGTAATGCAGGTGAGGGCCGGTGGAACGGCCGGTCGTGCCCACATAGGCGATAATGTCGCCCTGGCGCACGCGCTTGCCCGCGCGCATGCCGCGCGCAAAGCCGTTGAGATGGGCGTACGCCGTTTCATATCCATTGGCGTGGCGAATTTTTACGTAGTTGCCAAAGCTGCCATAGCGATTGGCGCGCAAGACGGTTCCGTCGCCAGCGGCTTTGATGGGCGTTCCGCGCGGCGCCGCGAAGTCGACACCTTTATGCGCGCGCGCATAGCCGAGGATTGGATGTTTGCGCGTGCCGAAGCCGGAGGAAAGACGGGCGCCGTCGATGGGCGTTTTCATCAGGAGACGTTTCGCGCTCTGGCCGGTGGCGTCATAGAAGTCGCCGTGCTCGCCATCTTCGGCGAAGCGATAATAACCTTTCTCACGCGAAAGGCCGCGCCATTTCAGCCGTGCATAGAGAATGTCGCCCGCCGAAACCAGCTTGCCCCGGTCGTCATAGCGGACCTCGAAGATAGCCTCGAACTCGTCGCCGCCAAAGATCTCACGCTGGAAATCGACGTCATAGGCGAAGGCGTCGGCAAGATTGGCGATCACTTCGTCCGGCGCGCCCACATGCTTGGCGGACAGATAAAGGCTGCCATTGATGCGGCCGGCGATCGACATGACGCGCGTGGTGAGCGGCACTGTCTTCTTCTCCGCCGACATTTCGCCGGACGGCGCCGTGCGCAACAGAATGCGATTTTCAGGATCGGCGCGGAACTCAAGCGCGAGCAAGTGCGCTTCCGGCGCGGTGCGGTTCGACGCCAGCTCAAACAAGGTCTGGTTCGGCCAGCCGAGCGTCAGCGAAAATTCCTGTCCCGGCAACAAGCGCCGAAGATCCTGGTGCTTGCCGAAAGCATAAGCGGCGGTGTTGGCGTCAGACGCGCTGACGCCGGCGCGCTTCAACGTGTCGACAAAATTTTCGCCTTTGTTGATCTTTACCCGGATTTCCTCGGGCGCGCGGTCGATATCGCCGGCGAGGGCGATAACCGGCGAGACACGAACAATCTCTTTTCGCTCAATGTCGCTCGCGAAAAAGAATGGCGCCGGGCCGTCGATGGCGGATGCATATTGCACGCCGCCGACCTGCATCGGACGCACACCACTGTTTACGGCGTGTTCGATCGCACTCACCGGATCTGTTCCGACGGGTTTGATGCTGGGCGCGACGCCTGCGGTTTCAATGATGGCCGGAGCAGCAGCAGGCGCTTCTTCTTCAAGCGACGCAACGGCTGTCGGTTTGATGCGCGGCGCGAGCTCGCCTTGTCGGACGGGATTGTCGCCGCCAGCCAGCGAAAGTTCGGCCCGGGCTGCGCGCGACTCCGCCAGGGCGTCTTCAAGGCTCAACGCGGCGCTCGGTTGAGGGGCGGTGATGCTCGAAACCGGGTGATCGATCGCAACGGCGAGCGGGGCGGAAACGGGCGTGGAGAGAGCCGCGTCTGCGACCCGGGCCGGTTCCTGGCTCACGGAATAGACCAGAAAACCGCCGCCAGCGAGCATGAAGGCGAGGGCCGCGGCCATTGCCGCCGGCCCCCGGCGTTTGCGCTCAAGCGGGCAATAGGCGTCGCCATGCCCGGTAAACGTCTGACCTGTATGAACAAACTCGTTCGACATTCGCGCTTTGCCGCCGCCTTTTTGCGCCACGATGGCCCTCAGGCGGCCGTCTCGCGCTTTATCCTCGCACGCCTCGCCATAGCCCGCAATTTTTTGCATGCTATGCTAGCCGCGCGGGGCTCATTAAACGAAATTGTCGTTAATCAACAGCGAAAACCGGCGGTTGTGTTTGAGGGGGTGAGGTAAGGCCATGCGGACGGCGCGCTTTCTGGCGATTGTCCTGTTGCTCGTCGCGATACCAGCGGCGATGGCATATATTTTCCGGCTGCCTCTGGCGGGCTGGGCGGTGCGAACAGGCATGGCGTCCGCCGGACTTGAGCGCCCGCAGGCGCGCGTCACGGCGTTAACGATTAACGGCCTTCGCATCGAAGATGTGGCGGCTGGGCCATCCGGATCACAGGGATTTTCGTTTGAGGCGATAGATGCGGACTTTCGCTTGCTGCGTCTCATCAGAGAGAAAAAAGTCGATGCGCTGCGCATTGGTCCGGGACGGTTGCGCGCCCGCGTCGATGAGAACGGCGCCATATCGCTGCCCGGCGTGAACGCCAGCGGTGGTTCAAGCGGCAGCGGATTGCCCTTCGACAAACTCAGCCTCAGCGATGTCGCGCTTTCAATTGAGTCGCCGCAAGGGGCGGCCACGGGTGAACTGAGCGCAGACTACGATGCGAGGAGCGGCGGCGGCGCGGAATTCAGTCTCGCGGCGGAGCGGGTCACCTGGAACGAAGTGGTCATCGAGAATGGGGAAGTGGCCGGAGAGCTTGTTTTGTCCGCAGACGGACAAGTCTCTTTCACAGGCGCATTCTCCGGAGACGCAGAGACATCAGGCGCGACAGCCCGCGGGATCAATCTGACGGCTCAAGGCTCAGCGGCGTCCTGGCGCGATGTCGCCGCCGGAACGACCGACAAGCTTGCGGGCGCGGTAACCGTCAATTTTGCGGCGCCGGATATTGCCTGGCGCGACGAACAAGTGCGCGCGCTTGTGAGCGCGGCGCAGATGGAAACGATCTTTGGCGAGCAGCTTCAACGCGCGGCGCTTACCGGGGAGCTGGAAACGAAATTCGACGAAAGCGGCTTAGAAGTCCGCATTTTGGAGGATGAGGCGCCGTTGGCGCTGACCACGCCCGACGGATCATCCCTCACTCTGCGGCGGCAAGGCGAAGCGCCGTTATACGCGCGAGGCGCTTCGGGAGCCGAGAAGGCGTCATTGCGCTTCGTCTTGATCAGCGACGGCGTCAATGCGCGCGGCGGAGCGGACTACGAGCGCGAAGACGGCGCGTGGCGTTTGGCGGCGCCGGTGGAGATCGACGAGTTCAAGTCACCGGCCATTTCTCTGGACGGCAGTCGCATTGATTTGGCCGCGACCGGCGGAGACCGGGAGTTCGACGCAGAGGTGTCGTTGAAATCCGGATTGCGCAAAGCCGTCATCGGCCGGCTCGAAGTCAACGACGCACCGTTCAACGGCGCGTTCAGCATTCACGGCGATCTGGATGCGCAACGCGCAACTATCATTTCCAAGAGCGATTGCTTCGCCATTGACGGGGTGCGCAGCCGCATCGCCGAGCAGGACCTGGACGTCAGGATGTCGGGCATCACGCTGTGCAATGCCGAAGGACCGCTTGTGGTCTATACCTGGACTGGCGACGCGGCTTGCACCGTCTCGGGAGAATTGTCGGCGCGCTCGGGAACATTGCGGCTCGGCGAAACGCGCGCGACGGGTCGTCCGCCCGTTGTCAGGTTTGACGCGGCCTATCACCCGGCGCGCAACACCACGTCCGTCACCGGAGACATTATCAATGGCGCAATGACGTTGAATGACGTGCTCGACATGTCGGCGGCGATCGGACGGTTTGATTTCCGCCTCGACGCCGATGCGATGAGCGCAACGGCCAACGTAGACCGGCTTCGGATGACGCAGCATCTCACCGATCCTCAGCAATTGTTGTTGTTCGCGCCGGTTATCGCTGCGGGGCAGGGGCGGCTGGAAGGCGACAAGGCGACATTCACCTACACGGTCACTACGCCTGAAGGCTATCGGCTGGGCGCCGGCAAGGGCGTTCACGACATGAAGACGGCGCGCGGCGATTCGACGATCGATATCGAAAATCTCGCATTCACGCCTGTCGGCCTGCAGCCCAACCAGATATCGCCGGCCCTGAAAGGCATTGTCGATGCGGCGGACGGCGCGATGCACGGCGCGCTGACGTTCAGCTGGTCGCCGAATGACCTTACATCGACCGCAGACTTTGAGTTCGAGAATATATCATTTGGCGGCCCGACCCGGGCTGTGACGCGCACGAGAAGCCTGAATGGCAGCGTTCAGCTTACGGATTTGTTGCCGATCCAGACGGACGGCGTGCAAACGATAACCGTCGCCGGCATAAACCTGGATGCGCTGAAGCTCGAACAAGGTGTCATGGAGTTTTCCATGCCCGGCGACGACACGTTCATTTTGCAGCGTGGCGAATTCCCGTGGTTTGGCGGCACGATCGGTGTTTACGACGCAAAGGCGAGTTTTACCGGGCAAGCGGAAATCCCGCTGCGCGCGCAGAATATCGACCTCAAGCAGGTTCTCGACTACGTGAAAGTCGAAGGGCTAAGCGGCGAGGGCTTGCTGACCGGATCGCTGCCGCTGGTATTTGAAGACGGGCGCGCAAGCATCGTCAACGGCGTTTTGAAATCGGAGGGGCCGGGCATCGTCAGATATACGGGCGCGGTGAGCGATCAGGCCGCGCAAGCGGGCGAGAACGCGGACGTCGCTTTCGACTTCTTGCGCAACCTTCGGTATTCGTCGCTCGAGGTCACTGTCGACGGGGCGCTCGATGGCGCGCTTAAATTCGGCATGCGCTTCGAAGGGGTCGGCGATGTGAGCATCAGGAACGGTCAGCTTAAGGACGTGCCTGTCATTTATCGGGTAAATCTGGCGATCGAAAACGTGGACCTCTTGCGCAAGGCGAGCCTCGCCAACGCGATTAAGGCGCAAATTGAGCGCGAGCTGAACGGAGAGTTCCAGTAGGACAGCGGCGGGAAGGGGGCGGGCGGCTCAATTCCGCCTATTTTTCGCCTTCCCCACCGGGTAGAAATGACGAAAATCTGTATAGAGTGAACATCGACAGTGACGAACGACACAGGCAAGGCGGAGGGCGACTGATATGAATCGACTTATGGACTTGAGGCTTGCGATGTTGGCGCCTTTAGCGGTGCTGATGATCGCCTGCACCAACACGGTAAAGCTTGAAGGCGGTGAGAAGCCGATTGAGGTCAATCTCAACGTCAACGTTTCGGGTGAGATTCTCGTCAAGCTGGATCGCGAAATCGACAATGCGATTGCGCAAAATCCAGACGTTTTCTAGGGGGATACGAAGATGGAACATTCTATGAAAAAGACATTGATAGCCGCAGCCGCTTCCGCCGGGCTGGCTGTCGTGGCGGCGCTGACGCCAGTTTTCGCCGCGAGCGCAATGATCGAAAACGCCAAGGATAATTGTATCGTCGGCGAGCAGGCCGACGGGTATCTCGGCATTGTGCCGGGCGCAAATGCAAGCGCACAGCTTCGCGGCGAAGTTCGCGACGTCAACCAGCAGCGCAAGGCGATTTACGCCGATATCGCCAAACGCACCGACGTAACGGTCGACGTGGCGGCGACTCGCACTGCGGCCAGACTGGTGAATGAAGCCAAGCGCGGCCAGTGCGTGCGTGATGCTTCGGGCGAATGGCTGCAGCTTTAACATTATAAGCGCGCCACGCCCGCGCGAATCGGAGATAAAGGGGACTTTCAATGATTGAGAGTCCCCTTTTATGTCTGAAGCCTTTGACCTGACCCCGCCCGAAGATGACGGCCCGGACGCCCTGGCGCTCTCTGCGCTCTTGTCTTCGCGCGTTTGCCACGACCTGATTAACCCGGTCGGGGCCCTCAGCTCTGGTCTCGAAGTGCTCGACGACCCCTCTATGGAAGGCGCCATGCGCGAGGCCGCCATGGACCTGATTCGTTCAGGCGCCCAGAAGGCGATCGCGCTGCTCTCTTATGCGCGTCTGGCTTACGGCGCAGCCGGCGGCTTCGGCGCGCAGATCAGCCTCGAAGACGCGCAGAAGGCGCTTGCTGATCTATTTGCGATCACGAAGGCCGAGCTGCAGTGGGAACTGGGAAGCGGATTGGCGGCCAAGGAGAACGTCAAAGTGCTGATGGTGCTCGCCTATGCGGCCGCCGACTGCGTGCCGCGGGGCGGCGTCGTTTCCGTCAAGGGCGACATTAACAACTTCACCGTCTCTGCCTCCGGCAAGAAGCTGCTTCTGAACGACTCTCTCGTGAAGGCGCTCGGCGGCGACGCGGCCGACATCACGCCAAAGTTCACGCCGGCGCTTATCGCCGCCCAACTGATCGAGTCGACCGGCGGCGCCATCAAGGTCGAGCGAACCGAAGAAGAAGTCTTATTCCGCGCCGCATTCGGTTCTTAACGCCTGGTAAAGCGAAACCCACCGCCGGTGTTAAGGCGGTGATAACGCCCATAGGCCAAAATCGGGGCTTTCAAGCCCCTAAACGGACCTGTGGACCATGACCGAATCTAAACCCTGCCTTGTCGTTGATGACTCTCAGCTGATCCGCGAGATTGCGATCCGCATCATCGCCGATCTTGGTCTGGATGCAGAAGGGGCCGGCAGTGCGGCGGAAGCCATAGAGTTCTGCCGCGAAAAGAAACCCGCGGCCGTCTTTCTCGACTGGGATTTGCCGTCCATGGGCGCGCTCGATTTTCTGCGTGAAGCAGCGTCACTGGAAGGGGATCGGCCGACAATTGTTCTCTGCGCTACAGAAAACGATCACCAGCAATTCGTGCTCGCCAAGGCCGCCGGCGCTGCGCATCATATCCTCAAGCCCTTCGACAAAGGAGCAGTCGCTGCGAAACTGGCTGAAATCGGCTTGATCGACAGCGTTCCGACGGCCGCCAACGGGTAGGCCGTTCCATTCTGTCTGAAAATAATATCGGAGCGCCGCGACTTCGCCATGGTCCAGACGCGGCGAATGCGTTTAAGAGCGCAGCATGACCTTAATCCAGCTTGTAGTTCTGGCGATCATCCAGGGGATAACGGAGTTCCTTCCGATATCGTCTTCGGCGCATTTGATTTTGGCGCCGATCGCCGTTGACGGTTGGACCGACCAGGGGCCGCTCATCGATATCGCGGCGCATGTCGGATCTCTCGTTGCCGTCCTGATCTATTTCCGAACAGAATCCGCCATGTTGTTTCGAGGCGGCGTCGACACGCTGCGCTTCAGACCGTCCGCCGACCGAAAGCTCTTCCTGTTTATCGCCGCCGCCACCATACCGACACTGTTGCTGGCGGCGGTGTTCGTCTTGTTCGACATCACGGAAGCGTTGCGGTCGCCAGTGGTCATTGGCTGGACCAGCATCATTTTCGGTTTGCTGCTCTGGCACGCAGATCGTTCGCGCGGTGAACGCGAAGGACTCGATGCAATCACCTGGCGTGATGCGCTGACCATAGGCGGCGCACAAATGATTGCGCTGGTGCCAGGAGTGTCCCGGTCAGGCGTCACCATGACCATGGCGCGCTATCTCGGCATGAACCGTAGCGAGGCGGCGCGTTTTTCCATGCTGCTCGCCATTCCCACCATCATGGCGCTGGGATTTTTCGCGGCGATCAAAATCGCCCAGGACGGCGCAGGCGCGACAATGTCCGGCGCGCTGATTGTCGCCGTGCTATCTTTCATCTGCGCTTACGCCGCCATCGCCGTCTTGATGCGTTTGACGCGCAAGATCAGCTTCACGCCATTTGTCGTTTATCGCGTGATTTTCGGGATCATTCTGCTCTTGATGGCGGGCTCTCTCGCAACATCCTGACAAGTCGCGGCGAAGACCAAAAAAGGCCTTGGTGGCGACGCGATTCATTGGCACTACTGAGCGGCAACAGTTCCGAAAAGGGATTTTATGGACGCGCCAGCCCTCAACTCCACTCCCGTCAATGACGTCGTTGTCAGCGCAGACGGCGTCCGCGCTGCGGCGGGTCGCCTTCTCGGCAAAGCTGTTCGTACGCCGCTGATCGAAAACGAAGCGCTGAACAAGATTGCAGGCGGCAGGGTTCTGGTGAAGGCGGAAGTGCTGCAGCATTGCGGCGCCTTCAAATTCCGTGGTGCATACAACTTGATCTCTCAGCTCAGTGACGAGCAGCGCTCAAAAGGTGTCGTGGCCTGGTCGTCAGGAAATCACGCACAAGGCGTGGCGTTGGCGTCGCGCATGATGGGCGCGCACGCCACCATCATCATGCCGGCGGATGCGCCCGCCGTGAAGACGAACAATGTCAAAGCGCTGGGCGGAGAGGTGATCACCTATGACCGGCGAAGCGAGAATCGCGAAGAGATTGGCAGTCGTATCGCTGAGGAAAGAGGGGCGTCCATTGCGCCGCCCTACGATCACCCACATACGATCGAAGGCCAGGGCACGGCCGCGCTCGAGACATTCGAAGATGCGCGAACGCGCGGACTTGCGCTGGATGCGTTCATTGTTTGCTGCGGCGGCGGCGGATTGACCTCGGGCTGCGCGACTATCTTGAACGACGTCTCGCCGCAAACGGAGGTTTGGATCGCAGAGCCGGAAGGCTATGACGAAACGTGGGCGTCTATCCGCGATGGCGAAATCAGACGCGCAGATACTTCACGCCCGACGCTGTGCGACGCGATCGCCACGCCCGCACCGGGCAGCCTGACCTTGCCGATCATGTCCCGGCTGGTGCGCGGCGGTGTTGCGCTGACGGAAGCGGAGGTCCGCGAGGCGATGATCTTCGCATTCCAGCATCTGAAGCTGGTCGTCGAGCCGGGCGGCGCAGTGGCGCTGGCGGCGGTGCTTTCGGGCAAGTTCGCCGCACGCAACAAGGTGACAGCCCTGATCTTGTCCGGCGGAAATGTCGATGCATCCGTATTCGCTGCGATTCTCGACGGCAGTTTGCCGCCCGCACGGTAGGCGCTCCGGCGCTCACTTCTGCGTGAAGGCGTGTGGAAAAATCCGGTTATTGAATGTTAACGCTCGTTTCCCATATTTGGCATATGGCGAATGTGGCTTTTTCGCCTTCAAATCGGCGCAACATCGCCGTTTCTGACAGGTAAAGAAAACCATCAGAATTCGCATCCGGCGTTCATGCTTTGCTAGCCAGTTTTCCTGCACAATCAGCAAACGCCAGATACGCCGGGCGCCGGTTCTGACGGAGGATATGTCGAGATGGCAGAGTTCAAAAACGATGCAGAATTGATCGCTGACGAGCACACAAAGCTGTCAGCTCGCGATTTCGCCGAATTAGGCGGCCGCAAGCTTGTCTATATTCGCACTGTCGCCGCCCGCGATGTTCTGGACGATCTCCTCGATGACGACGGCGAAATGACGTTGGAGATTTCCGACGACGATATTCTCTACTCGGTACACTCATCGAGCGGAGAGCGGCTCGCCCTGGTCGGCGATCGCGAGCTCGCTTTTGCGGCTGCGCGCCAATACGAGATGAACCCGGTCAGCGTTCACTGATCGGCCGATCCAACTCTTTAATTGCGGTTCAATTCAAGCGGCGTGATGCTTCTGGTCAGCGGTCGCGATGGCGAATAGCGCCTCTGCGGTGTCCGCGCCACGAAGCGCGTCACGAGCATCTTCATCTCTGAATAATCGCGAGACTTTGGCCAGCGCTTTCAAATGGGCGGCGGTGGCGTTTGCGGGAGCCAGCAACATGAAGATCAGGTCCACAGGTTGATCGTCGAGCGCGTCGAAGCTCACAGGCGTCTCAAGACGGGCGAGCACGCCGACGATCTTGCCCAATCCTTCCATTTTGCCGTGGGGCAGGGCGACGCCGTCACCGACGCCTGTCGAACCTAATTGCTCGCGCTCCAGCAGCGTCGTCAGAATATCAGACGCCGGCCGGCCAACCAGACTGCCAGCGCGCTCCGCAAGCGCTTGAAGCGCTTCTCGCTTGCACTTGGCCCGGAGGTTATGAATGACGCCCTGCGGGCTCAGAAGCTCTTCAAGTCCCATCACTCTCACACAAACTCAATTCACCGGCTCATCGCCGTATCTGACTAGATCAAGTTTTTAAGGTTTTCCTTAAATCTGACCGGGCTCATTTGGCGAGCCGGTCCGAATGCGGGGTCTAGCGCTCGCATTCGGGGGCCGCCTTTAACGCTAAGCCGCCGTGGGATCAACCCACCCGATATTGCCGTCCCGGCGCCTGTAAACCACGTTGATGCGGCCGTGAGCGGCGTTCTTGAACACAATTGCAGGTTGTTCGGCCAGATCCAGCTGCATAACGGCGGCTCCGACGGTCATTTCACGCAGAGTTGTCTGGCTTTCCGCCACGATGACGGGCGTCGGATCGCCTTCATGCGCGTCGTCTTCTTGCTCCTCGGCGAGGGGCTGCAGCATGTAGTAGGAGGCGTTTTCGCCCGGCATCGGCGTCTTGCCGTTGGCGTGGTGATTCTTCAGCCGGCGCTTGTAGCGGCGAATCCGCTTCTCCAGCTTTTCCAGGCTCTCTTCGAATGCGCTGTAAGCGTCGCCACCCTCGCCATGGGCGGCCAGAAACACGCCGGAATCGAGATGGGCGGTCACGTCGCAGTCGACCAGATGGCGTTCCTTGGAGAAGGTTACCGTCGCTTCCGCGCCGCGATCGAAATACTTGTGAACGCTGTCTTGAAGTTTATCGGACACATGGTTTTGCAGGGCGTCCCCCAAATCCATGTTTTTACCGCTGACCTGAATGTCCATTGGACCTCCTGAAACTTGGAGCGGATCAGGGCCGCTCCATCGCCATTATATCGGCGTTGGATGCGCGGATTAAAGGGTTAGATCGCGGTTTGCAACATCGCGCGACGACGCTGAACGGATGAGGGAATATTCAATGTTTCCCGATACTTGGCGACCGTGCGGCGGGCGATATCGACCCCTTCGCCACGCAGTATTTCGACGATCTTGTCGTCCGACAGAATGGTGTCCTTGGTTTCCGCCTCAATCATCTCCCGGATGCGGTGGCGAACGGCCTCCGCAGAGTGAGCGTCGCCGCCGCTAGAAGAAGCGATGGAAGCGGTGAAAAAGTATTTCAGCTCGAACAATCCGCGCGGCGTGGCGATGTATTTGTTGGAGGTCACGCGCGAAACTGTTGATTCGTGCATTTCAATGGCGTCCGCCACCGCTTTGAGATTCAGCGGGCGCAAGTGCTTAACGCCGAACGCCAAGAACGCATCTTGCTGGCGTACGATTTCGCTCGAGACCTTCAAAATTGTTTGAGCTCGCTGATGCAGACTCTTCGCCAGCCAGTTGGCGTTGGAGAAATGCTCAGCCATGAACATCTTGTCTTTCTCATCAGCGCCGTTGACGGTGGAAATCTCGGCGTAGTAGCGCTGATTGACGAGAATTCGCGGCAGCGTTTCGCTATTGAGTTCAACTTTCCATCCGCCGTCCGCCGATTTCGTGACAAATACATCAGGTGCAATCGCTTGAACGATTCCGCCTCCGTAGGCGTATCCCGGTTTTGGGGTGAGCGCCCGCACTTCGGCGATCATGTCGCGAACATCTTCCTCGTCGGCCTCTGTCGCTTTCATCAAGCCTTTCAAATCGCCCTTCGCAAGAAGTTCGATGTTCTCGACAAACGCTTGCATTGACGGATCATAACGATTCGCGTCGATAAGCTGAAGCTTGAGACACTCTTTGAGGTCGCGCGCGCCAACGCCGGATGGATCGAATTTAGTGATCATCGCGTGCGTGGATTCAACGTCGCCAAGCTCGGCGCCCAATCTTTCAGCGATAGCAGGAAGGTCTTCGCGCAGATATCCTGCCTCATCGATCATATCGATCACGTAGGCGCCAATGAACACCTGCATCGGATCGCGGGTCGCCATATGCAATTGCTCTGTCAGGTGGTCGGCGAGCGAAATTTCCTTCTTGAGAGTCGCGCCAAATTCCTGATCGTCGCCGTCAAACCCGCGCCCTGAAGAGGCCGACGCCCAGTCGTTTGGACGATAATCCCCATAGGCGGCGTCGCTGCCGGTGCCGCTCGGGTCTACATCTTCGTACTCGACGTCCAGCGAATTGCGCGCTGCTGTTGCATCAGTTTCATCAACAGCGCCGCCTTCACCAGTGTTGGCGTTCTCCGCGGGCTTTTCGCCGCGCCGCTCCGACGGACCGTCGGTCGGCGTCTCGTCGCGCTCGAGAAAGGGGTTTTGCTCCAGCTGCTCTTCGACATACTCGGCAAGCTCGAGATTGGACAGTTGCAGCAGCTTAATTGCCTGCTGCAGCTGTGGCGTCATCACAAGCTGTTGGGATTGTCTGAACTCTAGTCTTGGAGCTAACGCCACAATGCCCCCGTACCCTTTCTTTACATCTGGAAACGGTCGCCGAGATAAACCCGCCGCACGTCTTTGTCGCCGATGATTTCTCCCGGCGCGCCTTCGAGCAATACTTCACCTTCGTGGATAATGTATGCACGATCGATAATATCGAGCGTTTCACGAACATTGTGGTCCGTGATCAAAACGCCTAGTCCGCGATCTTTCAAATGCGCAACCAGTTCGCGAATCTCTGCGATCGCCAATGGATCGATGCCGGCGAAAGGCTCGTCCAGCAGCATGAATGAGGGCGCCGTCGCAAGAGCACGCGCAATTTCAACGCGGCGACGCTCACCGCCGGACAGGGCGATGGCGGGCGCATTGCGAATATGCGTGATGTGAAACTCGTTCAGCAAATCATCGATAATGGCTTGCTGCTTGTCTTTGTTGCGCTCAACGAGCTCGACTACGGCGCGCAGATTCTGTTCAACCGTCATGCCTCGGAAAATCGAAGCTTCCTGGGGCAGATATCCAACGCCCAGCCGTGCACGCTGATACATCGGCAGATTGGTGACGTCGTTTCCGTCAATCAGAATGCGTCCCCGGTCGGCGGGGATCAGGCCCGTAATCATGTAAAAACAGGTCGTCTTGCCTGCGCCGTTCGGTCCGAGCAGGCCCACGACTTCGCCGCGCTTGACGCTCATGGAGACGCCGCGAACAACCGGACGACGCTTGAAAGACTTGCCCAGATTTTCGGCTGACAGAGATCCGCCGCCCTCGATAACCTTGGGCTTCAGTTTGCGCGGCGCCTCTGAGGCGGTCGATATGTCAGCGGTCGGTTCCATCTGGTCGCTCATTAAGCGCATCTCTCTTTAACGTTCTGTGAAGGCCGGAATTAATGGTTAACGTGTCTTAGGACTGCTCGTTGTCCTTGCCAGTGAAGAATAGTCCACGAATGCGCTTGCCGGCCTCGGGTGTGAAGAAAACCTTACCCGTATCGACCCAGTATGTGATTTTGCCCGCAGACATCACCTGTTTGCCTTGCGTTACGATGACGTTGTCAGTGATGACAATGGTGCGGGCCGCATCGTTGAACACTGCGCGTTCACCCGTGATCGCTTCTTTGCCGTTCGAGTAGCGGACCGATCCGATCGCGGTGATCGTCTCGAAATCTCCCTCGTCGGTGATCACAGCTTCCAGTCGTTCCGAGGTGAGGATGGTCTCACCCTGAACCACCCGCACATTTCCGGTCCAGACTGCGTTGTTGTCCTGAAACTCCGCTGTATCTCCGGTGATGTCGATCGGTTCATTGCTTTCGCCGGCGGCGATCAATTGTGCATGGGCCAAGCCGAGCAGCGGTGCGACGCTCACGGCGAATGCGAATAGTGTCTTGTTGATCATTCAGGTGTCTCGATTTCTACGTCTTTAAGTTCTGGCGCAGGTTCAGTGCTCTTCGGATAAATCCGCATGTGAACGTTGCCTTCAAACACAACCCGTCCGTCGCCATTATACGCCTTCATGCGTTCTGCATTCAGTTCGCGTCCCTTTGGTCCCGAACCGCCGACTCCAGCATCGCTGGTGACGACTTCGTCCTTTATAGCCACTGTGGCCGCCGGAGAGCGGAAAACATAGGTGTCGCCCGCAACCTGATGCTCCAATGTGACGTCGTCAGTCAGCTCCAGAATATTGGTGTCGGATCGGTAGACTCCGTTATCTGCGCTGACAATTGTCGAGCCCTTGTCTTCGCCCTCTTTCTGGCCTTGCACGGCCCGGGGACGATCCAGCGCAACCACGTCTTTAACTTTTGTGTTTTGGCGCGCGGTGCTGGCTGTGATCTCGAACGGTTTGCCTTTGTTGTCGACCCCGGCGAAGCGCGGATTGGCCATGCTGAGTTCTTCCGCAGAGGCTTCGATGTTTTCAAAATCGCCGAGAAATGCGTCGTCGGTCTGGTTTGAGCTTGTGTTGAACAAGAACGCAGCGACGAGCACGAGCGCCAGCGCTGGAAGCGCAATTCTCAGGCGCCGTACCATTCGGGACCGGGACGCGGCTTGATCGCTGGTTGTGCGGGCGCGCGAGGGCAAGCTGTCGAGACGACGGCGGGCGGACGCCCGTGGCGGCGTCGCTGAAGTTTGCTCCTGATCCGTCGTGACCGTGGTCATGCCCGCCACAAATCCTATGAATTCCAAAGGCTTCGAGATGCAGGCGTCGGGTCCTGCAGCGCCCCCCTCATATAGTCGCGCGGGCGCGAGAGGGAAGCAAGAGGCGGAGATTTTCTCGGTAAAACCGCCGGTTGCAGGCGAAAAATGGCGGCTGTCCTAGGAGTGGGCGAAAATATCGATTTCCGGCCATCCCTCCAGGTCGAGGGCCGCCCGATGGGGCAGGAAATCAAAACAAGCCTGGGCGAGGGCGGTGCGGCCTTCCCGGGCCAACATTTCGTCCAGTTTTGATTTCACCTGGTGGAGGTAGAGCACATCGGAAGCGGCGTACTCGATCTGCGCCGCGCTGAGTTCGGTCGCGCCCCAATCTGACGATTGCTGCTGCTTGGAAATTTCCACACCGGCCAGTTCTCGCACCACGTCCTTCAGGCCGTGGCGATCTGTGTAGGTCCGGCAGAGTTTCGAGGCGATCTTGGTGCAATAGACCGGCGTAGTTTCCACATTCAGCCATTGCTTGAAGGCGGCGACGTCAAAGCGGGCGAAATGAAACAGTTTCAAAACTTTCGGATTCGCCAGCAGAGCCCTGAGATTTGGCGCGTCGTATGACGATCTATCGAGTTGCACGAGATGCGCATCGCCATTGCCGGACGAAAGCTGAACGACACAAAGCGGATCGCGATGCGGGTTGAGCCCCATGGTCTCGGAATCGACAGCAACCACCGGTCCGAAATCGAGGCCTGTCGGGAGATCGCCTTTGTGCAGAGTGTTTGTCATGCCGTCCGTTTCTTGCGCCGCCATAGATCGAGGGTGACGCCTTAGCATTGTGACCAAATTTGTGAAGGCCCGATTAAGCGGCCTTGCGAACAATCACGGAGCCCGCGGAATACCCTGCGCCAAAGCCGCAAATGACGCCGATCTCGCCGGCGTTGAAATCGGCGCTGTGTTTATGGAAGGCGATGATCGAGCCAGCCGACGAGGTGTTGGCGTAGTCATCGAGCACGACCGGCGCTTCCTCTCGGGTGGCGTCGCGGCCGAGCACTTTGCGGGCGATGAATTCGTTCATGGCGAGGTTCGCCTGGTGCAGCCAGAAGCGTTTGACGGCGTCCGGCGCAATGCCGACATCGCCGAGATGGCTCGAGATCAGCTCGCTGACCATTGGCACCACTTCTTTAAAGACCTTGCGGCCTTCCTGAATGAACAGCTTGTCCGTCGCCGGATTAGTCTGTGGGTCCGCCGGCGCGCCGGTTTCGCGTTCGCAATGATTGAGGAAGCCGAAATTGTTGCGGATGTTGTTTGAGAATTTCGTTTTCAGGCGCGTGCCGAGAATATCCCAGCCTTGCGTGCGCGGCGCGATGTCCGTGCATTCCAGAATGACAGCGGTGCAGACATCGCCGAAAATGAAATGGCTGTCGCGATTGCGGAAGTTGAGATGCGCCGAACAGATTTCCGGATTGACCATCAGAATACGCCGTGCGCCAGCGCGAGTTAGCCCAAGACCGGTCTCGATGCCGAAAGTCGCGGATGCGCAAGCGACGTTCATGTCGAAGGCGAAGCCGTCAATGCCGAGTGCGTTCTGAATTTCTACGGCGATCGCCGGATAGGCGCGCTGCAGATTGGAGGCGGCGCAAATGACGCCGTCAATATCGCTTGGCTGCAAATCTGCTGCGCGCAATGCGTCGCGCGCGGCGTTGACCGCCATTTCGGCGAGCACCGAAAGCTCGTCATCGGCGCGCGGCTTGATGTGCGGCGCCATGCGGTTGATGTCGAGAATGCCGTCCTTGTCCATGACGAATCGCGCCTTGATGCCCGACGCTTTCTCTACGAAATCCGATGAGGACGGCTGCAACGGTTCGATTTCCCCGGCATTAATCGCGCCGGCGTTCTCGCGGTTGTACTGTTCCACATAGGCGTTGAAGGCGCCGACCAGCTCGTCATTGGAGATCGAATGCGGCGGCGTAAACAGGCCTGTGGCGGCGATGCGCACATCGGCGCGAGCGGGCTGGGACATTTGAAATGCTTTCGACTGAGGATGTTTCCGGCAATTTGCGCCTTTCGGCGATGGCGCGCAACTATCGCGCCAGTTTTTGCACGTCCTTCCAGCGCGGGCAGCGGGTTTCGTGGTCGTTGACCATGCCTATGGCTTGCATGAAGGCGTAGACGATCACCGGCCCGCAGAATTTGAAGCCGCGCTTTTTCAGTTCCTTCGCCATGGCTTCGCTTTGCGGTGACTTGACCATGTGGTCGCGGTAATTCCTGACCTTGTTGACGATCGGCGCGCCATCGACGAAGTCCCAGAGAAAGCCGGAAAACCCTTCCGGCTCCTTCTCCATGATCTCGAGATAGGCTTTGGCGTTGCCGATGGCGGCGTTGATTTTCGTGGTCGAGCGGATGATGCCGGCGTCGCCCATCAGCCGCTCGATTTTCTTTGGCGTATAGCGCGCGATCTTCTCCGGGTTGAACCCGTCAAACGCTTTTCGGAAATTGTCGCGCTTGTAAAGGATCGTGCGCCAGGAGAGCCCGGCCTGAAACCCGTCGAGAATCAGCTTTTCGAATAGCGCGCGGTCGTCATATTCGGGCACGCCCCATTCCTCGTCATGATACTGACGATAGATCGGGTCATCGAGCGGCGCCCACAGGCAATGGGTCGGTTGTTTCGCCATCTAGATATGATGGAACAGTTTGAGCAGCCAGAACACCAGAATGCCGACCTGAACGATGAAAAACACGAAGCGGATCGTCACCCAGAGACGTTCGGTGGAAATCAGATGCGCAATCGATTGCGAAATCCGCGCGCCGAGGAACACATACGCGAGACCATCGGTGAGGCCGGTCTGGTTCGTCGCAATCGCATAGAGCAGGACCGCGCCCGCCATAGGCAGATTTTCATAACAATTGGCGTGGGCGCGCGTCAGGCGTTTGCCGAAGGCGTCCATATCATCGCCCGAGGGCGCGAATGAATTTGCAGCGCGCTTGCCGCCAACAACCAGCGAGGTGCGCAATACGCCGAGGGTGACAAGCAACAAGATGGACCAGGAGACATACGCCAACAGGGCTGTAGCGGTGGGGGTCATGACCGTTTCCTTCCCGATGTTTGATGCCGGCCCGAAGTGAGCAGTCCGTCGTGGCGGCCGGTTTTGTCGGGGACCCTAGCCCTGTTCGAGATTGGCGGGAATCTGCAAATGCAGTTCACGGTCTTCGCAAAGGATCGGCGTTTGCTCGGCGCGGGCTTTTTCGAGCCGGTCCAGTCTGACGGCGGCGAGGGCGGCGTCTTCGGTTCCGCTCAAAATCTCGCCAAGCGTTGAGGCCCCGGCGGTGATGGCTGCGCCTTTAGACGGTGCGCCGCCGTCGAAGCTGGCGATGAGCGTGCGGCGGCGGATATCGCCCTTGCGCTTCATCCGGCTCGTTACTTCCTGACCAATGAAACAGCCCTTCTTGTAGTTGACACCATTGAGCAGGTCGTAATTGACGTCGGTCAGGAACATTTCGTCGGAACCGAAATCCTTGCCGAATTCGGGAACGCCGGCAGCGATGCGCCGCAAATCGTAAGCGTCGCTCACGGCGGCGTCTGCTTGCGTCGAAATCGAGCGCCATCCCATCGCGTCGTGGCGCGGGTCGGCAAAGCCATCCTTGATCTCACTCGCGCCGGCGCAAACCGTCAGCCCGTCATCGATCGCAAGCGCGAGTTTGGCGCGAAGCTTGTACATCGAAAGGCGCTTGAGCAGCGCCGGCGCCGCGTCGGCGTTGCAGTCGATGAGCAGCGCATCGGAATCGGCAATCACAAAAAAATCGAACAGAATTTTTCCCTGCGGCGTTAGCAAAGCGGAGAATATTGCACGCTCATGTGCGAGGCGGTTCATATCCTGCGTGATCAGTCCTTGCAGAAATGTCGTGCGGTCGTCGCCGGTAAGGCGGATGACGGCGCGGTCGGATAGGGACTCAAGCTGACTCATAGGAGCAGCATGTAGGAGGCTTTCGCCGAGATTCAAAGCGCCACTTGCGCCGCGCTCCCGCCGGGGCCTAAAAGCCTCGCCATGACAACGAAAGAGGCTGGCGTGGCGGACCGCATCACTTTGCGCAGACCCGATGACTGGCATGTGCATCTGCGCGACGGGGCCATGCTCAAAGAGGTTGTGAATTACACCGCGCGGCAGTTTGCGCGCGCGATTGTGATGCCGAACCTGGCGCAGCCGGTGACCAGTGTCGCGGCGGGCGAAGCCTATCGCGCCCGCATTCTCGAAGCTGCGGATCCGGGCCTGAAGTTCACGCCGCTGATGACCTGTTACCTGACCGACTCGCTTGACGCCGCTGAAGTAGAGCGCGGGTTTGGGTCCGGCGTCTTCACGGCCTGCAAACTCTATCCCGCCAATGCGACGACGAACTCGAGCTTCGGCGTCACGGATGTTGCGAATATCTACCCGGTGCTGGAGGCGATGCAGCGCATCGGCATGCCCTTGCTGGTCCATGGCGAAGTGACCGACTCGCATATCGATGTCTTCGACCGCGAAGCGGTGTTCATAGACAGGGTCCTGACCAAAGTGATCGGGGATTTTCCGGCGCTCAAAGTCGTGTTCGAACACATCACGACCGCCGATGCCGTGGAATTCGTCAATGCATCGGGCGCCAATGTGGGCGCGACGATCACGCCGCATCATCTGCACATCAATCGCAACGCCATGTTCGCCGGCGGCATCCGCCCGCATTTTTATTGCCTGCCGGTCGCCAAGCGCGAGAAACATCGCCTTGCATTGCGCGCCGCCGCGGTTTCCGGTTCGCCGAAATATTTTCTCGGCACCGACTCCGCGCCGCATACAAACAACGCAAAGGAATCAGCCTGCGGCTGCGCCGGGATTTTCAATGCGCCGTTTGCGCTCGAAAGTTATGCGCAAGTTTTCGACGAAGAAGGCGCGCTCGACAAATTCGAAGCATTCGCCTCCGTGAACGGCCCGAATTTTTACGGACTGCCGCTCAACGAAGACAAAATCACGCTGGAGCGCGCGTATCATACGGTCCCGCAAACGCTGGGGCCCGCATCGGCGCCGGTAACGCCTTTCATGGCTGGCGAGACCATCCCCTGGCGAATGTTGTAGGTCAGCGTCCTCTACGCCGCCGCTAATCTCTAATTGATCAGCCTACAGATTATCCTGCGGTTGCGCGGGCGAAATCAGATAGGGGGAGGGCGCGAAACCCTCCTCGTCGTCTTCATGAAGCGCCGCTCGCAACCGGTCGACCACGACATCGCCTTGTGCGGCGCGCGCGGCTGCATAATCGCGGGCGCGGCGGTCGCAAGATGGATATCTTGATTGCGCCGCGCGATAGCCCTTGTTGAACTGTTGAACCAACGCTTCTCTTTCGCTCGTCTGCGGCTCTTCAAGATCGAGCAGCTTCTTCATGCGCTCGCGCCAGACGTCGCCTTCAAACCTTGGGTCGCAAGTGCGGCGTAGATGATGCAGCTCGCCGAACAGTTCGGCGAGGGCCGACAGATCGCGCTGGCGCTGCTGATAGACTTCAAGGTCTTGCGCCAAAAGCGGTGCTGGCGCAGCGGCGGCAAAGACCAGAAAAATGAAGAGGGGGCGTAAATTCATGGACGCTCTTTCTCAGCAGAATATAGCCGGATTATGGCGCGCGGCCAAAATCAGCCCGCCGCAGGGCCGCGCTAGCGACCGCGCGGCGCGTTACATCCCAGGAAAGCCGGGCCTCGGCCTCAGCAAGGCTGACGAATTCCGCCTCGGCGGCGTCATCGCCCGCCACAGGCTCGCCGGAGACCCACTCGGCCACATAATCGATCATCACAATGTGTGGATGCCCGGTTTCTGCAGGCAAGCCGTCAAAAGCGTCCAGTAGCCCCACAATCTTGGCTTCGACGCCAGTCTCTTCGCGGACTTCGCGGATCACAGCGTCCGTCAGCCGTTCGCCATGTTCGAGACCGCCGCCGGGGATCGACCACTGTCCTTTGAACGGCTCCTTGCCGCGCCTGACCAGCAGCACCTCCTCGCCGCGAAAAACGACGGCGCCGACGCCGATTCTGATGTGTTCGCTCACTCGGGTTTATCCATTATGCTGCGCCGATGTCGGGACGCTTTTACTTGAAATCTCCGCCGGCGAAAGTCGCCGAGCTGTTCGGTGTGGAGGTCCGCGAAGACTTCCCGCCGCGCTTCAATATATCTCCGACGCAGCCGGTCGCAGTGATCCGTCAAAGTGAACGGCGAAAGCGCGAATTTGCCCTGATGCGCTGGGGCTTTGTGCCGTCCTGGGCGAAAGGCGAGTTTCTCGAAAGCCTCGCCAAGCGGCCTTTGTTCAACGCGCGGAGCGAAACCGCGATGGAAAAAGAGACGTTTCGATCCGCGCTCCAGCGGCGGCGTTGTCTGGTCCCCGCTGACGGGTTTTATGAATGGCAATCTAAACCGGCGAAAGCAAAGCAGCCCTTTGCGATCCACAAACGCAAAGAAGGCTTGTTCGGTTTCGCCGGGATATGGGAGACGGCGGTGGACGGCGATGGCGGGGAAATCGATACGCTGGCGATCCTGACAGCGCCGGCGGGACCCGACATCCGGATGCTGCACAGCCGCGAACCAATCGTCATTGCGCCGGAAACCTTCAAGCTGTGGCTCGAAGCGGATGAGCGCGACGCCGGCGTGATCGCGGCGTTGCTCGCGCCGGCGCCGGCGGGTTTCTGGTCGTCCTATCCCGTGTCGACAACGGTCAACTCGCCGCGCAATGACGGGCCGAGCCTGCTCGAGCCGCCCGCTGCGTGAGGTTTGGCGCCGCGCGGGCCCTGTCGCGTTTTTTCTGAACCGCATATTTGTTTGGCTGCAGCCGAATTTGGCGCCATTTAACATTTTCTACTCCGCCGGTTTTTGTCCGAGCAATGGGGAGCGCCGCTAACTTCATGTCAAAGCGAGCGTCGCGCAGTTTCTCAATCGAGGTAAATTATAAGCCCTGGCGGGAAGCGGGGGACGAAATAAATCCGGATTTATTTCATCCACGCCTTGCAAAATAGCCTTATACTACGGCCCGCCGCCGTTCATCGCGCCGCTTACGGAAAGCTAGTCGCGGCGCACAAGCTTGTCAGGAAAACACAATTGCTCACGATCGCGCCAATCGGTCGTGACGTAATTGAGGATCAGCGACCTTCGGACGCCCTTAATTTCGCGCGGTTCGAACCCATGATAAGTGTTGTCGCCAGGAACAAAGCACATGGCGGAATTGTCATTGAACGGCGCGCGCTTTACGGCGACTTTCCGGCCGTCATAAATATCAGTACCAAGATCATTGTGCGCGGCGCTGTCCGACAGATAAATCAGCATGGTCAGCCGCTTGACGCCCAGATCCGTGTGCGGCTCCAGCCAAAAGCCCGACACGTCTTGCGCGTATTCGATGCGCAGCAACGTGCCGTCAATCTCCGTGTCGAAGAACGCTTCAATGGCGCGCACCATTTGCGGCGCCTGGAATGCGTTGGCGAGCGCCGCGGCGCAGTCATGCGACGCAATATTGCCGGCGTCGACATAATGCCGCTTGTCATTGTGATATTCGCGTTTGCCTGAAAGGTCGCCGGGATTATACACGGGAAAGCTGAGCGCCTTCGCCGCCGCAATAACGTCGACAGGCAAGAGGTTATTGACCAGCCAATGACGATATGGCGTTTCGAATCGCTCCGAGCGCTCAAGCGCTGCGGCGACGCAGGCGAAAATGCGGTCTTCAGCCGAGTTCTCGATCTGTTTACGCGGCGCGGACATTAAAGCGCATCACGCCCGGTCTCGCCCGTACGGATGCGTACGGCGTCATCGATGCTGGACACGAAGATCTTTCCGTCGCCGATGCGTCCGGAGTGGGCGGCGTCTTTGATGGCTGTGACGACGCGATCGACGGCGTTGTCGTCCACCACCAGTTCAATTTTCACTTTCGGCAGGAAGTCCACTACATACTCAGCGCCGCGATAAAGCTCCGTATGCCCCTTTTGGCGCCCGAAGCCGCGCACGTCGGTCACGGTCATGCCTTGCAGGCCCTGTTCCTGAAGCGCTTCCTTCACATCGTCGAGTTTGAACGGTTTGATGATTGCTTCGATTTTCTTCATGCCGGCTCGCAATGTTGCGTTTTGTTAAGGTTGGGAGTTTGCTACACCCCAAGAGAGGCTGCTCGCAAAGAGGTGTCAAGCGTGAACCCATTCATCGTCCTGTCAGCGGCGCAAATGCGCGCGGCGGAAAGCGCAGCGATCGCTGGCGGAACCGCATCCGCCGCGCTGATGGAGGCGGCCGGCAAAAAGACCACACAAGTGATTGTTCGCGCGTTCGCTGAGCGGGCTGTGGCCATCGTGTGCGGCCCAGGAAACAACGGGGGCGACGGCTTTGTCGTGGCGCGCGAGTTGGCGCAAGCGGGTTGGTCGGTGAAAGTTGCCTTGCTGGGGGAGCGCGGGGCGCTCAAGGGCGACGCCAAGTTGATGGCTGACCTTTTCGATGGAGAAGTGTCGGCTTTTTCACCCGCCGTGCTGGAAGGGGCCGGACTGATTGTCGATGCGATTTTCGGCACGGGGCTGTCTCGTCCTGTCGACGGCGCCGCCAAGTCGGCGATCGAAGCGATGAACGCTCACCCCGCGCCAGTTGTCGCTGTCGATATTCCTTCAGGCGTTGAAGCGGATACGGGCGCAGTATTGGGAACGGCAATACAGGCTGCACGCACTGTCACGTTTCATGCGCGAAAGCCGGGTCATCTGCTGTTTCCGGGACGCGCGCTGAGCGGCGCCATCGACATTGCCGACATCGGGATCAGCGACGAGGCGACACAACAAGCTGGCGTCGGCGCTTTTGAAAATCATCCGGCATTGTGGGGCGGCATGTATCCGCGTCCGCAATGGAGCGGGCACAAATACCATCGCGGCGCCGCCATGATCTTGTCCGGCGGCGCGCTGACAACGGGCGCTGCTCGACTTGCGGCGCAAGGAGCGTTGCGGATCGGCGCCGGGCTTGTGACAATGTTGTCGCCTTCCGAGGCGGCGCCGGTGCATGCGGCGCATCTCACCGCGATCATGTTAAGGGTGGCGGATACCGCAGATCACGTTCGTGCTCACTTGGCTGACGCTGAGCGCATTCGCACGGTTTGCGTTGCCGGTCCGGCCATGGGCGTCGTCGCTTCGACGAGAGAAAAGGTGCTGGCGATCCTCTCGAGCAAGGCTGGAGCAGTGCTCGACGCGGATGCGCTTACCAGCTTTGCCGAAAATCCAGCGGAACTTTTCGCTGCGTTGCGTCCGGACGACGTGCTGACTCCCCATGGCGGAGAATTCGCGCGTCTGTTTCCCGACGAACTGAAAACTGGCGGAAAACTGGAGGCGGTTCGCGCAGCCAGCAAAAAAGCCGGATGCGTGGTTGTGCTGAAGGGCGCTGACACCGTGATCGCCGCGCCGGATGGGCGGGCATTGATCAACACCAACGCGCCGCCGGATCTGGCCACTGCGGGCTCGGGCGATGTCCTCGCCGGGTTCATCGCCGGCCTCAGGGCGCAAGGCGTCGATGGGTTCGCAGCCGCCGGCCAAGGCGTTTGGGTTCACGGGGCCTGCGGTCAAGTGGTGGGCGCGGGCCTGATCGCCGAAGACCTGCCGCAAGCCGTGCCGTCGGTGCTCCGCCAGCTTTTCTCGCCGCCGCAGCAGCAGGAGCGGCAAGCCGGCGACGACAGCGCCGGCGCGCAACAATGAGCAGCGTGTCGATCCGTCCCGCGACGGCCGACGATTCGGCGGGGATCAACGCCGTCTACAATCCATTTATTCGCGAGACGGCGGTGACGTTCGAGACCGTCGAGCATAGTGAGGCGGACCGGCGCGCCTGGTTCGCCGCCCGGGCCGGCAATCCGCGCCAGCCGGTTTTCGTCGCCGAACTGGACGGCGCGATTTTGGGATTCGCCAGCGCCTCGGCCTTCGATCCGCGCGGGGCTTACGAAACTTCGGTGAAAACGTCGGTGTTCCTCGCCTCAGCGGCCCAGGGGCAGGGGCTTGGGTTTCGGCTTTATTCGGCGTTGTTCGAAGCCATGGCCGGGGCTGACGTCCATCGGGCGTACGGTCTTGTGGCGGCGCCAAATCCCGCTTCGGCCGCCTTGCATCGGCGGATTGGCTTTACCCACATTTCCACATTGAGCGAGGTGGGGCGCAAATTTGGCCGATTTCACGATGTCATGTGGTTTGAAAAACGGCTCTAAACCTAGCTGAACGCCTCGACAGGCTGGTTTTCTCTGTTATAGAAGCGCGGGCTTGAACAGGGGTCGCGAGCACAGCCGCGACCCATTTTACGTTTGAGCACGAGAATTGCGGATGTGGCGGAACTGGTAGACGCACCAGATTTAGGTTCTGGCGCCGAGAGGCGTGGAGGTTCGATTCCTCTCATCCGCACCATTCATCGCCATCCGGCGTTTGAGACAGACACGACGTGAATTTGGCCGCAAGGCCCCAAAGAGACGAGAACCAAGATGGAAGTCATTGAGAAAAGCGCTGAAGGCCTCGACCGCAAATTCCTGATCAAGGTGCCGGCGGCGGAACTTGACGAAAAGCTTGTCGCAAAGCTGCAGGAAGTAAAGGGCCGCGTTCACCTGAAAGGCTTCCGCAAAGGAAAGGCGCCGGTTGCGCATCTCAAGAAACTTTACGGCAAAGGAATGATGAGCGAAATCATTCAGGAGCTGGTGACGGAGACGTCGCAAAAGGCTTTTGCTGATCGCGACCTTCAGCCGGCGACGCAGCCTCATCCGCACCTGATCTCAAAAATCGAAGATGTCATCGATGGCAAAGTCGATCTGGAATACGATCTTCACGCCGAAATCCTGCCGACATTCGACCCAATGGACGTCTCGACGTTGAAACTGACACGCCCGGTCGCAGAGGTTCCGGAAAGCGATGTCGAAGAAGCCCTGAAGAACATCGCCGCGCAGCAGGTCAGCTATGCAGCGCGAGGCAAGACCGCAAAAGCCAAAGATAAAGACCAGGTCGTGATCGACTTCGTCGGCAAGATCGACGGCGAAGAATTCGCTGGCGGAAAAGGCGAGGGCGCGGAGCTGGTGCTGGGTTCGGGCACCTTCATTCCAGGCTTTGAAGAACAACTCGTTGGCGCAAAAACTGGCGACGAGGTCGAGGTTAAAGTCACGTTCCCCGAGACCTATCACGCCAAAAACCTCGCCGGCAAAGAAGCCGTGTTCGACGTTAAGGTCATTGAAGTTCGTGCGCCTGAGGAAGTGGCCGTCGATGACGAGCTCGCGAAGAAAGTGGGGCTGGAAAGCCTCGACGATCTGACCAAGCGCATTCGGGAGCGCATCGAGAACGACTACAAAGATCTTTCGCGCGGTCACTTGAAGCGGACCTTGCTCGACAAGCTCGACGAGGCGCATTCATTTGAACTGCCGCAAGCCATGGTCAACGCTGAGTTCGATCAGATCTGGAAGCAGGTAGAGGCTTCCGAGCGCGACGAAGAAGACAAAGACAAGAGCGAAGAAGAGCTGAAAGAAGACTACAAGAAGATCGCTGAACGTCGCGTGCGTCTCGGTCTGGTGCTGGCCGAGATTGGCAAGCGTTCGGAAGTTCAGGTTCCTTCTGCGGAACTACAGCAGGCGATTCAGCGCCAGGCGATTCAGGAGAGCCAGTATCTGCAGATGCAGGGGCAGAATGTTTCGCCGCAAGAAGTGCTGAAATTCTACCAGCAAAACCCTGGAGCCATTCAGCAGATTCGCGCGCCGCTCTTCGAAGAGAAAGTCGTGGACTACATCATCGAGCGCGCCACGGTCACCGACAAAACCGTCACCAAAGAAAAGTTGATGGAAGAGCCGGACGGCATTCTCGACTAGCATCCCGGCTGCGGCCAATCCTGATGCGTTGATCCGCCTGCGCGCCTGCTGATAAGGTGAGCGCGTTCGGCTGATGCGCTGTCGCGGGCAGCCGTCACGCTCGCATTTAACGCTCGGGAGGCTGCCATATTCACCCTCGATGACATCCTGGCGCCCATTGGCCGCGAGACGTTTTTCCGCGACTACTATCGAAAGAAGCCGGTTCACCTGCCTGCGTCGAAAGGTTGTCGCGAGATTTTTTCAGTTGATGACCTCAACGCCATCCTCGCGCAGGGATCGCACTGGCATGAACGCAATCTGCGCATGTGGATCGATAAGCTGCCGGTGAATCCGGAGCATTACAGCTCCATGACGCAAACACTGGACGGCGCCGCTCGCCGCCCGGACCCTGCAAGAGTTCAGGCGGCTTTTGCAAAGGGCGCGACAATCGTGCTCAACGAAACAGAACAACTGACCCCGACATTGCGTGCGGTCGCGAACTGTCTCGAACATGCCTTTTACGGGTCGGCCAGCGCGAACATTTACTGCTCTCCCGGGAGCCGCCAAGCATTTGACAGCCATTATGACGACCACGAAGTATTCGCCTTTCACATTGCGGGAGAAAAAAAGTGGCGCGTCTATGAAGGCCGAATTGACAATCCAGTCGGTCAACCTGCGCCGCGACCGAACCTCCAGCAATTGCATGATCAGTCGAAAGGCAAAGTGCTTTTCGAGCAAGTCATGAAGCCCGGCGACCTTATGTACCTGCCGCGCGGTCAGTATCATGATGCGCTTGCCAGCGGCTCGTTGAGCCTGCATGTGACGTTTTCCGTCTTCCCCATGAACGGTCTGGCGCTCTTTAAGATTTTGGAATCGGCTTCGATCCCGAATTCGCTTTTTCGCGACGACCTGCCGACGCCAGACTCGCCGGAGGGAAAAGCCAAACTGCGCGAACGGCTTGTCGCCCTATCGGCCAAGCTCAGCGAGATGATGGTGAGCGATGCGTTCTGCGATCAGGTGACGTCGGCCCAGAAAGCCCTGATCCGGGAGCGCGCCGACATCGACTTGCAGCGGTGCGACGGGCAGGGTTAACACCAGCTTCAGAATATTCGACGGTTCAATTTGCCCAGCCGCAATCATTCCCTTGCATTTTCAAAAGAATAACCCTCGCTTAAGCGCCGCGCGCTAAAGTTGCGCGAATCAGGGGCTGGCGCCCGGCGCTGGCGTCCCCATCTAAGGATCAATTTCGCCGATCGCGCCCATCGCGCAGCGGCCGCCACCAATGAGACAGGGCCCGGTACGGGCGCACAAGGAAGAGAATGTCGATGAAAGACCCCCTAGATATTTACATGAATACGCTCGTGCCGATGGTCGTCGAGCAGTCGAGCCGGGGCGAACGCGCCTACGACATCTATTCCCGCCTGCTGAAAGAGCGGATCATTTTCCTGTCTGGCCCGGTTCATGACCAGGTTTCGACGCTGATTATCGCGCAATTGTTGTTCCTTGAGGCAGAAAATCCCAAGAAAGAGATCGCTTTCTACATCAATTCTCCCGGCGGCTCGGTTTCCGCCGGTCTCGCCATGTACGACACCATGAAGTACATCCGGCCGGCCGTTTCCACCATGTGTGTCGGGATGGCCGCGTCCATGGGCTCCCTGCTGCTGACGGCTGGGGAAAAGGACATGCGCTTCTCCTTGCCGAACTCCCGGATCATGGTTCACCAGCCGTCTGGCGGATTTCAGGGCCAAGCGTCCGATATTGAGCGCCATGCCCAGGATATTATTAAGATTAAGCGCCGGCTGAACGAGATTTACGTTCATCATACCGGCCAATCCTATGAAACTATTGAAAAAACCCTCGATCGCGATCACTTTATGGATCCTGAAGAGGCGGTCAGCTTCGGGCTGATCGACAAGGTTTTGACGGAACGTCACGTTCCTTCGGAGTCTTGAGGCGGAATTTGGCCTGATCCGTTAACCCAATAAGGAAATGGTTCCTTGATTGGTTTGGGCGGAATATGGTCCTATGGCGGAAGGTCACCGGGTGGCCTTGGCGCCAATCGTGCAGCTTTGCCGGGGCGCAGCGTCGCCTTTGTGTTTAGGGTGCGCTTGGTACATTTGGCGCGGCCCCTTGTGTGGGAATGTCTGCGGCGCTGACGAAGGAGTGCGGTGATAGTGAGCAAGATCGGCGGCAAAAGCGGCGGCGGTGATGGGAAAAACACCCTTTACTGCTCATTCTGCGGAAAGAGCCAGCACGAGGTCAGGAAGCTGATCGCGGGACCGACTGTATTCATCTGCGATGAATGCGTTGAGTTGTGCATGGACATCATTCGCGAGGAATCGAAATCGTCGTTGGTGAAAGCCACTGACGGGGTTCCGAGCCCGCAACAGATTCACAAGGTTCTCGACGACTATGTGATCGGCCAGAAGCAAGCCAAGCGCGTGCTCGCAGTCGCCGTGCACAACCACTTCAAGCGTCTCAACCACGCTGCGAAAAACAATGACGTCGAGCTCGCGAAGTCGAACATCTTGCTGATCGGACCGACCGGCTCCGGCAAGACGCTTCTGGCGCAGACGCTGGCGCGGATTCTCGATGTGCCGTTCACCATGGCGGATGCGACGACGCTTACCGAAGCGGGCTATGTGGGTGAGGACGTCGAGAATATTATTCAAAAGCTGCTGCAGTCGGCGGATTACAACGTCGAACGCGCCCAGCGCGGCATTGTCTATATCGACGAGGTCGACAAGATTTCACGCAAGTCTGACAATCCTTCGATTACCCGCGACGTGTCGGGCGAGGGCGTGCAGCAGGCTCTGCTGAAAATCATGGAAGGCACCGTCGCATCGGTGCCGCCGCAGGGCGGCCGCAAGCATCCGCAGCAGGAATTCCTGCAGGTGGACACGACCAATATCCTGTTCATTGTCGGCGGCGCGTTTGCCGGTCTTGAAAAAGTCATCGCAGGACGTGGGGCAGGTTCTTCGATCGGCTTTAACGCCGAAGTGAAGAGTGCCGACGATCGCCGCATTGGCGCCATCCTGCAGGAAGTCGAACCGGAAGATCTGTTGAAGTTCGGCCTGATCCCGGAATTCGTCGGACGCCTGCCGGTCATCGCGACCCTGGAAGATCTCGATGAAGCGGCGCTCATTCAGATTCTGACGACGCCGAAGAATGCGCTGATCAAGCAGTATCAGCGGCTGTTCGAGATGGAAGACGTCAAACTGACCTTTACCGAAGACGCCCGCTCGGCGATCGCGCGGCGCGCAATTGCGCGCAAAACCGGCGCTCGCGGCCTTCGCTCCATCATGGAAGGCATCCTGCTCGATTCGATGTTCGAGCTGCCTACGCTGGAAGGCGTGGTGGAAGTCGTCGTCAATGGCGAAGTCGTGGAGGGCAACGCCAAGCCGCTCTACATCTACGCCGAACGCGATAAGCAGGCGTTGGAAGCTGACGCGAGCGCCTGACGCAAAAATCGGCCAATCGATCTGCGGCACGCCGCGCGCCTTTTGGGTTGCGCGGCGTTTCCTTGAGGAAAATCAGTCCTTTCCCAAATCCTTGAAATCGCGCGAAAGACAGCCACATTAACCCGGCATTCGCGGCCGCCGCTGTATGGTATGGCTTGCTTGATCCGCCGCTTCTGCGGCGAATGGCGCGGCGGCTTTCCCCAGAGCGTTGCGCATTGAAGCGAACCGCCGCCCTAATGGCTAGTCCATATGGGGAAGGGCGCGAAATAACCGGGCGCGGACCATCTGACCGACGCGCCAAACGGAGTGAGTTGATGAGCGAGACCGTAACCTATCCAGTTCTGCCACTGCGCGACATCGTCGTGTTTCCGGGCATGATCGTGCCGCTGTTTGTCGGGCGCGAGAAATCCGTGACGGCCCTCGAGAACGTGATGCAGAACGACAAGAAGATCCTTCTCGTCGCTCAAAAAGACGCCGGCGATGATGATCCGCTGGTGGAAGACATTTACGAGATCGGCGTGATCGCGTCGGTGATGCAACTCTTGAAGTTGCCCGACGGGACTGTGAAGGTTCTGGTGGAGGGCGAAGCGCGCGCGACCATCGAAAATTACGTGCGCACCGACGACTATTTTGAGGCGGAAGCTTCATACATGGAAGAAATCGAAGGCGACGAGGCCGAGATGGAAGCGCTGTCGCGCTCGGTGGTTTCTCAGTTCGAAGCCTATGTGAAGCTGAACAAGCGCGTGCCGCCTGAGGTCATCGTTTCTGTCAGCCAGATCGACGAGCCCGCCAAGCTCGCGGACACAGTCGCATCGCATCTCAACATCAAGATTCATGAGAAGCAGGAGTTGCTGGAAATTGCCGGCGCCGCCGAACGCCTTGAGCGCGTCTATGCGCTGATGGAAGGCGAGATGAGCGTGTTGCACGTCGAGAAAAAAATTCGCAATCGCGTCAAGCGTCAGATGGAGAAAACGCAGCGCGAATATTATCTCAATGAGCAAATGAAAGCGATCCAGAAGGAGCTCGGCGAGTCCGATGACGGGCGAGACGAACTCTCTGAAATCGAAGACAAGATCAAGAAAACGAAGCTCTCGAAAGAAGCCAAGACCAAGGCTGATGCAGAGTTGAAGAAACTGCGCCAGATGTCGCCGATGTCAGCGGAATCCACCGTTGTCAGAAACTATCTGGACTGGCTCACATCGATCCCGTGGAGCAATCGATCCAAAGTCAAGAACGACCTGGGCAAAGCGGAAGAGGTCCTTGATGCGGATCACTATGGTCTCGAAAAAGTCAAAGAACGCATTGTCGAGTACTTGGCGGTGCAAAAGCGCACCAACAAGCTGAAGGGACCGATCCTTTGCCTCGTCGGACCGCCTGGTGTCGGTAAAACCTCGCTCGGAAAGTCCATTGCGCAAGCTACCGGCCGGGAGTTCGTTCGCGTGTCTCTCGGCGGCGTTCGCGATGAAGCTGAAATCCGCGGCCACCGGCGCACCTATATCGGTTCCATGCCCGGCAAGATCATTCAGTCGATGAAAAAAGCGAAGAAGTCGAACCCGCTTTTCCTCCTCGATGAGATCGACAAGATGGGCCAGGATTTCCGCGGCGATCCTGCGTCAGCGCTGCTCGAAGTTCTCGACCCAGAGCAAAATGCGACGTTCGCGGATCATTATCTTGAAGTGGATTACGACCTTTCCGACGTCATGTTCATCACGACAGCGAACTCGCTCAACATGCCGCAACCATTGCTGGACCGGATGGAGATCATTCGCATCCCCGGCTACACGGAAGATGAGAAAGTGGAGATCGCGCGCCGGCACCTGCTTCCCAAGCTGATGGAAAATCATGGCTTGAAAGAGGGCGAATGGCAGCTTGATGACACGGGCCTGGTGTCGCTGATCCGGCACTACACGCGTGAGGCGGGCGTGCGCAACCTTGAGCGCGAGCTTTCCAAGCTGGCCCGCAAGGCGGTTCGCGATCTTGAAACCGGCAAAGCGAAGTCGGTGAAAGTGACCGCCAAAAATCTGGGCGATTATGCCGGCGTTCAAAAGTTCCGCCATGGCGAAATCGACGGCGAAGATCAGGTCGGCGTTGTGACCGGTCTGGCCTGGACGTCCGTTGGCGGTGAAATCCTCACCATCGAAGCGGTGCGCATGCCGGGTAAGGGCAAGATGACCCCAACCGGCAATTTGAAGGACGTCATGAAGGAATCAGTATCTGCGGCGTCTTCCTATGTGAGAAGCCGTTCGGCGGAATTCGGAATCGAACCGCCTCTGTTCGATAAGACTGACATCCATATCCACGTGCCGGAAGGCGCGACGCCAAAAGATGGACCGTCTGCGGGCGTTGCCATGGCGACGGCGATCGTTTCCGTCCTCACCGGCGTGCCGGTTCACAAGGACATCGCTATGACGGGCGAGATTTCCCTGCGCGGGCGTGTGCTCGCCATTGGCGGGCTCAAGGAGAAACTCCTGGCTGCGCTACGGGCAGGGGTGAAAACCGCGCTCATTCCGGAAGAAAACGAGAAAGATCTCGCCGACATTCCTGAGAACGTGAAAAACGGCCTGAAGATCATTCCGGTGTCGACGGTTGACGAGGTCCTTTCCCACGCACTGACCCAGAAGCTGACGCCCATCGAATGGACCGAGCCGGTCGAACCGGCAGGGTCAGGCGACACAAGCGATGGCGCTGCTGTCGTGACCCACTAACAGGCGCCTTTTGAGGCATTAAACGAATCGGCCGCCCCGGAAACGGGGCGGTTTTCTTGCAAAACCCCTTATTTTCCGGGCATTTTCGCCGGATGCTGCGGAAAATGGGCGAAAATTTAATGTAACAATATCAATCAGTTAGAGCGGCTGTGGAAAGCAAAGCCTTATTTTAAGCCATTTTTGTTTGGCGTTGACTGTGCGCCCCCGCGTAAAATCCAGCCAGGTCGACGTTTTCAATTCCGAAACAACAGAAAGGCCGGAGGAATGAACAAGAACGAATTTATCGATCGTGTCGCTGATTTGGCGGACATGAGCAAATCCGAAGCGGCTAAGGCCGTGGATGCCGTCTTCGATTCCATCTCAAATGCGCTCAAAGCGGGCGATGATGTACGCCTCGTCGGCTTCGGCACGTTCTCGGCCGCCAAGCGCAAAGCGCGTGAAGGCCGCAATCCGCGCACCGGCGAGACCATCCAGATTCCGGCTTCGATCCAGCCGAAATTCTCCGCCGGCAAGGGCCTCAAGGACGCGCTCAACTAGGGCGACGCCTTTTTTGGATTAAGGACGCCGGCGGCAGCTTCCGCCGGCGTTTTTTTGTTTGGATTTTGCCGATCCGCGCATTGATCCTCGTGCACTGCCGCGCTAGGAGATGCGGCTCGCAGCAGGGCTGGTCCCGACTGCAGCAAGGGCGGTTAGCTCAGCTGGTAGAGCATCTCGTTTACACCGAGAGGGTCGGCGGTTCGAGCCCGTCAGCGCC
>CAZAOB010000028.1:27393-40821 GCA_964486635.1 uncultured Caulobacterales bacterium | reverse complement strand
CATATTTGTTGTCGAATTTCGACTTGGTGACGGAGTCGTTGACGTTGATCGCCGGGAAGGGGAGCGTGCCTTTTTTCTGGCGCTGATAAAGCCGCAACACGCCGGTGGTTGTTTCTTCAGTGACGCCCTGGATGTTGGCTTTCACTGTCGAATACCAGTTCGGCTGTTTGGCGAGGCGGCGTTTGATCGTGTTGAACAGCGCGGTCTCTTCCTCGTTCGACGGATTGTCGAGCAGGGAAGGATCTTTTTCCGCGTCGGCGCCGAGCAGGATCAACAAGGTCGCGTCGCCGCCATCGTCGAGGATCATGTTGGCGGTCTCGCCATTCGGCCATTCGAAAATCTTGTCGGCGAGATCCCAGTATTCTTCGAGGCTTTCGCCCTTGAAGGCGAAGACCGGCGTGCCGGCGGCGGCGATCGCGGCGGCGGCGTGGTCCTGGGTCGAATAGATATTGCACGAGGCCCAGCGGACATCGGCGCCAAGCGCCTGCAGGGTTTCGATCAGCACGGCGGTCTGGATCGTCATGTGCAGCGAACCGGCGATGCGCGCGCCTTTCAGCGGCTGCGCCTTGCCGTATTCCTCGCGGGTCGCCATCAGGCCCGGCATTTCGGTTTCGGCGATCTCGATTTCGCGGCGGCCGTAATCGGCGAGGTTTATGTCTTTGACGAAATAATCGTGCTGCGCGGTCATTGCGATGTCCTCTATCGGATGAATCTCTTGCGGCGGCGTATAACAGGGGGTCTCTGCGGCGCCAAGGGACATATAAAGATTTCTTTATGTGATATCCATGCCCGCCGTGAAGCCCGCATAAACGCTGGAGTTTCCGCATGACCGAAGCGACAGGATTACGGGATTGTGTAGCCGATCAGGGGAGGAAGCGTGCTAGAATCGAAGGGCTGGGCGCGAGAAAGGAACCGATCATGTTCGCAAGAAATTCGCTGATGGCCGCCGCCGGGTTGGGCGCGGTGCTGCTGGGCGCTGCTGCGGTCGCCAAGTCCCCTGAGGGCGCGTCCGCCGACCCGCGAATGGGCGACGAAGTGCGCAATATCTGTTTTGGCCAGAACATCAATGGCTGGGCCGCCGTGAAAGGCGAGGATGATGTGGTGCTGCTGAAGCGCAGCGTGAACGACTGGTACCGCGTCGAGCTGGCGGGCGCCTGCGACTACCGGTTGCTGCGGTCGGCATTCTCCATTGGCATCGACAGCCGGCCTGCGGGCGGCTGCGTGTCGCGCGGCGATGTCATAATCGTCAGAGATCAGCCCGGATTTGACCGCCGCTGCGTCATCACAAAAATTTATCAGTGGGACAAGGATGGAGTCGCCGAGGAAGAGCAAGCCGCCGATGACGGTGACGACGCGTCTGACGACGGTTATTGATCATCCGTGTACTGATTAAATGATTCAGCTGCAAGTATAGCGCTCAGTCCCTCCCGATAAGTTGGATACTGCAAGGCGGCGCCGAGTACGTTTTTCATACGCGCGTTGGAAACGCGCTTATTGTCGGCGTAAAAACTGCGCGCCATATCGGAGAGGCCCGCTTCCTCGATCGGCGTCAGCGGCGGCGGTTCGACATTGAGCAATTTGCACGCGTATTCGACAACATCCTGCGGCGGCGCCGGTTCGTCGTCAGCGAGATTATAGACGGGGTGAGCGCGCGGTTTATCCATGCTGGCGATGAGCGTTGCGGCGATGTCTTCCACATGCATGCGCGAGAACACCTGGCCCGGTTTGACGGTGCGTTTTGCGGTTCCGGCGCGGATATTGTCGAAGGCGGAGCGCCCCGGCCCGTAAATGCCGGGCAGGCGAAACACGATCAGCGGCAGGTCATGCTCGCGCGCAAGATCGAGCCACGCTCGCTCCGCCGCGATGCGCCTCAGTGCGCGCGGACTGGCGCCGCGCAATTCGCTGCCCTCATCGACCCATGCGCCGCCATGATCGCCATAGACGCCGTTCGTTGAGAGATAGCCGATCCATTGCAACTGTTTTGCGCGCGCCGCGATGAGCGATGCGGCGGCGTTCAACGCTGGACAGCTTTGCGGTCCCGGCGGCGTTGAAACCAATATCGCATCGACGCCGTCAAATATGGAGTCTGCAAGTGCGCCGCCGGACCAGAGATGCGCATTGACGCCGGCAGCCTGCATCGCGTCATGTTTCTCTGCGGATTTGGTTGTGCCGGAAATGCGCCAGCCCTGCGCACGCAGGCGGTCAGCGAAAGCGCGCGCGGTGTAGCCGAAGCCGAGGCAGAACAAATGCGGTGAGGCGGACATCGAAAAATTCCGGTCTTCGAATTAAACGCAAAAGCTGATATTGTGGATGATCACTATAGCCCCGTTGACTGATCATGCACCGACTATTCGTCGCGCTGGAAATTCCGGAAATCGTCGCCGACGCGCTGTCGACCATTCAATATGGGGTCGAGGGCGCGCGCTGGCGGCCTGTCGATAATTTTCACCTGACGCTCGCCTTCATCGGTGAGGTTGACCGGCATGGATTTTCAGCTGCTATCGATGCGTTGTCGACGATCGATGCGCCTGCGTTTGAGATGCGGCTTTCGGGCATCGGCGCCTTTGGCGATAAGAAGCCGCACGCATTGTGGGCCGGCGCAGAGGCGTCGCCGGCGCTCAGCCATTTGCAGGCGAAGACAGAGAGCGCGTTGCGGCGCGCGGGCTTCGCGCTCGAAAAGCGAAAGTTTGTTCCGCATGTGACGCTCGCCTATTTGCGCGGCGCCAGTCAGGACGCCGTCATGCAATACTGCGCTATGCACGGGCTTTTTTCCTGCGGCTCATTTCCGGTGAATGAGTTTCATCTCTATTCATCGCGGCTCGGCAATGAAGCGAGCTCATATGAAATTGAAGCGAGCTACGCGCTTTCGTCTTCGATGTGATCGAGAAAGCCTTCAGCGCCCGCGTCGATCAGGTCGAGCACGCGCTCAAATCCGTCGCCGCCGCCATAATAAGGGTCCGGCATTTCGCGGACCTCTCCGTCAGCGAAATCGAGAAACAGTCTGATGTCACATGTCCGGTTCGGCGGCGCGAGGTCGAGCAGGTCTGAGTGGTTCGAAAGATCCATGGCGAGCAGATAATCGAACTGATAAAAATCCGAGAGATCGACCTGACGCGCACGCTGATAGGAAATGTCGATCCCGCGCCTTGCCGCCGACTTGATCATGCGCGCATCCGGCGGATCGCCCGCATGCCACGCGCCGGTGCCCGCCGAATCAATAGTGAGCTTCAAGCCGCGCTCCTTGGCTTTGGCGCGCAAGACGCCTTCCGCCGCGGGCGAGCGGCAGATATTGCCGAGGCAGACCACCAGGACTTTTTTCGGTTCGGAAGTTTTCGTCATCGCCGCATCAAGAGTTTCGATCACTTTTCGGTCCGCACTGTCATCGGCCCTTGATGTGGCGAAAGTCAAATCCGATCTTCTGCATCGCCGACAAATAGAGCCGGCGAAAATTCGGCCATGAAGAGGAGAGACCCATGAGCCTACCCCTTTCTGCAATTGCGAAGACTGCAGCAGGACAAATGTTTGGCGGGCTGGAAAGAACGCTGAAGAAAGGCGCAGTGCAAGCCAAGACCAAGGATGTCGCTGAAAGCGTGTTTCTGGAGTGGCGATTGGCGCCCGACATGTTTCCGCTGAAAAGACAGGTTCAGTTCGCGACTGAAATTCCCGCGCGCGGTCTGTCCCGGCTTGCGGGCGCGGAGATCCCGAGCTTCGACGACAAAGAAGCAAGTTTTTCGGAACTCTATGACCGCATTGCGCGGGCGCAGAAAATTATTTCCGGGCTCGATGACGCCGATATGGATAAAGACCCGCAGGGGAATATCACTGTGCCCATGGGCCCGCGCGAGATGACGTTCACACGGGCGGCTTATCTGCAGACCTTCGTTTTGCCGAACCTCTATTTCCACACGACCGCGGCTTATCTCATCATCCGTCATCTCGGCGTCGATGTTGGCAAACTTGACTTCATGAACGCGCCGCCGATGTAATCGGCGTCGTGTCTCAGCCCCGCAAGATCGTTGTTCTCACAGGTTCCGGCATTTCGGCGGAGTCGGGCGTCGCGACCTTTCGCGACAAGGATGGCGTGTGGGCCAAATACGACTATCGGGAGGTGGCGACGCCGGAAGGCTTCGCCGCCAATCCTGCACTGGTGCATGATTTTTATAATCAGCGCCGGCGCGCCCTGCCGGCGGTGGCGCCGAACGCGGCTCACATCGCGCTCGCAAAACTGGAGCGGGGGCTCGAACAGCGCGGCGGCGCGCTCACCTTGATCACCCAGAATGTCGATGATTTGCATGAACGCGGCGGTTCAAAAAATGTGCTGCACATGCATGGCGAATTGCTGAAAGCGGAATGCGCGGCCTGCGGCGCAATCTCTGAATGTGAAAGCGATCTTTCCGTCGATTTGTCCTGCACGGAATGCCGGCGCAGCGGCGGCATGCGGCCTCACGTTGTCTGGTTCGGCGAAATGCCGCGCCATATGGAAGACGCCGCCGATGCGATCATGTCGGCGGACCTTTTTGTTTCCATCGGCACATCCGGCTCGGTTTATCCCGCCGCAGGGTTCGCCGCCGAGGCGCGCGCCCTTGGCGTTGCGACCATGGAGCTCAATCTCGAACCCTCGGAAAATGCGCAGATGTTTTCCGATGCGCGTTACGGACCGGCGACGAAGATCGTTCCCGCCTGGGTCGGCGAAATTCTGGCGGACAATTGAAAACGGCGCGCCTGCTAGGCTTGTAGCGACGGCGCATTGCCCATTAGGCTCGCCCCAGAGGGAATCATCCGGGGTTGTTATCCATGAAAAAATCCATTGGCCTGATGGCCGTTTTGGCGTTCGCGCCTGCACAAGTTTTCGCGCAGGACGAGGCCGCTGCCGACGCCGCCGAGAAAAAAGCAGAAAAGTGGGATGTGTCAGCGCCGCCGCTGCCGACCCGCGACGTCAATATTGATGTACGCGAGGGCACATGGATGAGCCTCGATGTCAGTCCCGACGGGCGCACCATTGCTTTCGACCTGTTGGGCGACATTTACACCATGCCGATTGCTGGCGGCGAGGCGACCAATATTGCCAGCGGCATGGCCTGGGAAATGCAGCCGCGCTTTTCGCCGGACGGATCGAAAATCGCCTTCACCTCAGACCGCGCCGGCGGTGACAATATCTGGATCATGAATGCGGATGGGTCCGACAAGCGGCAGGTCACCAAGGAAAAATTCCGCCTCCTGAACAACGCAACCTGGTCGCCGGACGGTGAGTATCTTGCGGCGCGCAAGCATTTCACCACGCAGCGCTCGCTCGGCGTCGGAGAAATCTGGCTCTATCACATTTCGGGCGGCGACGGCGTGCAGCTTGTGAAGCGTCCGAGCGAAACCCACCAGAAAGAACTCGGCGAGCCGATCTATTCCGCTGACGGCAAGTACATTTATTATTCACAGAATATTACGCCCGGCGCGACGTTCCAGTATGCGCAGGATTCCAACGGCGATCTCTTTCATATCAACCGTTATGAACTTGCGACCGGTGAAATTGAAACGGCGGCCTCCGGTTTTGGCGGCGCGGTGCGGCCGACGCCGTCGCCGGACGGCAAATATCTCGCTTTTGTGCGCCGCGAACGCGCCAAGTCGAAGCTCTATCTGAAGGATTTGCGCACCGGCGAAACCCGCAAACTCTACGATGATGTCGATCAGGACATGCAGGAAACCTGGGCCGTGCATGGCGCCTATCCGAATATGGACTGGACGCCGGACTCGAGAACGATTGTTTTCTGGGCAGGCGGCAAGATCCGGCGGCTCAATACCGCTGGCGGCGCCGCGCAGGAAATTCCGTTCCACGTCTCGGACACGCGCGCGGTGATCGACCCGCCGCGGCCGGAGGTGGCGGTCGCGCCCGACAGTTTCAAAACGACGATGCCGCGTTTTGCGTCAGTGTCGCCGGACGGCAAGCGCGCTGTGTTTGAATCGCTTGGCAAGCTTTACGTGAAGTCATTGCCGGATGGCGCGCCGCGCCGTCTCACCAACGCCCGCGACGGCTTCGAATTTTTCCCGTCATGGTCCTATGACGGCGGCCGCATCGCCTATGTGTCATGGACCGATGCGGGTCTCGGAACCATTCGCGTCGTCAGCGCCGGCGGCGGCGCAGGGCGCGCTGTCACAAGAGAGCCGGGCCATTATCGCCGTCCGCGTTTTTCTCCCGACGGGCGCACGATCACCTTCGAAAAAGGAACCGGCGGCAATCTGACCGGCGCCGACTGGTCGGAAGCGCCGGGCGTTTACGCCATTCCGTCCGGCGGCGGCGCCATGTCCCGCGTTACCGATGACGGCGCCAATCCGCATTTCGCCGACGCCAATAATCGCGTCTTCATGACCCGGTTCGAGGGCGACACCGCATCGCTGGTGAGCGTCAATTTCGCCGGCGACGATTTGCGCACCCATGCTTCGGGCGATCTGATCACCGAGTTTCAAGCCTCGCAGGATGGCCGCAATCTTGCCTTCACCGAAAACTATTCGGCCTTCGTCATGCCGATGACGCCAGGTCCGCAAAAAGTCGGCGCCGGGCGTTCCGGTTCAGCTTTGCCGGTGACCAAAGCCAGCGGCGACGGCGCGAGTTACATCAACTGGTCGCGCGGCCAGTTGAACTGGTCGCTTGGCTCGACGCTTTATTCTGCGCGTGTCGCCGACATGACGCCATCGGCGCCGAAAGCCGAAGGCGATGATAGCAAGGGATACGAACCGCCGACCGACGGCGCCGACCTGTCGCTCTCATTCACGGCCGACAAACCCTCCGGCACGGTGGCGCTCACCGGCGCGCGGATCATCACCATGGCCGGCGACGATGGCGGAGTTATCGAAAACGGCATCATCCTGATCGAGGACAATCGCATCAGCGCGATCGGTTCCGCCGCGACGATGACCTATCCGGCAAATACGCCGTCAATCGATCTATCCGGCAAGACCATCATGCCCGGCCTTATCGACGCCCACGCCCACGGCCCGCAGGGAACCGACGACATCATCCCGCAACAGAACTGGGCCTCGCATTCCAATCTCGCACTTGGCGTGACGACCATTCACGATCCCTCTAGCCAGGCGAGTCACATATTCTCGGCGTCGCAATATCAGCGCGCCGGGGCGATCCTTTCGCCGCGCATCTATTCGACCGGCGAAGTCGTTTACGGCGCCAAGGCCGCGAGCGTTTATGCGGTGATCGACAGCTATGAAGATGCGCTCGCTCATGTGCGGCGCCTCAAAAAGCAGGGCGCCCATTCGATCAAAAACTACAACCAGCCGCGCCGCGAGCAGCGTCAGCAGGTCGCCGTCGCCGCCAGCAATGAAAATATTGCGGTGGTGCCGGAGGGCGGTTCGCTGTTCCACATGGACATGTCGCTGGTCGCCGACGGCAACACCTCGGTCGAACACAATATTCCGCAGGCGATGCTCTATGAGGATGTGCTGAGTTTCTACAGCCAGACCGAGGTCGCCTATACGCCCACCCTCGTCGTTACCTATGGCGGGCCAGCCGGCGATCCCTACTGGCGTCAGGCGACGGATGTGTGGAAGCATCCCTTGTTGACCAAACATGCGCCGCCGGGCCGTCTCGCCGCGCAATCGGCGCGGCGCGAAAAAGCGCCAGAGGAAGACTATGTCGATCAGGTCAGCGCCAGCACGTCCAAACTGCTCGCTGATCGCGGCGTCATGGTGTCCATCGGCGCCCATGGTCAGCAAGCCGGCATCGCGGCGCACTGGGAGATGTGGTCCTTCGTGCGCGGCGGCATGAGCCCGCTCGAAGCGATCAAGACCGCGACCATCACGCCGGCGACCCATCTCGGCTTCGCCAGCGACATCGGTTCGCTCGAACCCGGCAAGCTCGCCGACCTCATCGTCCTCGACGCCAATCCGCTCGAAGATATTTCGAACACGGACAAGGTGAGCAAGGTGATGCTGAACGGGCGCCTCTATGATGCCGCCACGCTGAACGAGGAACTCACCGGCGCCCGCAAGCGTCCGCCTTATTGGTGGGAGTAAAATTTCGACGCCACCGCCAACAGGCTAACGGGGGTCTGCCATGAAAGCCGTGCGAATCTTAGCGGTGATGCTTGATGCCTTGGGGTTGTTGTTGGCGGCGCTGTTGTGGCGCGGGGATACCTCGATTCCGCCCAACATCGGTTGGCCGCTTGTCGTTGTATTGTTTGGAAGCGGCTTGTTCTTAATGGGGATGGAAGGACGCAAGTATTCGCGCAGAAACGTTGATCACGACAATCCGCCTCCTTGGGCGTAACAACAAAAAAGCCACGCGCAAGGCCCGGCTTTTTTAGTATCCGAAAAGCTATGGTTAGATCGAGCCGTGGCAGTGCTTGTATTTCTTGCCGGAGCCGCAAGGGCAGGGGCCGTTGCGCGGAACGCGGCCCCAGGTGTCGGGATTGTTGGGATCTACTTCCTGCGTACGCGCAAGACCCTTCATCGTGCCAATGCCTGCGGACAATCTTGAACGCGGCAATTCCGTTGCGCGCTCGTTTTCGCCCGTTACGGGATTCACATGTGTCTCGGTCATCGGGATTTCCCGACGCTGCGGCATCGCTTGTTCGGGCGCGCGAACCTGAACCTGCATAGTGAGGCGGGTGACGTCCCGGCGGAGGCCGTCGAGCAACTCCTGGAACAGCCCGAAAGACTCGGTCTTGAATTCGTTGACGGGATCGCGTTGGCCGTGGCTGCGCAGCCAGATCACTGAGCGCAAATGGTCGAGCATCTGAAGGTGTTCTCGCCAATTTGTGTCGAGCACGTTCAAAAGAATCGCCTTCTCAATCCGGCGCATCATGTCCGGACCGATTTCCGCAGCGCGCGCCGCTGCGGCCTGATCCGTCGCTTCGATAAGACGTTCCGCGATTTCGGTGTCGGCGACGCCTTCCTCCATGGACCATTCGTCGACAGGAAATTCCCTGGCGAAAACTTCTTTCAGTTCTGATTTAAGACCGTCAACGTCCCACTGTTCAGCGTAGGATTTTGCCGGCAAATGAGCGCCCACAAGGTCTTCGACCAATTGCTGGCGCATGTCGCCAATGATGTCGTCAACTGTATTTGTCGACATGAACTCGATGCGCTGCTCGAAAATCGCCTTGCGCTGGTCGTTAATGACGTCGTCAAACTTCAAGACGTTTTTGCGCATGTCAAAGTTGCGTTGTTCAACTTTTTTCTGCGCGGTCTCGACCGCCTTGGTGAACCATGGGTGCTCGATCGATTCATCGGCGCGGATGCCGAAACGCTTCAGCATCTTTTCCATGCCGTCGCCGAAGATGCGCATGAGATCGTCTTCGACCGAGATGAAAAACTTGGTCGTGCCGGGATCGCCTTGACGGCCGGAGCGGCCGCGCAGCTGGTTGTCGATGCGGCGGCTTTCGTGGCGTTCGGTCGCCAATACAAACAGACCGCCGGAATCGAGCGCTTTCTTTTTGTCTGCGGCGATCTTTGCTTCGATCTCCGCCCGCTTGCGCTTGATGGTCGCTTCATCATCGCCGTCTTCCAGCGATTCCATCACCTGCATGTCGACGGATCCGCCGAGCTGAATGTCAGTGCCGCGACCTGCCATGTTTGTGGCGATCGTGACGGCGCCGGGCGCCCCCGCCATGGCGACGATTTCCGCCTCTTGCTCATGGTAGCGCGCGTTGAGCACATTGTGTGGAATGGGATCTTTTTTGTCGCCGATTTCAGACAGGTACTTGGCCTGGTCTTCCAGCTTCTTCTTTAGGTCGACCTCTTTGTCCTTCAATTCCTCGGCGCGCGCGCGAAGCGTTTTAGAAAGGTCTTTGTAGAACTTTTTATCGCTGAGCAGCTTGGACAGGTACTCAGACTTTTCGATGGACACTGTCCCAACCAGAACGGGTTGTCCGCGCCGGACGCAGTCGGCAATCTGCAGCGCGATCGCTTTGTATTTCTCTTCCGCCGTCATGTAGAGCTCGTCATCCAGGTCTTCCCTGGCGATGGGCTTGTTCGTCGGGATTTCGAGAACGTTGAGTTTGTAGATGTCGGCGAATTCAGCCTCTTCCGTCAGCGCGGTGCCGGTCATGCCTGCGAGCTTTTCGTAGAGCCGGAAATAGTTCTGGAACGTGATCGACGCGAGCGTCTGGTTTTCGGGCTGTATCTGGGTTTTTTCCTTGGCCTCGACCGCCTGATGGAGGCCGTCCGACCAGCGCCGGCCTTCCATCATGCGGCCGGTGAATTCGTCAATGATCGTCACCTTGTCATTGCGAACAATGTAGTCCTTGTCGCGCTGGAAGATCTTGTGCGCTTTCAGCGCCTGATTGACGTGGTGAACGACTGAAATGTTGATCGAGTCATACAGGTTGTCGCCCTGAAGCAGGCCTGCTTCCTTCAGAAGCTTCTCGATCTTTTCGTTGCCTTCTTCAGTAAGAGTGACCGAACGCTGCTTCTCGTCGATCTCAAAATCTTCTTCTGTGAGCTGCGGAACGAAGCCGTCGATCGTCATGTAGAGTTCGGACTTGTCGTCAGTCGGTCCGGATATAATGAGCGGTGTTCTTGCTTCGTCGATCAGAATGGAGTCGACTTCGTCAACGATTGCGAAGTGATGCCCGCGCTGGACCATCTGATCGAGCGACGATTTCATATTGTCGCGGAGATAGTCGAAGCCAAATTCGTTATTGGTGCCGTAGGTGATGTCGCAGGCATACGCGGCGCGGCGTTCTTCATCGTTCAGGCCATGGACAATGCAGCCTGTGGTCATGCCAAGCTGGGTGTAAACGCGGCCCATCCATTCGGCGTCGCGGCTGGCAAGGTAGTCGTTGACGGTGACCACATGGACGCCGCGGCCGGTGAGGGCGTTCAAATAGACCGGCAAGGTCGCCACCAGGGTCTTGCCTTCCCCCGTCTTCATTTCGGCGATATCGCCGGAATGCAGCACCATCCCGCCCACCAGCTGGACGTCGTAGTGGCGCTGACCCAAGGCTCGCTTGGCGCCCTCTCGGACCGTTGCAAACGCCTCTTCAAGCAAATCGTCGAGAGATTCGCCTTCCTTAAAGCGTTGTTTTAACTTTTCAGTTTGAGCAATCAGGCCATCATCGGTCAGTTTGGCGAGATCGGCTTCGAATCCGTTGATCGCCTCCACGCGGCGGAATAAAGGCTTGAGGCGGCGATCATTGGATGAGCCAAAGATTTTACGTGCGATACCGAGTAACGCCATGAGGACTGTTGCCTTCGTGCTGCGATGAAAAGGATGGCGGCCCCTCGTCAAACCAGCGCGGGGTGCGCCTTTCATCGGCCGGTTGGGAAATGTAGCGCCCTGAAAGGGGCGTCGGAGAGATAGTAAGCGCCTAAGGCCCTGTCAACGAACGCGGAAAATGTAGCAGGCCACGAACGGAACATGATGGAAACGCCACCAACAGATCAGGCAAAGCCGGGGGAGAGGAGCGCCAAATTGGCGCGGCTCCTGGGCGCGGTCGCACGGTTGGTGGCAGCGGTTGCGTCCAGCTTGGCGCGATCGATCTGGGCGGGCGTCGTGTTCGTCGCCCGGGCTCTGGGGAAATTCTGGATAACGACCTGGCGGGTGGCGGCGGCGCTTGATTCCGCGCTTTGGCGAGCCGTCAAACTGTTGGCGCGACAGGCGTTGAGCGGGCTCGCTTATGTGGGCCGGATCGCGGTCATAGCATTCCGCGGGCTTATCGCATGGCTGCCAACGCGGACGGGCAGGGCCTATAGCGCCCTATCCGGCGCTTTTTTGGTGATTGCCGGCTTATGGATAGTGGATGTGTTGCGATCTGCACCGTCAATGGATGGCGCCGGCGCTTCGGTTGCCCGAGCCCCAGTCGATGAGGACGATCCTATTCTGGCGCGAATCGACGGTCGCTATGTTCATCTTTCTGAAATTGAGGCCACCGCACGGGCCGGCGGGTTGCTGCGACCTGACGAAGTTCTGACGGCGCGGTCGGCCTTCGAGCGAAATCTGGTCGAGTCGTATGTTGAACAGCGGCTGCTCGCGCGTGCAGCTTTGGATGATGGCATGCAACGCAGTCCAAGCGTCGCCCGGCGCGTAAATGCAGCTCGCGATAGAGTGCTGGCGTCTGCATATATGGACGCGCAGGTAAGGCAGGCAGTTACGCCCGAAACGGTTGAGCGACTCTACAAGGCTCAGGCTGACGTGACGGTGCTGGGAGATGAAGTGCGCGCGCGGCACATTGTGGTGCGCACAGCCGAAGAAGCGGCGGAAATAGAAGAATTGCTGGCCGGGGGCGCAGAGTTTGCGGCGCTCGCTCGGGAAAGATCCATCGATCGGGCAACGGCCCCGTTGGGCGGAGAAGTGGGCTGGTTCACGCGCGCCATGATGACCCCGATTTTTTCTCGGACGGCGTTTGCGACGCAGCCGGGAGAGGTGGCAGAACCGTTTGAGACGGAATTTGGCTGGCATGTGATGGAAGTTGTTGACCGACGTTCCACCCAATCTGTGCCTTTAAGTCAAGTTCGCGCGCCGATTGAGCATTTCCTCCGCATGCGCACCATCGATAATTCTCTGCGGGATTTGGAGGAGAAGAGCCAGGTCGTTTATTTCCGTCCAAGTGTCGCGTCTGCTGTGCCCGTGACCGCTCCGCCTCCCGACCTTTCAGATCCGGAATTGTCTGATCCCGAATTTGTCTTGCCGGAGCCCTCGAGGCCCGCGACGCGCGGAGACGACGAAACCATGCGTTAAGTGCAGGTTAATTGAGTGTTAACGCACGAACGAAAATTCCAACCTGTGTCTCAGCGCTCTGTTAAAGACTGCAGCTTAGAAATTAAGGCGAGAATGTGGCGAAGCTTTTGTTGGTGGCGGCTTGCGCGCTGATAGACAGAGACGGAAGAGTCTTGATGGCGCGCCGGCCGGAAGGAAAAGCCCATGCGGGATTGTGGGAGTTTCCTGGCGGCAAACTAGCGGACGGCGAGACGCCTGAAGCAGCTTTGGTGCGCGAGTTAAAGGAAGAACTCGCCATAGATACGGAGGCGTCATGTCTCGCGCCAGCGGCGTTTGCGTCCGAGGCTTTAGGGGACTTTCATCTTTTGATGCCCTTATATGTCTGCCGGAAGTGGACGGGTGTTCCGGCGCCAATGGAAGGGCAGGAGCTTCTCTGGGTCAGGCCTGAGGCGCTGATCAAGTTGGAGATGCCGCCGGCAGATCGACCGCTGGCGGCGCAGCTAAGGGACTTGTTGTGATGGTGTTGGACAGGACATTTAGATCGCTGCGGCTTGGCGTGTCAGAGCGCTTCAAGTCTTTTCAATCCGATGAATCCGGCTCCACCGCCATTGAATACGGGCTCATTGTATCGCTGATTTTTCTCGCGATTGTTGCATCGGTTCGTGCATTCACAAATTCCGCCAGCGAAATGTACGGAACGATCGATGCGGCCATGGAGACAGATTAAGTCGCGTCTCTTCGAGAAAGTTAAGTTGCGCCCTTGATCG
>CAZAOB010000028.1:0-27383 GCA_964486635.1 uncultured Caulobacterales bacterium | reverse complement strand
TGCTGACTCGAATGTGGCGCCCAGCCGGTTAAATAGACTATCTCAAAATGCTCAACGCCGCCCGCCTCGGAAAACCGGGACATTGCGTTCATCCAAACGTCTCGGCGCAGCGCCGCCGCTTTGCTTTTCAAGACGCTGGTTTCTCCCATGCCGCGCAGATCCGCCAACAGTTTCAGAGGCTCGTCATATTTCACCTTGACCCTGTCGATGTCGGCCACCGGCAGGGCGAAGCCTGCGCGTTGCAGCGCTGCGCCATAATCGCGCACGGCGGCGAAGGGCGCGATGCGCGCCGACACGCCGCCGGTTATTTCCGCCTCGGCCTCGTACAGAGCGGAACGCAGTCCCGCGAGCGTGCCTTCACCGAAAACGGCGGCGATAAAGAGTCCATCTGGTCTCAGAGCCATTCGCGCCTGAGAAAGGGCGCCGACCAGGTCATTAGCGGTGTGCAGCGTCAGCACGCTGACAATCAGATCTGTGCACTGCGGTTTAAGGGGAAGCAATTCCAAGTCCGCGACAATCCGCTGCCCAGCAGAGGGCAATCGTGCGGCAGAGATGTCCAGCGAGAGAACTTCGCCCAACCCACACGCCGCCGAGAGGCTGGAACTGAGCGTGCCCGCACCGTCGAAAACGGCGTGCTGAAACGAACGCGTGACCGTCTCCAACCGGTCATTTATGTCTTCCAAGACCCGCTGGTGAAGGAAGTTGTGATCCTCAAACCGCGGCGCGGAGCGCGTTCGGCGCTTAGCGTACAGGGCTCGGTCAAAAATTTTCGGTGGTTTCTGCATCGGACCGGGTGGTTGAGTTGCGGTGGCGGCGTTAATCTATTGCAAATGATATCGCAAATGCTTGGCCGGTTTCAGGGGTGGGGGGCGCATGCGGCGCAAAAAGCGCTCGACTTGGCCATACCGCCGCTTTGCCCGGTCACTCGAGAGCAAGTTTCTTCCGCAGGAATGATCAGCCCACGTGCATGGGGCGCCATTCATTTCGTGGAGTCTCCCTATTGCGGACGATGCGGCGTACCGTTCGCCGCTGATTATGGGGCCGAGGTTGAGTGTCCGTCTTGCATCGCTGAGCCGCCGGATTTTGGCCGAGCGCGCGCGGCGCTAGTGTACGACGATGCCACGCACCGGATGATTGTTGGTTTCAAACATGGCGATCGTACTGAGATGGCGGGCACGTTTGGCGCATGGATGGCGCGCGCTGCTTCCGGACTGACAACAGCGACTTCGATCTTGACGCCGATACCGCTGCATCCGAAGCGGCTGCTGTCGCGTCGGTTCAATCAGTCGCTGCTGCTCGCGCGAGAGGTTGCTCACCGGCTCGGCGCCCGGATCAGTGTTGACGGACTTATCCGAAGCCGGGAAACGCCGCCACAAAAGGATTTGTCGGCTGACGCCCGGCGTCGAAACGTATCGGGCGCTTTCGCCGTGAGGAATGAAGACGCGCGCGCAAGGTTTCAGGGCGCGCATGTGGTATTGGTGGATGACGTGCTGACCACGGGCGCAACCTTGTCTGCGTCCTCCCGAGCGCTAAAACGGGCAGGGGCGGCGAGAGTTGATGCGCTGGTGCTGGCGCGCGTTGTTAAAGGCGGGGTTGGCGCCATATAGCGCCTGACGAATGAACCGGAGAACACAATGAAGAAGGTCGTAGTTTATACAAAGCCTTTGTGCCCATATTGCTTCAGAGCGCTCGCGCTGCTGGGGAAAAAGGGCGTGAAGGCGACTGAGGTTTCCGCCGCGTACGACAAACGCCTTCGAGAAGAGATGCTGGCCAAGTCCAATGGCAAAACCACGTATCCTCAAATCTTCATTGGAGACACACATGTCGGCGGATTCGACGATCTTGCCGCCCTTGAACGCTCTGGCAAACTCGAGCCTCTGCTGAATGGCTGATGCGGACTCATTTGTGGCGGCGTGCGTTCAGATGCGATCCGGCATCGATCGGCGTCGCAATGTAGCTGATGCGTGCGCGCTGATATCCGACGCCGCGAGCAAGGGCGCGAGCTTTGTTGCGACCCCGGAAATGACCAATGTGGTCGACCGGAAGGCCGACCGCATGTTTGAGACGCTGCCTGAAGAGGACACTCTCGAAGAGCTGCGGACGTTTTCCAATGCTGCCCAACAAAGCCGGGTCTGGTTGCTGATTGGGTCCATGGCGGTCAAAGTGGGAGAGCGGCGCGCCGCCAATCGGAGCTACTTATTCGCGCCGGACGGCGCGATTGTGGCCCGATACGACAAGCTGCATATGTTCGATGTCGACCTTCCAAACGGAGAAAGCTGGAAAGAATCGAATGTCTACAAGCCCGGCGACGGTGCGGTTCTGGTTGAGGCGCCGTTTGCGAAAATTGGTCTAAGCATTTGTTATGACGTTCGGTTTCCGGCCTTGTATCGGAAACTGGCCCAGGCCGGCGCGGATCTGATTTGTGTGCCGGCGGCGTTCACGCGACAGACCGGAGAGGCGCATTGGCAAACCTTGCTCACCGCCCGCGCCATCGAAACCGGATCGTTTGTCATGGCGCCGGCCCAGGGCGGAACGCATGAAGACGGGCGCCAGACTTACGGTCATTCTCTGATCATCGGCCCCTGGGGCGAAGTGCTTGCCAAGCTCGAGAACGACGAGCCAGGTCTAGTTCTTGCAACTATTCGGCCTGCCGCCTCACGAGAAGCCAGATCCCGGATTCCAAATCTCGCTCTTGAACAATCCTGCAAAGTGACCATTGTATCCCCATGATTAAGTACAGTTTGATGTGCGGCGCCGACCATGAGTTCGAAGGTTGGTTTCGCGACAGCGCCGATTTTGACCACCAGTCCGCGAGCGGGTTGATCGACTGCCCCACCTGCGGGTCAGACGATGTCCGTAAAGCCGTTATGGCTCCGGCGGTGGCGCGCCGTGATGGATCCCGCAAAGAGCGGCTTGCCGCCGTGCAACAGGATATGGCCCGTGCTGTGCTCAGGGCGCGTGAATACGTCGAAAAGAATTTCGACTATGTCGGAGAGAAATTCCCTGAAGAGGCGCGAAAGATCCACTACGGGGAAACCAAAGAGCGCGCCATTTACGGAGAGGCCTCCGGCAAAGATGTCAAAGCGCTCATCGACGAGGGCGTGGAAATCGCGCCTTTGCCGGGCGCCCAAAAAAAAGCGGACAAAGCTGGCGAGCCGAAATCTGCGCCCGTTGAGTCAAAGAAGCTAAACTGAGGTTCGCCTAAGAACCGCCGCTAGCGCGGCCAACCAAACCTCGCTAAATGACGCGCATATATGGATGACCTTCGCGCGCGCCTCCGCAATTTGCCATTTTTCGCCGGTCTCGGCGCGGAAACAATCAACGCCATAGCCGAAGCAAGCCGCTGGCAGTCTTTGGCGGGCGGCTGGGAAGTCTTCACTCAAGGCGCGACCTCTGACGCGCTTCACATCAATCTGACCGGTCGGCTGATAGTCGTTCGCGAAGGCGTCGATGGCGCCGACGACGAGGTTGTCGGCTATGTGAGAGCAGGCGAGCCCGTGGGCGAAATGTCTTTGCTCTCCGGCGAGCCTCATTCGGCCAGCGTCTTTGCTTTGCGGGACACGGAATTGCTCACCATTCCGCGTGACGATGTCGACCGGTTGATTACCGAGCACGGAGACTTCGCGGCGGCGCTTGCGCGCATCGTTCTAGCGCGCTCGCGTCATCCAAAGGACAGTTTCAAGAAATCGGCGCCGCGCATTTTCGCCTTGGTTTCCACTTCACCGTCGATCGATGTAGAAGCGAGAGTGAAAGAACTCGCGAAACGTATTGCCAGGTACAAGGTAAATGTATCCTCTTTCCCCTGTCTGGAAGAACCGCCTACCACAAGCGCATTCGATCAGGTTGAAAGCGCGCACGACGTCGTTTTGCTAGCAGCCAGGCTTGATGGCAGTCCGTGGTACCGGTTTGTCACGCGCCATGCGGACAGGTTCCTGGTGCTGGCTCGCCGGGATGCAAGACCGTCCAAGCCATTTCCGCTCGCTTCTGAAGACGGCGCCAGAGCGCGCAAGTTTCGTCTCGTCGACCTCGTCATGTTGCATGAAGGCGCGCATTCAGGGCGAACGGCCGAATGGATGGAGGCCATCGGTGCGGCGCGGGTCATCAATGTACACAATGACGAATGTATCGACCGCCTGGCGAGAATTATCGCTGGAAAGTCGGTTGGTTTGGTTCTGTCTGGCGGCGGCGCGCGAGCTTACGCCCATATCGGCGCGGTGCGCGCGATGCGCGAAGCGGGCGTGCCGATCGATTTCCTGTGTGGCGCGTCCATGGGCGGCGTCGTCGCCGCCTGTATTGCGATGGGCTGGAGTCAGGAAGAAATGGACCAGCGCATTCGCGATGCGTTTGTTTCATCCAATCCGCTCGGCGATCATGTGCTGCCAGTGGTTGCGCTGACCAGGGGCGGGCGGGTTGAAACGCGACTGGAACATCATTTCGGCGACCAGCTCATTGAGAACATGTCGATTCCGTTCTTTTGCGTGTCCTCCGATATCGTCAATGGCATGGCGCGCATTCATAATCGCGGGCTGGTGCGCAATGCGTTGCGCGCGTCGATCGCCTTGCCCGGGATTTTGCCGCCAGTGATCGATGAGCATGCGCTGCTTGTCGATGGTGCGGTGGTGAACAACTTTCCGACTGATATTATGACCACAACGCACCGCGGCCTCACCATTGGTGTGGATGTGGCGCGCGAAGGCGTCATTGATATTGAGGCGTTTCGCGATCCGCCGGGATTTTTCTCGTGGGTGGCCAACAATGGTTTTGGCGCTGCGCCGCCAATCATCTCACTGCTGATGCGCTCCGCAACTGCGCGTCGCGAACATGTGGTGGCGCCGCGCCCAGCCGATATTCTGATCGCGCCGGACGTGCCCGGCGTCGAACTTCGTGATTGGAAAAAATACGACGATGCCGTTGCGGACGGTTATCGTGCGACCAAAGCCGCGCTCGAAGACCATTGGCCGACGCTGGCGCCGATTATCGCGGGCGCTAATCAGTAGGCAATCACAGTGAAAAACTCGTGCCGCAGCCGCAGGCCGCCGTTGCGTTCGGGTTTTCGATTTTGAAAGCCGCGCCGATCAGCTCGTCGGAAAAGTCGATCACCGATCCGGCCATATATTCGACCGACATGGAATCGACGAGGACGGAATATCCATTGGCGTCGAGGACGAGATCATCCGCTTCCTGATCGCGGACAATATCGAACTTGTACTGAAACCCCGAGCAGCCGCCGCCCTCGACCGCGACGCGCAGTTTGGCGCCATCTGGCTCCTTCGCCAGAATAGCTGCGATGCGCTTGGCGGCGCGGGCGGAAACGGTGACAGGCGTGGTTTCAGCGACGGTCATTTCAGGCTCACTCTACGGGTTCATCCCTAAATAGGGGCTTTCCGGCCCGAATTCGAGGGGGTGAGAAATTCCTCCTGAAATCCATATATAAGTCCAAGCCTTGTTAATGGAATCGGCGGACAAGGCGCTACACAGCTTCAGGCGGAAGCGGAGCCAGTTTTGCGACTACAGGGTCAAATCACCGAGAACATGCCGGATTCGGCTTACGCAAAGTCGCCAATGGCGTTTCCGGCTCTATTGGCGCCCTTTGCCGCACGGGCCGAAAAGACCCGCGGTCGGCTCCACCCCGAAGCAGAAAGCGCGACCCGCACCCCGTTTCAGCGCGACCGCGACCGGGTCATCCACGCCGTCGCGTTCCGCCGTCTGAAGCACAAGACACAGGTTTTCATCTCCCATGAAGGGGATCATTACCGCACCCGTCTGACCCACAGCCTCGAAGTGGCGCAAATCGCCCGGACCCTGGCGCGCAGCCTGAAGCTGGACGAAGATCTCGCGGAAACGCTGGCGCTCGCACATGATCTCGGTCACCCGCCCTTCGGCCACACCGGTGAAGACGTGTTGGTCGAATGCATGGCGCCGTTTGACGGGTTCGATCACAATGCCCAGACTTTGCGGTTGTTGACCAAGCTGGAACGCCGCCACGCTGCATTTGAGGGTCTCAATCTAACCTGGGAAACGCTGGAGGGCGTGGTCAAGCACAATGGCCCGTTGACGGGAAAAATGGCTCGGAAGAACGAGCCGCTGCCCGCAGCCATCGTTGAATACGCCGCGACCCACGATCTATGGCTCGACACATATCCATCACTTGAAGCCCAGGTTGCCGGGATCGCTGATGACATTGCTTATAACAATCACGATGTTGATGACGGGCTCCGCGCAGGATTGTTTGATTTCTCCCAGGCGAGAGACTTGCCGCTGGTGGGGCCGGCGATTCGTTCGGCGGAAACGCGCTGGCCCGATGCGCCGCGCGATGTCCTGATCGCCGAAGCCGTTTCCGATCTGATTGGCGCGATGGTCGGCGATGTTCTGGCGGAAACCAGCAAGCGCCTTGCTGCTGCACCGCCTGCCGACGCCGACGCTGTCCGCCGGGCTGCTGCGGCTTACTGTGCGTTTTCCCCAGAAATGGAAAAAGACTTGAGTGGCCTGCGCGCATTTCTGCATGAAAACATGTACCGGCATTACAAGGTCAATCGCGCTCGCAGTCAGGCGAAGCGAATCATTAAATCTTTGTTCGACTTGTTTTTCTCCGAGCCGGAGACATTGCCGCCGGAATGGCGCGAGCGTTATGAGTGCGCAAATGAAGCAAAAAGCGACGCCCGACTGGCGCGGGTCGTTTGCGACTATATCGCAGGCATGACCGACCGTTATGCGATCCGCGAGTACCGCCGCCTTTTTAGCGTCGAATTTGACGGGTAACGCTCCGCTTAGGCGCCATAGGGTGGTAGAATAAATGGGAGCGCCGATTCGCCGAATCGGCGCCATATGGGATTTGGGCCTGCGTGTTGTGCGGGCAAGTCGTCGCCAAAGAAGTTTAAACGGCGCACACAGTTTAGTCGGGGAGCGGTTCGGGCGCGCACGCATCAGCGCTTGCGAAGGAGCGGATAAAGATCATGGCAAATGCAGCACAAGAAGAAGCGTTCGAAGAGGACTATCAAGAGTATGATGAGTTCGACGATGAAGATGAAGATCGTGGTCTGTCGGGCTTTGCGGTCCTGATCATGGGCATCGTCATGATCGGCGCTTTCGTGTCGGTTGTGTGGATCGCCTACAAGCAAGGCATGAAAGTCGGCCGCGATGGCGGCGCGATCGAAACGCCCTACGTTGCTGCTGATCCTGAGCCAATCAAGATTGAAACCGCCGAAGACGGAACGCCGGTTGTAGAGCGCGAAGTCTACGACGCAATTGATGGCCAGAACGGTGATCCGGTGACGACGCTTGCCGAGGGCCCAGAAGCGCCGGTTGAGAGAAGCGTCGGTGATACAATTGGTACGCTGGCGAGCGAGGCCGAGCAGGCGGCCGCCGATGTCAGTGATGAAGTCAATGATCGGCTTGCGTCTCTTGCAGAAGAAGATGCACAGATTCTCGACAATTCCTCCGAGGAGCCAGTGGCGATTGATCCTGCGCCGGCCACCGTGAGCGTCAAGCCGAACAATGTGCGTCCGGCGTCAACCGCGGCTTCGACGTCATCGGGCGCTGCGACGTCCGGCACACACGTGGTTCAGGTCGGCGCTTTCCGGTCGAATGACGAAGCAATGGCCCAGTGGTCGCGCATGCAGACTAAGCTCGGCGACTTTCTTGCCGGCAAAGGGCCTGACGTAGAGGTTGCCGATCTTGGAGATCGCGGCGTCTACCATCGCCTTCGTATCGGCCCGTTCTCATCGGCGGATGACGCGAAAACTTACTGCGCCGGCTTGAAAGCGCGCGGACAGGACTGCCTGATCAAGGCGCGTTAAGAGTCAGGGCGAAGTTGCGTCATGCCCTCTGCCGTCATTTATGATTGCGAAGGCCCGCGCCTCTCAGAGGAGGAGCGGGCTTTCTTTAAGGATGTGGATCCGTGGGGCTTCATCCTGTTCGCCCGTCATTGCGAAAGTCCGGATCAGGTCCGCGCCCATTGCGATGAGTTGCGCGATTGCGTCGGCCGAGCCGACGCGCCGATCCTGATCGATCAGGAGGGCGGGCGCGTCGCACGGATGAAGCCACCGGTATTTCCCGCCCATCCCGCGCCGGCGGTGTTTGGCGAGCTCTTCAAACTCGATCCAAAGAAAGCGAGCGAGGCGGCTCGGCTCAACGGCTATTTGCTAGGCCGACTGGTGTCCGATCTCGGCGTCACGGTGAACTGCGTGCCGATGCTCGATGTCCCGCAAATGGATGCGGACCAACAGGTCATCGGCGACCGCGCGATTTCTAAACATCCCTCGACGATTACGATGCTCGCTCGTGAAACCATGGAAGGTTTGATCGAAGGTGGCGCGCTGCCTGTCATTAAGCATCTGCCCGGTCACGGAAGGTCGCTTTGCGATTCTCATCACGATTTGCCGCGCGTTTGCGCGAGTAAGCGAGATTTGCAGTCGGCGGACTTTCTGCCGTTCAGGGATTTGCGCGACGCCGCCATGGGCATGACCGCGCATATTGTCTACGAGGCGTATGACGCCGAACGCCCGGCGACGCTTTCGCCGGTGATCATCAATGAAGTCATTCGTGGCGAGATCGGATTTGACGGTCTGCTGTTCACGGACGATCTCAAAATGAAGGCCCTTGGCGGCGCCATTCCTGACCGCATCGCGGGTGCCTACGACGCCGGCTGCGACATCGCGCTCTCCTGTAATTTTTCCCTCGCCGAAAAGCGCGAAAGCGCTGCGGCGCTGCGTGCTCTGAATGGAAAATCCGCCGCCCGCGCGGGGGTTGCGCTGACGGGGTTGCAGACCCCTGTCAGAGGCGATACGAGCGAGGCCTATGAGCGCCTAAGCGCCCTGATAAAACCGGCGTTGGCGTAGGGTCTGACGGATGATTTTGAGACTGTTTCTCGCCGCCTGTATTGGCGTGTTGGCTGGTTCCTGCGCAAGCGGTCAGGAATCAGGCCACGAAAAATCGCCGGCCGCCGCTGGCATGATTCTGACAGTCGATGCCAAGCCAGAAAGTGATGAGTTGGTTATCCGTCTCGGAAACACCGGTGATAATGCGATTGCTTATGTTCCCACCGCAGAATTCGACCGTTCAAAATGTACGTCTGGGCTAAGTCTCAAAATCACGGATTTCGATGGCAATATTGTTACCAAGGTCGATGAGTATCATCCGGAGGGCTGGATCTTTTTTGGCGAGCTTTCCTCAACTGTATGCACGTTACCATTTGAATTGATGCTTCTGGAAAGAGCCAGCACTAGAGAATGGAAAACATCACTTTCCGGTCAACTTTGTTTTCTTTCAAGATGGGCGGCGGAACTCACAGATGGCCAAGAATATCTAGTGTATGCAAAATATACCGTTTATACGGACCGCTGGTTAAAGCGCTATGTCGAGGCTCAAAGCGGCCCTGTCAAAATTCGGTTTTCCCCATCCTGTGAAAGCCGCAAATTACAGATAGTTGACCCTGAGAATCGGAAGTAAATTGAATTGATGGCGGATGGTGAAAGCATATTGATGGTGGGCGCGCAGTCAGGCCCAGGCGGCGAGGAATTTGACTCTCCGGCGCGGGTTATTTCGGGCGACGAGGCAGTTGAAGCGCTGGTCGTCAACATTGAGGGCTATGAAGGCCCGCTTGACGTGCTGCTCGATCTGGCGCGACATCAGAAAGTAGACATCCGCAAGATTTCAATGGTCGCGCTGGTCGATCAGTATCTGCTGTTTGTCGAGGCCGCGAAGGCTCGAAACCTAGAGCTCGCCGCCGACTATCTCGTCATGGCATCGTGGCTGGCCTATCTGAAGTCTAAAATGCTGCTCCCGGTCGCCGAAGATGACGGCGATGAACCGACGGCTGATGAGATGGCGGCGCGGCTTGCGTTCCAGCTGCAACGGCTCGAAGCCATGCGCAAAGCGGTCGAGGACCTCCAAAACCTTCCGCAGCAAGGTTATGACTTTTTTCCGCGTGGCGCGCCAGAAGGTGTGCGCGTTACGCATAAGCCGGACTGGCAAGCGGAGCTTCTCGATCTCCTCAAGGCCTATGCCACGCAACGCATTGCCGCGGTTGATCGCGAGTATCATATCGAGCCGCCGGCGGTCTATTCCATCGAAGCAGCTCGCCAGCGCCTTGAGCGCATTTTGGGCGGAATACCGGAGTGGACTGAACTTCGTGGACTGACGAAATCGTATGGCGTGGATGCGCCGGCGCCGTCTGTCCTCGCCAGTTCGTTCAATGCCGTTCTGGAGTTCGCAAAATCGGGCCAAATCGACTTGCGCCAGCTTGGCTCTTTCGAGCCGATCTACATAAAGGCCCGTACCGACAAAATTGAAGTCGGTGAAGGGGAGGCGTCATGATCGAAGACGATGCGGGACGAAATTTCCGGGGACTCGATGCCCGTGAGGCGCAGGAAGCCCTAAAAGAAGAATTAGCGGAAGAAAACACCGAAGCGATGTTGAACGAAGAAAAAGAAACGCCAGTCGTGGCCGAAGAAACAGAAGAAGCGCAAGTCGACGGTTCTGAAGCCGCGCAAGCGGACGCTACGGATGCTGCCGCCGAACCCGTCGTCGAGTGGAGCGAGGAAGAGCTTGCTGAACATGCGCGCATGGTTGAGGCATTGTTGTTCGCCGCCGCCGAACCGCTGGATGAAAAAAGCATCGCGGACAGGTTACCTGCCGGCGCGGCTGTCGCTGATCTGATTGCGCGCGTCGCCGCAGATTACGAGGGCGGCGGCGTTGTCCTGATGAAAGTGGAAAGCAAGTGGCGCTTCGTCACCGCGGCTGATGTCGCTCATGTCCTGCAAAAGGAAAAGACCACCCAGCGCAAGCTTTCGCGGGCGGCGCTGGAGACGCTGGCGATCATCGCCTATCACCAGCCCTGCACCCGCGCCGATATCGAAGACGTGCGCGGCGTTCAGGTCGCTAAGGGCTCGCTCGACCAGCTTCTCGAGATCGGCTGGGTGAAGATGCGCGGCAAGCGCCGCGACGCCCCGGGCCGCCCGACGCTCTATGGCACCACCGATGGGTTCCTTGAGCATTTTGGGCTGGAAAGCGTCGCTGACCTGCCGGGCCTGGCGGATTTGAAGGCGGCCGGCATGCTGGATGCGCGCCTGCCACCCGGTTTTTCCGTGCCAACGCCAAGTGACAGCGACGATGAGGACATCGACGAAGACGACGATTCCGGCGAATTTGCGCAGGATTTCCTCGACGAGGATGCGGATGAAGCCGCGGACGCCTGATTTAGCGCCTAAAATTATTGGGTTTTTCGCGTTTGCGTCGTAACCCTTGGCGCATTACCTATAGGCTGCATTCAAGTTGAGAGGCGCATCATGGGCGCAATCGGACCCTGGCAGATTGTAATCATCCTCGTTCTCGCGCTGCTGTTGTTCGGCGGCGGCGGGAAGATTTCGTCGATCATGGGCGACTTCGCCAAAGGCATTAAATCCTTCCGCAAGGGCCTGAAGGACGAAGACCAGGCTGTTGAAGATCGCAGCGACAAGGCGATGGATGTGACGCCGGTCGAAGACAAGGACAAGGCCTAGGCGAACCGCCGATAGGTCAGACTTGAAACCACAATCCCGAGCGTGATTGGGCCGTCATGAATCTCATGCCGCAATTCGGATTTTTCGAGCTGGTGCTGATCGCCGTGGTGGCGCTCATCGTCGTCGGCCCGAAAGACCTGCCCAAGCTGATGCGCTCAGCCGGAAAACTCGTGGCCAAAGCCCGCAGTCTCGCCGGGGAGTTCACCGCCGCTTTCGATCAGATGGCGCGCGAGGCGGAGATGGAAGATCTGCGCAAGGAAATCGAGGATCTGAAAAAGAACAATCCGGTCGCTGACGCCAAGCGCGCGGTCGAGGAAACCATGGCGCCGATCGAAAAGGAAATGCGCGAGGAAGCAAAAGAGATCGACAAGGCAGTGCGCGAAGAAACGTCCGGCGAACCGGCGAAATCATGAACAAGCCGAAGCCAAAGGAAACGCTGTCCGAAGAGGATGAGCTGAAGGCGTCGTCCGCGCCGCTGCTTGATCACCTGATCGAATTGCGCACGCGCCTGATTGTTTCTGTCGCCGCCATCGCGGTCGGCTTTGCGATCTGCTTTGCATTTTCGATTCCGCTTTATGAGTTTCTGGTGATCCCGTTTGAGCGCGCCGTGACGGCGGCGGGCGTCGAGCCGAAACTTTACTTCGCGCCGCTTGAATTCTTCTTCACCCGTGTGCGGCTTGCGGTGCTGGGCGGCATTGCGCTCGCCTTTCCGGTGGTCGCTTACGAGATCTACAAATTCGTTGCTCCCGGCCTTTACCGCAAGGAGCGCGCCGCGGCGCTGCCCTTCCTCGCCGCCATGCCGGTTTTGTTCACCGCCGGCGCGGCGCTGGTTTATTTCGTGCTGATGCCCTTCGTCATGCGCTTTGCTGTCGGGATGGAGCAAAGCGCCGGCGAGGGCTCTGGGGTTTCCATCGAATTGCTGACCCGGGTCGGCGATTATCTCTCGCTGATGACCACCCTGATCATGGCGTTCGGCTTTGCGTTCCAACTGCCGGTGTTTCTGACCCTGCTGGCGCGGGCGGGGCTGATCACCGCCGGATTTCTGACCCGCAACCGCAAGGTCGCCATCGTCGTCATTTTCATCATCGCCGCCTTCCTGACGCCGCCGGACCCGTTCAGCCAGCTCGTGCTCGGCGGCTGCATCATCGCCCTTTACGAGGTCTCGGTGCTCTCGGTGCGCTTTGCTGAGAAAAAGGCGAAGGATGCGGTGGAAGAGGCGGCCGCTTAGCAGCCCCTCACCCAAAAAACCCTGACGGGTTTTTGACCTCTCCCAGGGGAGAGGCAACCGGACGGCGGGCGCAACACTCCTACCTCTCCCTCGGGAGAGGTCGAAATCGCCGCGCGATTTCGGGTGAGGGGCGCACACTAGACCCTTGCTGGCGAGCAGGCTAAACCGCGCCCCATGTTCGATATCAAATTCATCCGTGAAAATCCCGATGCATTCGACGCGGGTCTGGCGCGGCGCGGCCTTGCTCCGCGCGCCGGGGAAATCCTCGCCCTCGACGAGGACGCGCGCAAATTCACCCACACGCTCAACGAGATGCAGGAGCGCCGCAACGCGTCCTCCAAGCTGATCGGGCAGGCGAAAGCCAAGGGCGACGAAGCGGAGTTCAACCGCCTGCGCGAAGAAGTCGAGCGCATCAAGACGCAAATGCCGGCGGCGGAAGCGGAACAGAAAAAGTTTCAGGACAAGATCCGCGACATACTTTCCGGCATTCCGAACATTCCCGCGGACGACGTGCCCCAGGGCGAAGACGAAACGGCGAATGTCGAAATCCGCAAACATGGCGAGCCGAAACGCGCCAACAATGCGAAAGAACATTTCGACATTGGTGAAGCGCTCGGCCAGATGGATTTCGAAACCGCTGCGAAAATGTCCGGCGCTCGTTTCGTGTTGCTGAAAGGTCAGTTTGCGCGCCTCGAACGGGCGCTCGCCTCCTTCATGCTGGACCTGCACACGGGTGAGTTCGGCTATACCGAATGCGCGCCGCCGCTGTTGGTCAAGGACGAAGCGCTTTACGGCACCGGGCAATTGCCGAAATTCGCCGAGGATCTATTCAAATCGACTGGCGATCACTGGTTGATCCCCACCGCCGAAGTCTCGCTCACCAATATCGTCAATGGCGACATTCTCGATGCGGAAGATTTGCCACTGCGCTTCACCGCGTGGACGCCGTGCTTCCGCTCGGAAGCAGGCTCGGCCGGGCGCGACACGCGCGGCATGATCCGCTTGCACCAGTTTTCCAAGGTTGAGCTGGTCTCGATCACTGCGCCGGACCAGTCCAGCGCCGAGCATGAACGCATGACCGGCGCGGCGGAAGAAGTGTTGAAGCGTCTCGAACTGCCGTTCCGGACCATGGTGCTCTCGACCGGCGATATGGGATTCGGCGCGCGCAAAACCTATGACATCGAAGTCTGGCTGCCGGGCCAGAACGCCTATCGCGAGATTTCGTCCTGCTCGAACTGCGGCGACTTCCAGGCGCGGCGGATGAATGCGCGTTTTCGGGCCAAGGACGACCGCAAGAAAATCAATTTCGTGCATACGCTCAACGGCTCCGGCCTTGCAGTCGGGCGGACGCTCGTGGCGGTGCTCGAAAATTATCAGCAGGCGGACGGGTCCGTGGCGATCCCCGACGCCCTGAAGCCCTATATGGGCGGCGCCGACAAGATCGAGGCGAAGTAAGTATTCATGCGTATTCTTTGCACCAACGATGACGGAATTTACGCGCGCGGACTGGAAAGCCTTGTAACCATTGCGCGCGAACTCACCGACGATGTCTGGGTCGTGGCGCCGCAGGAAGAACAGTCTGGCGCGGCGCGCGCCCTGACGCTCGCTCATCCGGTGCGCATCCGCCAATATGATCCGCGCCGTTTCGCCGTTACCGGCACGCCGAGCGACGCGGTGCTGATGGGGATCAACAAGATCATGGGCGGCGAGATTCCGGACCTCGTTTTGTCGGGCGTTAATAACGGCCAGAACCTCGCCGAAGATGTGACGGTTTCCGGCACCATCGCCGGCGCGTTTCAGGGCATGGCCATGGGCGTGCCGTCTATCGCCATGTCGCTGTCGCGGCTCGCGCGCGACGCAGCGCGCTGGGAGACCTGCGAGGCCCATGGCGCGAAGATCGTCCGCATGCTGCTCGACGCCGGCTGGCCCGCCAATGTAGTGATGAACGTCAACTTCCCCGACTGTGCGCCGGACGATGTCGCTGGCGTTGAGGCGACGCGCCAGGGCCAGCGTGATTCCGTTCAGCTCTTCGCCGAAGAGCGCAAGGACCTGCGGGGCGGGACCTATTATTGGTATGGCTATTCCGGCGAGCTTTCCGACCCGCCCGAGGGCACCGATCTGCGCGCCATTTATGACGGGCGGATCTCGATCACGCCGCTGCATTTATCGCTGACCGATTTCGCCGCCCGCGATGCGCTCGAAGCGGCGCTGGCGAAAGCTGGCGAAAAAAGCTGACGAAACCTTAACGCTGAGCGGAAAAGTTAACCCTTCGTTAACCAAAGAAGACAAACGTCACTTCGAATCGGCGGATAGTCTAGCGCGGGCTTTTCTGCGCATAATTCTGTGACAGGAGGGGTGATGAAGACGTTTGGTTGGGTGATGATAACGAGTTCGTTCGTGGCGGTTGCCGCCTGCGGCTCCCATAATCACGCTCCAGTGGTGTACGGCGCTGATCCGGCCCGACAAACGCGCGTCTATCATTCGCCTGAAGATATCCGCCGCGATCAGCAACCTGCCAATGCACAAACTGCGCAAGCGCAGGCCTATCAAAAGCCGGTATATCAGCCGCGTTCAAGTGCAGTTGAGCCGGTACAGCTAACGCCAGTTTCTGCTGTATACTTGGATGAGCCGCAGCGCCAGGAAGTACGTGCGACCGGGATACGAAATGCTTCCGCAGTTGCAGCCCCGCCGGCTCATCTGCACAAAGCCAAAGGTTACGTTCAGGTGGAACGCGGCGACACAGTCTACGCGATTGCGCGTCGATTTAATGTTTCCCCCTCGTCAATTATCGATGCGAACGATCTGAAGAAGCCTTACGCGCTTCAGGTTGGACAGGCGCTGAAGCTGCCAAGCGGCGCCACCGCTATGGCGACTGATGCGCCGTCTCGCAGTTCCGCGACCCAACCGGTTTCCACGCGTCGCGTCGTGGCTCAAGATCGGCTCTACGAGGTGCGGGGAGGCGACACGTTGTACTCAATCTCGCGCAGCACCGGCGTGTCTGTAAATAACATCGCTTCTGCGAATCGGCTCAGAGCGCCCTACGCGCTCAACGTCGGGCAGCAGCTTCTGATTCCGCAGGCGCCGGCCGGAGGGATGGTCGCCTCTTCGCGGTCCGCCCCAGCCACGCCTCCAAGCGCCGCCGCCACGGCTCCAGAAGACTTGGGTGAAATTACGCGCAACGCGTCTTACACCCCGCCGCCGGCGGCTGTTTCACCGGCATCCATGTTCGAGTGGCCGGTCCGCGGCGCGATCGTCTCCGAATATGGCTCGGGCAATCTTGGTCGCCGCAATGACGGCGTCAACATTGCGGCGCCTGTAGGGGCGCCGGTGCGCGCGGCCGCTGACGGACAGGTAGTGTATCGCGGTTCGGAACTTGAAGGGTTCGGCAATCTGCTGCTGATCAAGCATCGCGACGGTTTCGTTACTGCATACGCGCACAATGACTCGATGCTCGTTAAGAAAGGCGATCAAGTCCGTAAGGGGCAAGTTATTTCGAAAGTAGGCGCTACCGGCGCGGTGACAACCTCACAGCTGCACTTCGAAATTCGTCAGGAAAGCCAGCCAGTAGATCCGGTTGCGCTTTTGGGAAAACCATAATAGTCACAGCGAAATTGCGCGCCGATGCAAGCGGGGGGCTGAGCTTTCAGTTGCGTAATTCAGTATAAAGAAGAAAATAGTTGAGTATCAAATTAGCGGGCCTTTCGGGGCCCGTTTCTTTTTCGGCTAGTGAATTTTCCCGGGCCGGGTTGCGATCAGGCGGCGAGCTAGAAATTCCGGGCTCGCGGCCAACAAGCCTTCCGAAATGAATGCTGTTTCGGAAAAGTGCGCCAATGCCAGCCCACCTTCGAAAGCGGCCCTCAGGCCCGCGCCCACGCGTTTAGTGGCGTCAAACTTCGTCAGAATACAACGCTTTACGCCAAGCTCCTTGAACGCCTGCGCCCAGTCGACATACTCATCGGCATCACCGCTCGCGGGAAGGACGAGAACGGGTTCGGCGTCTGCGGCCTCGCGATAGCTTCGGATCGCGGCCACGTCGCCGCTATCAAACGGACTGACCCCAGGCGTATCAAAGATGACCGCACCAGTTGGTCGGTTACTGCGCAGAATCTGAGCAACGTCTAGCGGGGATTCAGCAATAAAGTAAGCCGCGCCCAATGCGTCGCCATAGGATCGGATTTGATCGATGGCGCCAGCGCGGCCGACATCCGCTGTGATCATCGTCGCCGGGGGTCCATTCTGCTGAGACGCTGCGGCGAGCTTGGCGGCGCTCGATGTCTTCCCCGCGCCGGTAGGGCCAACAAGCATGATCGGCGTGGTCGGCGAGAAGTGCAGGGGAGCGAATACAAACGTCTCACGAAACGCTGTCTCGAGGCGATATAGATCTTCGTCGATTTGCGATTTGCGTGCGCCATCGACCAGCGCTGAAAGCAATGATTCGCCGATGCCGTGCGGGGCCAGAATTTCCGCCAACGATCGAACGCTTTGATCGCTCATGTCGATCGGCCGAACTGCTTTGCCGCCCGTCAATTTGCTTGAGAGCTTGGAAAGCGCGTCGGCCGAAAATTTGGATTCGATATTTTCATTCAGCCGAGCGCCAGCGCCCATCTTGAAGGGGCCTTCATCAACCGCCTCATTGGCGGCGCCGGCGAATTTTGCCTTGGGAGCCGGTTGTGGCGCTGCGGGCGCCGGTTTGTCTGACGCCGTCACCTCAACGTCACCGCTGGGCAGCTCGCGCACAGATATGATGACGGCTTTGTCACCCAGTGCGCGACGCGCTTTCCCTTTCGCCGCATCAAGGTTGGAGGCGATGAATTTCATCATAGGAAAGAACCGGTACTCTTCGCTGCGGGATTGGGTCTAGATCTGATGGTGCGCGGGAACTTCGAACGCACGCTTGAAACCAGCGCAAGAATTAGCGCCCGCTCGACTCAACGCGCGCCTCCACGCTGATCCAACCATAAACGGTTTGGCCTTGAGGTTCCAGCTCCAGCACCGCCCGCGGCTGCGGGCAAAGAAGAAGCCCGCCAGGATAGACGCCGGGCGGGCTTGTCGAAGACCGAAAGTTGGAGGGATCACCGATATTGCTGAACGCGCGTCGCGCGTAGTCCGGGCAAGCCAAATTGGTCTATAGCTTTCTGCCAGGACAGAAACTCTTCTACGGTCAGCGTGTATCTGGTGCACGCTTCTTCCAGGGTCAGGAGGCCGCCACGGACAGCGGCGACGACTTCGGCCTTGCGGCGAATGACCCAGCGCTTGGTGCTGGGCGGCGGCAAGTCCTGTAAGGTGAGCGGCGTCCCGTCCGGTCCGATGACATATGCATCGGTCTTCGATGACGGTGCAGCACTATCAGCAACCACAGACATGAGATCAATAACCCCGTAATACGCAACTATGTTGGGGTGGAGATTAGGCGCGCGCTTTTAAAAAACGTCTAACCATCAAGGTAAAAGCTTCTCTAAGTGGTTGATTGTTCGTGAAAAAACAGGGTTACGGCTTTCCAAACATTTGAAAATTTTATCTATCCTCGGCGACTGGCGAAGCTTGAGTCCAAAACTGCGCTCCTTCTGCTGTCGAAAACTTCAGGTTCAACCGCTGCCGAAATTCGTCTGGAGGCCCCGATTTGTTGGAACCTTGCTTGCTCGTGCTCGCTCGCAAAGGTTTTCGCGCCACATCGGAGCGGCGAGAATGAGACAAAGAGTGAGCGTTGCCGTGCCACTTTTGCACAATGCTCAGGATTGCAGACATTAACGCCGCTAGGGCCAATGATGTCCGAAAAACACTAGGAAATGAGGGTTGCACGCTGGGCGAGCAGACGTTGGCGGGCTAAAAAACGCCCGAAGCGAAGTGCTACCACTAGGAGCGCGGTATGCGGCACGCCTTAATCCCGCATGGGAAGCGGCCGGGAAGGCCGCTTCTCCGCGATCAGATGGTGCGACGAGTTCGAGCGATTATCGCTTCTTGCGCGACGCGGACTTCTTCTTGGAAGTTGCTCGCTTTCTCGACGTGGCGGTGGTGCCGAGGCCGATGTTTTTGGCAAGCTGCGAACGAGATTTGGCGTAGTTAGGAGCCGTCATCGGATAGTCCGCAGGCAAGTTCCATTTTCGGCGATATTCTTCTGGCGACAGATCGTAATGTGTTCGCAAGTAGCGTTTCAGCATTTTCAGCTTCTTTCCGTCTTCAAGACAGATAATGAAGTCCGGGGTGATCGATTTCGCGATCGGCACTGCCGGCTCCCGGTTCGCAATGAACGCAGCCCCTTCTTCAGCGAGCCCGTTAACCGCGGCGTATACGTCATGAAGGAGGGTCGGGAGGTCTTCTGCTTTTACACTGTTGTTGCCTACATAAGCGGCGACAATGTCGCCTGCCAAATGGATTGCGTCGATGTGACCAACGGAATCCGATTTCTTAGTCGCCATTCTGGTCTTCTCCAATGCGATTGCTTTCGCAATTTCATCGCCTTCTTCCGTAGAGCGCGCAGAGCGCTTTTTCGGGTGGTGAACGCCGCACTCGGCAGCGTGGTGATACTCTCACGCCGTTGGCGGTAGCGCCATTGCAGAACTCGCGCAAGGAGAGCGATGTCAAACTAAAGAAAATAACAGAAAAACTGTACAATTTTGGCAGAAATAGCCAGCCAGACCATTTGCAGACTTAATGCGCCCATTCTCTCGGCCTCGCGGCACGATGCGCCGCATTGCCGCGCCGTCCGGCCCGCTTTATAGGTCGCGCCTGATTTTAGGAGCCTCATTCGGGGTTCAACCGCTTCAGGAGCCCCCGTTATGAGCGCCAGTCAAACCTACAAATTGCCCGAAGGCTTCTTCACCGAGGAGCTGGCTAACCGGGACGAAGACGTCTTCAAATGGATGGAGGCTGAATTATCCCGCCAGCAGCACCAGATTGAACTGATCGCGTCAGAAAACATCGTGTCCAAAGCTGTATTGCAGGCAGCAGGATCGGTGCTCACGAACAAGTATGCGGAGGGATATCCTGCGAAGCGATACTACGGCGGTTGTGAGCACGTAGACGAGGTTGAAAACATCGCGATTACTCGCGCCAAACAGCTGTTTGAGTGCGAAGAAGCGATCGTGCAGCCGCACTCCGGCAGTCAGGCCAATCAGTGCGTGTTCATGGCGACCATGAAGCCCGGCGACACCTTTCTCGGTATGGATCTCGCGGCTGGAGGCCATCTCACCCATGGCGGCGTCGCCAATCAGTCCGGCAAATGGTTTAACGCTGTCTCGTATAGCGTGACGCCCGACACGAATCTGATCGACTTCGATCAAGTTGAAAGTTTGGCGCAAGCACACAAGCCAAAAGTCATCATTGCCGGTGGAAGCGCATATTCACGCATTATCGACTTCAAGCGCTTCAGAGAAATTGCAGATCGAGCCGGTGCAATCTTGATGGTGGACATGGCCCACTTTGCTGGTCTCGTCGCGGGGGGCGTCTACCCGAATCCACTCGATCACGCGCATGTGGTGACAACCACAACGCATAAAACGCTGCGCGGGCCACGTGGCGGCATGGTGCTAACCAACGACGCCGATCTCGCGAAGAAAGTCCGGTCTGCACTTTTTCCTGGCATCCAGGGCGGTCCGTTGATGCACATCGTTGCGGCCAAGGCAGTTGCTTTCGGCGAAGCGCTGAGGCCTGAGTTTAAGACCTACGCCAAAGCCGTGATCGACAATGCTCAAGCACTGGCGTCGTCGCTTGTCGAAGCCGGATATGCGGTGGTTTCAGGAGGCACAGACACCCATTTGGCGCTGATCGACTTGCGACCGAAAGGTGTGAAAGGAAACGCGGCCGAACAGAGCCTGGAGCGGGCGGGCATCACTTGCAATAAAAACGGCGTGCCCTTCGATCCGGAGAAGTTCACGGTGACTTCCGGCATCCGTATTGGGTCGCCGGCTGGCACTACGCGCGGGTTCGGGGTTGCTGAGTTCCGCGAGGTCGGCTCCTTGATGGCGGAAATCCTTGATGCCCTGGCCGTCAAGGGAGAGCCGAACTCGGCTGTGGAAAAAGCTGTCGGAGAACGGGTGCAGGCGCTGACGGCGCGGTTTCCAATTTATGACTGACTCGCGTAAACCGGTGCGCTGAAGAGGGCCGGAGGCTATTCATGCGATGTCCGTTTTGCGGCAGCGACGACACTCAAGTTAAAGATTCGCGACCAGCCGAGGACGGCGCCTCGGTTCGGCGTCGGCGCGAGTGCTCAGCTTGTGGCGGCAGATTCACGACATTCGAACGGGTCCAGTTACGCGAGCTCGTTGTCATCAAGAGCACGGGAAAGCGTGCGCCTTTCGATCGCGACAAGTTGATGCGGTCAATTTTGGTGGCGCTTCGCAAACGTGATTTCGAACCCGAGCGCGTAGAACAGATGGTTTCGGGCATCGTTCGAAGACTGGAAGCGACCGGAGACACTGAAGTTGAGTCGAAGACGGTGGGGGAGATGGTGATGGAAGGCCTCGCCAAGCTCGATGATGTCGCCTACGTGCGTTACGCGTCTGTCTACAAGAACTTCCGCGAAGCTAAGGACTTTGAGCAATTCCTTGGCGGAATGGATGAAGCCGAAGGCCGGAAGATTGAAGAGTAGTTTCATGTGTATAAATTCGAAGGCGGCATATGGTGTCCACCGATAAGAAGTCTCACAAGGAAGGTGCGCCACCGCGTTCGGCGGCGCGGCTTGCCGCCGTTCAGGCGCTCTACCAAATGGAGAGCGGCGGGCAGGGCGTTGAGGCGACAATTCGGGAGTTCAAGGACTTTCGTCTCGGGAAAGAGCTGGAGGGAGCAGCGCTGCAGCCGGCAGATGCGTCGTTTTTCTCTGAAATACTTCGCGGGGCCGTGGACTCGCAGCACAAGCTCGATCCTTACCTGACAAGTCAACTCGCGACGGGGTGGCGTCTTTCAAGGCTGGACGCCACTGTCCGCGCCATCTTGCGCGCGGGTCTTTTTGAAATGATCCGCCGGCCCGATGTTCCTGCTAGGGTCGTCATCAACGAGTACGTTGAGATTGCACGCGCATTTTTTGACGGTGATGAACCAGGCTTCATCAATGCAGTGCTGGATGCGGCCGCCCGACAAGCGCGCAGCGATGAACTAACGGTGTAGTCCGAAAACAAATGAGCGAGTTCGATATCATTCGCGAAATTTTCGCTCCCTTGACCACCGCAGCGCCGGGTTCCTTTGGTCTGGTGGACGACGCCGCACTGCTCCAAACAGAAAACCTTGTCATCACCAAAGACCTCATGGTGGCGGGCGTCCACTTTTTGCCGAAGGATCCGCTGGATTTGGTCGCGCGAAAACTCATTCGCGCAAACTTGTCTGACCTCGCTGCCAAAGGCGCCAAGCCTATCGGATATCTGTTGGGATGCGTTTGGCCGCCAAGTGTGAAACGAGCGGACATTGAATTGTTCGCGCGAGGACTGCGGGAAGATCAAGAGCACTTCCGTGTGGCGCTATATGGCGGTGACACGACCGTGCACTCAGCAAAGGCGGCGCCGCTTACCCTGTCAGCGACTTTTTTCGGCGCGCCGCATAAGCACGGCATGACGCAACGGTCCGGCGCATCGCTCGGCGATGATCTTTACGTCTCCGGTACGATCGGAGATGCGGGGCTTGGCCTGGCGGCGCTTAAGAAGGAATTCAAATTTACAACCGTGGACAAGGCTTCTCTAGCGGGACGCTACCATTTGCCTGAGCCCAGGCTAAGCCTCGGAGCAGCGCTCGCAGGATTGGCGACCGCTGCAATCGACGTCTCGGACGGCTTGATTGCTGATGCCGGCCACTTAGCGCGAGCCTCTGGTCTGCGAGCGGAAATTGAAGCGGTGGCGGTGCCGCGTTCCGCGGGAGCTGCAGCATGGGTTGCGGCTCAGGCTAACCGCTGGAAAGCGTTAGCGACGCTGGCCGGATTTGGAGATGACTACGAAATACTGTTTGCGGCGCCGCCTGCTATGCGCCGGTCGATCACCGTTGCCGCTAAAGCGTCGCGCACGGAAGTTTCGCGCATCGGATTGCTTACGCGCGGCGAGGGCGTATTATTCCTCGACGAGGCGGGCGCGCCAATCCTGGCCCCGCAAGCGGGCTTCGATCACTTCAAGAAATAGAGCTAATCTTGGCGTTATTGACCTGGAACAGGTCCTTCTTCACCGAGTGAAGCTGGGAGTGCGCCGACATTGCCCAGCAGCTGCTCCCAGAAATTCAGCTCGCGGCCACGCGTAGGAGTCTCGCGTTGGACGAGGCGAATATCTTCGCCGTCAGCAAGGTCAAACTTTTCGAAACGACTCACCGTTCCTTCGCCGTCAAAATAGACGGCAGTGACCGTGCGGGTTTGCGTTTTCGGCTTGAAGAATGCGCGAGTTTGGTCGGTCGAGTGCAAGTAGTACCAGGCATTGCGATCGAAAACGCCGATCATCGATGGTTCGCCGCATTTGGCGAGCATCGAGGCTTTGGTGTCAAACCCAAGCTTCGCGGTGAGATCAGATTGGTCCGCCTCGAGAACGTAACCGTGGCTCGAGCGCACCGATACGCAAGCCGGCAATGCCAAAACAGCGAGGGCGAGAAGAACTAATCTAAACATTGGCTTTTCGTAACGCTTTCCGGGCGCTTTGCCCTGTCTTGCCCGCGGGGCTTGATCTGGAGGCCCGGCGGGAATACTTCGCCCCCGGAACCAGTGATCTACCAGTGATTTCGGCTTGCGGCAAATCGAACATTGGACCCCGATCGTCCATAAGAGCGCCTTCGAGCCTTCGGGAGGAAACCCCCATGTTTTTGACGAGCCTTAAAGCGATGTTTCGCGGCGATCCTGGGCTGGACGCAGGCCGGGCGCTCTATGCCGCCGCGGTCGAGCAAGCGCGGTCTCCGGCGCTCTATTCCGATCTTGGGGCCCCGGACACGGTCGAAGGGCGATTTGAAATGGTCGCGCTCCATGCTTATCTACTCATGCGCCGTCTCAAGGGAGACCGGGCTGCGAAAGGGGTGAGCCAACACCTCTTCGATGCGATGTTTCAGAACATGGATGACAGCTTGCGAGAGATGGGAGTTGGAGATCTCCAGGTGGGCAAAAAAGTGCGAAAGCTGGCTGAGAATTTTTACGGCCGGGTTGGCGCGTATGAACCAGCGCTGGAAGCCGGCGCATCAGACGAAACACTCGTGCAGGCGCTAGGAAGAAATATATTTGAGAACGAGGCGGCTCCCGAAGCGAGGCAATTTGCAGCGTATGTTCGCAAAGTGGATCTCGCACTCGCCGCTCAACCTGCCGCGCGGATAACGCGTGGAATTGTTGTCTTTCCGGCTGTGGGCTGAACTTGATGACAAACCAAGACACTGCGCTTCCAGAGTTCAGTTTCGAAATCGACCTCAATGATTTCGGAAAGTCCTCGAAGCGCTTCCAACTGGTTGCAAGCTCGCAGGAACGCGAGCAAGTCGCCAAACGACTGGCGACACCAGCGGTGGAGAAGCTCGAAGGCCACGTGGAGGTAACGGCAACAGCGTCTGTAGTCCGCTTGCGGGGCGAAATGGAGGCTGTTCTGGTCCGGGAATGCGTCGCCAGTCTCGAGCTGATGGAAGAGCGGATCACCGAGTCCTTCGAGCTTGAGTTCTCGAGGTCGCCATTGACGGGCGATGATCCTTTTGACTTGGAAGCGCCGGAGGTGATTGAAGGCGACACGATCGATCTCGGCGAAGTGCTTGTGCAACAATTGTCGCTATCCATGGCGCCGTTCCCGCGCAAGCCCGACGCACCAAGCCTCGCCGACGCCTTCGCGCCGCCTGAAAGGGTATCTCCATTTGCCGCGCTAAAAGGGGTGTTGGGAAAAAGTGATGATAATCAATAGGTTTACGAAAAGCTCGAAGGGTTTATAAGAACGGCTGAGAGCGCGTTGCCAGCCGCGCCGGGTGTCCATATCCTGCGCGGTGGCGGAAAACACAGGTTGAAGAAACCAATGACGCAGGAACGGGAACTGGTGCTGGCGGTGGACGCCATGGGCGGCGATTCCGGTCCCCAAGCAGTGGTCGATGGTGTGGCCTACGCGGTCAAACGTGGCCTGAAGGCGAAGTTCGTCTTCTTTGGCGACGGTGAGATCCTGAGCTCGCTCGTGGCCGCCCGGCGCGAAACGGCCGGCTCCGAAGTCCGGCATTCAGACAATGTCGTCGCAATGACGGACAAGCCCATGCATGTGCTTAGGCGCGGACGCGACACCTCAATGTGGGCTGCGGTGACTGCGCTCGCCGAAGGCGAAGTTCAAGCCGTTGTGTCCGGAGGAAATACCGGCGCACTCATGGCTGTTTCTCGCAAGCAGCTTGGCATGATCGAAGGAATAGATCGGCCTGCGGTGACGGCGCTATGGCCGACGCCGCGTGGCCGGTCCGTCGTTCTTGATGTCGGGGCAAACGTTGAGGCTGATGAGGATCAGCTCGTTCAATTTGCGATCATGGGCGAGGCATTCTACCGTGCGCTGATGAATGTGGAGAAGCCGACTGTCGGTCTGCTGAATGTTGGTGCCGAAGACCTGAAAGGTCACGAGCTAATTCGCACCGCCGCGCGCGTGTTGCGCGAATCCGATCCAGACATGGCGTTCAAGGGCTTCGTGGAAGGTAATGACATTTCAAAAGGCACTGTGGATGTAGTCGTCACCGACGGATTTACCGGAAACGTTGCTCTGAAATCCGCAGAAGGTGCAGCGCGTCTATTGGGCGGCTGGATGAAGGAGACGCTGACGGGCACGTTGAACGCCAAACTCGGCGCTCTAATGATGGCTCCCGGTTTGCGCAAGTTGAAAGACCGAATTGATCCTTCTTCAAACAACGGCGGTGTTTTCCTTGGCGTGAACGGTATAGTCGTTAAGAGCCACGGCGGAGCAGATGCTCGCGGAGTCGCTAGCGCTGTGAATATGGCGGCAAGCCTGGCGGGCCGACCTTTTAGGGACGAAGTGACGGCTACGGTTAAGTCCGTTATGAACCGTCGACAGAGTATGACGGAAGATCTGTCGGATCAGACTTCCATAAAAGCGGCGGCGGTATGAGTTTAAAAGCAGTGCTGCGCGGATGCGGCGCTTTTTTGCCTGAACAAGTGTTGACCAACGAAGACCTTTCAAAGCGCGTGGATACGAGCGATGAATGGATTCGCGAGCGCACCGGAATTCGCGAGAGGCATATCGCTTCTGAAGGCGAAATGACGTCCGATTTGGCGACTTGCGCCGCTCAAGCAGCGCTCAAGAACGCAGGTCTCACAGCTGACGATATCGATCTCATCGTCGTGGCGACAACGACACCGGATCTCACTTTTCCATCCACTGCCGCTATCGTTCAGGCGAAGCTTTCGGCCGGAGAGGGCGCCGCATTTGACATCCAGGCCGTGTGTACTGGTTTCATTTACGCGCTTTCGACCGCTGAAAAGTTTCTCGTTAGCGGTCAACACAAGCGCGCATTGGTTATCGGAGCAGAAACGTTCTCAAGGATTCTCGACTGGGAAGACCGCGCTACCTGTGTCCTGTTTGGTGACGGCGCGGGCGCCTTTGTTTTGGAGGCTCAGTCCGCAGAAGAAGCAGGCGACCTGGGCGTCATGTCCAGCTATCTTCGTTGCGACGGACGCATGGTTGACCTTCTGTATGTGGACGGCGGCGTCTCCTCAACGAAGACCACAGGCCATGTGCGGATGCAGGGCAACAAAGTGTTCCGCGAAGCGGTCACGCGGATTTCGGACGCAATGGTTCAGGTGTGCAAACAGGCTGATGTGCCGGTGACCGCCATCGACTGGTTCGTGCCACATCAGGCCAATGAGCGAATAATTCAGGGAGTAGTGAAAAAGCTGTCGCTGCGCCCAGATCAGGTCGTTTCTACGATTGCCGGACAGGGAAATACTTCGGCGGCCTCGATACCTCTGGCGTACTGCGCTGGCGTCGCGGATGGTCGCATTAAAAAGGGCGACCTTGTGCTCTTTGAGGCGATGGGCGGAGGCTTGACCTGGGGCGCTGCGCTGATGCGGGTCTAGCACGGCAGTCTTGAGCTTCTAAAAAACAGGCAATATATTTCAAAGGCTTATTGACCAGTGCGCCTCGAAGTCGTTAACCTTGAGGCTCCGCCAAGACTGCGGCGTGGCGGCATAAGCGGGTAGGGACAGCCATGACGGGAAAAACAATTACCAGAGCGGACCTGACCGATGCGGTCTATCGCTCGTTGGGAATATCGCGGAACGAGTCCTCTGCTTTTGTTGAGCGAATACTCGACGAAGTCGCTCAAACATTGGAAAAGGGCGAAACAGTCAAGATCTCTTCCTTTGGGACTTTCTCTGTACGTGACAAGAAGTTGCGCATGGGGCGCAATCCCAAGACGGGTGAAGAAGTTCCGATCGAGCCGCGCCGAGTGATTACATTCCGCGCTTCGCATGTTTTGAAAGATCAAATCAACGCAACGCACCGGCAGGCGGAAGCCGCCGAGTAATTCCGCCGAATGCATTCCGAGTCTGACTAGGGCGCTAACAAAGTGGCGAAATCTGCCGAAGCTTTCCGCACCATTTCTGAGGCAGCTGAAGAGCTGGATGTGCCCCAGCATGTGCTCCGCCACTGGGAGGAGGTTTTCGGCCAAGTCAGGCCCATGCGTCGCGCCGGCGGGCGACGGTACTACCGCCCATTAGATCTTGATCTGCTTCGAGGCATTCGAGTGTTGCT
>CAZAOB010000027.1:26037-43072 GCA_964486635.1 uncultured Caulobacterales bacterium | reverse complement strand
CCGGCAAAACTCCAACCACGAGAGGCTCACTGCCCTGGCAAGACAATCCCGGCGAGCGCGGCGGCGGACGCGGCCCATGGGGGCAACCGCCGCGCGGCAATGGCGGCGGCTCCAACAATGGCGGCGGTCGCAATGATCCGCCTGACCTAGAAGATCTGCTTCAGGCTTCACGTCAGCGCTTGAAACGCGCGTTCCCCCGGAGGGGCGGTGGCGGCGGCGCAGGCGGTGGTTTTCAGCTCAACCGTGCTTCTGGCGGATTTTTGGCTGCGGGTCTGGTCGCGCTGTGGCTGGCAAGCGGCATCTATCAGGTCGAGTCTGAAGAGTTGGCCGTTGTCACGACTTTCGGCGCCTATGACAGTGTTCAGGGGCCGGGCCTTCATTGGCACATTCCCGCGCCGGTGCAGGGCGTGAAGAAGCAGCCCGTACTTTCACTTCGCGATATGGTCATTCCGGTGTCGGATCGCCGTGGCGCCCAGTTCTCACCGGGGCTCATGCTCACTGGCGACAAAAATATCGTTGATATCGCCTTCACCGTTCAGTGGCGGATCAAGCCAAACTTGATTCCGGAGCAGGGCGAAGAAATGCCGGGCGTCGCTCAGTACATGTTCAACATTGAAGACCCGGAAGGCCTTGTTCGCATGACGGGTGAAGCTGCCATGCGTGAAGTCGTAGGCAGAAATTCTCTCGATGTCGTCCAGACTGAAGGCCGGGCAGAAGTGTCGGAACAAACACGTCAACTCATGCAGGCCGCGCTCGATTCATACAAATCCGGCGTGCAGGTTGAACTCGTCAACTTGACGCTTGCAGAGCCCCCAACGAACGAAGTGAACGAAGCGTTTCGCGACGTTCAGGCGGCCGAGCAAAATCAGGCGACGGTCATCCAGAATGCTCGGCAATACACCAACCAGGTTGTGCCGGAAGCACGCGGTCAAGCGCAACGCATTCTCGAAGAGGCCCGTGGCTACTCGGCCCGAGTCACGGCGGAAGCTCGCGGTCAAGCGCAACGCTTCGATAATATCTACGAAGAGTACCGCAAAGCGCCCGATGTTACGCGGCAGCGCATGTATCTCGAAACAGTTGAGAGAGTGCTTGGTGACATGGACAAAATAATTGTCGATGAAAACGCGGGATCAGGAGTGGTTCCATATCTGCCGCTCGATCAAGTGCGCCGTCAGGCGACGCCGCAAGGAGGAAACTAGAATGAACAAACTTCCTCTTCCGTTGTTTGCTGCGCTGGCCGCAGTCGTGCTGGTCGTGGTGATGAATTCCGCGTTTATCGTTCCGGAAACGCACTCAGCGCTTGTATTCCGGTTTGGTGAACCAAAAAGTCGGTACCCGGAAGCTGGCCTGAAATTCAAAGTGCCTTTTGCAGAGAACGTAAACTTTATCGACAAGCGCAATCGAAATCTGGAACAAGGCCAGACTGAGATCATCGCGCGCAATCAGGAGCGTCTGATTGTAGACGCGTTCGCGAGGTACCGGATCGTTGACCCGCTCCTGTTCTATCAGTCGGTCCGCAATGTAGATCAGGGTGAAGTCAGACTGGGCTCGCAGCTCAACGACTCCATTCGCGCAGTGTTGGGCAGCGTCACCGTAGACGAAATTATTTCAGAACGTCGCAGTGAACTGATGGGACGCATTCGCGAACAGCTCAGCCGCTCGGCGCGCCCGCTTGGCGTTGAGATTGTCGACGTGAAAATTCGTCGTGCGGACCTGCCGCAGACAAACTCAGAGGCGGTCTTTCAGCGCATGATTGCAGAACGCAAACAGCTCGCGCAGCAATACCGATCAGAGGGCAATGAACGCGCGAACCAGATCCGCGCGCAAGCGGACCGCCAGGTGATCGAAATCAAGGCGGAAGCCAACGAGGAATCCGAGAAAATTCGGGGCGCCGCGGATGCGGAGCGAAACGCGATTTTCGCCGCTGCATACGGCAAAGATCCGGAGTTCTTCGCATTTTACCGTTCCCTGCTTTCCTACGAGGAAGCGCTCCAAAAGGGCGATTCGACCATACTGCTGTCGCCAAAAAGCGAATTCTTCAGGTATTTCAATAGCTTGCAGGGGCGCCGTCAATAACGGCGCAGTCATGATTTGAAAACTTTGGCCGCCCGCCCGCGAAGACATTTGCGGGCGGGCGGCTTTGCGTTAACCTGACGAAAGTAAGGTTTGGTCTCGGGGAAAATAGAGGCGGTTATGGCTCGTTTGGGTGTTGTTCGGGGGTTGGTTGCAAGCACGCTTGCGATGGGGCTTTTGTCCTTTAGCGGAGCGGTTGCGGCGCCTGCGCGGGGCGCCCCGGAAAGTTTCGCAGACCTGGCGGAGCGGCTCACGCCAGCGGTGGTCAATATTTCCTCAGCTCAGCGTTCGCGCACAGGCAAAACCAGCGGAGAGCTGGCCCCTCTGCAACGAAAGTTCGATCAGCCTGCGGTGTCGTTGGGGTCTGGCTTCATTATCGACGCTTCCGGCCTTGTGGTGACGAACAACCACGTCATCGACAATGCTGACGACATTACCGTGACTTTGCATGACGGTCGTGAGTTTACCGCTTCGGTGAAGGGGCGGGATCGGGAGACCGATCTGGCCGTGCTGCAGCTGGACGGCTCAGGCGTCAGATTTCCGTACGTTGATTTCGGCGACTCCGATGCCGCCCGTGTTGGCGATTGGGTTATCGCTATCGGCAACCCTTTTGGGCTCGGCGGTACGGTGACAGTTGGAATCGTTTCCGCGCGAAATCGCGACATTAATTCCGGTCAGTATGACGACTTCATACAAACCGATGCGGCGATCAATCGCGGTAATTCCGGCGGTCCGCTTTTCGACATGAATGGCAAAGTGGTTGGCGTGAACACCGCGATCTACTCTCAAACCGGTGGTTCTGTCGGCGTGGGATTTGCGGTGCCGTCTGATTTGGCGGACAGTGTTGTCACGCAGTTGCTCAGCTTCGGTGAAACCCGTCGAGGATGGCTTGGCGTCTCCATTGATGACGTCACGCCGGAATTGGCTTCAGCGCTAAAGTTGCGGTCGCCGAAAGGTGCGATCGTCACTGTGGTGCGGCCGAACTCTCCAGCATCCGATGCGGGACTGGAGCCGAACGATGTGATCCTGCTCTTTAATCGACGTGAAATTACCAGCGTTCGCGATCTGACGCGTGCGGTGGCCGATACAGCGATTGGTTCGACTGTGCCGATGGAAATCTTGCGTGACGGGCGTCGAATGACCGTTCAGGTGCGGGTGGATCGCCGCGAAACCCGACTGCTGGCCGCGAACGCGCTCGGGTCGGTTTTGCCCGCCAATGCCGCAAAAGGTTCTGGCCTGACGCTACAGGAGCCGACGGATGATATTCGTCAGGCGTTTGGATTGCCGTTGACGGTGCAGGGTGTTGTTGTCACCGCTGTCGATCCTGAAAGTGCTGCTGCGATCGTCTTGCAACCTGGCGATGTCATTCTTGAAATCGGCTGGGAGCGCGTGACGCGTCCGTCCGCGGCGGTCGACAAGCTGGGCAAGCTCCGCAACCTGAATAGCGGACCGGTGCAGATTTACGTGCAACGCGGCGACTTGCTGTTCTACGAGTCGCTTCGTCCGTAATTACGTCGCAAATTCCGATTGCGGGATGCCTTGCAAATAAAGCAGGGCGGTCAAATCGCCGTGGTCGATCTGTACGGCTGCAGCTTCCGCGACCGCCGGTTTGGCGTGAAACGCAACGCCCAATCCCGACCGCGCCAGCATCGACAAATCATTGGCGCCGTCGCCAACCGCCATCGTGTCGGCGAGGTCGATGTTAGTGTTGCGCGCGATGCGCTCCAGCGCTTCCTGTTTCGCAGCGCGTCCAAGTATCGGTTCGCGCACTTCGCCGGTGAGTTTGCCGCCCTCGACGAATAGTTCGTTTGCCTGATTGAGTTGGAAGCCGGTTTTCTCTGCGACGCGCCCAGTGAAATAGGTGAAGCCGCCGGAAACGAGGGCGGTGGCGCCGCCGCGCGCGTTCATCGTCTTGACCAGAGTTTCTGCGCCGGGCGTCAGGGTGATCCGTTTTTCAAAAGTCTCGGCGAGGATGCTTTCAGGCAGGCCTTTGAGCATGGCGACGCGTTCCTTGAGCGCCGCCTCAAAATCCAGTTCGCCGCGCATGGCGCGTTCAGTGATGTCTGAAATCTCAGCCCGCTTGCCGGCGAACTCGGCCAACTCGTCGATGCATTCCTGCTGGATGATCGTCGAGTCCATGTCGGCGATGAGGAGGCGCTTGCGTCGATGCTCGCTTGGCTGAATGGCGAAATCGATTGGCCGGTCGCCAATAAAGTTTTTGATCTCCGTCTTGAACGATTCATCGCCGACGCCGCCGTTGCAAAAGAAATCATTTGCGACGCCATAGGCAAGTATGGATCTATGCACGGCGCCCACATGCTGCATGTCAAGAAAGCAGGAAAAGCCGCCCGAGAATTCGTTATCGAGCAGCGGGCTCTCCGGATTACAAATCAGGGTGATGGCTGTATCGTACATTCAGATGCCGGAAAAAATTTCAGAACAGATCATTTTTATTGCAGGCCCGACCGCCAGCGGCAAATCGGCGGCGGCACTGGCGACGGCGCGCGCCCTTGGCGGCGAAATCGTCAATGCCGATGCGATGCAGGTCTACAGGGATTTACGGATTTTAACAGCGCGGCCTTCGCCCGAAGACGAAGCCGCAGCGCCGCACCATCTCTACGGCGTCTTATCCGGCGAGGAGGGGTGTTCGGCCGGGCGATGGGCGGCGATGGCGGCGCAGGCGCTGAAGGATATTGGCGCGCGCGGCAAGCCGGCGATTGTGGTCGGCGGGACCGGTCTTTATTTCCGCGCGCTTGAGGACGGACTTTCGCCGATCCCGGAAACGCCGCCGGAAATCCGCGTGCGGGCGGCGGCGCGCCATGAGGAACTGGGCGCAGAGGCGTTTCGCGCCGAAGTGGTCGGCAACGATCCGGCAATGCAGCGTCTGCCAGCCGGCGACACGCAGCGGCTGTTGCGCGCTTGGGAAGTTCATGCGCTCACCGGCAAGCCATTGTCATATTTTCAGGCGCAGCCGCGCGAGCCGCTGATTGATTGTGTTGCGGCGCGCGTCGTGATTGAGCCGGCCCGCGATGCGCTTTATCGCAATTGCGATGCGCGTGCCGCGGCGATGATGGGTGAGGGCGCTGTCAAAGAGGTCCGCGCACTGCTCGCTCGCGGTCTGGATCCGGCGCTTCCGGTTATGAAGTCTCTTGGTGTGGCCGAGATCTCGGCGTTGATTTCCGGCGCGGCGAGCGAAGCGGAGTCATTGGCGGCGCTGCAACAAAACACCCGCCGGTTCGCGAAGCGCCAGCTGACCTGGTTCAGAAACCAGACCGCCGACTGGCCGCGTGCCGCGAACTCGGGCGACGCACAAGAGTTGCTCCACAGCCTGACGCGAAAGTGATGCGGCTCATCGCAATCGAGGCGCACAAATTTCTGCGCAGTAGTATTATTGCGCCGAGATTTTGAGAGGCAATCATCATGAAACATTTGCTTACTGGCATGTTCGCCATTGCGGCAGCATCGATTTCTGTTGCGAAGGCGGGGCCGCTCGAAGAGATGCTCGCCGCGGATACGGCGTTCGCGAAAATGGCGCAGGAAGAGAGCGTGCCGGCCGCCTTTGCGTCCTACGCTGCCGACGATGTCTGGATGTTTCCGGAAGGGCAGGACGCTTATCAAGGGCGGGACAATCTCGTCGCTCGTTTCGCAAACTGGCCCGCGGGCGCAACCCTAGAATGGTTTCCGCAGACGGGGATGGCGGCCGCTGGCGGGGAGTTTGGTTTCACCTGGGGGCATTACAAATTTACCGCGCGCAGCGACAGCGGCGAGAATGTCGGACACGGAAAATACGTGTCGATCTGGCGCAAGGAAAACGGCGCATGGAAATTCGTCGCAGACATCGGCAATTCCGGCCCCAATCCGCCGGCCGACGCAAATTCTCAAAACTAGGCCGGCGTCAAAAACAGCGCGCGTTCTTTTTCTCGGCGATCGGTCAGATGTGGAATGACCTCGCCGCCGCCGCGATTGTGATTGCGAAAATTATCCGCCGCCTGATCATAGTCGCCTTCATTGAGCGCTGCGAGCACGGTGCTGCGTGAGAAACCACCCGAACCCATATTGTAGGCGAGCGAGACCATCGCGGAGAACTGGTTCTCATTGACCGGCACGAGCACCATGCGCCGCACCGCGTCTTCGTACTCGCGGACATCTTCACGCAAAAGCTGTTCGGCCTGCTCTTCCGTGATCGTCATTCCGGCCTCGGCTGTGCGGGAATGACCGTAACCGATTAGCCATTGTCCGCCGAGATTGTACGCCTCAAGACGCAGTCCTTCACTTTCTTCGATAATTTTCAGCCCTGCGTCATTCATGCGCAGATCCGCGTTCGCCGCATGTCCGAGGTCATCTGAAGATGGTCGCGCAGCAGGCGCCGGCGAGACAGGCGCTGGTTGGGCGGCTTCGACGGTGTCGTCTTCGATGGCAGTTTCGGAGGGAATTGGCTGGCGCAGATTGGATGCCAAACGATCCGCTGCGGAAAACCCCGCGTCACCAATCGCTCTCGCCCAGCCAGGCAGGCCGTATCGATCACCAACGATCAGGCCTAGAGCAAAGACCAGCAACCAGAAAATCAGCCTGAACCGCATGGCGCGCTCCCCAACACTCGGCAAGGCTGCAAAAAAACGCCGCGCCGGTTTTTCCCCAACGCCATCGTGACTCATCCAGATTGGGCTGGCAATTCAAGCTGGCGTTACGCGGTCAAATCTGGCGGCGTTTGGTTGCATTTACGGACGCCTGACGTTATTTAATCACACTAATGAAAGAGCCTGAAGGGGATGGCCGAATCTGGCCTTTCAGGTAGTCTGCGCCCGATCCGGACCGGATCAGGCGCGCCGGATGCGGACCGCAGGCGGGGAGCGTGACGGCCGGTTCAGCTGATGCGGGACCGTTTAGGGTTATGGTCGAGTTCCTGCGCCGATTGCGGCGCTTTCTGACATCAATGGACGCCAAAGCGGCTACCTCTTTGGCAGTGTCGGTCATTTTGCTGGTGTTTGTGGTCTTGATGATCGCATACGGTCAGCAGTGGCTGAATCTCGACCGTGAAGACGAGGTTGGCCGGCTTCTGGCGACAGCGGCAGAATCTCCATGGGCGGTGATCGGCGTGATTTCGATATTCTCGCTGCTGGCGATGGCTGCTTTCCCGCAGATTCTCTTGATAACGGCTACGGTTGTGGTCTTTGGACCGAAAAACGGGGCCATCTATTCATGGGTCGCCACCATGGCCAGTGCGACTTTGACATTCGGCCTGGGCCATTTTTTGGGCGGGCGGTGGGTCCGCCGGTTTGGCGGCGAAAGGGTGCAGCGCACCATGAACTTTATCGGCCGCCACGGCATTCTGGCCAGCGGCCTCGTCCGGGTCGTGCCTTCTGCGCCGTTCATCGTGGTCAACGCGGCGGCGGGAGCGGCGCATATTCCGTTGTGGAAATACTGGGCCGGCACCGGGATCGGGATTGTCCCTAAAATTGTGGTGGTCGCGTTTCTCGCGGTTTTCACGCCCGACAGCCATGCACTGAGAGACGGCGTTTCTGGCGTGGTCAACTTCTTCACCACTCGCGATCCTGCCCATCTCTCGATGATTACGCTGATCATTGTCGGCTGGCTTGGTTTTCTAGTGCTGGTGCGGTGGCTTTACCGGCGCCTCAGAAAGCGGGAAAACAACTATTAAGGAAGTTCTTCGGTTGGCCGAGAATCTTGTTAAGCCGTAAACGAGGAACCCTCGAACTTCCTGCGAATGGCCAGCATTTTGGGCGTTTGTTGACGATTTAGGAACGCATTAAGGATAAGACCGTCCGTGAATTTCAGTACCCACGAATAGGACCAGCCCAATGCTTTCCACACTGTTCGGCATGCTTTCAGCAGACATGGCCATCGACCTCGGTACGGCCAACACGCTTGTCTATGTAAAAGGTCGCGGCATCGTTTTGAACGAGCCTTCAGTCGTGGCGATCGAAACCAGAGGCGGGCGAAAACTGGTTCGCGCGGTTGGGGTCGAAGCCAAAGAAATGCTGGGCCGCACGCCAGGTGAAATCGAAGCCATCCGCCCTATGCGCGACGGCGTGATCGCCGACTTCGAAGTCGCCGAGGCAATGATCAAGCACTTCATTCGCAAAGTGCACAATCGTCGTTCCTTCGCATCGCCGCGCATTGTGGTTTGTGTGCCGTCCGGCGCCACCGCCGTCGAGCGCCGTGCAATTCAGGAGTCGGCGCTCTCCGCTGGCGCCCGCAAAGTTGAACTCATCGAAGAGCCTATGGCGGCTGCCATCGGCGCCGGCCTGCCGGTCACCGAGCCAACGGGCTCCATGGTGGTTGATATTGGCGGCGGCACGACCGAAGTCGCCGTTTTGTCGCTCGGAGGCATCGTCTATTCTCGTTCGGTGCGCGTGGGTGGTGACAAGATGGACGACGCGGTCGTCGCTTACATCCGCCGCATGTACAATTTGCTGATTGGAGAGGCTTCGGCCGAACGGATCAAGAAAGAAGTCGGTTCGGCGATGATACCGACCGAGGGATCAGGCGTCACCATTCAGATCAAGGGCCGCGATCTGATGCACGGTGTGCCGAAAGAGGTGCGCATCGGGGAAGCGCAAGTCGCGGAGGCGCTTGCGGAGCCCGTCAGTGCGATTATCGAAGCCGTAAAAGTTGCGCTTGAGGCGACGCCGCCAGAGCTCGCCGCTGACATCGTCGATACCGGAATTATGTTGACTGGAGGCGGGGCGCTGCTCAAGAATCTCGATCAGGTGCTGCGTGATGAGACCGGTCTTCCGGTTTCGGTTGCCGATGACCCGCTCTCATGCGTGGCGCTCGGCACCGGTGCGGCGCTGGAAAATACGAAAGCAATGCGCGGCGTTCTATCCTCCGCTATCTAAGGCGCTTGGCGCCGATAGCTGCAGCGAGCTGGAACGGCGCCAACAGACGGAACAGTTTCGCGAGGCATGGATTATCTCGGGCACGACAGACGCGAGGGGCTGGGACGCAAGGCGCATTCCCGCTTCGTCCCGATTTTGTTGATCGCAGTTTCGGTCTTACTGCTACTTTCCAGTCTCTATTCCGCGCAGGCGTCGGCGTTTAAGAAAGCGCGAGAGGGCGTCATCGACGCAGCATCTCCCGTCTTGGCGCTGCTCTCAGGTCCCATCAACTACGTAAATGGCGTCGCAGGCTCTGTCGGCGACTATTTCAATGTGATGGAGCAAAACAAGGCTCTTCGCGAGGAGAACGCAGAGCTACGTCAATGGATGAACGAAGCGCTCGAGCTCAGGGAGACGGTCGCCGCCTATGATGCGTTGCAAGGTTACGCTGCGCCGCCAAGCGCACAGCCGATCAGCGCTTATGTGATCGGTGAAGCGAATGATGCGTTCGCGCGGTCGATGATCGTCAATGCCGGCCGAGCAAACAATGTCGAAGTGGGGCAGGCCGTTGTCGACCCGAACGGACTCATCGGCCGAATTGTTGAAGCAGGAGGCTCTGCTTCCCGGGTGCTTCTTCTCACGGACATTCAAAGCCGCATTCCAGTCTATATTGAAGGCGCGGATGTCGAAGGCATTTTGGTGGGCAATACGCGCGCGCGACCGGTGATCAGCTTTACCGCAGGATCTGATGAGATCATCACCGAGCCCGGCCAGCGGGTATTGACCTCGGGCGCCGGCGGCGCGCTGCCACGCGGCCTGCCTGTCGGCGAAGTCTCAGAGCAAAATGGCGATAATATTCTCGTCGAGCTCTACGCGAATTACGCCCGGACTCGCATCGTTCGCATCGTCAACTATGCATTTCCGCAAATCGACGCTGTGCCTGCTGAGCAGAGCGGCGAGGCGTTGACGACGGAAGAGGCGGTCGATCCTCAAACGTCGGCTGAGGGCTGACGGAATGGGATATCGGGCTGAAAACCTGCTGCGCCTGTTAAGAGCCATGACGCCCACCATGCTGGGACTGTTAGGCGTCTTGATATTGGCTATGCCCATTCGGTTGTTTGAAGGCTTTGCGCCAACACCCATCTTTCCGCTGGTGATCGTTTTTTTCTGGTCCGTCTACGGTCCCGACTACTTACCGCCGCTGAGCGTGTTCGCAATTGGCCTTTTAGAGGATTTGTTAACCGGCCGGCCGCTGGGTCTGTCGCCTGCCGTTTACCTAATCACCCAGTTCATTGTCATGTCGCAGCGCGCCTATTTTCTGGGACGCGAACAAAAGGTCGTGTGGATCGGTTTCGGCTTTGCATCTCTGGGCGCAGGTCTTATTCTTTGGCTGGTGATGAGTTTGATGTCCGGCGTATTGTTGCCCGTAGGCTATCTGCTTTTGCAGCTCGCGGCGACGGTGGCTATTTATCCATTGTTCGGCGCGGCCTTCGGCGAGTTGCACCGGCGCGTTCTGGTGGAGGCGTAGGTCTTGGCTGGCGTGGGCGCACATGATCCGGAACGCCAAGAAACGGTCTCGCGAAGAACGATGTTGTTTGGCGGCGGCGTCAGTTTGCTTTTCGCCGGCGTGTCAGCGCGACTTTACCAATTGCAGATTGCTGACCATCAAAAATATCTGGATCTAGCAGAAAACAACCAATTCAATCGCCGTGTGCTAACACCGCTCCGAGGCGAGATTCTTGATCGCTTCGGTGCGCCACTCGCTTCCAACAGAAAGAATTTTCGTATTCTGCTTGTACCGGAGCAGGCCCGGGACGTCGATGCGATACTCGACAAAATTGCGAAGATCACTGAGGTCAGCGAACAGCGGCGAGCGCGCATCATGCGTGAAATTCGCCGGCGCGGTGCATTCACCCCGGTTCAGATTGCTGACAATTTGTCCTGGGAAGAGTTTTCACAACTCAATTTTGATTTGCCGCATTTGTCCGGCGTGCTGCCCGATGTGGGGGAGACCCGCGACTATCCCTTCGGTGACGACTCGGCATTTGTGATTGGCTATGTCGGTGCCGTGACTGAAAATGATCTTTCAAGTCAGGAGACCGATGAGGCGCGGCTATTGCTTCGCCAGCCCGGATTCAAGGTGGGCCGTGAAGGACTTGAGCGCACCTACGAAGCCGAACTTCGCGGCGACGCCGGCGCCATGAATGTCAAAATCAACGCTCATGGCCGTGTGATCGAAGAGATGGCCGATAGCGCGGTGCCTCCGGTACAGGGCAAGACTTTGACGCTGACCATCGACTCTGAGCTTCAAGCGCACGCCATGTCTGTGTTGGCGGAGCCCACAGAAGGCGTTGATCAGGACGTGCAGAGCGCTGCGGCCGTCGTCATGGATACCGTGACCGGCGACATCCTTGTTCTAGCTTCAACTCCGGCATTCAATCCAAACGACTTTAACGTTGGCATTGATCCTGATTTGTGGAGGGACTTGAACGCCAGCCCCTACAAGCCGTTGCTCAACAAGCCGCTGTCAGGAGTCTATCCGCCCGGATCGACGCTAAAAATGATCTCGGCCATCGCTGCGCAGCGCGCCGGCATACGTCCAAACCACACTGTTCATTGCAGTGGAAAGGTTTGGTACGGAAATCGGTTCTTTCATTGCTGGAAGCGTGGCGGGCACGGCGCCGTCGACATGAAGAGCGCGCTCAAACATTCCTGCGACACGTTTTTTTACGATGTCGCAAGAACGCTTGAGATCGATTTGTTGGCCGATACGGCGCGCAAATTCGGGCTTGGTCAGACGTACGAGCTCGGCATTCCAGGGCAGCAGCAGGGTATTGTGCCGGATCGCGACTGGAAGCGACAATACTTCGCGGGTAATCCCGCCAACCAGCCGTGGTTTCAGGGCGAAACGCTCTCGTGCATCATTGGTCAGGGTTATGTGACCGCAACGCCGTTGCAGTTGGCTGTTATGGCTTCCCGTATTGCGAGCGGAAAAGCAGTGCGGCCGCGCCTTGTACGCGCGGTGGGCGACTTGGTGTTGCCTGCGCCCGAGGCGTCGCCAATAGATGTTGATCAGGATCACCTTGCTGTCGTTCGCGCAGGAATGAATGCTGTGACGAATGAGTATGGAACTGCTGCGCGTTCTCGGCTTGATGATCCGGATTGGCAATTGGCCGGCAAGACCGGCACCAGCCAAGTCTATCAGATCACCGCTGAAGATCGGGCCCGCGGCCTCGCAAAGCCCGAGGACTTGCCGTGGGCGCGAAGAGATCATGCGTTGTTTGTGTGCTACATGCCTTACGAAAACCCGCGTTATGCATGTTCGGTGGTCGTGGAGCACGGCATTGGCGGTTCGCGAGCAGCAGGTCCGAAAGCGCGCGAAATTATGCGCGCGGTAGCCGAGCGGGATCCTGCGTCACAGAAGCCGCTCGATCCACGTACCTTGGCGCGGGTCTCCGGAACGAGGCAGGGTTAGTTTCGATGTCGTCGATCATACTCCCAGGGCGCCGCCGCGGAATTCGTGACAAATTTTCACGACTGCATTGGCCATTGATCATCTTGCTGACGATGATTTGCGCCGCAGGCGTGGTGACGCTTTATTCGGTGGCTGAGGGCAATTGGGAGCCGTGGGCGTTAAAACACGCGTTAAGATTTGTTGCAGCGCTCGGGATCATGATCGGCATCGCCATGGTACCCATACGGTATTGGATGGCGCTGAGTTATCCGATTTATTTCGGCGCCTTGCTGGCGCTGATCGCCGTTCCGCTCATTGGCGAAGTGAACATGGGCGCCCGCCGCTGGATTGAGTTCGGAAGTCTGCAGTTCCAACCTTCAGAGGCCATGAAGATTGGGCTGGTTCTGGCGCTTGCGCGCTACTACCACGGTCTGCGCGCCGAACAGGTGTCGCATATCCTGTATTTGATTCCGCCAGCGCTCATGGTCGGGGCTCCGATCGGTCTGATTTTCATACAGCCAGACTTGGGCACAGCACTGCTCTTAGCCGCGACAGGAATCATCATGGTGTTTGTTGCCGGGCTATCGTGGCGTATTGGCTTTGCCGGGGTGCTTGGCGCCGTGGCGGCGGGATATGGGGCTTACCGATTTGATATTCTAAAAGAGTATCAGATGAACAGAATTCTTACCTTCATGGACCCAGAGCGCGATCCGCTGGGGCAAGGGTATCACTTGATGCAGTCCAAGATTGCGCTTGGATCAGGCGGACTCGATGGTAAAGGGTTCATGGAAGGAACTCAAAGCCAGCTGAAGTTTTTGCCGGAAATGCAGACCGATTTCATTTTCACTATTTTCGGCGAGGAATTCGGTTTTGTCGGCGCAATCGCATTGTTGCTGCTCTATCTGTCGGTGATTTTTGTCGGGCTTTCGATAGCGATGTCGACGAAGCTTCATTTTGCACGCCTGGCCGCGATTGGTGTAGTCGCAACGTTCACGCTCTACGTGCTGATCAATACCGGCATGGTTATGGGGCTCGCGCCAGTGGTCGGTGTGCCATTGCCGTTGGTGTCATACGGCGGAACAGTTATGTTGACGATTATGGCGGGGTTTGGTTTCGTCATGAGCGCGCACATTCATCGCGATCAAGATGCGTATCGCACCAGCGACAGTTTGTAGGACTGTTTAGTACTGCGCCAGATGCGCTTCGAAGTGAACGCAGAACATGTCGAAGTGGGATTGCGCGTCCGCCAGTCTTTCGGCCGCCGTCGCCGCATCGCCTGCTTTGCAAGCCCGTTCGATGGCCGCCGCCGTTTCCGACAAGAGTTGCGCGCCAACATTGGCGGCGGACCCCTTTACGGCATGCGCCGTGCGATAGGCGTCATCGAGCGATCCCCCCTCGACGCCGTTGGACAGTGAGCTGAGCAGCTCGACCGTCGAGCGCTGAAAAGCTTCCATGATCGCTCTGGTGCCGTCGACGCCGGCTGCTGCGATCAGACTTTCAATCTGATCCAGCTGAATCGGGGCCAACCCAATGGTTTGCGCGTCCGTCAATGCCCTGTTCCCGTTATCGAAGGAATCGCCCCCGATATGCCCTTTGCAGCCTTTTAAGGCCCCGTTATTGCGCAATTTTTGCTAACAAACGTAAAAATTTGTCTAAAATCGCGGAATACGCCAATCTGGCGACAAAAGTTTCTTGAGGGGTACAAATATGCAAGGCACAGCAGGCGAGGGCACCCATTGGTCCTCCAGGGCGGCTTTTATCATGGCCGCGATCGGCTCGTCAGTCGGGCTGGGGAATCTTTGGCGGTTTCCGTATGTGGCCGGGGAAAATGGCGGCGGGGCGTTTGTTCTGTTCTACGTCATTTGCGTCCTACTGATCGGGCTGCCCGTATTGGTCGCCGAGCTGTTTATCGGCCGCCGTGGCGGTATGTCGGCGGTGGGAAGCGTTGTTAAGATCGCGAAAGCGGAGGGACGATCTTCGCTATGGGCTGCCCAATCCTGGATCGGAATGCTCGGCGCCTTTGTCATCTTAACCTTCTATTCCGTGATCGCCGGCTGGGTCATCGCATATGTGGTGATGATCGGGGGCGGTCTGATATCCTCAATTGGCGCGAACGGTCTTGCGGGACTTGCGGGTCCTGCATTTGAAAGCCTTACCGAAGAACAGGTGAGAGCCAAACTTGGCGAGCTTCTCAACGACCCAACCCGCATGATCATTTATCATGCAGCCTTCATGGTGCTGACAGTCATCATCGTCATGCGCGGCATCAAGGGTGGCATCGAGACGGCGGTGACCATCCTGATGCCGGCCTTCTTCATTCTCCTCGTCGTTTTATTCTTCTACGCACTCGCCACGGGCGACCGGACCCAGGGTCTCGATTTTCTGCTCGGGGTTCGCATTGGCGACACGGAGCTCGCCGATGGCACAATCCGACGAGGACTACTGCACGGCATTCAGGACGGCTCGGTGATTTCAGCGGCTCTTGGACAAGCCTTCTTCTCAATCGGTCTCGGCTCAGCATTGATGGCCACCTACGGCGCTTACATGCGCGCCGATCAGGACTTGCCGCGTTCCGCCCGCTTGGTTGCGCTGGCTGATACAGGAGTCGGAATCGTTGCCGGTCTCGCCATCTTTCCGATCGTTTTCGCTATGGGGCTAGCAGCGGGTTCAGGTCCGACGTTGATGTTCATGACATTGCCGCTGGCGTTCCACGGCATGCCGGGCGGGGCCGTCTTTGGCCTGGCGTTTTTCCTGCTGGCGTTCTTCGCCGCGATTACATCGTCAATTGCTCTGCTCGAAACATCGACCAAATGGGTTGATGAGCAAACGAAAAGCAACCAGAGGATCTTTTCTGCCGGCGGCATCGGGCTCGTGGTGTTCATTATCGGCGTGGGGAATGCGCTGAGCCAGGTTCCCAGAACGGGTTTGAATGGCGAAGATCAGTCGTCCTTTTGGAACACTTGGCAACCGCTGGGTGACGTGCCGATTTTCCGTGACATGGTGCTTCTCGATTTTCTGAGTGCGACGACGGATATCATCCTGCCGATAGCGGGATTCATAACAGCAGTGTTCGCCGGGTGGATCGTTTCATCCTCAACAGCTCGCGAGGCCATTGGCTTTAAGTCAGAAATCTGGTTCAAGCGCTGGCGATTCCTGATCCGTTGGGTTTGCCCAACAGGGATTTTCGCAGTGATTTTCTACTCGGTGCTGTGGCTTCCTTATATCGCGCCAATGATTGGTGTCGGCGGCTCATAAGGGCTCTCTGTACTACAAAAAAGAAAGGCCCGGCTTTTAATGCCGGGCCTTTTAGTTTGTGTACGATGTATTTCGGCTTCCCGTCGGGCTTCACACGGCCTTGCGGCGCATAAAAATGATGCTTTGCGTTAACCATTTGGGGCTTGTCAAACGCCGTGACGCGAGTCATCCTGAAGCCAAATTTCAATCAACGAGAGGAGGTGATCCATGTCGAGTGATTTCATCAAGCCAAAAAGGTCTTCGAGGAAAAAACGCGGTGTGAAGCAGCCTTCGCTCAACGTTTAACCTGCGGGTTCTGATTCGAACCAAGGATTTTTTGGTAGAAGGAATCGCGATCCCAGATGGGATTGAGGGCCGCCCGGCAGGGCGGCCCTTTCCTTTAAGTACTTGGTCCTCGTTTGGCGAGGGCGCTTGTGGGCGCGCCGCGAGGCAGTTGCGCTGGACCACAGACAGTGGCCGTGCTTCACTGTATAGAGCGGTGCGAATCTGCAAGCTCGCACAGCTAGGTTCTGTGCCCAATTTGCCTCGATGGAGCTGTGGGTTCGCCAAATCACACGAGTAGAGATTCCGCCATGGTAGAAAAGCTGTCGGCTGATGAGCGCGCCAAATTTCACGCAGAGTGTCCGGCCTGGGCGCCGGTAAGCGGTCGGGATGCGGTCAAGAAGTCGTTTACTTTTGATGATTTCAACCAGGCCTGGGGCTTCATGAACCGTGTCGCGCTGGCCGCTGAAAAAGCTGATCATCATCCTGAGTGGTTCAACGTTTACAACCGGGTTGAAATCACGCTGACGACCCATGATGCTGGCGGTCTTTCAGTCCGGGATGTGGCGTTGGCCGAGTTCATAGATGCGGCTGCGGGTCAGGATTGAGGGTTTTTAGGCCTGCTGACACAAAAACGCCTTGTCACCGCCTTCTATACGCCCGCGGTTCTGTCTAGTAAGATTTTGAATTCACAGAGGGATTTGGAGAGAGATGGCGACAATTGCGCTAGTCGATGACGACGAAAACATATTGGCTTCAGTGTCGATCGCGTTGGAGTCGGAGGGGCACGTGGTGAAAACGTTTGAGGACGGCGCCGCCGCGTTTGAATTCATCACAGCCACACCGCCGGACGTCGTCGTTTCCGATATTAAGATGCCGACGATGGATGGAATGGAGTTACTGCGCAGGATTCGCCAGAACTCCTCGTTGCCGCTCATCTTTCTGACATCGAAAGACGAAGAGATCGACGAAGTGCTCGGCCTGACGATGGGCGCCGATGACTATGTGAAGAAACCGTTCTCGCAACGGCTTTTGATCGAGCGCGTCAAAGCGGTGCTGCGCCGCGGTCAAGCGAGCGAAACGCCGACTGAAGAAGAAGAGAAGAAAATTCTCCGGCGCGGCGAACTTACGTTGGACCCAATGCGTCATGCTT
>CAZAOB010000027.1:0-26027 GCA_964486635.1 uncultured Caulobacterales bacterium | reverse complement strand
AAGGGCAAGCCTGTGATATTGACGGTCACAGAATTTCTCATTCTCGAGGCGCTGGCGCAGCGTCCGGGATTTGTGAAGAGCCGCGATGCCCTGATGGACGCAGCCTACGATGATCAGGTTTATGTCGACGACCGAACAATCGACAGCCATATCAAGCGGGTTCGCAAGAAGTTTCGCGTTGTGGACCGGGAGTTTGACTCGATCGAAACGCTGTATGGCGTCGGATACAAATACAAGGACGCCTGATAACGGATGAACGATGAGGGCGGGATCGTGCGCAAACGGCGCGCGCCGATGGCGGTGTCGCGGCTGACGCTGACCATTGTGCTCGCCAACCTCATTGGTCTCGTCATTCTTCTGTTGGGATCATTCGCGCTCACTCAGTATCGAGACGGCCTCATTCAAGCAAAGCTTGAGGGCGTTCGCGCGCAAGCGCAGATCATCGCGGATGTTCTCGCTCAAGTTGCGATCGACGAAAACACCTGCCAGCCGGTCGAAGAATCCGATCTGGCCCGTCAGGACAGCGAGGCGGTCTGCGCTCTCTCGCTGAGCCAGCGCGATGTGCGTGAAGTGTTCAACAGAGTATGGGACAGCTTCGAAGGAAGAGTTCGGATCTTCAATGCGCCGCAAACTTTCGCCGATCCGCCCGTAACCGATGCGAAAGCGCTCCTCATCGAAGATGTCGTGCTGCGACAGGATGAAATCATCGCGCAGAACCTGCCGCCCATTGAGGCTGATGGATCCCTGATCAGCGTTTTGGAGGACGAAGGCGTATGGCGCCGGATATCTCGTTTCTTTTCCAGAGATTACAGGGCGGAGGCGGCGCGCCGTTCCATAGAAGATGAGCTGAACGCCGCCTTGGCGTCTTCGCCGTTTGCCGTCGATAGGGGGGCGGCGTCGGTGCGCCTCGATGAAGAGGGTGAGCTGGTTGCATCCGTGTCGGTGCCCATCCGTCGGGTGCAGGCGATCTACGGCGTTGTGACTGCAGAAAGCGGCGGCATTGATGCGCTCGTGGAAGATGCACGGCTGTCCATTCTTCCCTTCTTCGGTTGGGCAGTGGCGGCGGCCATCCTGTCGTCATTGTTGCTGACAACTATGATCGCTCAACCGATCCGCCAGCTTGCCATCGCGTCTGACAAGGTGCGCGAGGGTATTGCCGCGGCGGGGAGGGCGCGCATCCCCGATTTCACAAACCGCAAGGATGAGATTGGAGAGCTATCGGCGTCATTAAAGTCTATGACGCAAGCAATCTATGCGCGCATTGACGCTATTGAGTCATTCGCTGCGGACGTGTCGCATGAGCTAAAGAATCCGCTGACCTCTATCAGGAGCGCAGCAGAGACGCTGCAGATCGCCCGAACTCCGGAACAACAAGCCAAGTTGCTCGCGGTTGTGCAAAAAGACGTGGCGAGAATGGACCGGTTGATCACGGACATTTCAAATGCCTCCAGGTTGGATGCCGAATTGGCTCGCGAGAGCCGCGAAGCGATTGAACTCGGCAAACTACTCAAGGATATTGTCTCAATGTACGAAGACATTGCAAAGGAGGGCGAAGCAAGAGTGTCCTTCGATGTCCCTCTGCAGAGCGCATATGTTCTTGGCAATCCGGCGGCGCTTGGACAGGTCTTTCGAAACCTTATCGATAATGCGCGTTCATTCAGCCCGCCCAATGGAACCGTCCGAGTTCGGCTCGACCCTCCGGCCGCCCGTAGCGAGTTGGCGCGCGTCACGGTGGAAGACGATGGGCCGGGAATCCCGCCGGACAATCTCGAATCGATCTTCAAGAGATTCTACACCAAGCGGCCTGCTGGCTCTGCCTTCGGCAACAATTCCGGTTTGGGGCTCGCCATATCCCGGCAAATTGTAAACTCACACGGCGGTCGAATTTTTGCTGAAAACCGACTTGCGGACATGAATAATCCAGAAAGCGAGCGGCGGGGCGCCAAATTTAGTGTGGAACTTCCCGCGCGGTAAGACATTTTTCGGTGGACATATTCAGTCAATCAAGCACGATAGCGGCGATTTGGCGGAATGGATGCGAAACGGATGATTGGACTGGTTGTTGTTACTCACGGTCGTCTTGCTGAGGAGTTTCTGTCGGCGGCCGAGCACGTCGTTGGTCCCCAAGAGCAAGTCAAGGCCGTTTCGATCGGGCCCGATGACGATATGGAAAAGCGGCGTCAGGACATTCTTGATGCCGCCCAGGCCGTTGATACCGGCGATGGCGTTATTATTCTGACCGATATGTTTGGAGGAACCCCATCCAACCTGGCGATCTCTGTGATGGAAAAGGCAAACGCAGAAGTTGTCGCCGGCGTGAATCTTCCAATGCTGATCAAGCTCGCTTCGGCCCGGGGCGAGGAAGATCTTAAGGATGCCGTGAAGGCGGCTCATGAAGCAGGGCGCAAGTATATTAATGTCGCCTCATGGGTGCTGTCGGGTGAGGCATCGGAATAGGTGTCGGAACAAGACGAAAATGCGGTCGTCGCCAACGTAGAAGTTTGCAACAAACTGGGTCTGCATATTCGTCCATCGCGTTACCTTTCGTCGTTGGCAAAATCCTATGAGGCCGTGGTTTCGGTGCGGAACAATGACCGGGTGGCGCTCGCCGACTCCCAGTTGGACCTGCTGATGTTGCTGGCCAGCAAGGGCGCCGTCCTCGAAATTTCTGCAACTGGACCGCAGGCCGCAGAAGCGGTCGAGTCGATCGTCAAGCTCGTCAAGGATCGCTTTGGCGAAAAGGACTAAACGGTTGGCTCCGACGCGATCGTGCTGGAGGTTACTGTCTGGCCATCGCGCAATCTCTCGCCGCCCCGAATGACGACATCGTCACCTGGCGCGATTTCTCCGATGACTTCGATAAATCCGCCATCGGCCGCGCCTAACTCCACGTCAACGCGCTTGGCGACCTTTTCTTCGCTGATGACGAATACGCTGATGCGATCCGCCCGCAGCACCAAGGCGTCACGCGGCACTGCAGTGACGATTCGAGGCTGGTCGGAAGGGAGATTCACGCGAACGGCTGAGCCGATGTACCAGTTGGTTTCGGGCAGCTCGAGGCGAATCTCCAACATTCGCGAGCGATCGTCGCCAACTGGGACCACAGCGCGTACGCGACCCTCCAGCGTTTCCGCACCATTTGCGACTGCAATCACGGCGCCTGGCTGAATATTTCTGGTCAGGCTTGCAGGCGCGCGCGCGGTCACCTCCAAATGATGGGTATCGACCAAGCGAACAAGTTCTGTTCCAGGATTGGCGAACTCACCGATCTGAGTCTCCTGGGAAACAACCCGCCCCGCAAACGGTGCCTTTACTTCTGTACGATCAAGATTTGTTTGAGCGCGATCCAGAGCGACTTCCGCCTGCCGGAGCGCTTGTAGCGCTTCCTCCACGTTGGAACGCATCTCATCCAGCGTTGCTTCGGACTCGCCTGCATCCTCGCCCAATCCCAAGTATCGATTGTAGAGGCTGTCCAAATAGTCCGCTCGTGCGCGCAGCCGGCGGACTTGGGCGGCTGTATCGTCGCGCGCAAACTTGGCGTCAGCCTGATCGAGGCGGGCAATCACGTCGCCTTCCTCCACCTCGACGCCCACTTCAGCAACCCACTCGATTTTTCCGCCAGTGGCTGCGGCGACGCGGCTGTCGCGCAAAGATACGACGGCGCCTGGTGTTTCAGCGCGCGGCGCCAAGCTTTTGCTTTCCGCTTTTGCTGTGGCGACCGGAGCAGGGGGAGGACCTTGCGGCGCGGAAGCGGCTTCCGCGCTATCCGGGTTGGCGCCGACGACGCCACCGTAAAAATATGCGGCTGCAGAAGCGGCGATCAGTATTACGCCAGCTGCGCCGGCCAGTTTGATGTTGCGGTTCATGGGATGAACGCTCCTTTATTCGGCAGGCTGAACAGAAAGGCCCTTCGGCATCGCTGCAACAGAGCGCTCGGCTCCAAGTTGCAATAACGCGGGCAACAGTACGAGGGTGAAGAGAGTCGATACCGCCATGCCGCCGACGATAACCGTCGCAAGGCCGCGATAGATCAGACTTCCTGCGCCCGGCGCGAGGACCAGCGGCATCATGCCCATGAGCGACGTCGAAGTTGACATGAATATCGGACGAATGCGGAGTGTTAGCGCTTCGCGTACGGCCTCAACTCGCGATTTACCTTCTGCTTCCGATGCACGAGTCTGCGCGACGAGAAGGATGGCGTTATTCACCACCAACCCCAAAAGAATGATGAATCCGATCATTCCGAGCAAATCCAGCGGCGTAGATTTGACCAAGTCGAGGGCCCTGATCGCGAGCACGCCGCCGACCGCCGCCATAGGCAAGGTGACGATCACCAGCGCCGAGTCTTTGATAGACTTGAACAGCGCCGCCATGATCATGAACAGGATGATCACAGCAAGCAGGAAGTTCGCTCCGAGGTTTTGTACTGCGCGAGCCAACGCGTCTGCGTCACCGCCCCACTTGATGGATGCCCCTTGCGGCAACACTTCGAAGAGTTTGCTTTCGGCTTCTCGCTTGAGTGTTTCAACAGCCGGCCCCAACGCCATTCCTTCCGGCGGGTTTATACCGAGGGAGATTGTTCGCCGCGCATCCAGTCGCCGGATTTGCTGCGGACCGACATTTCGGGTGATGGTTACAAGCTCGCCGAGTGGTACTACCGCACCTGAAGGCGTGGCGATCGGCGCACTGTCCAGATATTCCGGGTCTGTCCATTCTGCGGCGCGCAAAATCACATCAATGCGGCCATCTTCGTGGAAGAATTCACCCAGCCACTGTCCGTCGCCGAGTGCGCGGACGGCTCGGGAAACGGATTCGCGCGTCATGCCCACTTCCGCAATGCGACGATCGTTTGGCAGCAATCGCAGTTCGGGCGTGACGATTTGCGGATCGGGATTGGGCCAAACCTGTGCACCAGGGAGGGCGGCCTGGATTAGGTCCGTCGCAGCGGGAATGGCTGCACCGAGCGCGTCAAAATCTGCGGCTTGCAACTCCAGGCTAATCGAAGCATTTCCGCCAAAATTGCCAAACAGGTTGCCTTGGGCAGCAAATGCTCTGGTGTCCGGGAAACCGGCGAGAATTTCTTCATTGACGATCTTCACCATCTCCTCGATGCGAGACTGATCGAGGATGCGCACACCGATGTTGCCGCCCCAATTGCCCGAATAGAGATAGTAGTTCCGAAGCGCTGGCTGCTTTTCGCCATCCATGTAAGGTTGGAGCCGTTCCACAACGACTTCCGCCCATTCTTCGCGGATCATGTCAGCGCTGGCGCCGGATGGAAAATTGACAAATGCATCGACGGCATCGCGTTTTACTGGCGGAAGGTAGTTGAGCTGCGGCCAAAGCAAGAACGCCAATGCAACTGGGGCAACAGTGAGTGCGCCAACGATGGCAACGCGTCTCTTATTGCTCGACGTCGCCAGAATGATGAAGTCAGCTACGCGGTGAGCAAAGTCTGGCCCGCGTCTTTTCCGCTCAGATTTTGCGGACTTCACGAAATAGCGCGCACCCGTTGGCAACAAAGTGACAGCAACAACCAGACTAAATGAAACCGCAATTGCAATCGTTAGCGCGAGATCGGCGAACAGCTGGCCCTCGACATCCTCAAAAAACATAATGGGGATGAAGATGGCGACTGTAGTTACTGTGGACGCGAACAGAGCGCCTATCACCTGGCCTACGCTCGCCTCGGCGGCTTCGAACGGCGATTTTCCTTCTTCACGCAGGCGCACATAGTTTTCGAGCACCACGATAGCGGCGTCGAGAACCATGCCTGTCGCGAAGGCGAGACCGGCAAGCGAGATGACGTTGATAGACCTGCCGAACATGTTGAGGACAACAAGTGTCGCCATCAAACAGATTGGTATGGCTGAAGCTATAATTAGCGTCGCCATTGTCCGGCGCAGAAACAGCCACAGTGCGCCAACCGCGAGCATGATGCCAATCAAGAGGTTGCTTGTGAGCAAAGAAATAGCGCGCTTAATGAACACGGATGGATCAAAGCTCTTGTGGATCGCATAACCCATTTCCGCGAGGGGGCCGGCGTTGAGCTCGTCAAGAACTTCAGTCAGCGCGTCGATCGCCTCCAAAGTGTTCGCGCCAGGTTCGCGCACAACACGCATGCCGATTGCAGGGTTTCCGTTCTGATAAACGACACCGGGGTTGCGCCGATCCGGAGCCACCGAGACAGTTGCGATATCGCCCAAACGCACGGGCGCGCCATCACGCCACGCTAAGATCGTTTCATTGAGCTGGTCAGCCGTAAACCGGCCCTCGAAGCGCATTGTGTAATTGCGGCGTCCGACTTCGACGGATCCGCCTGTGACATCTGACGACCGATTCACATTTTGTGCGATTTCATCAAGCGTAATGCCGAGTTGCGCGGCCAGAAACGGATCGAACTCGATGCTCAGAATGCGTTCACCGTCATCGGAGTTTACATCGACATTCGCAACGCCAGGAATCGCTTCCAGCTCGGGCGCAATCCTCTGTTCTGCAAACTCGCTGAGGCGAACGTTGGTGTTGGTGTTTGTGGGCAGGCGCTGCAGGAACAAAAAAATGAGCGTTTCACCGGAATCGCCGCCACCGCCGATATTGATGCGCGGCCGATCAGCCTCGGCGGGTAAGCCACGCACCTGCTGGAGACGCGCATTCACTTCTGAGAAAGCTTTGTCCATGTCCGTGCCGAGCGAGAATTCAAGCGAGATCCACGCGCCGCCCTGATTTGACCATGACTGCATGGTGGTGACGCCGGGCATGCCGCGCAGTTCGCGTTCTATGGGTTCGGTAATCTCGCTTTCGACTTCGCGTGGAGAGGCGGAACGCCAACCGGTCCAGATGCCGATTTGCGGGCGCTCAATGGCGGGGAAGAGCTGAACCGGTAGCTGAGAAACGGACAATGCGCCGAGGAGGGTGATCATGGCGAGGACCACCGCCGCCGCTGCGGGATTTTTCAAACACAGCCGAGTAAATCCCATGGGTGTCTCTCCTGAATACCTTTGCCCTTTGGGCAAGAAGAACGGCGGTTGTCGCGCGTGAGTCAGGGCGCGCAGGCAGAGGCCGCCGGCGTTTGGATACTCTCCAAACGGCTGTGTGGATCTTGTTGTTAAGGCCTAAAGTAATGTCGCCTAATTCAAACCGCGATGCATCAGCTTATCGATGAGGCGCTATTTGTATGCGGTAAACCGATCTGAATTTGATGCAAGAATTCAAACTGTAACTCATTCGTTAATTGCGCCGCGCGGCTTCTCTTTCGAGTTGCTTCCGGCGCTTTTCGATTTCTAGAATTTCGCGCTCCAGATCGAGCTTGGCTTCGCGTATCGCCTCTTCGCGCATGGCAAGTATTTCTTCCTCGCTCACCACGCTCTCCATGTCCGCCCGCCATTCTCGGTCGGCTTCTTCTCTTGCTCGCTCAGCGTCCCGCATGGCGGCTTTGCGCTCGCGCTTGGCTTCCTTCAGCGCGCGCTCATGCTCTTGTTCGGCTTGGCGCCGTTCGCGCTCTGCTTCGATCACTTCCTGGCGTGCGTCCGCCAACGCTTCTTGAGCTTCTGCTTCCGCCTCAATTCGCGCCTGGCGAAACTCTTCCATGTCTTCACGCGCCTGTTCGATCGCCTCGGCCGCAGCTTCGAGAGCTGCTTCCCGTGACACACGGATTTCTTCGATGTCACGCTCGCTGAGTTTGGCGCGAGCAAACAGCCGAGACATATCCGGCGAATGGAAATTGAACTCGGGAAAATCCTTGAATGTGAAGTCCTTGCTGTCAAACAGCTGAGCAAACTGTTGCGCCCCTTCAAACTGCGTGAGGTCGAGATCATCAAACCGAAGCGACTTACCTTCCAGTTCTTCGAACGCGTCGAACTCTTCAAACATCTTGCGCAGGCGCTTTTCCATTCGAGCTTGCTTAGCTTCCAGCTTCTGTGCGGTTTTTTCGCGCTTAATTTGGTCGTCGACCTGTGGAGGGGGCGTGCGATCTACGGAAATCACTGGCGCCACTTCTGCCGGAGCCGCAGCCACCTGAACGCTGCGCCGAGTGCTTGTGCTCGCTTTGATCGATGGTGCAGCGTTTGGCGCTGGTCCGGCGATGGCGGCGGGATCAACAGTTTCGCCATCTGAAATTACTTCAAAGTGCAAGTGCGGGCCCGTGGCGACTCCGGTGGAGCCAACCGCGCCGATGATATCCCCGGCCGCGACCTGGTCGCCCTTGCGAACTTTATAGCTGTCGAGATGCGCGTACCGCGTGACGATCCCATGGCCGTGATCAATCACGACGACCTTTCCCCACGCTTTCGCGCCGCGATAGTTGTCAGTCGCGTCGATTACCTTGCCGTCGCCCGATGCGCGAACGGCTTCGCCTAGCGCAGCGCGAATGTCGATGCCTTCGTGTGCGATCCGTTCTTTGCCCAATGATTTGTCCTTGGCGCCGAAAGCCAAAGTAACTTCACCCTCCACCGGGTTTACGGGCAGCGCTTCTCGAATTGACGGGGGCGTGACGGCGAAGGCTGCTTGCGCAACCGCCAGCAAAGCGGCCAGCGCGGCGCCGACGCCGAGTCCAACCTTGGTTGTGAGCGTGAGTGCCGGCGATTCCGGCAATCCTGAAAGAATTGCGTCCAGGCGCTGTCGGCGTGAGCGCTTGTCAAAGGGCGTAAAGGACGGGATGAGCTCTCCCGCAAAAGAGCCGTAGCGGGCATTTGCAGCGAGTCGCAGGCCCTGAACGAAACAATGCGCATATTGACGGCGATCGACGCCGCTTTCCAGGACCAGCGCGTCCGCTCCTTGTTCAGCGGCGAGGTTAGCGCGCGCGCAAATCTGGTGCATGAACGGATTGAACCAGAACACGGCCTTCGCCACGGAACACAGCGCGAAGAGGGCGACGTCGCCGCGTTTGATATGCGCCATTTCATGCGCGCCCATCAACGCCGCGTCTTCGATCGATACGCGGTCGAGGAGGTTGAAAGGCATCACCACAACCGGGCGCACGAAGCCGTAAACGCAGACGCTCGAAACGATGTGAGAAAACACATAACGCGGCTTCTGGGAGACGCCGATGCGACGGCGCCAGGATTCCAGCGCCCGCTCCAGTTGCGGCTCATCGAGCGGAGCAGCGAAATTCAAACGATAGGAAAACCAAACATGGCGAACTGCGGCGAGAATGAACAGCATAAGAAAGCCGTAAAAGTACATAACCGCGCTGGCCTTTAGAACATCGGACAGGCTCACTGTGCTTGCGGCGGCGTAGTCCGGGGAAGTTGCGCTTATCTCCGCGCCAATGATTGCTGTCGGCTCCAGCATTGGCGGCAATGAAGCGGCGGGCCGCAGTGAAAGGCCAAAGGTGGCGGCAAGCGGCGCCAACATTACCGGAAGCGCGGCCAGCACAAGGGCGGCAGGCCAAATCGCGCCTGACATTGTATTTGATGATTCATCGTGATTTTTCGCAACGGCCGACGCCGCGAGCAATATTGCAGGCGCCCAAACCATTGACGCGAGCAAGCAATAGAAGAACGGCTCGATAAGTGCGTTCATCACTCATTCTCCGCGTTTTTTAGAACATCTTCCAGCTGCTCCAGTTCAGCCTCGCTCAGCAACTTGGAATCGGCGAAAAACGCAGTCGCGGGAGTCGTGTCCAGCTCCAGCACACGTTTGGAGAAGTCAGCAATCATGCGCGAGAGCATGGCCACCTTGCCAACCTGAGGTTCGTAAATATTGACGCCGTCGACAGGGGTTTTTGAAATTAGGCCCTTGTCCGACATCCGCTCCAGCACGGTCCTCACAGTCGAATAGGACCAGCCAAAGTCGCCTTCGATTTCGCCATGAATTTCCCGAGCGTTCAGCTCTTTGGATCGCCAAAGCAATTTCAGAATGGCGAGTTCGGGCTTGGTGGGGTCTGAACCCTTGAGTTCGGTCATATGCGGACAGCCTGATTTGGGCCGCGACTGAATTACGATGCTGAGACGCGCCCTGCTACAACTGTGGCCATGGTAGTATATTGCGACAGATGTCGCAATAGATCGGGGGGCTGAGCGGTCCGATCTGCGATGGAGCGAGGTTACGCTGCGACGGACCGTTGGCGGACAACCGCCGCACTAGAGGCGCTCAAGGACGCCTGTCAGGCGGGAGAGATCTTCAGGCGACGATAGACGGTGATCGCCATTGGGGGTGAGCGTCAGTTCGACGTCCGGGCTCTCCAGAAGCTGCGCAAACGCCAAAGCGTGGGCGACGGGCACTGCATCGTCTTTCATGCCCTGGAGAATTCGTACCGATTGCAGAATGTTGATCCGGCTCGTCATCACCAAATGGTTGCGGCCATCCTCAATAAGTTTCCGGGTGATGATTTCCGGCTCGTCTGAATAGTCGGAAGGGAGTTCAAGCCTTCCGTCTCGCAAGATCTGGTCTCGCTGATCTTGCGAGAATGACGGCCACATCAGCAATTCCGTAAAGTCGGGCGCTGGTGCGATAAACACAAGCGCTGCTATCTTTTCCGGGTGCGCAAGCGCCAGCAATGTCGCAATCCAGCCTCCCATTGAGGAGCCGATGATGATCTGCTTGCCTCTTGTTAGCGTCGTGATAGCTGCTTGCGCATCTGCGAACCATGCACCAATGCTGCCGTCCTCGAATGCGCCCTCCGACTCTCCGTGGCCCGAGTAGTCGAACCGCAGGAACTCCCTTCCGTTGGCCGCAGCCCACTGGTCCAGATGCTCAGCCTTTGTTCCAAGCATGTCGGAACGGAATCCGCCAAGCCAAACAATGCCTGGGGCGCGGTCTGTCTTGCCGCGCCGCTGGCGGTAAGCCAGCCTTCCGTGTGGCCCGTCCATGAATTGCGTTGGCGTAATCATGTGGGGATACCTTTGGTGGTTTTGCGCGCCGATGAGTTGGAACCCTATAGCCGGGGCAGCGCGACAGCCTCCAGTGTTTGGGGTTCAAAAAATGACTTTGTTAACCAAGGTCTTGAAGCACAGATTGCAGATTTTGCGGTTTCCCCTCCCGCTGGCCATATTCCCCTTGACCTACCCCGAACCCTATCTTAAACCGCGCGCTCCGACGGGCTTTTTCGCCTGTCCCACGCGGGTGTAGCTCAGTTGGTTAGAGCGCCGGCCTGTCACGCCGGAGGTCGCGGGTTCAAGTCCCGTCACTCGCGCCATTTTCTTCAAGAAAATGAACGCCTTAAGAAGCTCCAAAGTTTTCTAAAATTCTGAGTTTCTTTTCAGGGTACCAGCGGGGTACCAAATTTTTGCTGCTCTTTCTGGGGACAATTTTTTCGTTTTGTTCGCAAGCGAGGCAGGATTTTTGAATCGCTAGTCCCAGACACAATGGAATAACTCTTCTTAGGCGATGCCATCCGACTGTCGACAGCGTGTCAGGCGTGCGACGTAAATCGAAATTGTACCGGTGGCGGTATCAAGTCTCTCGGTCTCATTCACGGAAGAAAACCTTGAGCTTTCCAGAAGCTTCGGGATTATTCCCTCGGCGTTCGGTTGGGTGTCTCCAACGCCGTCCAGTGTCTGGACTGTGCTCCGGAACAGCAATCGCTGGATCCCTCGCTGCAGCCCGTAATCTGCAATGAAAAAAGAGCCGCCTGCCGCAAGGGCTTTTCTGGCCTGGACAATGATCCGCCACTTTTCGGCAAGCGGAACCTGGTGAAGTACAAGGCTCGATACAATCTTGTTCGGCGGCTCGCTGAAATATTCCTCCTCTGCTGAGAAATATCCTTCGTGGAACCGAATGTTACCTTCCAGCCCAACAATCTTTTGACGGGCTCGCCGGACAGCGTCTGCGTCGGGATCGACGCCAACATATCGAATGCGAGGGCACGCAGTAGAAAGCGCAACGGAAAGACTGCCAGTGCCCGAGCCGATATCGAGAATGCGGTCGCCGGGCGATGGGGCCATTGCTTTAACCAGCGCTGCGCGCCACGTCTTTTCCCGCGTAATCGCCGCAATGGCGAGATCGTAAAGCGGCGTCAGCGCGCGATGGCCGAGCGGCGGCGTGTGCGCATCACCTCGACCGGTCCTCGTCGCGCTGCTCACAGCTTCAAACCCCGTAACCGCAATGCGTTGCCAATGACCGATACGGACGAAAAGCTCATGGCCGCGGCGGCGATCATCGGGCTCAGCAGCAGGCCGAAGACCGGGTACAGAACGCCTGCGGCGACCGGCACGCCGAGCGCGTTGTAGACGAAGGCGAAGAACAGGTTCTGGCGGATGTTGCGCATGGTCGCCTGGCTTAGGCGACGCGCGCGGGCGACGCCGCGCAAATCGCCTTTTACGAGCGTGACGCCTGCGCTTTCCATGGCGACGTCAGTTCCGGTTCCCATGGCGATGCCGACATCGGCCTGGGCGAGGGCGGGGGCGTCGTTTATGCCGTCGCCCGCCATGGCAACCTTCGCGCCAGCTTCCTGCAATTCGCGCACGAGGCGGTTTTTGTCTTCGGGCGACACGTCCGCATGGATTTCATCGATGCCGATTTTCGCGCCGACCGCTTCCGCCGTTGCGCGGCTGTCGCCGGTAAGCATGATGACTTTGACGCCAGCATTGTGCAGCGCCCTGATAGCGTCCGGTGTTGTTTCCTTGATGGGATCCGCGACGCCAATAAGGCCGGCTGACTTTCCGTCCACGGCGACAAACATGACCGTTTGACCCTCGCGTCGATGGTCTTCAGCGGCGGCAGCAATGGCGTCGTCAAAGGCGCCGACGCGTTTCATCATCTTCGCGTTGCCGAGCGCCACCTTGCGGCCGTCGACTTCAGCTTCGACGCCTTCGCCAGTGACCGAAGCAAACCCGGTCGCATTCTTCACTTCAGCCCCGCGCTCCTCTGCGCCTGCAACGATGGCTGCCGCCAGCGGGTGCTCGCTGCCCTTTTCAACGGAGGCTGCAAGCGTCAGGAGTTCTGCTTCGGTAAGCGTCGGTTGCGGCTCGACGAGCACAAGCTTCGGGCGGCCCTCTGTTAGCGTGCCGGTTTTATCGACAACGATGGTGTCGACTTTCTCAAAAGTTTCCAGCGCTTCGGCGTTCTTGATGAGAATGCCGTTCTGAGCGCCCTTGCCCGTGCCAACCATGATTGACATCGGCGTAGCGAGCCCCAGCGCACAGGGACAGGCGATGATCAGAACAGCGACAGCGTTGACGATGGCGAACGCCATCGCCGGTTCCGGGCCGAATAGACTCCAGACAATGAACGTGATGACAGCGATGACGACCACCGCCGGAACAAACCAGGCGGATATGGTGTCGGCGAGCCGCTGGATTGGCGCTCGGCTGCGCTGGGCTTCGGATACCATTTTGACGATCTGCGACAGCATTGTGTCTTCGCCGACCCGCGTGGCCTGCATGATAAAGCCGCCGGTTCCGTTCACCGTGCCGCCGGTGACCTTGTCGCCGACGTTCTTCTCAACGGGAATCGGCTCGCCGGTGACCATGGATTCATCGACTGAACTATTGCCCTCGATGATTTCCCCGTCGACCGGAACCTTCTCGCCTGGACGCACGCGTAAGCGATCGCCTTCACGCAAATGGTCGATCGACACTTCTACTTCGGCGCCATCTTCATTGATGCGGTGGGCGGTAGGCGGCGCCAATTCCAGAAGCGCGCGAATGGCGCCGGAAGTCTGGCTGCGCGCGCGCAGTTCCAACACCTGACCTAGCAAGACGAGGGTGGTGATGACCGCTGCGGCCTCATAATAGACGGCGACCTGCCCATGCATGCCGCGGAATGCATCTGGGAAAATACCGGGCGCGACCGTTGCGACAACACTGAACAGATAGGCGACACCGACGCCCAGGGCGATCAGCGTGAACATGTTGAGATTCATCGTGCGGACGGATTGAACGCCGCGCACGAAAAACGGCCATCCTCCCCACAGGACAACTGGCGTCGCCAGCGCGAATTGAATCCATTGCGGCCAGGCGCCGGGCAGCAATCCCTCGAACGGTTTGCCGGGAATGATATCGCCCATAGCGTAGATGAAGAGGGGGATGCTCAAGGCGGCGCCAACCCAGAAGCGCCGCGTCATGGAGTCGAGTTCGGAAGTGTCTTCTTCAGTATCGAGAGAAACGCTCTCCGGCTCCAGCGCCATTCCGCAGATCGGGCATCCGGTGTTCGATGTTTCGCGCACCTGCGGGTGCATCGGGCATGTCCAGACCGTGCCTTTGTAGCCGTCTGGTACGTTGTCATATTTTTCGGGCGCCGCTTCAGCGGCGCCCGAATGGGCGTGGCAATGAGTGTGCGTGTCCATGGCTATGCGGCGGCTCCGTGCTTGTTGAACAGGTTATAAAGCGGCACAAAGATGATCGCTGTGTACCAGCCGTAGGCGTACGCCCAGGCAAGGCCGATCAGAAACGTCGGGAACGATAACCAGTGAAACCCTGGCATCATCATCTCCCAAGCTTCATGCATGTGCATGGCGGGCGGCGTGACGAGTCCCCATGCGATGCAGAGGGTGAATGTGATGACGAAAAATATGGACAGAGCGTGTCCGACGGGAACGATGCGCATGATGTGCCTCCGTTGTTCGTCGGCAGCGTCAGGTTGGCGCTGTCGAATTCCAGCCATCGCCCAAGGCGTGTGGGCTGTCGATGCGGCATACATAATACCCCTATGGGGTATAGTCAAGCGTTATGTTTATGTTGCGCTGCCGTGACGCCACCGCCCCTTAGGCGGTGCAAATAAAACCTCTCGAACGCAAAAATGACGATGATCGCGGCAATACCGATGAATACGATCAAGGGGTCGGCCGCCGATTTAATCGCCAGGAATGCACCGAGTGCGACTGCATCCAGCGCAATTGCGCTGAGGAGAATCCACCCTTTCGCCCCGACGTCGTGCCGGAGATGCCGATAAACGCCCCAGTGAATGGCGATGTCCATGACGAGATAAAAGATAGCGCCTAGCGAGGCGATGCGGCTCAAGTCGAAAAATACGGCGAGTAGGGCGGCGAGTACGACCGTATAGACAAGCGTGTGATTCTGAATGCGCCCCGGCATGCCGAAATGGCTGTGCGGGATCAGATTCATTTCCGTCAGCATGGCGAGCATACGCGACACCGCAAAGACGCTGGCCAGCAATCCGGACGCCGTCGCAATGATCGCAATAGTCACTGTGAAAATGACGCCATATCCCCCGAGCGCCGGACGCGCCGCCTCGGCGAGGGCGTAGTCCTTGGCGGCGATCAATTCTTCAATTGTCAACGACGTACCGACGGCGAAAGCGACCGCCATATAAACAGCTAAGCAAGCGCCGAGAGATATCATAATCGCCCGGCCGACATTGTGTTCAGGGTTTTTGACTTCGCCGCCGCTGTTCGTGATGGTGGTGAAACCTTTGTATGCCAGAATGGCTAGCGCGACACCGGCTAGGAAGCCGGTAAATGAATAATCAGAACTTTCCAGAGTTGTCGCAGCTTCAAATGAAAAGCCAGACGCCCATAAGGCAGCGACTGCAAAGGCGAGAATGCCGCCGACTTTCAAGACCGCGGTGATCTTCGAAACGGCACCGATATATTTGTTTCCGGCGAGGTTGATCAGGAAGGCGCCCGCGATCAAAGCCACGGCGAGTACGGGAACGAGCCATTGCTTCTCACCGGCGTCAAAAAGTTGCAGCGTGTAGGTTCCGAAAGTCCGGGCGACGAGGCTTTCGTTGATGACCATAGAAAACGCCATCAGCAGCGCGCAGGCGCCAGTGACCGCCGATTGTCCGTACGCCTTGTGGAGGATCATCGCGATGCCGCCCGCGGACGGATATTTGTTTGACATCTTGATGTAGGTGTAGGCGCTGAACGCGCTGATAATAGCTGCGATCAGAAACGCGGCCGGAAACCATGGACCGGCATATTCGGCAACTTGCCCGGTGAGAGCGAAGATGCCGGCGCCGATCATGACGCCGGTTCCCATCGCGACGGTTCCGGAAAGCGTCAGGCTTCCTTTTTTGTAATCGCTCTGTCGTTGGCGATCCGCCATCAGTGCTCATGCTCGCCGGTGATCGGCGCAGAAGACCAATGGATGTGGACAATGCGCCAACGATCGTCGTCGCGGCGGAGCACCATGGTTTCCATCATCCGCGAATGCACGTTCTCGCCACGGAAGGTTCCATGGACCTGCGATTCCGAAATAACGGTCGCAAGGTCTTCTTTGGCGATGACGTCGCGCTTTTTGACGGAAAAATCGACCGCCGCCGTAAATGCCATGTCGGCTGGCATGTGATGGCCGGCATATTCGTCGACAGAGCGTTCCGCGCCGCCGCCTTCGGCGATGATGACATCGGGCGCAAGTATGGCGCGAATTGCGGACTCGTCTTTTGCTTTCAATGCGGTGCTATAGGCGTCTACGACAGCTTCCGGAGTCGTAGGATAATTGTCAGCGTCAAATGCCGCTGCCGGCTCTGCGCTGTCAGTTCCCGGTTCGGCACTCGCAGTGTCGCCATGCTCATGCGCTTCACCGGATTCGTGATCGTCCGCCGTCCCATGATCATGACCGTCGTCATGATCTCCCGACGATTCTGCTGTTGCTTCATCGCCATGGCCCTGGCCTGGGGCGTGTTCATGGTCATGGCCCTCGCCGGTGACGGTCGGCATGCTTTTCACGCCCAGGCCATAACCGTAAACGATCTTTCCGCCCCACCATGCGGTGACAGACAGCGACAACGCGGCGGCTGCAAGAAAAGTCAAAAATATCACAGACGCGGGCTTTGTCCTCGACGTCCAACGCCAGAGTGCGAGCAATAAAATCGCGACGCCGGATGGCACCGCCCAATTGCGGTGCGTTGTCATCGCCGCGTGAGACGGCCCGTCATGGGCGACGGTGAAATACGCCTGAAAGCCAGCTGCGATAGTTGCAATGATCGCCAGCGCGCCGAAAGCGAGCATCCAGTCAGCAGCGGGACGAAGCGTTTCACGCCATTTCCCTGACGGTGTAAACGACGCCAAGACATAAGAGATAAACGCCGTTATCGATAACGCATAGGCGAAATGAACAAGTATTGGATGGATGTTCGGTTCAATAATGTTTTCCATTTGAAGTCCCTCCCTAGAACCACAGTCTTAGTCCGGCGACGAACGATACGCTGGACGGATCGCCGCCGTCGGCGCGCACGAAATCGGCGGTCTGGCCAACCGATCGCGTCCAGTCGACGCCGATATAGGGCGCAAACTCGCGTTTGATTTCGTAGCGCAGGCGCGCGCCAAGTTCGGCGGTTGAAAGGCCGGAGCCGACGCCGTATTCGGCGACATCCTGCACGGCGAAGTTCAATTCGGTGCGCGGTTGCAATATGAGACGCTGGGTCAGCATCAATTCGTATTCAGCCTCTATTCTCGCTGAAACATCGCCGTCACCGCTGACAAAGAGGGCGGTGTCGATTTCAAACCAGTAGGGCGCCAAACCTTGTATGCCGAGAACGCCGAAGGTGCGGTCATCGCCAGGCGCGAAGTCGTGACGGACGCCCGCCTGAACATCAAAGTAGCGAGCGAAAGCGCGCGACCAGAGCGCCTGCACTTCCGCCTCTTCAAAGGCGTTTTCGTCAAACGAATATTCGCCTTCGGTTTTGAGCCACAGCTTGTTGCGATCGCCACCCCACCAACCTTGGGCGTCCCACAGGAACAAAGGCTTGCCTTCGTTGCTGCGATACTCAAGTCGGTCGCCCTGAACAAAGAACGTCTTCGACGCGCCATGCTCTCTTTGGACGGCGCGGCGCGCCTCGGCCATTTCTGCGCCCCCCCAATACTCGTCCGCAGCGGACCAGCCGCTTTGGGAATCGTTTGAGCTTTCGCTCTGAGCGAAGGCCTGTATGCCGGGGAACGTCGCGGCGAACACTGCGACCAGCGCGAGTGAGCTTTTCATGGATTGAAACATCAGTGTTTCCCTCCATGATTCATTTTCGAGTGGTCCATATCTTCATCGCGCGTCGCATCATGATCCACACCTTGATGATCACGGCTCCCATGGTCCATTGAACCATGATCGGCTGCATCGTGTTTCATCTGTTTGTGGTCCATGGATTGGTGATCGCCGGCGCCATGATCCATCGCCTTGTGGTTGTCATGATCGTTCATCGCCATGCGCGGGCGGACGGAAACTACCTGCATCATGCCGGCGTGCATGTGAAAGAGGAGGTGGCAATGAAACGCCCAGTCGCCGACATGATCGGCTGAGACGTCAAAAGAGAGCTTGTCGCCGGGTTTGACGTTGACAGTATGCTTGCGCGGCTTGTGATCGCTTTCGTCAACGACGAGATCGAAGAACATGCCGTGCAGATGGATCGGATGCGTCATCATTGTGTCGTTGACGAGCGTGACTCGCAGCCGTTCTCCTTCATGGAAAACAATCGGGTCGACGACATGGGAAAACTTTACGCCGTCGAACGACCACATGTAGCGTTCCATATTGCCGGTCAGATGAATCTCCAGTTCCCGGCCGGGTTTGCGTTTGTCCGGGTTCGGCTCAAGGCTTTTCAAGTGAGAATAAGTCAACGCTCGGTGCGGAACGTCTTCAAGGCCGAGACCTGGTTCATTGAGACGGTTGGTCGGCGCCATGGCGATATTATCGACTCCGAAGCCGGTCTTGTGATTGTGCTCCTGCATCGCGTCGCCAGACATGGCATGTGACATGCCGGACATTCCGGTCATGCTCGCCATTTCAGCCTTTGGCGCGGTCGGCGATTCCATATCGGCCATCGATCCATGGTCCATGGCGCCGTGATCCATCGAACCAGCTCTCCCAGCGCCGTGTCCCATCGAACCGTGATCCATACCGCCCATGGATTCGTGACCCATCGCCGCCATGCCCATGTCTTTGTGGGTCAGGATCGGTCGCTCTCTTAAGAGCGGCGCCGTTGCACGCATGTCGGGTTCGGGTGCGAGGGTCGCCACGACCTGGCCGTATCGGTCGATCGCCTCGGCGACGATCGGGAACGCGCGTTCCCGCTTTGGTTGGACAATGACGTCGTATGTCTCGGCAACGCCGATCTGGAATTCATCCGTCTCGACTGGCTGCACATTTAGCCCATCGGCGGCGACGACGGTCATCGGCAGGCCGGGTATGCGGAAGTTGAAGATAGTCATCGCCGACGCATTGATGATGCGTAGTCGAACGCGCTCTCCGACATTGAAGATGGCGTTCCAGTTATCCGCGGTGGAATGCCCGTTGATCAAATAGGTGTAGACAGCGCCCGTGACGTCAGAAATGTCGGTGGCTGACATGCGCATCTGTGCCCACATGGCACGGTCTTTGATGACACCGCCAAGCCCCATGTCGTTGGCGTCGTCAATAAAGTCGCCGACGGTGCGCTCCTGGAAATTATATACCTCGTTGCTCTTTTTAAGCTTTGCGAAGACCTTGTGCGGATGCTGGAAAAGCCAGTCGGACAAAACCAATACATATTCGCGGTCATATTGAACGGGGTCCGGGCGCGCGGGATCGATAATCAATGGGCCGTAATGGCCGCTTTGTTCCTGCAGGCCAGAATGCGAGTGATACCAGTAGGTCCCACTCTGGGGTAGGGCGAACCTGTATTCGAACGTGTCGCCGGGCTTGATGCCGGGGAAAGAAACGCCCGGTACTCCGTCCATATAGAACGGCACGAGAAGCCCATGCCAGTGGATCGACGTGTCCTCTTCGAGCGTATTCATCACCCGCAAGGAGAGTTCCTCACCTTCGCGAAAGCGCAAGAGCGGTCCGGGCAACGTGCCGTTGATTGTGACGGCGTGCCCTGACCGACCGCCGATACTGACGGCGCTGTGCCCAACGGTGAGGTCGAACGAATTGCCGGCCTGCTCGAAAATTCCTTTGTTACCAGCGGAAGCGCTTTTCGCCCATGCGGGTATGAGACCGGGAATGCTCGCGGCGACGCCGCCGGCAATTGTTGATTCTAAAAAACGTCGTCTCGTGAACACGGGGTGATCTCCAATTCTCAAAAGTGCGAAAAGACGGCCCGCCAAAGAGCAGCGGGCCACTCTTAAGTTCAGTGATGTCCCTTGTGCGCGTCTTCGCCTTGTTCATGGGCGGAGTGATCCATGCCCGGCATGTCGCCCATGCCTTCCACGTCGCAGGAACGGCCGTCGTCGGCAGCGGCTGTCATTGCAACGTCATGCATGTGCGTCATACACGCCTCGTGTGCGCCGTCCTCGACATCGAGCGAGCACATCGCAGCGATCGAATAGGATTTGTCTTTTTCGGCTTTGAGCAGGAAATGAACGCGTTCGCCGGTTGCGAAGGCGGCGAGATCGATGGGCTTCAGCACAGTGAAGTCCATTTTCATTTCCGGCCAGCCAATCGATTCAATCGGTTTGTGGGTGACATTTACTTTCGACTTCTGGACATCAAGGGCGTTGATCACGCCCTCGCCCATCGGCAGCCCGCAATGGTCCATGCTGGTCATCATTGCGTCATGGTCCATTTGCATTTTCTCTTCCGCAGCGAACGCAGGCGACAAGGCCACCCCCACGAATAGGGCTGCCGCAGTGGTGAATACGAGTCTCGACATTGGTATGTTTTCCTTTCAGGAACAGAATTCATTGTTGATTAGTTGGTTGAGGTTGGGACTGACGCGATAAAAATTGGCGACAGTTATCCAAACATCGCCGCCGTCTGACTCAGCCAAGACGGTCGGCGTACGTGCGCGTCAGTGAGGACGCGCAGATAAAACTTCTAGACCAGAAGCCGGATTTTCAGGGAGACAGGGGTCGCCTTCGGCGGACCGCGCCACAAATTAGAGAACCGAGTAATTCTGTCTGCAAAAAAATTACTGTTCTGCGCGGCGACTATGGCGCCAACCGCTTTTTCGATTGGCGGCGGCGCGAACGAAGCAGCTGTCTCCGCTTTTACTGATGCTTTGAAAAACTGCGCCGTTTTGCAGTGCTGACAATCGTGTTGATCAGGACCACAAGGCGCTGATTTTTTGGAGGTGCGCATGTGATCGCCATGCTCGTCACCATGGCGAGCACGATCATCGTGAACTGAAGTAGCGTTGTGCTGGTGTTCCGCAACGGGCGCTGATTCGGCGATCATGCCGGCGCAGACACTGTGTCCCGCGCTGAGCAGGATTGCCAACGCTGCAAAGAGGGCAGACTTTAATGCGCCAGTGATCACGCCTTGACCAACCTTTCTGACGCGACTATTTATACCCCCAAAGGGTATATGTCAATAACGGATGCTCATGTCTGATTCAGCCGCCATCATCAAACGTTTGAACCGTATCGAGGGCCAGGTTCGGGGCGTCGCCCGTATGGTCGAGGAAGATCGCTATTGCATTGACATCCTGCATCAGGTGCAGGCGATCAAATCGGCGTTATCACGGGCGGAAAGCGAAATCCTGAAAAACCACGCCCATCATTGCGTTGCCGAGGCCATAAAAACCGGCAGCGCCAAGGCGCAACAAGAGAAGTTTTCGGAACTGGTAGATTTGTTCGAGAAAACAAAACGATAAGGACGTCGCGTGAGCGCGTCGCGGAGGGAAATGTGAAAGTATCTAATTGTAAGCGTCGAGCTAAAAGTCTGGTTCGGCGAAATCGAATTCTAATTCCGGGAGTAGTATTGGCGAGCGCAATTCTGAGCGTTTCCGCACACGCCCATCAGACGTTTCTGCTGCCGGATAAATTCCAATACGCCGAAGCGGAAACCGTCAGCGTCGCGCTGACAAGCGCCATTGCTTTCCCGGACATGGAAAGCGGGCCCGCGGAAGACCGTATTGCGTATTATTCGGCCTCAATCCGCGATGAAAGTATTAGAGACGTGTCATTTGAGGAAGGTGAGACCGCGCTGACAATGCGGTTTGCCGCCGGGCATTCCGGCGCTGCTGTCGTCGCCATCAGCAGCAAACCGCGCGCGGGCGAGATTCCCCCCAAAGATGTTGAGCTTTATCTGGACGAAATCGAAGCGGACGAAGCGGTCATTGCTGCATTCGAGGCATTGCCCGGTTCGCCGGCGCTCCAGCGTAGCTATGCCAAACACGCAAAGACATTCCTTTGTATTGAGACCTGCAACGATTTTGAAAATCATGCATCGTCGGTCGAGCAGAAGCTGGAGTTCGTCGCAAAGGCTGACCGTTCATTTCAACTACTCCTCGATGGTGATCCGCTCGCCGGCAAGCAGGTGACAATCGTTCCGCTCGATGGCGAAACGACGTCAGTCACAACCGATGAAGACGGCAAGATTATTGTTACCGATGCCCTATCCGGCGTCATCATGTTATCGGCCGTCTGGATCACGCTGCCCGATGAACCCGACGGCGTTTATCATAGTGACTATGCGACGCTGACTGTCGACCTCGATCAGCTCCCATAGGCGCAAATCATGAGCGTTCAAAAGTGGATAGTACGCGTCCACAAATGGATCGCGTTGATTGTCGGATTGCAGATCGTTCTCTGGATCGCCGGCGGCTTTGTTATGAGCGCCATTCCGATTGAAATCGTGCGCGGCGAACACAAAATCGCGCAGCACGAGGTTGAGCCGTTTGATGTTGAAGGATTGCTTTCGCTTAGCGAAGCAACCACGGCGGCCGAGGTTTCTGTTGTGAAATCCGCAGCGCTTGGTGAGATGTTGGGGCTGCCCGTTTGGAGAATAATCAGGCAAGATGATGGACTTGCGATTGTCGACGCCCGCAATGGCGCGATTTTATCGCCCATAGATGAATCGACGGCGCGCGTGATCGCCGAGCGCGATTTTAGCGGCAGCGCTGACATTCAATCTACCGAATATGTTGAATCGCCGCCGACAGAGTACAACAAATCCGGACCCGTCTGGCGCGTTCAGTTCAATGATGACGACAAAACAACAATATATATCGATCCATCGACAGGTGAGGTGACGGCACGGCGTTCAGAAACCTGGCGTCTTTTCGACTTCTTCTGGAAACTCCATGTGATGGACTATGACGACGGCGCTGATTTCAATCATCCGTTGCTCATCACCGCCGCCGGCATGGCTATTTTCGTCTCGATGTCCGGGTTCATTTTACTGATCATCAAAATGCGGCGGAGTCTTGCCCTATGGAGAAGCAATAGAAAAAAGGTCGCGCCGGCAGACGCGTGATCAGATCATCGATTAGGACGGAAATCAGAATCCGACTGCCATCGGATCCCGCGGCTCGCCGTCAAAAATAATTTCATAATGCAGAATGACCGCCTCCGCATTTCCTGTCTTGCCCGTTTTTCCGATAACGTCGCCTTGGCGAACGTCGTGGCCGACATGCATCGAAGAGGCGAAAGCTGAAAGATGAGCGTAACGCGTTTTTACACGTCCGTTATGGCGTATTAAAAGCATTTTGCCGTAGCCGCCGGCGCTTCGCATTTCTTCAACGACGCCGTCCGCGGCCGCGTAGACGGCGTGAGGGTGGCCCGTAGACAGATCAATTCCGTTATGTCGTCGCGGCCGATCGTGGCGAAAGCCGAACCCTGATGAAAAACAGGCGCGCCGAACCGGCGCACGCGCCAGCGAAACGCCAGCAACATTCGCGAACGGGCGATAATTGATTATGTGGCGCCCGCTATCTGTCGGCGGCGCGTTATCGATGTGATTGCCTTTGCAGAGATGCAGCGTTGAGGCGAACCCGCCCGCGGGCATAGGCGCATCGGAGTTTGGAGGGCCGCCAGCTGGGGCCGTAACGCATGCGCTCAAAGAAAACGCCGCCAGCACGGTCAAACGAAAAATGTTAAACGAGTATTCAGGCATATAAAATTCGCTTCCGATACCAACATTTTCAATGAGGAATATGGAATTCCTAAGGCGGCGGGCGGATCATGCGGCCATCCATTGTTCGCTCGGCTTTCACATATGGGTGAGCGCAGTTGCGAAGAGTTATCGTTTCTATCGGCAGGGGGCTTTGCCATCGCGCCCAACATGACTGCCGATCCGAACGCGGCGCACAAATTGAACACGGGGCTTTTCCGCCCGGGGTTTCGAGGCAGGCTTCACAAGGTTTTACGGCTATTTAGAATTTATTCAGCCAGCGCATACATATTTGCCCGATTGACAATCCGCCTAGGCGGGCAAATATTCAATGCAATGCGGATACTGCTGTTCATAACCCTGATGCTGTCGATGGCTGTCGCTCCAGCGGCGGCGCTCGCATCCTGCGTCTCCATGGGTTCCGATATGGAGATGGCGGAGATGACGTCAGATGACGCGCCAATGAAAATGGCCGGCATGGGTTCGGGCGATTGCGCGGATATGGACGGCGCGCCCCAGCAATCGCATGACGCCGGCTGCGCCGCCGCCTGCGCGCTTGCCTGCCCGGGCTTTTATTCAGGTCCGGTCCTGTCAGCGGCTCAAGAACCGGCCTTTCGCATAGTGCAATATGCAATCCCGCAAATCGATTCGGGGCTTGCAACACCCTCTCATCTAGACCCGCCGCCTCCTCGAATCTGAGCATGCCCGCAATTTAGTGCGGACGCCGTCACCGTCGCCGCGCCTTTAAGGCGCGCGGGGCGCTTGTTGAACGTGCTCAGATTTGAGAATTATCATGCTAAAGATTATTAGCGCGATGGCTGCGGCTATCGCTGGACTGGCATTGGCGAATGCAAACGCCGCCGGTCAACCGCTGGAATTGAGCGAAGCGGTTGAGATCGCCGTCACCGCCGAAGACCCGGCCTACGCTCGGTTCGAAGCGCGCGCCGCGGCGCAGGAAGATCGCGCCGTTTCAGACTCACAATTGCCGGACCCGACTTTGCGGACTGCGCTCGCAAATGTACCAATCGATACATTCGCATTCGGCCAGGAGCCGATGACGCAGGCGCAGGTGGGATTGCGTCAGGAAATACCGCGTGGTTCGACGTTGCGGCTCAACCGCGAAAAGCGCGAGGGCGAGGCGGAAATCGAACGCATGCGCCGCGAGGCGACGGTTCGCAATGTCGCGCTCTCAGTGCGGATTGCATGGCTGGACAAATTTCATGCAGCTAACGCGCAGGCCCTTGTTGCGGACAGCCGCAATGCGGTCAGTGAGCTCGTTGATGCGTTAAGCGCATCGTTTGCGCAGGGCAAGCTGACAAGTCAGGACGTGCTGCGCGCCGAACTTGAGCTGTCGCTCCTGGACGACAAACTCGCCGAATTGCAACAACAACGCGCAACGGCCGAAGCAGAGCTTTCGCGATTTATCGGCGCGAACGCCTCGCGGCCTTCGCCGGATAATTTACCGGCGTTCATATCGCCCGGAACCGTAGATGACATAGAAATTCGTCTCGTTCGTCATCCAATTGTTCGGGTAAGAGACGCCATGATCGGCGTCGAAGAAACGGATGTTGATCTCGCAAAGCAAGCGTACAAACCGGCCTGGGCGATCGAAGGCGGGTACGGCGCCCGCGGCGCCGACCGGCCCGATTTCGCCAGTGTCGGCGTAAGCCTGACGATCCCGTTATTCACGGGCAAGCGTCAGGACCGCGCCTTGTCGGCGGCCCGCAAAGACAAGTCCGCCGCGGAACTCGATCGCGCAACGACATTGCTCGATCTAAGGCGCGATCTTGTTCGCGCTTATGCCGACTGGACGCAACTGGACCGGCGCGTCGCCCTGTATGATGACGCCGTTATCAAGCGCGCCAATGAGACCGCCGACGCTTCCGTTTCCGCTTATGGCGGCGGGCTTACAGACTTCCCCGAACTTATCCGCAGCCAGCTCGCCGAACTCGATGCGGAGCTGAAACGCCTCGAATTGCGCGTCGAACGCGCCAAGGCGTGGGCGCGGCTTACCTATCTCGCAGGAGACGATCAATGACAAAATTTCGCATGATCATCATTTTATTGGTCGCAATTGGCGCTGCGGGCGCATTCTTCCTGTTGCGGCAAGGCGGCGGCCATTCCTCTGTGGAAACGGCGAACGGCGGCGAACGCAAGATCGCCTATTGGGTGGCTCCGATGGATCCCAACTATCGGCGCGATAAGCCCGGCAAGTCGCCGATGGGGATGGATCTCATTCCTGTCTATGAAGGCGATGAAGATGGCGGCGGCGAACCGTCCCTGAAAATAAACGCCGCCGTCGTTCAGAATATCGGCGTCAAAACCGCGGATGTCGCGCGCGAGAACATGGCGCGCGACATCAATACGGTCGGCTCGATCATGATC